>CAUUHT010000001.1:0-423312 GCA_963545055.1 Candidatus Nanosyncoccus nanoralicus
TGGAAATGGCATTTGAAAAATAAAGATCGTTTTTATAATTTTCATCATTAATTATGGCGACTTTGATTGCTTGAAACGAACTACTTTGCTGCATATTGGAAAAAGTCATGCGAAAAAGGATCCCCATAATGAGAATGAAAATAAAATTCCAGAAAAGAAGAGACTTATTTCTTGAGAGGATTTTGATGTTGTATTTAAAATTATGAAGGAACATGTTAATCCCTAAGGGCTTTGCCGGTTAATTCTAGAAAAACATCGTTAAGGGTAGGCCCTTCGACGACTTTCGTTTTGGTTTTAGCAAGTTTTTTGAGTTCTTCAACGGTACCGCTAGCAATAATTTGTCCATTATCAATAATAATAATACGGTCGCAAAGCTCTTCAACCTCTTCCATGTAGTGCGTTGTGTAAATAATAGTGGCGCCGTGATCGCGAAGTTTTTTAATGTCATTTAGGATATTGTTGCGACTCTGGGGGTCAACAGCGACGGTTGGTTCATCGAGGAAAATTAATTCTGGCTTATGAGCGATGCCACAGGCAATATTAAGGCGGCGAAGCAAACCACCGGAAAGTTGCTTTGGGCGATATTTTTCGAATTTTTCGAGACCGACGAGTTTAATGGCGTCTTTGATATAGGATTTTCTAGTATTTTTGTCTTTTACATATAGTCCACAGAAATAATCGATATTATCGTAAACGGTGAGTTCGTCAAAAACAGCAACTTCTTGGAAGATGACGCCAATTTTTTGTTTAAGGTCATATGCGCTGGGGTGCATGGTTTTGCCAAAGACTTTGATTTGACCTGAATCAAATTGCAGAAGTGAGAGAATGCAGTTGATAGTCGTGGTTTTACCTGAACCGTTCGGCCCAAGAAGCCCTAGAATTTCGCCTTTTTTAACACTGAACGAAAGACCATCGACGGCGGTGTGGTTTTTATATTTTTTGACAAGATTTTTGACTGAAACAACTGTATCCATGCAATTATTGTATCAAAAAATTTAGTTTTATGAATTTTTGACTTGTGGGATATTTAATCTCGAAGATTTATTTTAGAAAATATGGTTTCAATGTCAGATATTGTGATGTTTGACCAATATTCTTTAGTGACAATAAAACCGCTTGAGATAATTAATTCTTCGTCTAAAATTGAACATCCTTTAGTTTGAAGTTGTCTGTGGAATTTATTAATGAATCCTAAATTTTTGATTTCGTTTAACGAAGTATTTAAATATTCTAAGAGATTCGGGAAAAGTTTTTTTGCGGTTTTTAGGAGACGAATTTGTTTTTTTAAGCCAATATAATTTGGATTTATCTGATAATCTGACCACTGTTCGTGAGTAATATAGGTAACAAAATCTGGAAAGATATATATGTATGGGTCGAGGACGCTTGAGATAGAGTTGATAATTGCACTGGCTAAGGGTTTTAGATGATTTTCTGTAATTTCTATATCGATGATAAGATCTTTTTCTATAAAAGAATCAGGTGATTTATGAGAGAGGGAAAGATATTGAGTTTTATAAGTGCAATTTTTAGATTTGATGGACGAGGTAATGCTTTTTATGGGTATTGATTGATGAAGATCTAAAATTTCTTGAGTTAGAGAATTAAGATCATAAGTGGCATTGCGTTGCTTATCGCAACTAATTCGGGAAATTGCACGAATAATGTTTGATTGCTCAATCGTAAATTGAGCGGAGACTTTAGTGAGATTAATTAAATTATTGGTACTAGAAAAAACTACAATTCCGTCATAGTTATCTGCGGTAAAATTTTCATCAAGTGAATTTAGAATGTGGTTTTCTTTTAGTAGAGTATAAAAATAATCGCTAAAAAGATGCTGGTATAGATTACCTAGCAGACGAGTGTTTGCTTGTTTAATTATGGTATCGAGATTGTTCATTGATTTATTATTTATCTAGCTTAGTGTGTAAATCAAGAACGTTTCGTTGCACAATTAGTGAGCATTCGTAGAGAAACTGGAACCAGAGAATATTTACAATGATGGAAATAATGACTAGAAAGATGGAAGTGATAGAAAAATTAATTCTGCTTCTAGAACTTATTTTGCTCTATTTTGTTCTTCAATTACTCTTGTTGGCACATCCAAAATGAATTTATGTGTTAAAAAAAATCTATCATTAAGATATTGGAACCAGAGAATATTTACAATGATGGAAATAATAACAAGGACGATGGAAGCGACAGAAAGAATTAATGATAGTTTATTATTTTTTTCTTTGTTGGTATTTTGTGCCACTTGATTATTCTCCTTATTTTATGAAAAATGAGCAGTTTTATATCGTGCTCAGGATATGGAAGTTTAGCGATATTCAACAATTAACTCGTTAATACCCCAGATTGGTATAAAAAACATCTTAGGTCTGATTGTAAAATCTACATTTCTGTAGTCTGTATCAATCCAGTTACTTTGGATGGATTTCTCCCATTCTTGTGGTGTTCCACCGTATCCGATGGACACTTTAAAAGGTTTTCCTTGAGTGTCGTACGTCCATGTCATTTCGTAGGATGTTCCGGCTTCGCCGTCTGTTAGTTTTGCCCAACCAGAGCGGCCACCTTTTACCTCAACCCACATACCGACAATGCCATGGCCGGTTGTCTCCCTAACTTTCCCCATTTTTGCGAAGACGGGGATGGTTGAGATGGTGGATATGGCAAGACTTGTTGCGAATACTGTTAGTATTTTTCGCATGTTATACCTCCTTTTCTAATGTACTAGCCAACTATAGGTTCTAACTTTATTTTAACATAAGTATTTTTAAATACAATTAGATGTCGATGAGTCAATATGCTGAAATCGGGGCTAATTAAAAATATTGTTGCTAAGAGAATTTAAAACACAAGAATTTTTATATTTTACGAGAGCTAGTATACTGGTAATAGATGAGTGTAAAGAAAATATTACTGGCGGAAGATGAAAGATTGGCGAGGGAGGGGGTGCGTGATTTTTTATGCTCACGTGGATTTTTGGTTACCGAAGCGCGTGACGGGGAAGAGGCGATTATGATATTTTCAAGGGAATACAAAACTTTTGATTTGGCAATACTCGATGTAATGATGCCGAAGAAAAATGGTATTGAGGTTCTACGGCGGATTCGGGAGGTGAGTTCGGTACCGGTTTTGATGTTGACGGCACTTAGTGACGAGGGGACGCAGCTTGCTAGTTTTGATAATTTGGCAGACGATTATCTATGCAAACCTTTTTCATTATTGATTCTTGAGAAAAGAATTGAAGCATTATTGAGGCGTGCTTTGGAGAATCTGCAGAAAGAAGAAGTGTCAAAGTGGGTGAGGGAAGGGGTGTTAGTGGATTTCTTGGAGTACAAAGGTTATTTAAATGGAGTTGATGTGGATTTGAAGCCTAAAGAGGTTGAACTGTTGAAGCTGTTGATAGAAAATCCGAAAGTGACACTGAGGAGGGAGCAGATTCTGGAGGAATTATGGAAAGACGAATTGCCATATGATAGGGTGATTGATGTTTATATTAAAAATTTGAGAAAGAAGCTTCAAGTTGACTGTATAAAAACGGTGAAAGGTGTGGGGTATTGCTATGTTGAAAAATAAGAAAGGCTTAAAAAAGATAAACTTAAGAATTTTCCCGAAAACATTTTTAAGTATGTCATTAATTTTGGGGGTATTAATTATAATAGTGCACGGTCTAGTTTATGTTTTGATGAGTCAAACTTATGCGGCGGAAAAACAGCAGTTAGCAAAGAAAAATCTGGAGGAATTAACGCTGAAGATTTCTGGAAAAGAAGCCGATGTGATACGACAGATTTGTGAAGAGTTTGCAATGCAGCGAAACGTTAATCTTAATCTAAAGATTGATGGCAAAGTGCAGCATTTACAAGGTTTTTCGGGGGCAGATATTGTGACAGAGGAGCTTTTGGGGAATGAAACGATACCACTCGTGAATAATGAACAATTAGGTTCTATTTTAGTTTCAAATACTGAAACGCAGGATGCAACGGGGCGAGCTGTGTTGGTGCAGATGCTTTCGAACGTGGAGTCTCTAAAAGAGGCAAGAGAGGCGACTTTAAAAATTTTGCCTTTTTCGTTTTTGTGTTCAATTGTCGTTGCCTTGATTTTTTCATATATTTATAGCCGTTTAATTGTTGAACCGATTAAGAAAATTGCTATAACGACTGAAAAGATGCGAGAAATGAAGGAGGTGGAGTGCGAGATATCCAGAAGGGATGAAATCGGGGAACTTGCTGAAGATATTAATAGATTATATTTGAACTTAAGACAAATGATTGGACGACTCGAGAAGGAGAAGGGGCTGATCTCAAAGCTTGAAAAGGAAAAAGTCGATTTAATTCGCGGGGCTTCACATGAATTAAAGACACCACTTTCAAGCTTGCATATCATGCTGGAAAATATGTTGATTGGTACAGTGAGAACGGAGGACTATCCGGAAAAACTTGAAGCGGCAATTTTGGTGGTGGAAAAGATGTCAAAAATGATTGAACAAATTTTGTATACAAGTCGGGGCGATGAAGGGAAAAAAGCGAAGGTTGATGTTGGTAGCTTGGTGCAGGAGGTGATTCTTGAATATGAACTACTAGCGAAGACGCGAGAGATTGCTTTTGAAAGTCGGATTTCTAGGATGGAAATACAGACAAATCAATCGGCCATGCGAGAAGTGTTCTCAAATTTAATTTCCAATGCGGTGAAATATGCAGAGGCGGGAAGTGTAATTAAGATTGTTTGTGAAAAAAGGAAACTTTCGATTTGGAATAAGGGAGAGGAGATAGGAGCGCAAGAGGTACCAGTACTGTTTGATCCATTTTATCGACGAGATAACGAGGTTGAGGGAAACGGAATGGGACTTTATTTTGTAAAGAATATTCTAACAAGATTCGGTTTGCGGTATCGATTTTCTGCGTATAAAGGTGGGATGAAGTTTGAGATTTGGTTTAAGTGACAGATTTGAACTATATGGTAAATTGCATGCGAAAGAGAACTATGCTATTAATGTATAGGTTCTCTTTTTTGATAAAGAAGAGATAGCACTTTTATAGGAGGAAAATTTACCATGAATAATGGAAATGAATTTAGGGTTGTAATTACGCCATTTTGTAATTACAGATGTTTTTTCTGTCATAGTGAGGGGTTGGTAGAAGAATGCACACCAATGTTATTGTCGCCCAAGGATTATACTTTTGCGGTGAGGGCAGCAAAACATTTATGGGGATGGGATACGGTAACAATTACTGGTGGTGAGCCACTAGTTTCACCGATTTATGGTGAGGTCTGTAGCCTGATTGCTGACGAGGGGGTAAAGATTACGACTGTAACTAATGCTTCTTTGATTGCTAGTCCTAAAAAGATTTTAGATAAAAATAGCCAGTTGAATATTTCATTACATACTTTAGATAAGGATAAGTATAGAAAAATGACTCGCTCGTCTTATCCATTGAGTCAAGTAATTGATACTATTATTGCGGTGAGATCGCAGCTACCGGAGCTTTTGATACATTTAAATTCTACAGTAATAAGGGGTATAAATGATTCGCCAGAAGAAATGATGAGAATAATCAACTTTGCGGATCGAATTAATGGAGTGGCAAAATTTATTGACCTTGCTCATAAAAATAATGAATTGGTGGTGCCGTTTGAAGAAATTGATGATAAGCTATGGTCTTTGGGATTTAAGATGATGGTGGAAACTCCTTGGCAAACACTTTATGAAAAAGATGATAAGCAGGTAATGGTGACGAGATGTGGTTTTTCGGAAAGAGCGGCTAATACTGGATATAGAAGTTTGTTCTTAAACCCAGACGGGGTAATTATGTCGGATAATCAAGACGGATTGTCGATTAATTTATTGAAAGAAATTCATGAACAGGATCTTGAGGGGTTTGCAAAAAAGGTTGAGTGGTATTTTCCACCGGTAAGAAAAGTTTAATCGTTGAGATATGATTAGATAAAGGATAGACGGAGCGACGCTCCGTTTTTTAGTATAATAGTAGGTAATAATAATCACGAGTGAGGAGTATATATGCAAGAACTTGAAATTGAGAAACGTTTTTTGGTACCGGAAGAGAAGATTGAGGAGCTAATGGGGGCGGTAATAGTAGATTCAAAGAAAATGATGAATGACGTGTATATACCTAACGGCGATGCACACAAGGACCTGCGCCTTAGACAGAAAAATGACGAGTTTGTGATTACGAGAAAGCGCCCGTTGGTGGAGGGAGATTCGACAAAGATGATGGAAACAAGTATCCCATTATCAAGGGAAGAATTTTTTGCATTAGCTGCCGGAATTGAGTCAAACGTTGAAAAGACACGTTATATTGTGAATGTCTCAGGATGGCAGGGTGAACTCGACATTTTTAGTGGACGACATGCTGGTCTCGTAGTGTTGGAATTCGAGTTTAAGAATGATGAAGATTTAGAAGACTTTAACAGTAATCAGCAGCTTGGTTTGATTGACATTACTAATGAAGAATGGTTGGCTGGTGGCCGTTTGGCGGAAATTGATGGCAATGAATTAAAGAAAAAACTTGAAGCATTTTTAGGGTAATTACTTATAAAAATAAGAACACGGTTAGGGTTCTTATTTTTATTTCATATTAATTTCATATTGGAATGATATTTTAATGAAGAAAGGAAGAATATGGAAGTAATACAAAGAGCGTGGCATTTTATTACACGTAAGAAAATGAAAACTTTGATCATGACGGTGATTTTGATTTTGATTTCCTCAGTGATTTTAAGTGGACTAGCAATTAAAAATGCTACCGACCAGGCGGCAAGCGAGATCGGAAAGAAGGTGCAAAGTGCGTTTGTGCTGGAAAATAATGCTAGATATAATTTGGGGACACCGAGAGGGGCTGGTACGGTGAAAAATAAAGATATTGAGCAGATTGCAAAGCTTGACGGCGTGACTGGTAGTGTGAGGAGAATGGACGCTTTGGTGGATTTGAAAAATGCAAAGCAGATTAGATTACCGGGTGGAGCTTCGGATTATGATGCAAAAAAAGAAAAAGAGTATGGCGAAGCAGTGAACTTTATGGGGGTAAATGATTCGGCACATGAGCTTAAATTTCGTACAGAAACATTTAAATTGGTTGCTGGTAGACATATTACGGAAAATGATAAATTTAAAGTGTTGGTGCACGAGGATTTTGCAAAACAAAATAATTTAAAAATAGGAAGTAAATTAAAAGTTCAGGCCAATCCGTATGATCCAGATAATCTACAGAAATCCCACGAGTCGGCAGAAGTGGAGATTGTAGGAATCTTTAGTGGTAAAAATTCACGAAAGGCGGCGGTGCGTTCAGAGTTATTTGAGAATATTTTCTATACAGATCTTGCAACCACTAGAAAAGTGAATAAGGTAAATTTGGATAATGAAATTTACCAGAATGTAACATTCTTTGCAAAAGATATTAGTACGATGGGGAAGGTGCTGGAGCAGGCGAAAAAGTTACCAGTAGACTGGAAGATGTATCAGCTAACTAAAAGTGAACAAGAACTTGCGGGCATCACAAGTACGCTGAGTGGAATCTACGGATTAGTATTTGGAGTGATGGTACTTGGTATGGTGATTGGAGTCGGGGTATTGGCACTGGTGTTATTCCTATGGATCAATGAAAGAAGAAAAGAGATCGGAGTCTTGCTCGCAATTGGTGTTTCTAAAACAAAGATTGTCCTGCAGTTTTGTTTAGAGATTTTAATGATTTTTGTGGTGAGTTTTGGACTGTCATATTTCACATCAAGGGCAGTGGCGCAGAATATCGGGAATGACTTAGTGGCTCAAGCATCAAAAAATACAACTAAGGAGATTAATCAATCTTTGCGAGGGGGAAACTTTGGTGCAGATGCTGATTCTTCAGTGTCAACGAAGACGATCGATCATATTGAGGTGAAGGTTGAACCTAAGTTGTTAGTTGGTACGGGAATTTTCGGAGTAATAGTAATTATTGTTTCAGTATTAATTGCAGCAACACCAATCTTAAAATTGAAGCCAAAGAAACTATTGATGGAAATGGAGTAGAAAATGGAAGTGGCTTGGCGTGCTTGGTTGGCGGTGAGACGAAAATGGACAAGAAGTTTAACATTACTGCTCATCATGTGTCTAATATTCGCGGCATTAATCTCAGGCGCAGTGGTAAGAAAATCGATTAATGAATTGAAAAAAACTTTGAACAGGAATTTTCATGCAGGATTTACGCTAAGGGCGGGGAGGGGACTAATTAAAGACGGCGAGGCGCAGGAGATTTTAAAAGTTCAGGGAGTTCAAAAAGCGAGTTTTCAAGCGGATGAACTGCTGGAAGTCCCTCACTACAAGCTAGTAGAGGGTAACGACAGAGGCGTGACGCTTGATCATAAGGAGGAAAAGCAGACCTTGGTGGCTAGTTTTATAAGTGAAAGTGCGGAGATTGAAGAATTCCTGAATGGAAAGTATGAAATAGTGAGGGGGAGAGGAATATCCGAGGGGGCGGAGAATGAGGTGCTAATTCATGAGGAATTTGCCACGTTAAATCAAATTCAGGTCGGTGATGAAGTTGAAGTAGGACTTTACAAAAAGAAGCTCAAGCTAAAAGTAGTGGGGGTGTTTTCAGGGAAAGATAGCCAACAGACCTTTAGGGCGGAGATGATTGAAAACCGATTTTTGGTGGGGATAAAGACGCTGGGGCGACTTAAAAAGGACCTAGAATACCAGCTAGTAAAATATTTGGTCAACGATCCGAAGCGAGTGGATGAGGTGATTGGCTCAGTAAAAAAGCTGGAGCTAGATTGGAAAGAGCTGAGTCTGGAAAATAACTTTGCAAAAAAAGAAACGATTTATCAGACAATAGAAAATGTTGAAAAATTGTTGGCGAAGATTTTGGTTGGAGTGAGCGTGATGGGGATTTTGGTCCTAGGGTTTGTACTACTATTTTGGTTTAGAGGAAGAATTCATGAGATTGGTACGCTACTTGCGATTGGTAAGACAAAGGCGAATATCTTCTGGCAGATGTTGATTGAGCTAATTATTATAGCAACGCTTTGTTTTGGTCCGGCAATTTTTCTAGGAAATTTATCAGCTGGAGCTTTGACGGAGAAGATTATGAGTGAAGCGAACCCCGATCAGTCGGGAAATACGACGGATGTGGTTCTAGGCCGAAAACAATTGGATTTACTAGACTACCTCGGAGTATACATGTGTGGTGGGGCGGTGATTCTTTTGGCAGTGGGTGGAGCCTCGGTATCAGTGATGAGATTAAAACCTAAAGCAATTTTAACGAAGATGAAATAGGAGGAATATGTCAATTTTAAAAATGAATAAGGTGGAATTTACTTACGAAAATACGGGAGTACAGGTATTGAAGCCAACAAGTGTGGAGTTTGAGAAGGGGAAATTTTATGCAGTGGTAGGAAAGTCAGGCTCTGGAAAATCAACATTTTTGGGGTTACTCGCAGGGCTGGATACTCCAACGGCGGGTGAGATTTTGGTAGATAAGATTGATATTGCCGCAATGGGTTATTCATACCATAGGAAGCATAATATTGCCTTGGTGTTTCAAAACTATAATTTGATTGATTATTTAACGCCGTTAGAAAACTTAAAATTGGTGAATTCGAAAGCAGATGGTGAGATTTTGGAGCGGATGGGGCTAGAAAAAGGAATGGCAGGCCGAAATATTATGCATTTATCAGGAGGACAACAACAACGTGTGGCGATTGGAAGGGCATTAGTTTCAAGTGCGCCGATTGTGCTTGCGGACGAACCAACGGGAAATTTGGATGAAGAGACGACGGAAGAGATCATTCAGATCTTAAAAGATGTGGCACATAAAGATAATAAATGTGTAATTGTGGTGACACATAGTGATAGAGTGGCGAAGGCGGCAGACGTAGTATACCAACTAAAAGAAAAGACTCTGGTGAAGAAATAGGATAAAACGTTGTGTGATATAATCTGACTTAGAAAGGTTGAGATATGTGTGCGCAGTTTGTAACATCGAATAGGGTAACTTGTCCAAGATGTGGCAGTCTAAAGGTGACGCCGATGGGGAAGAGTGGGAGTTCGACGGCGGAGAGAATGATTTTTGGAAAAATGATGATGGGGCTTGTTGGAGCGATGATGGGGTATTTTGCTTCAAGTGAAAAATACGATTTTCATTGTGCAAATTGTGGGGAGGTTTTTTCAATTAAGAAACCCTAGAAAATAGCTAGCATAACGCTAGCTATTTTTAGTGTTTATGCTAAAATGAGGGTATTGATTCAGAGGTGAATCTTGTTTTAAAAAAGTTAAGGCGTGGGCGAAAGGAGAGGTGTCCCATGGTAAATAAAAATATGGAAACAAAAAAAGAGGAGACAAGAAAAAATAGCGGTAAGCCGTGCAAATATATTTTTGTGACGGGCGGCGTGTTGTCTGGAGTTGGTAAGGGAATTACGGCTGCTTCGATGGGGGCGATTTTGAAGGCTAAAGGCTATAAGGTGACGATGCAGAAGTGTGATCCATATCTTAACGTGGATGCGGGGCTTTTGAATCCAGTGGAGCATGGTGAATGCTATGTAACACATGATGGAGTGGAGACGGATCTTGACCTTGGACACTATGAACGCTTCTTGGATTTTGAAACAAATCGTTATTCAATTACCTTATCGGGATCTATTTTTAAAGAGTTGATTGAAAAAGAGCGAGCAGGCGGTTTCCATGGGAAAACAGTGCAACTAGTGCCACACTTTACGAATTTGGTGCAAGAGAAGATTATGAAGGCCTCACAAGACTCGGATGTACATATTGTGGAAGTTGGCGGTACGGTGGGGGATTATGAGGGGCTATCTTTTATCGAGGCGATTAGGTTGTTTGCAAATAAAGTTGGCCGCCGAAACTGCTTGTATGTAGATGTGGTATATGTGCCTTGGATTAATACTTCGAAGGAGTTAAAAACAAAGCCGGCGCAGAATGCTTTGAAAGATCTAAGAGGTTTTGGAATTATTCCAGATGTGGTGGTTTGTCGTACGGAAAAACCGGCACCAAGAGAGATTTGCGAGAAGATTGCGCGTTTTTCAGGTATTTCGGATACGGCAGTTTTGAATTTGCCAGATATTGACTCGGTATATGATGTACCATTCAATGTTTTAAAATCGGGTGTACTTGAGATTTTGAATGATTTTGTGGGGGACGATACCGAGCCTGATATGACAAAATGGTTGGAATTTTCGAAGCGAAGAGCTGAAAAGTATGAGAAGACCGTGAAAGTGGGACTTGTAGCTAAGTATGTGGGGAATGAAGATACTTATATTTGTGTTACTGAAGCATTGAAGGCGGCAGCAGCTTGGAGTGGAGTGAATCTTGAGATTAAGTGGATCAATGCCGAAAAGGCAGAAGATAAAGATTTTGCAGCAGTCGATGGGCTGGTAGTGCCTGGAGGTTTTGGAGTGCGTGGTGTTGAAGGAAAAATTAAGGCCGCGGAGTTTGCTTTAGCGAATGATAAACCTTATCTTGGACTCTGTTTAGGAATGCAGGTGGCATGTATTGCGGCTGCAAGGCGGGCAGGACTCGAGGGTGCGACTTCTGAAGAATTTGAGCCAGAAACTAAAAATAATGTAATTTACATTATGGATGACCAGAAGGGGAAAGAATCAACTGGCGGTACAATGAGACTCGGTGACTACAAGGCGAAATTAGTAAAGGGAAGCAAGACTGCGGAAATTTATGGGGCAGAGGAAATTGTAGAGAGACATCGTCATCGCTTTGAAGTGAATCAGAAATTCTTGAAGGAGATTGAAGAAGGAGGAATTAAAGTGTCAGGAACATCGCCAAATGGTAAATTGGTGGAATTTGTGGAGGCTCCAGATTGTAAATTCTTCCAGGCCACACAGGCTCATCCTGAACTAAAATCCCGACCACTGAATGTGCACCCACTATTTCAATCATTCATGGACACGTTGGCGTCAAACTAAACATAGTTGATTACTTGATCTGGTAAATTTCTAGGGGTAAGTTTTTGTGTGTTAAAATATAGGTATGGAAAAAATCAGAGAGTTATTAGGGGCGGCGATCTTAGCGCTGTACGATGTTAAGGCTGAAATAAATTTAGTTGAGGCTCCGAAGGAAACGGGTGCGGATTTTGCATCAAATGTGGCAATGGGTTTGGTGAAGAGTTTAAAGAGGAATCCGTTTGAGGTGGCTGAGGAGATTCGTGAAAAAACCCTAGAACTCGATGAGGCTTCTGAAAAGGTAATTTCATATATTGAAATTGCAAGACCTGGGTTTATCAATATTAAACTCAGTGACGGGTTTTATGTGAATGAAATTGAAAAATACCAGAAAGACTTTTTGAAAAATATATCACGAGATGAATATTTGAATAAGACAGTGATATGTGAATTCTCTGATCCAAATCCTTTTAAAATTCTTCACGTGGGACATTTGTATACCTCGATGGTGGGTGATGCGATTTCCCGAATCGTGGAATTTGCTGGGGGCAATGTAGTACGTGCTAATTTTGGTGGAGATGTGGGGCTTCATGTAGCGAAGAATATGTATGCGCTACTTAAGCATCGAGATGAAATCTCGGAAGTAATGACGACGACTGAAAAAGCAGAACTTTTATCAAAAACCTATGTGGAAGGGTCGACGGCTTACGAGGAAGCCGAAGAGGCGAAGAAAAAAATCATTGAGATTAACAAGTTGATTTATAAAATCGCAGAAGCGGGGGAGTCGGTGATTGCTGAGCTCGAGGAGTCGCTCGAGAATGGGGGGAATACTGAGATTGAAGAAGAGTTGGAGTTAGCTAAGATTTACTTCTGGGGAAGAAAAGCTAGCTACCAGTATTTTGAAGATTTTTATGCTAGGATTGGTGTGAAATTTGACCGTTATTATCCAGAATCTACCGTTGCTGGTAAGGGACTCGAAATGGTAACTAAGGAATTGAAGGCTGGCGTTTATGAAGAATCTGACGGTGCGGTTGTCTTTAAGGGCGAAAAGTATGGCTTACACACCAGAGTTTTTATTAATAAGAATGGTTTACCAACCTATGAAGCAAAAGATATCGGTTTGATTTTTACGAAATGGGATGATTATCATTTTGATAAGTCAATTATTATTACTGGAAATGACATTATTGATTATATGAAGGTAGTGTTAAAATCTGTCGAACAGTATGCTCCAGAACTGCCAGAAAGGACGCTACACTTAACTCATGGCCAGGTTAAATTACCTGGCAGAGAGAAGATGTCTTCAAGAAAAGGTAACTTTTTGAAGGCGGTTGATGTAATCGAATTGATTCGAGGGGAACTAGCAAAAGTACAAGAGGAGGTGAGTCGTAGCAAGGGGGAAGAAAATAGAGCTTCTGTAGATGAGAAAATTTTGCTGGGAGCAATACGCTATGCTTTCTTAAAATATAAGGTTGGGGGAGATATTATTTTCGATGTAAAAGAGTCAGTATCAATGACTGGTAATTCGGGTCCATACTTACAATATTCGGCAGTGCGTGCACAGAAGGTATTGGGAAAGATATTGGAATCTCAAGTTGAGAAAGTGAACAAAAAAGTTGAACAAAAAGAATGGGCTCTCGAGAGTGTTGAAAAGAATTTGATCAAAAAAATTATGCAATACAGGGTAGTGATGGGGGAGGCAGTAAGTGAACTAGCTCCAAGTAAACTATGTACATACTTATATGAAGTTGCACAGGAATTTAGTCGTTTTTATGAAAATGTACAGGTGGTGGGGAGCGAGTATGAGGTGGAGCGTGGTGCGATTGTGCTGGCTTATCTAAAAGTATTAACGCATGGTTTAAATATATTAGGAATTGAAGTTCCGGAAAAGATGTAGAAATGAAGAAGGCAAAGCTATTGTGGATGGATCTCGAAATGACAGGCTTAGATCCAGAGAAAGATCGAATACTTGAAGTGGCAGTGATTGCAACCGACTGGCAGTTTAATGTAATTAATCAGATGACCGCCGTGGTGAAGGTGCCGGAGCAATTAATGAAAGAGCGAATGGTGGGGGAGTTCTGGGAAAGAAATAAAGAAAGCTATGAGGCGCTGGTAAGTCAGAATGAAGAAGGACGGGATTCTTCTGAGGTCGAGAAAGAATTACTTGAATTTATTGATGCAAATTTTGGTAGGGAAGTCTATCTGGCGGGGAATTCGATCCATCAAGATAAAAGATTTATTGTGAAGGAGTGGCCAGAGCTTGATCGAAGACTGCATTATCGAATGTTTGACGTATCGGCGTGGAAGATTTATTTTGAGAACGTATTGAATAAAAAATTTACAAAGAGGGAGGCGCATCGAGCATTGGATGATATCGAGGGGTCAATTGAAGAAATTAAATATTATCTAAGTTTTATAAAGAAGGGATAAATGGAATTTTTAATTGCAGAAGTGGGGGGAATTGGGGAATATAAAATGAAGGATTTGTTTGCCAAGAATGGTGAAAAGGAGGGGGAGATTTTTCTCGCTCCAAATGACAAGGCTTTTCTGGTAGACCGTAAGAAGACAGTGGAAGTAAGAACGGATAGAAATCTATCGAAGCTTTTGAGGGAACAATATGAGTCGGTGATGGTTTCACGTTATTTCGGGAATGGTGGGATTGAGATTGTAATGAGTGGACAGATTCCACTTGATGAAATATATGATATGGTAAGATTAAGTTATAATTTAACTAAAGAGATTGAATAAATAATTTAATTAAGTTTTAACTTATCAGCGAATTAAAAATAGCCCCGAAGGGCTATTTTATTGATTAGAGTTCTGATGTTAAAGCCAGAAATAACCTGGTATGCCTGGTTGATCGACACGAGCGTAAGTCTTGTCGCTTGGATTAGTGCTGCTGTAGGCGGTGCCGTTTTGACCAACAAGCTGGAAGGCGTAGGCGAACATGTTGTTGGAACTTACGACGGAGTTTGTGACGAAGTTGTTGGAAACGCGGATGGTTTGGAGGACAGCATCGTGCTCAAACATCCCTTCCATGTTTTGAACGTTGGCAGTATTGAAACTGGTAAGGTCTAGGGAAACAAGATTTTTGACGTCTTCAAACATGTATGCCATATCTGTGACGTTAGACGTATTGAAGCTTGGAAGACTGAAGTTGGTAAGGCCGTACATGTGACGGAACATGCTTTCCATGGAAGTGACACGACTGGTGTCGAAGTTTGAGAGATTTAAACTAGAGATATTTTGTTTATGGCGGAACATATGGCTCATATCTGTTACCTTGGAGGTGTCGAAGGTGGAAAGATTGAGCGAGGAGATATTTGATGGTCCGTCAAACATACCATACATAGTGGTGACGTTGCTGGTGTTAAATTCTGAGAGATCGATACCAGTGATGTAGTCGAGGTTTGTACTGTCTTGGAAGAACATACCATGCATACTGGTGACTCGACTGGTATCGATGCCACGCAGGTCAAGGTAGATTTGGTGGCCACGGTTTTGATGGAGATGGGAGAAGTAGAACATGTGGGTGGAGTCTGGATTGGCGTAAACGTGTTCAGCTAGGGTCCACCAGAGCATGGCATTTTGAGCTGGGTCATACCAAAGATAAATTGGTAACTCGGAGTCAGCGGAGGCGACATTGGCGGTGGCAAAGACCGCGGCTGGAGGAGTAGGAGATTTTTGGAAGAGACGAAGGTTATTGGTGTTGGCCAGGATATTAGTGTTAATCAGAGCACTAAAGGCGTTACCATCGAGGAAGGTGGCAGTATTCGGGACGTAATTAGTGACAACGGAGACTTCAAGAACGTCGCTGTAGGTATCGGTGGGGAGAGTGGCGGCAGATTTGACACCTAGGAAGATACTAGTAGATTCGCCGGTGGTTGGGGTGGGTGTGTTGGTGGTTTTAACTGCAACTGGAGCGGACTTCTTGGCGATGGGTTTGAAGGTGGTGTTGTCTAGTGAGTAGCCCCAAGTGCCAGCAGTGAAGTTGGTAGCTGCGGTGTCGGCTGTGATCGAAGCAATGTTGGTTGTATTTAGAGGATTGGCGCTTTTTAGGTTAGTATCTTCATCCTGATCAGAAAGTGAAATGGTGTAACCAGTACGGCAGTCGGTTGTGACTTTAACACCAAAGGCCTGGCTTTTAAAAGCAGAGTTATTAAGGTCGGTAGCATTAAAATGGATGTTGGCAGCGGTATCTACAGTGATAGAGAGGCTAGGGTTAGTTGGGGAAACGGGGGGGGGTAGCAGAGACTTTATTATTTGGGAAAAGAGCAAAAAATGATAATAATACGGTTGTTATAAGAACTGGAAGGATGCTGAAAATTGTAAAATAAATTGAACCCAGAGGATTTTGTATCGCCTTTGATTTACTATTTTTTGACATATATTAATCCTTTTTTGTATTTTTGATATAACCTAATTATTTCGATAGACAGAGTATTAGATATACTAATTTTAGCATAAAGATTATTTAAGACAAGAAAAAATAGCCAATTAATGGCTATTTTTAAAACTCGGTTTTAGTTATTTCTTGCGTTGATCGCGAATTTCTTCGAGAACGGCAAGAATTTTATCGTCAGTGGTTGGCTCAGTTTCAACTTCAGTTTCTTTCTTAGCTGAGAATTTATTAATTAATTTGATGAAGATAAATACACAGAAGGCAACAATGAGGAAGTCAACGATGTTTTGGATGAAGTTACCGTAGCGAATGTGGGCTGCGCCAGCTCCACCAAAGAAATTAGGGATGGTAATTTCTAGGCTAGTAAAATCAATACCACCAAGGACGACGCCGACGACAGGCATAATAAGGTCGTTGACTAAGGAGCTGATGATTTTGTTGAAGGCTCCACCAACGATAACACCTACAGCTAGATCAAGAACGCTACCGCGATTAATGAAGTCACGAAATTCTTTAAGGATGGGATTAACTTTTGTAATTTTTTTCTTTAGTTTCTTTAAATCGGTTTTTAAATCAGGGTTTTTCATAATGTTAATTATAAACGAAAACCAAAATATTACTACAGTGATTAGACGGCTTTAGTATTGAAGGTGGCGTAATTGTTTTTGAGATTGGTGAGATTTTTAATTTCTGTATCTGTTGCGGTTTTGGCGTTGGATTTTGTTGTGCGTTCGTGAGCTTCAGTTTGATAGTTGATGAGATAGGTGAGCTGAAGTGTGAATTCGCGAACAAGGACACGGTCAAGATGGGCGGAAAGGTGGGCGGTTTCAAGAGTGGAATTTAAGGTTTTGTTTTTAGATTTCTCATCTTGGGCAATAATATCTTCTTCAAGATCGGAAACGTCTTCGATACCAAACTCTTCGTTGAGAGATTTGGACTCGGTGAGCATAAGTTCGCTAAGAACTGTTTTGAGAGAGGCGGTATAAGCGCGAAGATCGGAAGACTTCAAGAGATCGCCGTATTTTGAAATTGTTTCGTCGTTGAGATATTTTGCCATAAAATAGCTTCGAATAAGAAGATCGCGGTCACGAGTATCGATGGTTTTCTTGGTATTAAAAAGTAGTGATGCCCCGATGAGGAAGAAGATAGAAATAACGGCGATAAGAATATTTCTGGGTGTAAGGTATGAAAGAATATCAAACCCTGAACCAGAAGGTTTATGATGGTGTTTATTGTCGCTCGCAATTTGTTGCAAGTATGCCATTTTATCCATATGATTATTATAGCATAACAGATTTGAGATGGTATAATTTAGAAAAGACGTGGAGGAAGACCTGATGAGGAAGTCGATAGATTGGAGAATGAAGTCTTAATGCAGGAAGCTAAGGAGGAAATTCGTGCAAGGTTGCCAATTGAGGATGTAGTTTCGCAGTATATCGAGCTTAAGAGAGCTGGGAGAACACTGAAGGGGCGATCGCCTTGGGGTGTGGATAAGACACCTTCTTTTATGGTGTCGCCGGAGAAAGGGATTTGGCATGATTTTTCGGCGAATAAGGGCGGAGATATTTTTAGTTTTATTATGGAGGTAGAGGGGATTACTTTCCGAGAGGCTTTGGAAAAACTGGCTGCACAAGCGGGGGTGGAGTTAAAAAGATACGATAAAAGCGATGAAGTGAATGCACGTCTTAAGATGCGAGCTAAGGAAGTGATAGAGCTGGCATGTAAGTATTTTCAGGTTTGTCTAGCGAAGAACAAGTCGGTTTGTGAGTATGTATTTTATAGTCGAAAGTTAAATAGAAATACGATTGTGGATTTTCGAATTGGCTATGCGCCGAATTCAAAGAATAGTTTGATGGAGTTTTTGAAAAAAAAGGGATACTCCTTACAAGAGGCGAGAGAGGCGGGACTGGTGAACCGATTCGATGGGGACCTTTTTAAGGGCAGGATGATGATTCCGTTTTTGGATGCTAATACCGGAGAAGTGATCGGTTTTACGGGTAGAATTATCGAGAAGGGAGAACCAAAGTATTTAAATACGCCGGAGACGAGACTCTTTAATAAGGGGCGATTTATTTTTGGACTTTCACAGGCGAAAGAAGCAATCAGAAAAAGTAATTTTGTGGTGATTGTGGAAGGAAATATGGATGTGATTTCGTCACATCAGGCGGGAGTGAAGGAGGCGGTGGCGACTTCAGGAACAGCAATGACGGAAAATCATCTGAAAATTTTGTCGAGATTAACAACTGACATACGTTTAGCATACGATGGAGATGAGGCTGGGGTGAAGGCGGCAGAGCGAGCTATTATGCTGGCGGGAAAAATTGGAATTTCATTGTCGGTAATTTCGGGCTATGGAAAGGCAAAAGATCCAGACGAGTTAATTAAGATTGATCCAAAATTGTGGCAAGAATGCGTGGAGGAAAGAATGCCGGCGGTGGATTGGATCTTAAAAAAATATGAGAGTAAGTTGAATCTAATGACGGGGCCGGGAAAGAAGGAATATTCTGATATGGCAATGAAGATTATTTCTTATATAGAAGATCCGGTGGAGCGAAAGCATTATGAACAGATGGTGGCAAGAAAGCTAGATGTGACGGTTGAGGATTTACAGGCGAAGAAGATTACGGCGGAAACGGTGCGACTAAAGCCGGTGGCGACGAAAGAACAGGAAACGATGGGCTCTGGACTCGGTGAGTCGATGGCAGTAATGAAGAGTCTTGAGGATAGCTTGCAAGCAATTTTGGTTTATGGGGGAGCGGTGGGACAGGAGATAGGGCTTGAAATCCCGGAAGACGAGATGAGGTTGGAGGAGCTCTCTTTGATTTTTGAAGAAAAATATGCCGGAATGAAAGGCGAGGCATTAGCACGTGAAGTGGCAAGTTTAAATAGTCGATACAAGGAAGAGCTGAAGAAACGCAAGACTCGAGAATTGACGGAGAAATTGGTAGAATTCGAGAACGACGAGGAAAAAACGGTGGAGATCCTGAAGCAGATTGAGCAGCTGAGACGCGAATAGAGGAAGTTTACGAAGTGTATTTTTCCAGCTTATAAGCTAGACATTTTAAAGAATAAGCGTTATATTTATTTAAAAGTCATATTTTAATTGAAAGGGTGTTTGCATGAAAGACGAGGGTAATACTTTTACCACATCTCAAAAGGAGGCTCTTGCAAAGTTTGTGGATCAGATGATCGACGAGAAAAGAGTGCCAAAAACTGATCGACTGAGAGCAGAACTGGAAGAGAGGCTAAGTGATGCTGTGATGACGGAGATTTTAATGAATCTACCAGATTATCTTTTAGATAAAATCAATGCTGCTTATGATGAAAACCGAGCCAGCGAAGAGTTGATCGCGGAAATTGTAAGAGAGGCTGGAATTGATACAACCCAGATTGCACGAAAAGCAATGTTGAATTTTCGTGAAGAATTTTTAGCTTAATTAAAATATGACAAATCTTGAGGCATAGGAGAATAAAAAATGAAAAATATGAATAGTCTTGGGGGTGGAAATAATATCGATGATCTTCCTGTAGATAATAATGAGAATAAAAATCTTGAGCAAAATAAAGAGCAGGATAAAAAAGGTTTCGAATTTTCTAAAGAAGATATTGGAAACGGTAAAAAGCGACAGGCGATTGTGAATTTTTTGAATGCAGAATTTTCAGCACAGATGAAGAAGGGGTTTGATTTGGGTTATACTGATAAGGATTTGGCTAAACGACAGATTTTTTCAGTACAAGATCGTTTGAAGAATGCAAGCAATAATTATAATGCAGATCATAATGATGATGCGTTTCTTTATGTTGTGAATGATATCATGGATCAAATTGGCCAAAACTCTAAGGTTGTTGAAAATGATGAGATTAAGATTAAAAAACTAGAGAATACTGAGGAGATCAGAAAATCAATTATCTCGCGAAATAAGAAAGGCGAAATTAGTGATTCATTAATGAACCATAAGTTGGAGTCACTTGAAAAAGTGAATGAGAATATTAATAAGGACTTCAACTCACGACAAAGCGTTCTTATGGCTGAAAAAAGGATGAAAGATGAGAATGAGAGATACACAGAAGCTGTAAAAGGGGTTAACGAGAAAGAGGAAGAATATAATAGTACACGTAAGAAGTATGAAGCAGAGAATGGCGGAAGATTAACTGGTAAACAAAGAGAAGAGCTTAAAAAACTACGTGATGAGGTTGCTACATTATGGGATAGGAGATCTAGTCTTGAGGCTATAATGGAAGAACCTGAAGAAGACAGAAAAGCAAAACTAGTAAGCGAAATTGCAGAAGAACAAGAGCAAGAAGCGCAAAAAGCCAAGGAAAGAAAGCAGAAGCTTGAAGAGATCCTTGGGATGGATAAACAAAATACAGATAATAATATTGTTAACTTAAATAAGGATAGTAGCGTAGATAATAATGAGGGGGTAACTGCAGCCCAGTTTAGGCAATTTATGAGAAGTGGAGTTGCTGGTGGTCATAATAGGTCAAAAGCCAAAAATGAGCATGATGATGGTGCTAACAAAAACGTAGATAATATCGAGAACGCTGGAGAAGCGGAGAAAAAGGCTGCCTTAAATAAAAGATTTGAGGCAATGTTGCCAGAGCCAGATACGATGGCAAGAGATGCGTATGAGGATGGGAACAGGATTGTTAAGGTAATACTAGATTTTGACCTGCACAAGATGCATAAAGTGAATGTTAAGGAGATGGCTCGTCAAGAATTCCTCGACAATGCAACTATTGATCAGAGGAATACCAATGATTATCTTGAAGCGAGAGCGGCAGGGCTTGGAGTCAAGATGATTCTTGATGGCTATAATGCCAAAGATTTTAGCCGTCTTAAAAAGGAATATGGTGAGGAAGCTGCTCTTGCTGATCTATATTGCAAGACAATAACCATGAAGGGTAAATTACTTGCCCAGTATGATCCGGTGGAGGCCGTAAAGATGAGGGGTGGGTCTAAAGAGGAAATTGAGGCTGCTAAGTCACAAAAAGGTGTGATTTCTAAGGAAGAGTATGAGATGGCTTTGAATGCTCTGAATGGTTTTGCCAGAGGGCTAATGGACCAACTTAAAGAAGATCGTAATCTTGCTGAGTATTCTGATGCTATTGATCTATTAAATAACGCAAGAAGTAGCGAAGAATATAAGAACCTAGTTAATGGCGAAAAGGTTCGTGGCTATAAAGAAAATGAAGCAAATAGACTGATTGATGAGCGAAAAAGTTTATCAAAAGACTATATCAGAGGTTTTATAGATAAAGGAATATTTGGTAAAGTTAAGGACTTCTTGAGCGGAAAAAATGTTTACCGTGATTCTTCAGAAGCTAAAGCTCTTCCTAAAGAAATTCTTAAAATGCAGAATGAGAATAGTAGGGAGTCGGTGCGATTAATTGGTGAACTGCATCTAGGTCCAATTATGAAGAACTTCTCAAAGGATCTTGGGGGCAGTGATGAGAATAAACTGTTCGGGGCGGCATATGCTTATAACGAGCTAGAGAAGAAGCGCAAAGAGCTAATAGAACTATCTACTAGCCGTGAAGCTAGAAACTTATCAGAGCAGGAAAGAAACGACTTGGATGTCAAAGCAAAAATGCTATATGACATGATGGATAGCGTAATGGAGTGTTATAGTGAAAAAGCTGGTGTTTCAAAATTAGAACTGCATAACAAGCTACTCAATGAGATGAAATATAATAAGCTAAGTAAGATTAGGGGTGTGATCCGTAATTTACCGTTCATGCGTAAAGGTTAAAATAAATCCCCCGCCTGGAAGATTGGCGGGGGATTTTACTACGCTAGCTAATGAAGATTTGTTGAGATTTTGTCAACTGGAATTTGTATAATTTAATTTTTTATGTTATAAATTGATGTAATGAAAAAAGCGATCGTGGAAGAAAATAATAAACAGAATAATGAAGACGAGGAGCTTTTTGCTGTTCGCGATATGGATATGGGTCCACAGGAGCCTGGCCTGGATGATCTCTCGGAAGATGACGAGTTTTCTGATGAGGATCTTGAGATTACGGCAGAGAACGTAGACCAGTTTGCAGATGACTCTGTAAGATTATACTTGAGGGAGATCGGTAAAATTCCACTGCTTTCTAATGAGGAAGAAACTGACTTAGCTTATCGCATTGTGAAGGGGGAAAAGAAGGCTAAAGATAAGATGGTAGAAGCCAATATGCGCCTTGTGGTTTCGATTGCTAAGCGTTATTCTGGTCGTGGTCTTGATTTTCTTGATTTGATTCAAGAAGGCAATACGGGTTTGCTGCGCGCGGTGGAGAAATTTGATCCTGATAAAGGCTTCAAATTCTCAACTTATGCAACTTGGTGGATTCGTCAGGCAATTACGCGTGCAATTGCAGATCAGGCAAGAACAATTCGTATTCCAGTACATATGGTGGAAACCATCAATAAAGTTTTGCGTGCAACAAGAAAACTGACGAATGAATTAAACCGGGAGCCGACAACGGAAGAAGTGGCTAAAGAAATGGGGATGGAGCCTGACAAAGTCGATTACGTGATGAAAATCAAACAGGATATTGCCTCACTTGACGCAGCAGTTGGTCATGATGGAGAGGATGAGGATTCGGTACTCGGGGACTTTATTGAGGATGAGGGCCGTGTTTCGCCGGAGGATGCAGCGGCAGCGCAGATGCTAAAAGAGCAAATCGCAGAAATTTTAGGTTCATTGTCTGAGCGTGAGCAAAAAGTGATTAAACTACGTTTTGGAATTGGCGGGGGTCGTCCACATACCTTGGAAGAAGTGGGTGCGGAATTTGCGGTAACAAGGGAACGTATTCGTCAGATTGAGGCGAAGGCTTTGTCAAAACTGAGAAAACATAAAGACACTAAGAAATTACACGAATACCTACATTAATTAGATTAACTAAGAGAAGAGAGATGATGAAGACGCTAAAGATGGTATCCAAGATTATGATGATGGGGGTGTTGGTTTTTGGGCTAGCCTATACAGTTTTAGCTTTTTCACAGCCAGTTTTTGCAGATTGTGGCGGTGTTCAGACTTCTATTATAAATTGCAATGAGACTGATCCAAAGTCGGGGATTTTTGCTATTTTAGGTATGGTGCTCAATATATTAACTTTCGGAGTCGGAATTGCGGCGACGGCTGGTTTTATTTTCTGTGGATACCAGTATATGACTTCAAAAAATGAACCGGCGGTAATTGTAAAAATTAAGACACGAATTCTCAATATGGTGATTGGTCTTTTGATTTATGCAATGTTTTGGGCGGTAATTGCTCTACTTCTACCTGGTGGCCTTAATTAAAGAAATTAAGGACGGCGGAGGTAATTAATGAAACAAAAAAGAAAAGAAACAGAATTAAACTATGTTTTAAAGAGAATCACGGAGGAGTCTAATAATGGGCGAATTCGAATGGTTTTAGTGGTGAATTCGCGGTCAAGTCAGGCAAAAAAGGTGGAGGCTGAAGCAATAAGGCCAATTAAGAAGGTAATTTTAGGCAAAACTGGTCTTTTGAATGTGACTTTTTTTCAGTATGAGGTGGCGCCAACAGATGTGGATGATAATGCAGAAAAGCTAGCGGCGTGTTTAATGGATGGGGACATTTTGGTGACTTTGGGTGGAGACGGAACGGCAACAATTGGAGTAAATGCCGCTTTTTTGTCTGGCAAAAAAGTGCGATATTATACTCTACCATTTGGTAATTTTAATGATATCGCGCGAACGGTGAGAAGGGCAAGGGGGGGCGAGGTTTATGGCCTTGAGTCGAGGGTGGATGGTGAACATTTTCGTTTTGCGCTTTGTTACTTTACGATGGGGATGCTGGCGGAATCGACGGAGGTTTTTGATGAGGGTAAAATTCGAGAGAAGTTAAGGAAGAAGCGTGGCAGACTATGCTTTTCTTTAATAGTGCTATTTAAGTGGTTTATGAAAAATCATAAAAAAAGATTTATACCAAGATTTCGATATGAGTTAGATGGAAATAGGGGCGGAGTTGAGATGGCAGGGATTTCAGATGTGGTGATTTTAAATGGTGAAAGTATGGCGAAATTAGTGCGGGGCGGTGATTATTACTTGAATGATAGGTTTTTAGTGAGGATGGCGTCACTTCAGAATATTTTTACAATGTGTTGGTTTATGTTGCGAGGTTTTTTTATGGGGGTAAAAGGAGAGAAGGCTTTGAAATTTAAAATAACTTTTGAAGAGGAAACCGTGGGGGGAGAGGTGGAAATCCAGGCGGAGGGTGAATATAAAAAGCTAAAGAACGTAAAGAATATTGAATTTAAAAAAACAAAAGAAGCTTTACAGATTTTATAGCGCTTGTGTTATAATTACACTAGTATGAGTCTATTGCATGGAGTGGGCGATTTCTTCGCATTGGATATTGGGACAAATTCGATCAGAATGATTCAGCTTTCTGGTAATATCGAAAAAGGGTGGGTGCTTGAGAAATTTGCCTATGTACCAATTGATCCGAAATTAACGAAGGATGATTCAGACGCAGGAAGAAGAAGGCTGGGTGAGATTATTTTGGGCGCTAGACAACAAGCGGGAATTAAGACTAAGAATATTGCAGTGGGGATGCCGGCAAGAAAAACTTATACCGCGATTATTGAAGTGCCGAATGCGCCAGAAAAAGAGCTGGTCAATACAGTAAAATATGAGGCTGACCAATACGTACCGATGTCGGTGGATGATGCAAAGATTGATTTTGCGGTACTTGGGGTTAGTCCAATTGACGCTAAAAAAGCGGAGATTTTATTATCTTCTGTGGATAATGCTTACGCTGAATCATTACTCGAGAGAATTGAAGGATTGGGTCTAAATGTGATTGCACAGGAGCCAGAACCAATTTCAATGGTGAGGGCGTTAGCTCCGGTTGGGGCGCAGGATGCGAGGATGATTATTGACCTTGGCGAGACTTCGACGGATCTTGTGGTGATGTACCAGGATTCGCCAAGATTGGTACGTTCAATTCCAGGGGGACTTGCGAGCTTTGTGAAGGTAGTGGAAGATTCGTTGAAGGTACGTGAGGATCAAGCCAGGCAATTTATTTTGAAGTTTGGTCTTGCACAGGACAAGCTCGAAGGGAAAGTTTATAATGCACTTAGTTCGACACTAGAGAACTTTGCTTTAGAGTTAACGAAATCAGTGAGATTTTTTCAGAACCGTTACACCGGAGCGCAGGTTGGCGGGATTGTTCTTTCAGGCTTTTCGGGAATTATTCCATTCATTGCAGAGTATATTGAGATGAAGACCGGAGTGGCAACTATTCAGGGAAACCCTTGGCAATATGTAAAAGTAACACCTCAGCAACAACAGATGTTGTTGCCAGTGGCTTCAGAATTTGCTGTGGCGATTGGTCTTGCGGAAAGGAGTAATGATTAATGAAAAAGTATACATTTAAAAATATGACTTTTTCAGATATTCCTAAGTTTTTTAAGGACTTAATTTCTGGTAAGACTAATGAGTCGACAATGATGACTGGGCAGACTGGCAAATATGAAGTGAACTTGGTGCCTGACGTGAAACTGCAAATGATTAGGTTGCAGAAGGTTCGCAACCTAGTGTTCTTTATTTGTATTGTGGTGTCAATTGCCTCGATTTCCACTGTAGCAGTTCTTGGTGGTATTAAGGGTACTCAAGATTTATTAATATCTGGCCAGGAAAGTCATATTAAAAATCTGAGTGATAAGATTACAACCTATAAAGAGTTGCCTGATTTTTTGACAATTCAAGATCAGCTAAAGAAATTATCCGAAATTAATAAAAATCGTCCAGTATTGTCGCGAGTATTTCCTATTTTGAGAAATTTGTTCCCAACCGGGGCAGATACGATTACGATGTCTGAACTTAACGTGAATTTAGATACGGCAACACTAAACTTCGATGCACAGGCGAATGCGGGCGAGGAGCCAAAGATTGATTATCGTGTTCTAGAGTCATTTAAGAAATCGGTGAATATGATGAAATATGATTTTGGTCGTTTTGTAACAGCAACGGGAGACCAGATTCCTACTCGATGTATTAAGGAAACTGATGGAAAGGGAAATTTGTTATCTGAAAATGGTAATGTGTATGTTATTTGGACACGCGGAAAGGTTGATTGTGATCCGGGACGTAATGACCACGCTGTGAGTAGTGATAACAATAAGACTATAAGTGATAAAAAAACAGACTCTTCTGTTGAAAATACCAATTTAAATAATGGGTCGCTGGGTCAGGTAGAAACCCCGGAAAAGAAAGACGGAAAGAAGACGGTCACTAAAATTGAAACTGTAATTCCAGATGAGAAGATCTGGCGTACGCCACAATTTGAAACTTGGAGTAAGGGGACTGAGGTAAAAACCTCAGAAGATGGAATTGCGGATGACTTGGCTTCATCGAGAGATAGCAGTACCCAGACTGAAAATGGAACAGAGATCGAAACTGTCACAATTAAGAACGTAAAAAATTCAATCTATAAACCATCAATGGATCTTAAAGGTAAGATTAATGGTGTCCCTCACTTTGAGAGTGAATGTATTAAATATACGGGCAATCAGGTATCTGAGGGGGATAAGGATGTGACGAAGTGGAGTGCAGAGAATAACTGTAAGATGGTGCCAGAAGGGATTCAGATTACGGATTCTTCAAACGGTCGCGATGCGAATAATAACTTAGTCTTAAGGTTTTCAGCAGTGCTTGCAATTGATCCGGTGCTTTTTGCCTATAATAATAAGCATATTATGACAATTGGACCAACTGGACAGAATGTAACGGATTCATATCAGCAAATTAAGGGAATGTTTGCAGCGCCTGCGAATGATTGTAGGGCTGACGATGCGGAGTGTAGTTCACAGTCGACAAAACAAACAGATAACAAAAAAAGTGGAAGCGAGAGTAGGTAGAAATGGCAGAAAGAAGTTTTGGAAAACGATTTCGAATCAATAAGCTGCAACAGCAGATGATGATGGCGGTTCTTGGCGCATCATTACTACTTGGAGTAAGTATTGTGGTGTCAATCCACTTGACTAAGTATATGAATTTTAATGCTAAGGTAATTAAGAAACGTGACGAAGCGATTGCTAACTATGATCTTGCTATAAAGAATGTTGGAATTTGTAAGGATAGTAACAAGGATGGGAAATTTTCTGATAAGGAGCTAAAAGACTGTAATCCGCAATCACTTGATGTTTCGAGTCTGCCGGGTACTTTACGCTATAACGTAATGGTGGGGATGGCTGCCAATACAAACTTGGAGTCCGTGGCACGAGATAGTCAGAAAAATTGTTTTGATGAAAGTGGTAAGCGAATTGACTTTACGGCGGCTTATTCAAAGGCGACAAGTGACGATGAAAGGTCATATGATTTAAAGATGATTAAAATGTGTTCAGCCTTGCGGGTAGTACCGGATGCTTTGCCTGCGCAGAAGAATGACGAGGCGTTGCTTGCTTCGCTAAATCAGATCTTCTTATTGTCTGGATTCGAGCCAGAACAACTATCGCCAGGTACGAATTATAAGCAAAGTCGAGTGACTGGTGTTTCAACAATTCCTGTATCTTTGACGGTTAAACGGAATGAAGCTGAGACGATGTCGATTATTTCAAATATTGAGAAGTCAATTCGTGCATTTAGTTTATCTTCGGCACAAATTAAATGGGGGAGCAATCTCGGTAACGGCAATATGAAGTTGGAATTATTGGCGCAGGGTGCAGCGTTTTATAGCGCTGAAACAACAGTTCAGGAAAAGACAGAAATAGTGAGAGCTAAAGACGATACGGCAAATATTAAAAAGAAATAAATAGGAAAAAAGATGAAGCAATCAGATATTTTTACAATCATCATTATCGCCTCAATTGGTATGGTGGGAGCGTTTTTTGCTTCAAATGCAATTTTAGGAAATCCTGACGAGCTAATGTTGAAACACAAAAATATTTCACCGATTTCGACTGAAGTGGTTGAACCAGATCCAGAAACCTTTAACCAAGATGCGATTAATCCGACAGTAGAAGTTTATGTGGGGCAATGTGAGGATGTGGACCAGAACGGGATTTTGGATCGTGCAGAACTCGTGGCGTGTGGCAAGGCGACTCCTCAACTAAGCGAGGAAGAAAAAAAGGCCGAGGAAGAGAAGAAGAAAGCTGAAGAAGAAAAAAAGAAAACTGAGGGACAGGCTGGAGAAAATAATAACTCAGAAAATAATAACGCAACACAAAATGGTCAGGCAGGACAGGATAATTCTGCTAATAATGGAAGCGAGCCTTCAAATAACCAAAACGGGGGAAGAGCAACAGAGTAACCATGACATTACTAACTCAAGAAGCACAGGAGAAAGTGGTATCCCTTTTAATCTCGGAAGGGTTGGTTTCTAGTACAAAAGTACAGGAAGTGGTGGAGGAAATTAAGAGAACAAAACAACCACTACTGGCGACCTTGATTGCAAAAAAAGTGACGGATGCAGAGACTGTAACACATGCGACGGCTGTGGTGATTAATGTGCCATATGTAAGTCTTAGAAATGTGATGTTCGATCCGGAGATTTTGTCGCTTTTGCCGTATGATGTGGTATCTAGGTCAATGGTGGTGCCACTTGGAGAGAAAAACGGACAGCTATATGTAGCAATGCTTGATGTGTCCAATGTGCAACAGACGGACTACTTGTCGCAGTTGGTACAGAAACCGGTGAGGATTATGATGGCCTCAGAAAAGGGGCTGAAATCTGCTATCTCACAGTATCGGGGTGATTTTACGGCGGTAGAGAAGGCGGTTAAAACTTCGGAGGCAGATGAGGCTTCGCATGGGGCAAATGTAAAAATTATTACTCAGGATTCGCCGATTTCAAAGGCTTTATCAACCATTCTGACTTTTGCGACTAAGTCAAAAGCCTCAGATATTCATATTGAGCCACTGGAGAAGGCTTTAATTGTGAGGTGTCGAATTGATGGCGTGTTACGTAAGGTGATGGAGTTGCCAAAAACCATTGAGCCAGCTTTGGTTTCTCGAGTAAAGATTTTATCAAATCTGAAGATTGATGAACACCGTATTCCTCAAGATGGTCAGTTTACTGTGCTGGTGGACGGTAAAGAGGTGGATCTACGTATTGCGATTTCGCCGGTGATTTGGGGGGAGCAGGTGGTGATACGTATTTTGGATAAAAGTGGAACGACTTTAGATATTGAACAGATGGGAATGGCTGGCCACGCTTTAAAGATGGTGGAGCGGGGAATTGCAAAACCAAATGGGATGATTTTGACTTCAGGACCAACGGGGTCTGGTAAGTCTACTACTTTATATGCCTTGATTCGCAGAATTAAATCTGATGGAATCAATATTGTAACACTAGAAGATCCAGTGGAATACAAGATGGATGGGGTGAATCAAATTCAGGTAAATGTTGATGCAGGACTGACTTTTGCAGCGGGACTACGTAGTATTTTGCGTCAAGACCCAGATGTGGTGATGGTGGGTGAGATTCGTGATGCAGAGACGGCGAACTTGGCGGTGCAGGCTGCTTTGACTGGGCACTTGGTTTTTTCAACACTGCACACTAATTCGGCTGCGGGTATTTTACCAAGGTTACTTGATATGGGAATTGAGCCGTTCCTACTCGCTTCGACTCTAAATACTGTGATTGGTCAAAGGTTGGTGAGAAGGGTGGCTCCTAAAAGAGAGGCTGTGCATTCAAATGAAATGGAGACTAAGCAGATAAATGATTTGGTGGGGAGTATTTTGCCACAAAATCAGCAACAGGTGGCGATTGTGTCGGACGACTTAGGGTATACAGGCTTACCGGTGGTTAATCCTAATGGATATACCTTGGTGCGTGGAATTGATGATCGAGAGACGCCTGGTGGATATAAGGGGAGGGCGGGTCTTTATGAGACAATTGAAGTGGATGACGATATTCAGAAAATGATTATTTCACATGCAACTTCGAGTGAAATTATGAAGTTGGCGAGGGCGAAGGGAACTTTGACGATGCGTCAAGATGGGATGATGAAGGCTTTGACGGGAGTAACGACGGTGAGTGAGGTGAATAGGGTGGCGTCAGACCTTGCTTAAACTAAACTTCTAAATTGCAATTAGTGAATTATCATAAACAATGAAGCTTATGCTAAAATAAGAGAAAAGAGGAGAAAAATGCAGCAAAATACACAGCCACAAGCAAACATGACGGGCCCAGCTCCAGCGATGGGTGTGGCTGGGGTGCCGCAGACGAATCCTATGCAGGCTCCAGTACAACAAGCGCAGGTACAGGCGCAGCCGACGGCGATAACGGGAACGGCGGTAAAAACGACGGCGGCTAATCAGGCGGCAGCTGCTTCTACGCCAACTAGCTTACCGACTTCGATTAAGATTGAAACGTTACTCGAAGAATGTATTAGGCGTGGAGCATCAGATTTACATATTCAGGTCGGACTACCTCCAATCTTAAGGATAGATGGCTCACTGACACCGATTCCAAATACGCCAGCCTTGACGAGTGAGATGGTGGAAAAATTGGTCTTCTCAACCTTGGACTCAATGCAGCGTGAAGTTTTGTCAAAGGATAAAGAGTTTGACTATTCATTTTCTTTTGGAGAAATTGCACGTTTTCGTGTGAATGCTTTTAATGAAAAAGGAAATTTGGCTGCAGCATTTCGTTTAATTCCAACAAAGATGCCTACGATCGAAGAATTGGGTATGCCACAAGTTATTTCTTCGTTTGCTGATTATCCACGTGGGCTGGTACTCGTGACGGGTCCGACTGGTTCTGGTAAGTCTACGACTTTGGCAGCAATTATTAATAAGATTAACTCAGAAAAGGCGATGCATATTTTGACGATTGAGGATCCAATTGAGTTTACGCATAAGTCAATTCGATCGGTGGTCGCACAGAGGGAAGTGCATTATGATACTTATTCTTTCTCAAGGGCTTTAAAGTCGGCACTACGTGAAGATCCGGATGTGGTGTTACTTGGTGAGATGCGTGATCTTGAGACGATTTCTTCTGCGATTACGATCGCGGAGACTGGACACTTGGTATTTGCCACGCTTCATACAAATTCGGCAGCTCAATCAATTGATCGTATGATTGATGTTTTTCCGGCTGAACAGCAGCCGCAAATTCGTTCGCAGTTAGCTGGAATTTTGATGGCAGTTTGTTCGCAGCGACTAGTGCCAGCGATTGGCGGGGGTCGAGTGGTAGCAGCAGAGATCATGATTGCAAACTCGGCTGTACGTGCAATAATTCGTGAGGGTAAGACACATCAGCTTGATAACACGATACAGACTGGTGCAAATGAAGGAATGCAGACAATGGACCGTACTTTAGCGAAGCTAGTACAACAGGGTACGGTGACATACGATAGCGCAAGAGATTATGCAGTGGATATGCGTGAGTTTGATAGGTTGGTGAAGGGGATTTAATGAAACGATTTATATATAAAGCTAGAGATAGTAAGACTGGAGAAATGACTAAGGGGGTGATCCAGGCAGAAAATGAACGTACTGCTGGGAAACTTTTGATCGAACAGGGAATGACGCCGGACCGAATTGATGAAGATATGTCAGGGGTTGGGCTATTTGAGCGTTTTAAAAACAAGATTACGATGAAAGACAGAATTGTCTTTACGAGGCAGTTTGCAACCTTAATCGGGGCTGGTTTGCCTTTGTCTAATTCATTACGTACCGTAATCGAACAGACCGAAAGTAAGCCAATGCAGAAGGTAGTGGAATCAATCTTGGTGGACGTGGAGGCTGGTAGAACTTTAACTCAGGCCTGTGAAAAGTATCCGGATGTGTTTAATAAAGTATATATTGCATTACTTCGAGCGGGTGAGGCTTCGGGTAGCTTGGATTTGTCACTGAAACGTTTGGCGGAGCAGCAGGAAAAAGATAACGCGATGATTTCAAAAATTCGCGGTGCTTTGGTTTATCCTGCCATTATTTTAATGGTGATTATTGCGGTACTAGTCTTTATGGTGCTTATGATTGTGCCACAAGTCCAGTCATTATATAAGGATATAGGGAGGGCATTACCATGGGCGACAGGCGCATTAGTTTCACTGGCGAACTTTTTGGTGGCATCTTGGTGGTTGGTAACGATTTTATTGGGTGTGGCGATTTATTTTCTATTTCAGTTTAGAAAAACTACAACTGGTATTGAATGGGCGGCACTAGCGAAGTTGAACGTTCCAATATTTAAGACAATGTTTTGGCGTTTATATAATTCGCGTTTCGCTAGAACGGCTTCGAACTTAATGTCGGCAGGAGTATCAATTCAGGATACTCTGCAGATCTCAGCGGAAGCGATGAATAACGTGGTATTAGAAAAAGAAATTAAGGAGGTCTCAGAAAAAGTTAAACAAGGTAAAACTTTGTCATCATCTTTGAAAAACCTTTCTTACATTTTGCCATTGGTGCCTCAAATGGCTTCGATTGGTGAGGAATCTGGTAAAATAGATGAGATGTTGGCGAAGGCTGCACAAGTGTATGAGGATGAATTGGAAGAACAAATTCGAACAATTTCAACCTTGATTGAACCAGTATTGATGGTAATCATGGCAGTAATGGTTGGCTTCATTATTGTGGCGGTGCTATTCCCAATATACGCAATTGTAAATGATGTACAGGGAAGTTTATAGTGAAGATTTTATGGACAGACGGAAGTGCTTCACCTAATCCTGGACCAGGTGGCTATGCTGTGATTTGTGATGGTCAGCCGGTGAGATTGGGGAGAGAAGAAGCTTCAACGAATATTCGAATGGAAGGCGCGGCAATGCGTGCAGCAATGCAGTTTTTGGCTGGAGAAGAGGGGGAAATTCATTCAGACTCAGAATTTTGGATCAATGTTTTGACAAAATGGGCGCCTGGTTGGGAAAAAAATGGTTGGAAAAAGAAGACTGGGCCTATTAAAAATCTAAATTTAGTAAAAGAATTGTATGAGCTTTATCGAGACTCTAAGGTGAAACTAATTTGGGTGAAGGGGCATGATGGAATTGAAATGAACGAATTAACTGATCTGTGGGCGAATAAGGCGCGTGAAAATGAGGGGGCGGAAAATGTTGAAGTAGAATTGGTATCAACGGAGTAGGAAATGCGAACGATTATTTATAAGAGTAAATTGGCAGATCGTGATGCGTTTGAGGCGAAGCTATCACATTTGGATTATGATTTTGGGCCGGTTTATTGGCAGCATAACAGAGTTTTTGTGCCAAAAAATTATCAAAATCATAATAATTATCCAAGAATGATTTTGAGGATTGAGATGAAGGCGGTGGATCGTCCAGCAAAGTATGACTTAATTTGTAAGAGACATATTGAAGATTCTGGAGTGACCATTTCGCATGTGACGCAAGTGAGAGACTATGCGGAAGCGGCAAATATTTTGCTGCAATTAGGCTTTGTGATGCAGGCAGAAATTCCACGTCGAAGGCAATCTCTTGAGATTAATAAAAACACAAAGGTTTATATTGATCAAATTGACAACCAGAAAGAGGATTTCGTAAAAATTGAAATCACATTGGATGATAATGAAAAAGTGGGGGAAGGACAGCGAAAATTGGAGGGAATTTTGGCTGAATTTGGTCTGACTGAAAATGAGAGACTGAAAGAAACCTACGCTGACCTAGCATAGTCAAACTTTTTTGTGTTAAACTAGTTAGAAAAAGAGAGGAAGTATGGAGTCAGAAGATAGACCAGCATTTACAAATTCTGAGATTAAGAAGATTAGTGATTTTGATGTATTTTTGTGGGCAAATGAAATTGATGAAGTAAAGAATAATGTCTCTTGTGAGCTTTTTCTATTTAATAAAAATTACACTCCGTTTAAGATTCGTTATTCAGAAAAACTGACTAATTCCGTAAAGCAAATGTTTATGGGTGAGGCAGTGGCTTTTGTGATTAAAGAGGCAGACAAAGGTCTGGAATGTCGTGAATACGAAAAATCAGATGGTGAAAATAAGGTAATTTATCGCACAGATCTCAACAAGGTGGTGAGAGCTGAGAGTCTGATTCGTTTAGTGGAAAAAGAATATAAGGATATTGATTATTTTACGGATAATGAGCACCAATTTAAGAAGGTGAAGGGTATTTTGGCGAGATTTACTTATCCTGGTGGGGATGGGATGAAAACGTTCTATATTGCAAAGGCGATTTCAGCCGCTTCAGCGCTTAATGCTAAATCTTCTTGGGAATTAAATGGTGAGAGTTTTGAACCGTTTAGTGCCGAGGTGGCGCTGAAGATGCCGGATGATAATCAAGTCGCGATTATTGATGAGAATGTGGTTATTTTCAATCAGAGTAAGTTTGAGAACCTTTTTCAATATGATTTTAAGGCACAGATGCTGGCTGAGGCGAAAGCAAGGGAGATTGAGGAGAAGTATCAGCTATCTTTTGCTGAGGGATTAACCTTGAATGCTTTACTGCAGGATAAAAAGCCTCTCGTAAAGAAGTTGCAAGATATGGATATAAAAGAGCAGATGTCGCAAGAACAGCTAGTGGATTATTCTGACGAGATGAAGTTGGAGTTAATGACAGATGATGACGGTAAAATCATTATCATGGATGATAAGGATTTGACGATGTTTGTGAATTTATTAAATGAAGATTATTATGTTTCACCGGTGAATGGAAAGCGTTATGAGATTAAGTCTAAGAAGCTACTAAATGAGCCGGAGGGCGAACCACCAAGAGGCTAAAATGCCAAGAATTTATATAAAATGTCTACACTGTGGAGAGATTGAAGCGACTATTCCAGGCGGGGGTGGTTTTTGTGAGGACAAAGAGCTCTGTTTAGAAAAGAGAGGGACTAGAGTAGTACTAGGGGTATGCGCTAATTGTCAGTGTAGAAAGCTAAACACGGGTAGAAGTTTGATTTTAAAGGGGGAGCTAACTCAGATTGCGTTAAGAGATCAGATGGATGATTGAATAAATAATTTATACACATTTAATAGATTATATTTTTGTATAAATTAATTATCCAAGGAGAAATAATGAAAAAAATTTATAAAGGAGCGGTGGCGGCTTTAATTGTGGCGGGCGTGGCTTTTGCTGGAGTAAAGTTTGCTAGTATGCTGGGTAAGCATGAGACGGGAAAAAAATACTCAATTGTGAGCACGAGTTTTCCTGGTTATGATTTTGCGCGTGCGGTAGCTGGTGACAACACAGAGGTTTCTGTGAAGATGTTATTGAAGCCTGGGGCTGAATCACATAGTTTTGAGCCTACTCCACAAGATATTTTGACAATTAAGAATAGCAATTTGTTTCTTTATGTTGGGGGAGACTCAGATGAATGGGTAAAAAAAGTGATCAGTGAGATTGATCCGAAGAAAACTAAGGTGATGAAGCTAGTTGATTTAGTAAAAACTAAAAACGAGGAAGTAGTCGAGGGGATGCAGGAGGACGAGCATGACCACAAGGATGATGATGACCACGACCACGATCATGATCATAAGCACGATCACAAGCATGACCACGATCATGACCATGACCACGACCATGATCACAAGCATGACCATGATCATAAAGAAGAAGAACCAGAGGTTGATGAGCATGTGTGGACTAGCTTAAAGAATGCTAAAGAGATTACAGAAAAGATTCTTAAGGCTACTTTAGAGTTTGACAAGGCAGAAGAAAAGAAGTTATCCGAAAATACCAAGAATTATACGGACAAAATTGTTGCAGTCGACCAGAAGATTGGGGAAATGGTTAAGACAGCGAAGCGCAAAGAAATTATCGTCGGTGATCGTTTTCCGTTAAGATATTTTGTAGATGATTATGGAATTAAATATTATGCCGCCTTTCCAGGATGCTCGGAACAGACGGAAGCTAACGTAAAAACTGTAAGCTTCTTAGTAAAGAAGATCAAAGAAGATAAAATTCCTGCTGTCTTTAAGATTGAGCTTTCAAATGGGTTAATTGCGGAAACTTTGGCAAAGGAGACGGGTGCAAAGATTTTGGAAATTCAATCTGCACATAATATTTCGGAAAAAGATTTTGAGAGCGGTGTGACATATGTAGATTTAATGGAGCGTAACCTCGAAGCTTTAAAGGAAGCTTTAAATAGCTAGAGAATAGCTTAAGGAAACCGAAGAGAAAAGACAATGAAGATGAAGTGCAAAACTTGCGAATTTAAAAAGGAGGGGGCGCGTATTAATTCTTATTGTGAGCCGCTTGTAACGGTGAAAAATTTACAGGTGAATTATGACAAGACGAAGGTTTTTTCAAATTTAAGTTTTGAGGTCTGTGAGGGGGATTTTATTTGCATTGTTGGTCAGAATGGGGCTGGAAAATCAACACTAATTAAGACATTACTGGGGCAAATCAAGCAAAGTAAGGGGGAAATATTGTTTCATAATTTGAAGCGAAATTTTATTGGTTATATGCCGCAGGAAAGTAAGGTGGACAAGAATTTTCCAGCTTCGGTTTCAGAGATTATTTATGCGGGAACACTGAATAGGATTGGGCTTAGGCCTTTCTTTGGGAAACACGAAAAAAATATTGTTGAAGAAAGCTTAAGGGAACTAAAGATTGTTAATCTAGCAAAACGACATTTTGCAGATTTGTCGGGTGGGCAAAGACAGAAGGTATTACTTGCACGAGCGTTGGCAGCGACAACGAAGCTATTAATCTTGGACGAACCATCGAATAATTTGGATTTTAAGTCAAAAATGGAATTATATGATAATTTGTTGAAGTTAAATAAAAAAGGCATTACGATTTTGATGGTGACACATGATCTTGATCATAAAAATTTGATAGGAAATAAAATATTGGCACTATCTGGAAAAGAATATTTCTTTGGTGAAACTTGTGAATACGTGGAGAGAATTCATAATGTTTGAGATATTTGAGCAAGGATTTTTAATGAGGGGGTTTATTGCTGGGTTGGTGATATCAATCTCAGCAGCACTTATTGGGACGGCCTTAGTACTTAGAAGGAATGCGATGATCGGGGATGGGCTGTCGCATGTGGGGTTTGGGGCTTTTGCGGTTGCTACTGTATTGAATTTTGCACCTCTTGAATTTGCGATGCCAATCGTAATAATAATGTCGTTTTTAATTTTGAGATTAAATAGCCAAAATAAGATTCAGCCAGATGCGGCAATAGCAATGGTTTCAGCAGGTGCATTGGCGCTTGGCACTTTTGTGATCTCAATAACGCGTGGCGTAAATACGGATATAAATAATTATTTGTTTGGGAGCATCCTATCGATTTCGGAAGGAGATATGATAATCAGTCTGTTCTTCTCAATACTGGTGATTGGAATCTTTATCGGTTGTTATAATAAGATTTTTGCGTTAACTTTTGATGAGGATTTTGCAAAATCAATCGGAATTAAAACAAACTTATATAATGCAATATTTGCAGTACTTTGTTCAGTTGTAGTGGTTTTGGGGATGAGATTGATGGGGTCATTATTGATTTCGAGTTTGATTATTTTTCCAACGATGTCGGCAATGCAGCTAGTGAAAACATTCAAGAAGGTAATACTGATATCAGTTTTGGTGTCCGTAGTTTGTTTTATGATAGGAATGTGGGTATCTTATAGTTTATCCACACCAACTGGTTCGACTATCGTATTAGTTAACCTAGCTGTATTTATTTTGGTACGACTAGTTCGCTGGGTACAGAAATAAGATTTGAAAAAATAAATTAATTATAATAAAATTATTCGATAAAAGAGTATTCTTTCTTTAAACAAGAATTCTAAATAGATCACGGGAGGTGATGGATGCTGAAATTATTTAAGTATATGAAGCCATATTTCTGGCAGTGTTTGGTATTGGTGCTGGCTGTTGGACTACAGGTTTTTGGTACATTGATGCTTCCGACGATGATGGCGGATATTGTAAATAATGGGATTAATAATAATGATACGGACTATATTTTTAGAACTGGTATCTTTATGTTTTTGGTCACTGTAGTGTCGGCGCTTGGCACTTTGGTGTCATCCTATTTTTCGACTGAAGTGAGCGCTGGGATAAGTCGGGATATGAAACGTGATCTTTTTGCTAAGGTATTGTCTTTTTCGATTACGGAAACCGAGCAGTTTTCGACAGCCTCTTTGGTGACAAGAACTACGAATGATGTATCACAAGTGCAACAAACGATGGTGATGTGTCTTTCAATGTTGGTGCGTGCACCATTAATGGCAGTGGGAGCGGTAGTGCAGGCTTTTGTGGTGGCACCGGATATGACCTGGATTATTGCTCTAGCAATTGGTATTCTTTTGATTTTCTCAATTGTGATTATAGGATCAGTGATGCCAAAATTTGCGATTTTTCAGAAGATGATGGATAGAATCAATCTGCTTACTAGAGAGAATCTGACTGGAGTGAGGGTGATTAGAGCCTTAAATAAGGAAGATTACGAGGAAAAGAAGTTTAAAAAGGCGAATGAAGAATTAACGAAGACAGATCTTTCGATTGTGAGAATTATGCAATTACAGACACCGATTATGATGTTAGTGTTTAATATGACTTCGTTGTTTGCAATTTGGGTAGGGGTTTCAAGACTATCGTTTGATATGAGTTACCTTGGTAAGATGATTGCGTTTATGCAATATGCTACACAGGTAATTATGTCATTCTTGTTTTTGACAATGCTGTTTGTATTAATTCCTAGGGCAAATGTTTCGGCAAAGCGAATCAATGAGGTCTTAGTGACAAAATCAAAAATTGTATTCCCAGAAGAATCTCTTGATATATCTAAATCAAAAACAAGTGTGGAGTTTAGAAGTGTAAGTTTTGGTTATAAAACAACCGATGGGAAGATTTTGGATAATATTAATTTTATTGCGGAGGCAGGAAAGACAACGGCTTTCATTGGCTCGACTGGTTCTGGAAAATCGACACTGATTAATTTAGTGCCAAGGTTTTACGATGCTACAGATGGTCAGATTTTGATTAACGGAGTAGAGATTCAGAATTACTCTGAGGCTGATTTGATTAATCGAATTGGCTTAGTACCACAAAAAGGTTATCTATTTGGGGGGACGGTGCGTTCAAATATTTTGTTCGGGGTGGAAAATGGATCAGATGAGCAAATGAAGAAAGCAGCGGAAGTTGCACAGGCAGCCGAATTCATTGAGAAGATGCCTAAAAAATATGATACGGAAATCTCAGAAGGGGGAACTAATGTCTCTGGTGGACAAAGGCAGCGTTTGTCAATCGCAAGAGCAGTGGCGAAAAATCCAGAAATTTATGTATTTGATGATGCATTTTCGGCTCTGGATATGAAGACAGATAGAAATTTAAGAAAAGCCTTAAAGAAAATAACAGAAGATTCTGTAGTGCTAGTTGTGGCGCAGAGAATTAATACGATTCGAGACGCTGAACAGATTATTGTATTGGAGCAAGGCAAGATTGTTGGGAAGGGGACACATTACGAATTACTGAAGAATTGTCCGGTGTATCTTGAGATTGCTAAGTCGCAGTTTTCTGAAAAAGAGTTAGAAGCGGAGCTAGCTTTAACTCATGGAAAAAACACGGAAAATAGAATGAGCCAGAAAGGGGAGAAATAAAATGCACGGTAAGGGCATGAGTTCACAGGGGCCAAAAGATTTTAAATCGGCATTAAGACGTTTTTGGTTTTCAATAAGAGAGTGGAAGGTGAAAATCATCGTGGCGTCGATATTGTCGTTGGTATCAACGCTTTTGATGGTATTTGGTCCAATGATTTTAGGAATGATGACGACTTCGGCAACGGAATCGTTAAAAAATCAGGGTGCAATAAATTGGCCAGAGATTAACTTCTTAGGTTTTGTATTAATTACAACTTTTTTATTATCGGCAGTGATCTCTTATATCCAAGGCGTGGTGACTTCGTCGTTGTCAGTTTTATATGAGAAGAAACTAAGAAATAGTATCTTGGAGAAGATGAGGAAACTACCAATTGGTTACTTTGATAAAACGCCGAATGGTGATGTGATGTCCAGGATGATTAATGACGTGGATACAATTTCTGTTTCTTTTGCGGAAACTTTAACCCAGATAATCACAAGCTTTACAATGTTGTTTGGATATCTTGCAATTATGTTGTATCTTTCAATAACGTTATCATTGATTGCTATTATCGCCGTACCAATTTCAACTATTTTTATTTCGGTTGTGTTAAAGAAGGCAAAGGTATATTTTGCAGCAGAAAGAGCAACGCTGGGTAAATTAAATTCAATTATTGAGGAGAACTTTAGTGGCCAGTTGATTATTAAAGCAAATAATCATGCAGGTAAGTCAATCAAGAGCTTCGATAAGATGAATACTAGGCTATACGAAGAAAGTAGGCGAGCACAGTTTTTAAGTTCGTTAACATTTCCACTAACACATGTATTTTTAAACTTGGCATATGCTGGGGTGTGTATGTTGGGTGGTTATTATGTAATTTCAGGAGCAATCTCAATTGGTGGAATACAAGCATTTATTCAGTATCTAAACCGCTTCAATAGGCCAATTACTGAAGTGGCACAGCTTTCAAGTACGATTCAGCAGATTTTGGCAGCAGCAGAAAGAATTTTTAACTTCCTTGAAGAAACAGAAGAAACCCCAGAAGTGGAAAAAAGTTTATTTAAGCAAATCATGAATAAGGATCGTAAATTCCTTGGTGAGGTGGAATTTAGAAACGTGAATTTTAGTTATGATGTGAAGCCAGTGATTAAGAACTTCTCGGTAAAAATTGAGCCAGGAATGCAGGTGGCGATTGTGGGTCCGACTGGGGCGGGAAAGACTACGATTGTAAACCTGTTAATGCGATTTTTTGATCCTAATGATGGCGAGATCTTGATTGATGGAGTGGAGACTAAGAAAATGCGACGCGATGAAGTACGTGATTTATTCGGGATGGTCCTACAAGATACATGGTTATTCTCAGGAACAATTATGGAGAATCTGAAATATGGAGCAAAGAAGATTTCGGATGAGGAGGTTTATAAGGCTGCAAAAATGGTGGGAGTGGATCATTTTATAAAATCCTTACCAAATGGGTACCAGACAGTAATTTCGGAAGATTCGGATAATATTTCAGCGGGCGAGAAGCAGCTTTTGACAATCGCCAGAGCGGTGATTAGTGAGCCGATGATGATGATTTTGGATGAGGCAACTTCTAATGTGGATACACGTACTGAACAATTAATCCAGGATGCGTTTTCAAAGCTCACAAAGGGGAGAACTTCCTTTGTGATTGCACATCGGTTGTCGACAATTCGAGAGGCTGATTTGATTTTGGTAATGCGGGAGGGGAATATCATTGAGCAAGGTAATCATAAGGAATTGATCGCAAAGAACGGCTTCTATGCGGAGCTTTATAATTCGCAGTTTAGTGAAGATGTGTAGAAACTGAACTCTTGTGTTACTATAGAGATAATAATACTAGGAGGATGCTGTGGCGAAACTATATTTCAGATACGGTGCAATGGGCTGCGGAAAGACAATGCAGCTTTTACAGGTAGCTTTTAATTATGAAGAACGCGGACATCAGGTCTGTGTGATGAAACCAAAGACGGATACCAAGAATGGCGAAAAATTGTTAACCAGGATTGGGCCGGAACGAGTGACGGATTTTTGTTTTGAGAAAGAAGATGATCTTTTTAGTTATTTGAAAAAACATATTAAGGATAAGAAAATTTCTTGTGTGCTCGTTGATGAGGCACAGTTTTTGACGTCAAAACAAGTGGATCAGTTGATGAAAGTGACGACGGACCTCGATATTCCTGTGATGGCTTATGGATTAAGGTTAAATTTTCGCTTAACAGATGGTGGATTTGAAGGTGCAACAAGATTACTGCAAATGGCGCACGATATTGATGAGATCAAGACGATCTGTGAATGTGGGCGTAAGGCAACGTTGAATGCAAGGTTTTTGAATGGCGAGTTTATGGCGGATGGCCCAGATGTCTTAATTGATGATGGTACTTCAGAAGTTGAGTATAGGGCAATTTGTCCAAAATGTTACTCAGAATACGCAGCTGGGAAGAAAAAAGGCGGGGAAATTTTGAAAAAACATGCGGCAGGAGTGAAATAATGTTGATTGTGATCGAGGGGCAAGATGCGACTGGAAAAGATACACAGGCGCGACTTTTGGCTGAATATCTAAGGCAAATGGGCAAAACAGTGACGGCTTATTCAGAGTCGGGAACTGGTTCGGAGGATCCCTTTGTCTCTGAGATTTCTAAGTTAACATATAAGACTAAACAAGATATTAATCACAGAACTAGAGTGTTACTATTCCTAGTCAATCGTTATGAACAATGGCGAAAGATTGCGGAGCCTGCATTAAGGCGAGGTGAGACGGTGATTTTGACACGTAACTGGTTGTCGACTTTGATTTATGAAGGTTATGCTGGTGGGGTATCAAAATCATTAATTTCACGTTTGCATAAAGAAATTATGCCAGACTATTATTTTAAGCCTGACAGGATGGTAGTACTGACGCTGTCAGATGAGGAGAGGCAACGTAGGCTAAATACGCAGGCGGTCGAACAAGGTCGAGTGGGTGAAGTATTAAAAACACAGCCAACAGAGTTTCAGAAAAAAGTAAATGAAGCATATCTTAAGGTGGCGAAGGAGATGAAGTTGCAGTGCCTAGATGCTGGGGGAACGATTGATGAAGTACAAGAGGAATTAAGAAAGCTATTTGCATTATAAGATGAAGTGTTTTGATGAGAGTTGGCGGGGGTTTTTGGAGGAAGAATTCTCAAAGGCTTATTTTCGGGAATTAGCTGATTTTTTACATGGAGAATATGAGAAAAAGACGATTTTTCCGGAAAAAGGCTCGGTGTTTAGGGCTTTTCTGACGGATTTAAATAAAATAAAGGTAGTTATTTTGGGGCAAGACCCATATCATACACCAGGAGTGGCGGATGGGTTGGCTTTTTCAGTCAAAAGGGATGGAAAATACATGGCGCCTAGTCTCCTGAATATTTACAAGGAAATTGATGCAGATGTGGGGAAGCACTTAAATCCAGATGGTGATCTTTCGAGTTGGCAGGAGCAGGGAGTGTTGCTACTAAATAATGTATTGACAGTGGAGGCACATAAAGCTGGGTCGCATAGAGGAAAAGGGTGGGAGACTTTTTCGAAGAACTGTGTGGAGTATTTAAATAGAAATCGTGAGAACTTGGTATTTATTTTATGGGGAAGAGATGCTAGAAGTAAAAAGGTATTAATTGATCAAGAGAGACACTTAGTTTTAGAATCGGCTCACCCTTCGCCGTTTTCGGCTCATAATGGATTCTTTGGTTCTAGGCCATTTTCGAAAACAAATGAATATCTGAAGTCGAAGGGCCTTGAAGAAATTAAGTGGTAAAAATATTAGACTAAAAAAAGAACCCCTTGCGGGGTGTCTTTTTTTAAAGTGGTTGACAGATTGAGCCGCCGCCTTCTTTCTTATAAAGGATGGCAACTTTGCGTGAGCCGGAAGCATGGATAGCGTCTGGGCCTTCGCAGGTGGCATTGGTGACGATACTGATGGTGTGACCTTTGGTACCACTTTGTTCGTAAGGGTTACCGGCTGTGACGTCTTCTACACCGTTTGGACGGCCCTCAGATTGATCACGCCAGGTAGAAGCTGAACGTTGACCGTTGTTACAAATTTTGGTCTCTGCATTATAGGAAGTTGCTTCACGGCAGGAGGAAATGGATAGAGAGTATGGGCCACCTTCTGGGTCAACAAATTTATCTTTATCTTCTTTACCAATGATTAGGTAGGAATCGTAGAAATAGGCCCAAGATTGGTGATTAAGAGTACGGGAAATGTTCTGATCGACTTCAGTGTGTCCAGAAACGTAGGAGCCAAATTTGTCTGAAGGAATAGCGCCACTGTTATTTGACTGATAGTTGGTTAGAGCAGCAGCGAGTCTGGAGATGTCAGAGGTGCGCTGGGTGTCGCGGCGGTTGCGTTGGAGAGCAGGAAGGGCGATGAAGACCATAAGGAAGATAAGACCGGCGATACCAAGTACCAAGACAACCTCGATGATGGTGAAGCCTTTTTTGTTATTTAGATTTTGATTTGCCATTTGATCCTTTCTTTTTAGTCAAGTTTTTGGCGTGTTTCTTATGCAAATAATAATAAAATCTCATAGAAAAATCAAGAGGCTTATGCTAATATACAGATAGTGTTAGTGGTGCTTTATCTAGTATTTTTTGTGGTGGGGGCGGTTTTTGGATCATTTGCATGCTGTCAGGCTTATCGGATTCGATATAAGGAAGAGGGGAAGAGGATTGGTGGACGTTCAGAGTGTCTTTTTTGTCATCACCGACTGGCTTGGTATGAATTAATCCCGATTGTATCATGGGTATTACAGAGGGGGCGTTGTCGGCAATGCGGAAAGAAGATTGGGGGAATTGAGATTGCTTCAGAAGTGGCGATGGGATTAATTTTTTGTGGAATTTTGAGTTTATTTTTTAAACAAGTGGATGTAATGAGATTTTGGCAAGGAGGGGGTTATGATTTCTGGCGGAATTTTGATATTGAGCTTGTGTTGAGAATTTTTACTAATCCGCTGACTATAGTAAGAGTATTAATTCTTATGGTAAGTGCAGTATTATTTTGGATTTTAGTGGTTTATGATTTGAAATGGCAACGGTTACCTAGTTGGATTTTATATGTGTTGATAGGTCTTGGTGTGGGTTACTTTATTTTGAATGAGCTGGTGAGATTTGGGATAATCTCGGAGCTAAGATATTTGCCTGGTTCAAAATTGCTTAGTGTACAAGCTGGGACGACTAGGCAAGTGAGCGAAGTGATTAAGAATGATTTATTTACTTTGGTGAGCAGTATTTTAGTATTGCCCGGCCTATATTTTTTAATGTATAAAATTTCAAAAGAACGGTTAGTAGGGGGAGGGGATTATTTGTTGGCTTTAGCGGCGGTATTATTTTTGGGAAGATTCGAACTGTCACTGACGTTACTTTTTGTAGCGAATTTGTTGGCACTAGGATTTAATGCGAAGAAAATTATGCAGAAGAAAAAAGTGCGAGTACCATTTGGTCCGTATCTAATTATGGGGTTTTGGTTGGTCTTGCTGTTTGCTAGAGAAATTCTTTTATATCTCTATGTAGTGGCGGTATAGGATGTGGTTGAATTGGTATCGTGAGGCTAAAAAATTAGTCTTTGGTTTCTGAATGAAATTTTTCGTGAACTTCTTTAAGGTGGGGATCAGTGATATGGGTGTAAATCTGAGTGGTGGCAATATTGGCATGGCCAAGGAGACTTTGAACAGAGCGTAGGTCGGCACCATTCATTAAAAGATCGGTAGCGAAGCTGTGACGAAGGGTGTGGGGGGTGACGTGTTTGGTGATGCCGGCAAGGCGGGCATACTTTTGTATAATCCGTTCGATCGAACGTGGACTGAGCCGGCGAAAATCGCCAGAGGTGTCAGGTATATTTTGATTGGAAGAGTTATTGAGGAAAAGAGCGGGAAGAGTGTCACTTCTGGCGGAAAGGTATTCTTCAAGATGATCGGCTGTGGTTTGATCAATAAAGATAGGGCGGTCTTTTTTACCTTTACCGCGAACCATAAACTCGCGACGGGCGAGGTTAATGGAGTCACGATTCAAATTACAAAGTTCAGAAACGCGAAGTCCACCGGAGAATAATAGTTCAATGATGGCACGATCACGCAGGCCGGTTTCGGTATCGATGGGGATTTCTGCAAGTAGACGTTCGACCTCATCAAAATGGAGAAAGGTGACCTGTTTTTTAGCAGCGCGGGGTAGGTCAACTAGACTTGGGTCAAGGGAGTGAATTCCACGTTTGGCTAGATATTTGAGAAAACCACGGAGGGCAATTAGATGGTAGCTTTGAGTAAGGGCGGAAAGGCGTTCATGGTTTTGATTATCGTCAAAACGATTGAGTCTGAGACGAAATTTACGTAAAATTTCTGGAGTGAGATCAGAAGGTTTAATGGTGGCGCCTTCGGGAAAATCTTGAGTGATTAGATCAAGAAAGCGAGCAAGATAAAGTCCGTAGTTTTCAGTGGTTTTAGTAGAGCGGCCTTTTTCAATTTCAAGAGATTCGAGAAAGTCATTAATAAGATCAGAGATATCCATAAGGGATATTATAACAGATCGTGCTATAATACGGTTATGGATAATCTGAATACTCCGGGTGTGGATTTTACGCTAAATATGGATGGCGACGTGAAGCTGAATGATGGAAACCAGCCGAATAATGAGGTAGGGGCGAATTCGGTATTTAAGGTTTTTGGTGAAGTAAAGAAGATTGATTATAATCAAGAACTGGTCGATCAGCAAATCAATATGAATCCGACAGAGAAGAGAATTTACGAGCCCCTAACTGGGAGTAGCGTGGTGGTGGATACAGTGCAGGAAAATAGGGTACCTGAAAATGGGTTCCCGGCAGGGTATGGGCCGAATGCAGATTTCAAGAGAATTGAAAAACCGAAGAAACCGAAGTTGGGGGAAAGAATTAAGCGTTCTTTTGGTGAGCTGACGAAGATACAGAAGAGGCTACTAATTATTATCCCGTCAGCAGTGGTGGGATTAATTGTAGTTTTTTCGATAGTTGCAAGTATTACGGGAATGTTTTCAACCGATTACTCAAAAACTTACAGTGTGGCGAAGGCGATTAAGAGTGACCTACAAAAACTAAGAAGTAATGTGAACTGTGATAAGGTAACAGAATATAATGACAACACCTTCACCTCGATGGAGATATATCAGGGATATATTGAGGGATGCAAAAAAAATAGTCAGGGGGTGAATGCGCAGTTGATCGAAGAGATGGGGGACACGGCCGGGGTCCTGAAGGATATTGAGGTAAATCGTCGATTTGAGGCGTTTAAGGTGGCGTTGAATGAGTCTAAGGCAAGTAGCGCTGAAGTAGAAAAGACTCTGGATCTTTATTCGTTGTGGCATAATTGGCTAATTGTGGAGTCGTCTGGAGATAAAACCCACAACGGTTTTGAATGGAGTGAATCAGAAATTAAGGAAGCGGCGAAAATTTTGGTGGAATCTGGAAATGAAAGATTAGTGTCGTATGGTAATGCGTGGATTAGCTTAAAAACAGAGGTGGCGAAGGCGGCGTATAAATTCTATCATTCTTCTGAGGAGACTGAGGTGGTGGATTATGTGGAAGCGAAGAACGATTTAGAAGCGAAAAAGAATGCATTCATACAATTTCAAAAGGAGAAGCGACCGGATGTGTTGACGGAATTCCCGTTGCAGTTGGTTGATCTTGCAAATATTTCGGTGAAATTCGAGGAAATGTATAGCTTTATTCGGGAAACCTATCAAAAAAATTACAATAAAAAGGTTGGGGGATGTAAGGAATTGATTAACGCGGTAATTTGTGATTAAGACTACGAGTTGCACCTGGATGAGAGTAGGCGTGGAATGGCTTGACTGGTTGTGTTATAATCAGAAAAATGTAAGAGCATAGCTCAGGGAGTACGTATGTCAGAAGATAAACCTACTAATAAACAAAAGGAGGTCGATCTTGCCGACTTCGTGCAAAGAACCCTTGTGATCTTTAAGCCAGATTCAGTTCAACGTGGTATCGTGGGAGAGATCTTGCAACGCTTTGAGCGTGTGGGGCTAAAAATTGTTGGCATGAAGATGGTAAGCCCAGACCAGGTGCTATTTAAGAAACATTATGAAGATATTGGGAAGTTGATTTCACGTCGTGGTGAGGAGACTTTTATGTATAATTTGGACTATATGATGTCTGGTCCAATTATTGCAATGTGCCTTGAAGGGGTGGAGGCGGTAGCTTTGGTGCGTAAGATTGTTGGCCCAACTGAGCCAAAATCTGCGGATATGGGTACAATTCGTGGTGATTTTTCTCACATGAGTTTTGGTTATTCTAATGCAAAAAAGATTGGTGTACCTAATCTTGTTCATGCATCTGGAAACGCGGAAGAGGCAGCTGAAGAAGTGAGACTATGGTTCACTAATGCTGAACTTTATGATTACGAAGATTTGAACGAAAAATATACTCGCTAAGATAGTGAAGTATATATGGTATAATTAATTTGTGTTGGCCTGGTAGCTCAATGGATAGAGCAGCTCCGTCCTAAGGAGAAGGTTGCGAGTTCGACCCCCGCCCGGGTCACCATAAATTGAAATTATATGACAAAATTAGTATTTGATGGGCAACGAGAAGGGGAAGAAGTTAAGTTTATTTTTCGTCGCCATTTTTCGACAGCAAAAGCGGGAATTATTTTTCTAGTATTGATGATAATGCTAGGAATAATTCCGCTTTTTTTGTGGCAGAATGATCTAAGAATGCTGTGGATTTTTCTGGGATTTGTATTCGTGGGGGTGTGTGGTTTTTTCTATGCATACATGATGTGGTATTTTTCGGTTTATATCGTGACAGACCAAAGAATTAGACAGGTTTCACAAAAAGGTTTATTCAAGAAGACCGTAGTGGATCTGGGATTAGACAAAATCCAGAGTATTTCTTACGGAATCACTTCGGTGGTGGGGGGGATTTTAGGTTATGGAACAATTTTAATTCAAACTGGTGTGGGTGATCTAGTGATTTCAGTAGTGGGGAAACCGGCACAGATTTATGAAAAATTGCAAAATGTCGTGGCAAAAAACACAAAGTAGAGAAGAGGAGAAATAAGAGTGAAGAAACAAGATCAAAATGATGAAAAAAAACTATCAATCATCAAACGTTTAAAACAACGTAAAGAGCAGAAGGAAATTGAAGAGTTTAAAAACAAGACAGAGCTTGAGCGGGTCGAGGAGAGGCGTGAAGAGGTTTTATCGAAGGGGCGAAAGTTTAAATATCCTCTACAATACGCTAAGTATCGTATTGTAACGTTGACTATTGTGATCTCTTTGGTGGCAGTAATGTTGTTTGGCGGATTCTTGTACCTATCTCTATATAAGTGGCAGAGTACAGATTCAGTACTTTATAGACTTACTCAGCTGGTGCCGCTACCTGTGGCTTCAGTAGACGGTGAGCGTGTACGATACTCTGATTATTTGATGATTTATAAGAGTACGATTACGCCAATTGAACAGCAGCAAGGGAAGTTGGGCAATGATAAAGATGCTTCGTCAATGATGAATCACTACAAAAGAATGTCTTTAACTGAGGCGGAGAATTATGCCTATGCCTTGAAATTGGCGGCCGAGTATCATTTGACCGTGGATAAAGATGAGATTGATCGTGCGCTCGATAAGCATCGTAAGATTGGCGGGGTGGAGAGAAGCGAGGAGAGTTTTAAGAAAATCCTAGAGGACAACTTTGGACTATCTGTTAAAGAGTATCGCAGGATGCTTTACCTTTCCTTAATGAAAGAAAAAGTATCACAACAGATTGATAAGGAAGCGATTAGAATTTCGGAGACTGTACAGGCGGGAGTAAAGTCGGGAAAAAGTTTAAAGGCTATTGCTGATGAGCTTGGTGAAAAGGTTTTATATGAGGAGACCGGGGGGTTGGTTGATAAGTTGAACGTTGACGGGGGTAGGGCTGGAATCGCGATGGGCCTTGAGGCGGGGCAGACTTCAGATCGTGTGATGTCTTCATCTGGTGATGGATACTATTTTGTGACATTGATTAACAAAACCGAATCACAAGTGAATTATACGTCAATTAAGATTCCGTTTTTGGAGTTTAATAAACAAGTGAAACAAATTCGTGAAGGGGGACTGGTACGAGAAATGATTAGCTTGAAGGACGAATAGAGAATGTCGTATCGATAAAAAATCCCCGAGAGAGGGATTTTTTTGACAAAAAAATGGTGCGAGTAGAGGGAGTCGAACCCTCGTCTCTTCCTTGGGAAGGAAGCATAATAGCCGTTATACGATACTCGCTTATGTAGTTATTTTAGCATAATTTAAAGAAGATAGAGAAAAAGTCTTGCACAATCGGGGACAATAAAGTATACTACTGGTATTGGATTCGTAGCTCAGTTGGTTAGAGCGCCGCCCTGTCACGGCGGAGGTCGCGAGTTCGAGTCTCGTCGGATCCGCCATTACAGCTTTAGGGCTGTTTTTTCTTGTTTAAATTTTTTATTCAATAATGGAATTATCTATATACTTTCGATAGTATTTTTCGGAGTTTGAAGAAAGTACCCAGCAAAGTACAGGGTGAAATTGACGGTAATTCTGAATATGATTGTTTTGAACAATTTTTTTATCGACGGAAAGAAAATCTGGCTTAAGCCATGAGTTGAAGGGGAATTTTAGAAGAGATAAACCTAAATAATAAAGAGGATTTGGATGGCTGGGGATAAGTAGGCCAGAGGGGATATTTGGACAATAATGAAGAAACCAGCGTACAATGCGCGGGTCAAAACTTTTGATGGCGACGGGAGCATTTTGATATTGTTCTTGATATTTTTGAAGTAGGTCTGCGGTTTGTTGGCAGAAACGACGATAGTTAATATTGAATTCAGATTTAAGTTCAATAAGGAGGGGAGTTTTGCCGGCGATAAGTTGAAGTGCAGATTCTAGTGTGGGGATCCTAGAGATATATTCTTTGGGGAAAGGATTTTTTGACTGCTGAGAAGAGGAAAGAAGCTGGAGTTCTTGAATACGAGCCAAAGTACTATGTTTAATTTTTTGAGAGACTTGAGTAAGTCGATAGGTGTCATTGTCGTGAAAAATAACAAGGTGACGGTCATTCGTATAGTGAAGGTCAAGTTCGATGGCTAGTTTATTTTGAATAGCAAGTTGAAAGGAAGCAAGGGTGTTTTCAGGGATGAAAATGTAGGGCTGATGAGGAGATGGAACGCTAAGGTATTTTTGATAGGTTGATGGGTTAAGAAAACCGTGTACGCCACGATGTGCAAAAGGGCGACTAGTAAGTGCGGCAATCTGAGACTGTTTTAGTTTATCCTCAGGGGGAAGTGCTGGGTTTAGGTGGGGTTTTCGTTGGGCTAGGAAATGTTTCATGATATAATCTAATCAGGTGCCATTGTAGCTCAGTTGGTAGAGCAGCTCATTCGTAACGAGCAGGTCGCAGGTTCGATCCCTGTCAATGGCTCCATTTTTTTAGTTTAAAAAATTAATAGCAGAAGTAGCGCTAAGCGCGCCATCGGCGGTAGCGGTAACTAGTTGGCGAGTAGCTTTAGAGCGGCAATCTCCGGCAACATAGAAGCCCGGTAAGGTTGTAGCGCAATTATCATCGGTAATTGGGAAGCCAGAAGAGTCCGTAACTAAATTATGGTTTTGACCTAGGTTCTTTAGAAGATTAGTACTTGGGAAAATGCGGCCAATTTCAACAAAGAGACCTTGAATTTTAAGAGTACGAGGGAGTGAGGGGTCTTGTTGAAAATCTTTTGGTAAATCATTTTTAAGATCGACTGCGGTGAGGAAATGGTTGGAAGATCTTAGTGAGTTGATCTCATTGTTGGTAAGAATGGTTACATTTTTGCGAAGTTTTAGCTTGTCAAAGAGAAGTTCTTCGGTACGAAAAAGATCGGAACGGTGTATGAGATAAACTTTTTGACAAAGATCTGCTAAGTAGAGAGCAGAAAGAACGGCGGAATTACCTCCACCAACAACGGCGACAGTTTGATCTTTATAAAGTGGGCCATCACAGGTAGCGCAAATGGCGATGCCGCGACCTAAAAGTTGATCTTCTTCCGGGAGATTAAGCTTACGGCGTGTGGTTCCAGTTGCTAAAATAACTGTTTTGGCGTGATATTGTTGATTTTTGGTGTGAATGGAATAAAGAGAATCTACATAATCTAGATCAAGAACGGTTTGGTAGGTGATTTTTTGGTTTAAGGCCTGAAGCTGCTGATACAAATGAGAGGCAAAATCTTGGCCAGATACATTAGGGAGACCAGGGTAGTTTTCTACAAGGGGAGATTGAATGATTTGGCCACCATAAATAGTGGATTCTAGCAGGAGAACAGTTTTATTTGCGCGAAGAGCGTAGAGGGCGGCAGTCATACCAGCGGTACCGGCACCAATAATTGCAATATCATAAATCATATTAATATTATAGCAAGTTCTAATTTAAAATTAGGCATGGTATGATTATAGATAATGGTACAGCTTGGAATTAGAACTGGTAGAGGCGGATTTTCTGAATGGATGAAGGGTTTTTCTGGACAAAGAGAAAAGAATTGGAATATTGAGTTAATAAAGCGCAACAAGGAAAGGATGGCGAGAATTTTTTTGGTGGCAATTGAGCAATATAATATTGAAGTGTCACAAAAAGAGGTTGTGGATAAAAATGGTGTACACATCGCTGAACAATTAATTTCCCCGGAAGGTTTTAAGTTAGTGGCTGGATATCATACTGACTCGATTAGTGAAGAAAGAGAGGTTGAATCTAATTATGGAATATATATACAAAATTTAACCACGACAATTTATTCAAACCTAGTAATAGGTTATAACTGGCAAACTGGAGTAATTGTGATTGTGAAGGTGGATGCTGAACTAAATAGTTATTCGGATATATATGTATTTTCTAAACAGAATGTATTTAAGGCTAAGCATGGGTGGTTTTCAGACGTTTTCCAGATTTACGATAGAAGTGAGAGCTTAATAAAAAATTTATTAATTTTTTTGAGTTTTAAAAACCGTACAACTTTTATGGTGGATGCGGAGATGGATGGTAGTTTAAGAGACGAGAAGGGGGGATCGATTTTGATTTATATGAGGCAGACACAAGAGAGGGCGGATTTTGTGAACTTTTTTCGAAAATTTGCAAAATAGTCAAAAGAGAAGAAATAGAGTAATATAGAGAAAATAAGAGGAAAAGATGATGAATGATGGTAATATAAAAATCATAGCAGTTGTAGGGATGAGTGGATCTGGAAAATCGGTAGTAGTAGATTATTTGACTGAAAAAGGTTTTCCTAAAGTGTATTTTGGGGGAATGATTTATAAAGAGATGAAGCGACGAGGGATCGAAATTACCGCAGACGGAGAAAGTGAAAAGCGATTCAGGGAGATGATTCGGGAGACTGAAGGTAAAGATTGGGTTGTGAAGCAAGTGATTGAGGAGGCAAAAAACCTAATTAATGCTGGTCAAAAGCGGATTGTATTAGATGGTCTTTATTCATGGACTGAGTATAAGATTTTAAAAAAGGAATTTCCAGGTCAATTAACAGTGTTGGCGGTTGTAGTGCCAAAGGCCTTGAGGCATTTTAGAGTTGGAAAAAGACCAGAGAGGCCATTCAATACAAAAGAAATTCAAGAACGTGACAGGTCTGAGGTGGAGAATTTAGAGAAGGGTGGCCCAATTGCAATGGCAGATTACTATGTGCTTAATGATGAAAGCGTAGCTAAGCTGCATGATGATGTGGATGTGATTCTCGATCGAATTGAATTCTAATTAAAAAAACTAGACTAAGGTGAGACGATGAAGACATTGGTAATTATTGACGGTAAGAGTGTATTTTATAGGGGATATTTTGCAATGGGGGCGTTGTCAACATCGGACGGTACGCCAACTTCTGGAGTGTATGGTTTTGCAACAATTGCAACAGAGATTGTGAAAAAGTTGCAACCAACGAAAGTGGTAGTTGCGTGGGATAAAGCGAAGACCTCAACGGCAAAAAGACTAGCAATTTATCCAGAATATAAGGCTGGAAGAACAAAACCACCTGAAGACTTTTTTGCGCAAATTCCACTATTAAAAGAGTTAGTTCTTGCCTTGGGCTGGGAGTTTCTGGAGACGGATGAGTACGAGGCAGATGATATTATCGGGACGCTAGCTAGACAGGCTGATGAAGAGGGGGACTATATGACCTATATTGTATCGTCAGATCTCGATATGTTGCAGATTGTTGATGAAAATACCAGGATGTATAGACTGATTAAAGGCTTTTCGAATATTGAGGAGATAGATGTTTCCGCAATTGAAGAAAAGTATGGTATTTTAAAGAGTCAATTTTTGGATTTGAAAGCTCTTAAGGGGGACAATTCGGATAATATTCCGGGTGTGCCTGGTGTTGGTGAAAAGACGGCAGTGAAGCTGTTAAATGAATATGGTAGCTTGAGGGGGGTGTATGAACATATTAATGAGATTTCTGGAGTAGTAAAAAAGAAACTGGAGGAGGGAAGAGAGTCGGCCGAAATGTCGTATGAGCTTGCAAAAATCTTAACAGATGCTCCGGTGCAGCTTGATGAGGTTGCGGATCTAGTGATAGAGCCAGAGAGAATTATTGCGGCGTTAAAAAAACTAGAATTTAACTCATTGATTAGAAAGTTTCGAAACGAATTGAAATTGGGTGAAGATCAGAATAGGCTAAAAAATCAGGAAATAAAGAGTGTTGAAACAGATCTAAGTGATGATGCTTCTGTACAGGTAGTGGAGGGGACGGCGATTGCGGAGAAAATGTTTGAAATACCGGAGGGTATGATTGTTGCCAGTGACTTAAAAGAGAAGATGCATCTTTCAGATGAGCTTGCAGAGGTAATTTTGGCAGGGGATAGAAAAATTTGGGACCTAGAACAGGCAGATTTTTTAATTAATCCGTTAAAGAGGACGGAGAATACGGATAATAACCAAGCTATGTTGCTACTGGAAAATCCGTGCGAGAGAATATTAGTAGGTAAATATACGGAAGCGGAACAGGCTGAATATGCGGAACAGATGAAAATTTTATCAAAGATGCCTAAGTTGTACCGAATATTATCTGATTATGATTTGCCATTAATTCCAGTGCTGTATGAAATGGAGAAGGCTGGGGTCTTGATCGATCAGGACTACTTTAAAGGGCTTAAAAAAGAGTTTACAGAGAAAGTTACAGAACTTGAACAAAAAATTTATTCAGTATGTGGAGTGAACTTTAACGTTAATTCGCCTATACAATTATCAAAAGTACTTTTTGAGGACTTAGCATTACCGACTAAGGGAATAAAGAAGACGACGCGAGGATTTTCGACAGGTGCAAATGAGCTTGAAAAATTAGAAGGGCAGCATCCAGTGATTGAAATGATTAAGGAATATCGTGAGGTTTCAAAGTTGCTTTCAACCTATATTTTGCCATTACCAGAACTTGCCGGAGAAGATGAACGTATTCATACAACTTTTACGCAAAATGTAACTGCAACTGGAAGACTATCAAGTATAAATCCTAATCTGCAAAATATCCCAGTAAGATCTGAAGATGGGAAACGGATTCGAACAGGATTTGTGGCGGAAAGTGGTAAGGTTTTTGTGTCTGCGGATTATGCACAGTTTGAACTGCGGTTAGCAGCTGCGTTAGCGGGGGATCAGAAGTTAATTGAATCATTTGCGCAAAATATTGATATTCACACCAAAACGGCTGCAGAAGTGTTTGGAATTAAGATGGAGGATGTCTCAAAAGCACAGCGTCGAGCAGCTAAGGTGATTAATTTTGGCGTACTGTATGGTATGAGTCCAAAAGGTTTAGCAGATTCTGCAGAGATGAATTTTTATGAGGCAAAGCAATTTATTGATGATTATTTTAGAGTAAGAAAACCAATCAAAGATTATTTGGAAAAAACTTTAAAGCAGGCGCGTGAGGAAGGTTTTGTGGAAACATATTTTGGTCGTAGGAGGCCGACGCCAGATGTGAAGTCGTCTAATTTTATTGTAAGGTCGGCCGCGGAGAGGGCTGCCCAGAATATGCCAATTCAAGGGACTGAAGCGGATTTAATGAAAAGGGCAATGATTCGGGTTTATGATCTATTGAAAGCGAAGTACCACGAGGAGGCAAAATTAATATTGCAGGTACATGACTCGTTGATTATTGAATGTACTAAAGGCTTGGAAGAAGCAGTATCGGCGGATTTGGTCCAAATTATGGAAAGTGTGGCACCAGAATTACCGGTAAAGCTAAAAGCGGATGTGGCGATAGGAGTGAACTGGGGTGAACTATAAACTGGGAATTTATCAAGCGCCAGAAGGGGGAATAGTTTTTGATGTGGATGTTGAGTCGGAGACAATGTGGGCGACGCAAGTTCAGATTGCACAGCTGTTTGGTGTTGATAAAACTGTGATTTCAAGGCATTTGAAAAATATTTATAAAGATGAAGAACTAGAGGAAGCGAAAACTTGTCAGAAGCAAAATGAGATACGTAAGGAGGGGGAGAGGCAAGTAAGGCGTGAAGTTAAAAGATATAATTTGGATGCAATTATTTCTGTTGGTTATCGGGTGAATTCGATGAAAGCAACGAAATTTCGTGTTTGGTCAAACCGTATTTTGAAGGACTACATTACAAAGGGTGTGGTGATTAATCAGAAACAACTTGAGAGAACTCCTGAAATGGAGGCAGAGAAAAAACTAGATGAAATTAAGACGGCAATGATGATTGTCGAACGAGTGCTTCGAGGAAATGAGCTATCAAGCGGTGAAGCAAAGGGGGTTATTGAAATTATATCTAAATATACAAGAAGTTTTCAGGTAATTGATGAATATTTGAAGGGAAAATTTATTTTATCAAATAACCGTCGCGCAAGACATGAGCTATCTGGGGTAGAGATGGAAAACTTGGTGATGGACCTGAAAGAGAAAATAGGGGAGGGTAGGGGATTTGGGGAATTACGGGTTGAATATGATGATTTTAATAGTTTGGCGGAGAAAATTAAGCGGGACAATACTGAAGATGATTCGGTATCGAGAAAAGCGGCGAAGCTACTGTATTTTATTGTGAAGAACGAGCCGTTTGAGCGGGGTAATCAACAGATTGGGGGCTTATTGTTTGTGGTATATTTAGCTTTTAATCAGATTCAATTAAGCAGTATGGGGGAGACAAAGATCTCTGACCAAGCGTTAACGGCTTTAGTATTACTGATTTCTGAGAGTGTGGGTACAGAAAAAGAATTATTAATTAATTTAATCTGTAAGTTATTAGATAATTAATGTTATAATGATAAAGATGAAAGATCTAGTTAAGGATCTAAAAGAAGTTTATGCCAAACATCGCTCAATGTTCACATTGATGGTGGTGATGACTATTTTTTCGATAATACTTTTTATTTATTCAATAGTTAACCTTCATCCGAATGCTTCAGTGGTTAAGGTGAGCTATGGTGATATTGGGAGATACCAGGGTGGAGAATGGTCTTCAATGTCGAATTCTGGTGGATATCATGACGGAGCATGGCATGCGATGCTGGTGTATCCGTTATTTGCATTAATTTTTGGAGTATTACATAATGTAATCGCTTTGAGGTTATATCGTAAAAAAGGCGATAAAGTGGCCAGTGTATTTTTGGTTGTGACAATTGCTGTGATTTTATTTGCGATTTTAATTCTCTGGAGATTGCTTGGTGAGGGGTAAGAAGTATGATAGAAGAAAAAAAGTAAAACCGGTTGAGCGGTCAGATTGGGCTGACCTTGAGATTCCATTAGGAAAAAGAACGAAGAAGTATCGTCTGTTAGAAATTCTGCCGGGAGCTTTGTCATACACAATGATAATTTTATTGTTCGCATTATCGATTATAAGTCCGGCACTAGGATCTTATTATCTACTTTTAATTATTGCAGTGACATTAGTGAAAGCAGTAGGAATTGTTTACCGTACAATTCAAGGTTATAACGCTGCAAAAAGAGCAGAAAAGGTGAACTGGCACGAAAGGTTAGTAGATCTTGAGACGCCACACGAACGCTACGAGGTACTCTTAAAGCATAAATGTAAGGAATTTGCTTTTAATGAGCATGTAGAAAATTTAAAACTACTATCAGTTGGAAAGGATCTAGTATTATCCGAGGGTGAAGTGATAGCAGATGAGCCAATATCCTTTCCTAAGCCAAAAGAGATTTATCATGCGGTGATTATGGTGGCATATAATGAAGGTCTGGAAACATTAATCCCAACAGTGGAAGCTGTAAGAGACGGCAGTTTTGATAATGAACGAATAATTTTTGTGTTCGGATATGAGGAACGCGGTGGCGAAGCGATGGTTGAAAACGCAAAAGTATTAAAAGAAAAATTTAAGGATGATTTCTTTGAATTTATTACGGTAATGCATCCAAAAGATTTGAAAGATGAGATTCAGGGCAAGGGGCCAAATTTGAATTTTGCAGCGGGGGAGCTTTTGGAATTTGTAAAGAAAAAGAAGATTCCTCTGAAAAATATCATTGTAACGTCGCTTGATTCAGATAATAAGATGAGTAAGTGGTACCTTGATTATGTAGCGTATCAATTTATTGTACATCCAAATAGGCAACATTTGAGTTATCAGCCAGTATCGTTGTTCACTAATAATATTTGGGATGCGCCAGCGCCAATGAGGATTATCGCAATTTCGAACTCATTTTTTAATATTATCTCATCAATGCGTTCACATACTCTTAAGAATTTTGCTTCACACTCGCAGCCACTACTTGCTTTGTCTGAAATGGGTTTTTGGAGTAAGAAGACGATTGTAGAAGATGGTCATCAGTATTGGCGTTCATTATTCTTCTTTAAGGGTAACTATGAAGTTTTGCCTATCCATGTGGCTATTTACCAAGATGCGGTAATGGAAGAGACTCTGATAAAGACGTTGAAGGCGCAGTTCATACAGCTTCGCCGATGGGACTATGGAGCGTCGGACGTGGCATATGTGGGGGTGAGATTGTTTTCAAAAGATAGAAAACAGATTGGAAAAATGCCATTCTTGCCGCTTTTTGCTAAATTTGTACGTCTATTAGAAGGGCATGTAACTCTTGCAGCTATTTCACCAATGGTAGCATTTGGGGGATGGGTGCCAAAAATTATTAATTCAAGATCGAAAGATCTCTTAACATTTAATTTACCAAACACGATTAGTCTAATTCAGATTTTTGCTTCAGTGGGTTTGATGACGACAATTTTATTATCATTAAAGATGTTACCACCAAGGCCAAAAGAGGTGAAGACGCCACGGATTTTAATGATACTACAGTGGTTATTAATGCCTGTTGTGGCGATTGTCTATCAGTCATTTGCAGCATTTTATTCGCAAACAAGACTGCTGACGGGGAATTACATGGAAAAATTTGACGTGACAAAGAAAGTGGTAAAAACAAAGAAAGATACTAAATAAAAAACCTTGGTGAAAAGCCGAGGTTTTTTGAAGGCTTATAGATGTGATGAGATATAGGTGTATATCGAGAAATAGATATTAAAAAAACGCCAAGATTGGCGATTTTATATGGTGGGTCGCGAGGGATTCGAACCCCCGACTTCCTCCGTGTAAAGGAGACACTCTAGCCAGCTGAGTTAGCGACCCTTGTTATCTTTATCTTACCATAAAATATGATAAAATAAAAGAGTTAATGAGAAAGGAAAATGTCATGAGTAGTACTGAGAGTTTTGAGACCGAACGTGTGGACCGAATGCGACACACCTTGAGCCATGTGATGGCGACTGCTTTGACAGAAATGTATCCAGGGATTCAGTTTGGTGTGGGTCCTGCGATTAAAGATGGTTTTTATTATGACGTCGATCTTTCTCGAGTAAAGACAAAAAATGATGAAGTGGTAAAAATTTCTGATGCTGACCTACCTAAAATTGAGAAGAAAATGAGGGGCGTGATTGCGCGAGGTTTTGAGATGCAATATTCAGAAAAAAGTCGCGCGGAAGCACTAGATTGGGCAAAACAGAATGGACAAGATTATAAGACTGAATTAATTAATGAGCTACCAGAAGACGAAGTTATTTCATTTTATCAACTAGGTGATTTTACTGATTTATGTAGGGGGCCACATATTGAGAATGCAAAAGAAGTTGGTGCTTTTAAATTAATGCGAGTTGCGGGTGCATATTGGAGGGGAGACGAGAATAAACCAATGTTGACTCGTATTTATGGTGTGGCTTTTGAAACTGAAGATGAGCTTAAAGAGTATCTCGAGAGAATTGAGGAAGCAAAAGCTAGAGATCACAGGAAGCTAGGTAAAGAATTGGATCTATTTTGTTTTTCTGATCTTGTAGGTGCGGGGTTGCCACTATTTTCACCACGAGGAACAGTGCTTAGGGAAATGATGTCAGGATACTCGCTATCACTAAGAGGAGCTTCTGGGTTTGAGAAAGTGTGGACACCGAATATTACAAAAATGGACCTCTATAAGACCTCTGGGCACTATGCTAAATTTGGTGATGAGTTATTTATTGTGCATTCACAGGTGAATGGAGAGAATTTTGCATTAAAACCAATGAACTGTCCGCACCATGCACAGATTTTTGCTTCAAGACCACGCACTTATAAAGAAATGCCTGTTCGATATATGGAAGCGACCACGGATTATCGTGATGAAAAATCCGGAGAATTAGGTGGACTTTCCCGGGTGCGTTCTTTAACTCAGGATGATTCACACGTCTTCTGTCGTAAATCCCAAATTGAGGATGAAATTAAGAATTTAATTAGAATTGTGCGTGAATTATACGCGACGGTGGGGATGGGGAAGCTAAGAGCAAGACTTTCTTACCGCTCTGATGAAGATAAATATCTGGGGGATATGAGTCTTTGGGAAATGGCACAGGCGCAAATTAAGAGTGCGGCAATTGATAATGGATTAGACTTCTTTGAGGCAGAGGGTGAAGCAGCCTTTTATGGCCCAAAGATCGACTTTATGGCGGAGGATGCAATTGGTCGCGAACACCAGGTTGCGACAGTACAGCTCGATTTTGTACAGCCGGAGCGCTTTGATCTTAATTTCGTGAATGAAAAAGGTGAAAAAGAGCGACCAGTGATGGTACACCATGCGACACTAGGTTCAATTGAAAGATTCCTCTCAGTATTTATTGAACATACAGCTGGCTGGTTCCCATTCTGGTGTGCACCTGAACAAGTTAGAATTGTAACAGTGAACGATGGCGTACTGGATTACGTTTCAGAGATTGAGGATGTGCTGAAGCAAATTGTGCTAGATAAGCCGTTAAAATATAATGAACTAAGATTTACAACCGACAAGACAGATGATTCACTAGGGAAGAAGATTCGTCGTGCAACTTCAATGAAGATTCCAGTAATTTTAGTTGTTGGTCCAAAAGATATGGAAGCAAGAACTGTCAGTGTGAGGTTGAAAGATGAAGAAAAAACAGTAGACCTAAAGAATCTGGGTGATTTTCTGAAAGCTTTGGCTTAATCTTTGCTGGGTAGAGATGGTGAAACCAGTAATAGTAATAGTTGGTCCTACCGCCTCTGGTAAAACAGGGGCGGCTATTGCTTTGGCGCTAGAAATCGGTGGGGAAATTATTTGTGCGGATTCGAGAACGATTTACCGGGGAATGGACGTGGGTACGGCTAAGCCTAGTATGGAAGAGAGGAAAAATATTGTTCATTTTGGATTAGACCTAGTGGATCCAGACGAGCGATTTACGGTATATGAATGGAAGAAATATGCTGAACAAAAAATTTATGAGATAAGAACGAAGGGGAAATATCCGATTGTTGTAGGTGGGACGGGGCTTTATATTGATGCTTTAATCTATGATTATCAATTTAATCAGGAAAGAAAGAGTGACCAACTTGATCGAAGAAAAATCGGAGAAGATTTCTTGGTTTATGGGGTGCAGTGGAGTAGTGAGGAAATTAGAGAAAGAATTAAACTTCGTGAACAACAGATGTTTGAAAATGAGGAATTATTTTTAGAGACGGTAAAATTAGCTAAGCGTTTTGATTGGAGTTTACAATCTATGCGAAGTAATATTTATCAGTTCGTATGGCGAATGTTGAATAAGGAAATTACAAAAGAAGAGGCCATAACTCTTGGAGCGTATGATGATTATCATTTGGCAAAAAGGCAGATGACCTGGTTTAAAAGAAACACACAGATTAGGTGGTGTAGGTTAAAAGATTTGAACGCTGAAATTATAAAAGATGTGAAGTCTTTAGAATAAAAAGTTTATGATGTGGTAAAATAGAGTTAAGATGAGTAAAGAAAATAATACTCCATTAGAAAAACTATTTGGATCAAAAACTAGAACAAAATTATTAAGTCTATTTTTTGGTAATCCTGAACGTTCTTTCTATGTCCGTGAGATGACACGAGTGATTGAGGAGCAGATTAACTCAGTGAGGCGAGAGCTGTTAAATCTTGAAGGAATAGGGATTATTAAAAACGAAACCTATGATAATAAGGTTTATTATTCAGCAAATACGAAGCATCCCTTTTCAAAGCCACTAGTTATGCTGTTTTCTACACGTGCTGATGTGGTGGTTGACGTGACGGTGAAGCCAAACGTTTGGGAAGAATATGTGCGTTCAGTTAAGAACTACTTGGATTGTTTAATTGTTACTAACCGACTGCCTGGTCAAGAAGGGGTTGATCTATTGATAGTTGGGGATGATAAAACGAAGAAGCTGACGCATTGGGCTGAGGTTGTTGAGAAGAAAGAGGGGAAACCTTTGAATTATGTAATCATGTCTCGTGATGATTTTCAGTATCGTTTAAATGTGAAGGACAGATTTGTTTCGGAAGTCTTGGAAATGTCGATATTGGAAAAAATTGATCCAGATGGAATATTGAATAGACGTTAAAATAATTTGGAAAAAGAGGAAGGAGTGACAGATGTTTGAAATTGAGAGTAAGAATCCAAATGAAATTACAATTAAAACTGCTACGAAGACGGTGACGATTGATTTTGTTAATGGGGTGATTATGGCTGATCTAGCTGTAGGGGAAATCGCGGGTCCCGGTGAGTTTGAGATTGGGGAAGCAACAATTAGGGGTATTAGTGTGGCTAAGCATACTAAAACAATTTATGATGTGGAAGTAGGCGGAGTTCATATCGGCATTATTGGTGATTTTGATGAGAACTTGGATGAGTTAGGCATTTCTGATATTCTATGTACAAGTTCAGTGAAGGCGATTAAGGATATTAATCCTAAAATAATTGTAGCTACGGGTAATATTGACGGTATGGTGACTGAATTAAAACTATCAAGTAGAGTGGAGAAGAAAATTAAGATTAAAAAGATAGAGGATCTTCCTGCGATACAAGAAGTAATTGCTTTAAATTAAGATTAGTAATAGACAGTGAGGGGGGGGAGAATTTAAAAAAAAGAGCTCAAAAGATGGAAGGCTCTTTTTTTAGGTTACTATGAAAGTGAATTTACTTAAAAAATGTATTCAGAATAATAGGTTTTTGTATGCAATTTCTGGATATAAAATCATTGAAAATGATACTGAGTAAAAAATGTGTTCAGTAATCTAAATAAAATTGTATTGTTGAAAAATATGATGGTTAATTAATATGCTATAATTCTGATATGAATTTTGATATTTTTGCGATTATCATCGTATTTATTATTATTTTATTTTCAATGGTCCTACATGAGATGGCCCATGCTTATACTGCGTATTTTTTGGGGGATAATACCGCAAAAGAAGAAGGGCGATTGTCGTTAAATCCATTTTCACATATTGATCCGGTGATGTCGATAATTGTGCCACTGTTGTTATTTATTAGTGGTGGGCCGATTTTTGGAGGAGCTAAGCCTGTTCCTGTAGCGCAGAAAAGACTTAAAGGGGGTGAATGGGGGATGGCGTTGGTTGCGTTTTCTGGACCTTTTGTAAATTTCCTGATTGCTCTTGTTGGGTTTTTAATCGGCCATCTAAGTGGCGGCTTGGTGGCCGGTGGGTATGTAGGACTATTCTTTAAACAGTTAGTTTTAGCTAATTTGGGTTTTATGATTTTTAATTTATTACCAATTCCACCACTCGATGGTTCGAGGATTGCCTATGCTTTGGCGCCTGACTTTATTAGGGATTTATTTGATAGGATTGAAAAAGGTATGGGGGTTTTTCTGGTTTTGATTTTGGTATACGTTTTTGGAAATTCTTTGTCGATTTTTACTTCAAGTATAATGGTCTCTATACTGAAATTCTTTTATTTTATTGTGGGTGTAAAATAAATAAATAAGATATGCTATAATTAAGTTACCCTAGTGGCGGCATGATTTTCCTGAATAGTCATGTTTCAGGGGTTTCGCGGTGTTATCTCCGTGGAGATGCGCATAAGATTCTACCCACCTGTATTTATTACAGGGAAAAACAGGTCACTAGGGTTTATGATTTTTTTCAAGATATGAGTGGGTATGAAGCAGAAAATTAGAATAGCTGGAATGATTCGGAAAGCGGATCATTTTTTGGTGTTAAAGAAGAATAAGGGGCGTGCGGATATATCTACTGTCTGGGAGTTACCGGTTTGCAAGATTCGAGTGGGGGAGCAGCCAGAAGAGGCGATAGCGAGGTTGGTAGATGAGGATTTATCACTGACTGTTAAGAAAATGAAGATTAGAGATGTAATCACATTTACGGAATATGAAGATGCCTCAAAAATATATAGTTTATATATTATATATGATATTGACGTTGAGGATAATGAAGCTAATAAGATTGAACTGAGTGATAAATATTCATCGTATAAATTTTTAGGATTTAATGATGATATCTTTTCTAATTTAAGTTTTGAGGAGGCCTCAGCTACAGTACTTGGAATTGAGCTTGGAAAAACAGGTAACAGGCAGAATGGAGAAGTTACGGTGGGGCTTCGGGGTGCTGCTAATGGGCCAATTATTTACACGGATGGAGCTTCAAGGGGAAATCCTGGGCCATCGGGAATCGGATACGTGGTATATAGTGAGGAGGGCCAGGAGCTTAAAAGGGGTGGGGAGTTTATTGGATTTGCGACTTCTAGGGTGGCAGAATATTATGCTCTTAAAGAAGGATGTGAACAGGCAATTGAACTTGGCTTTAGGACGGTGCGCTTTGTATCGGATAATTTAATGATGGTGAATCAAATGAATGGAATATATCAAGTTAAGAATAATGATATCCTGCCAATCTATAATGACATTAATAGACTTATTCAAAGTTTTGACACAGTGGCATTTACACATGTGAAGAGAGAGCGAAATATAATTGCAGATAGCGAAGCGAATAAGGCGATAGATCGACACTTTGGATCCTAGCTTTTAGATGCAATTTATGGTAGGATATTCAAGAGTCCGCAAGACAGTCGCTTGGTATAACCAAGAGGAAAGTCCGGGCAGCATAGAACGCAGTAGTCGTTAACGGCGACCGTTTGATCGTTTAGAAGTGTAGTGATACATCAAAAAACTTAAAAATAGGGAAAGTGCCACAGAGACAATACCGCCTTCGGGCAAGGGTGAAAAGTGTGAGGTAAGAGCTCACGGCGTACTATGGTGACATAGGCGATGGTAAACCCTACTGGCTGCAAGGAGTGCTAGAGAACCTTTGTTCGAGGATGCACGCTCACCGCTTGAACATTTTGGCAACAAGATGTCTAGATAGATGACTGTCGACTTATCTAATATCCCCCCGTTATGGTTATCTTGTGATAGGGGGTCGATAGAACATAAGTTACAGAACCCGGCTTAGTAAAGACTTAAAAAATAGACCCTTTGCGGGCCTATTTTTTTGTTTTCTAATTATTTAAGAAAACCTTTTTTCTTGAGGGTACGAATAGCGGCAGCGCTAACGTTTAGACGAATCTTTTTACCATCGATGATGAGGGTTTTCTTTTGAATATTTGGTTTAAATACTTTACGGGTTTTATGCTGTGAGAACGAAACATTATGTCCGTACATCTTGCCTTTACCGGTGATTTCACAAATAGCCATTACTTATTCTCCTGTTTAGCTTTTTCGACAATAGCTTTGAAGGCAGAAGGTTGATTAACGGCAAGCTCGGCAAGGATTTTGCGGTCAACAGTAATGTTCTGTTTCTTCATAAGATTGATAAGCTGAGAGTAACTTAGACCAAGCTCGCGGGATGCGTTGTTGATACGAGTAATCCAGAGAGCACGTAGGTCGCGTTTGCGATTACGGCGGTCACGGTAAGCGTAGCGAAGAGCCTTGATGACGCCTTGTTTGGCAAGACGGAAACTTCGTGTACGATAATGTTGCATACCTTTAGCGGCAGCTAGGATTTTTTTGTGTTTTGCGCGTGCAGCGACACCTCTTTTAATTCTCATGATTAAACTCCTAATGCACTCTTAATGTTTTTTGCAATTTTACCTTCGACTGCACCAGCAGTTTTCATATTGCGTTTTCTTGCTTTGGACTTCTTAGCAAGGATATGGTTACCAAAGGCGCGTTCACGGATTAATTTTCCAGTACCGGAAATCTTAATACGCTTTGCGGTGCCTTTATGGGTCTTTAATTTAGGCATAGGTTTTCCTTTTAGTTATAGTTAATATTTGTACTCAGGCTAGCTGAGCTAAGGAGCGATCAGGGAACCGTGGAAGTAGGAAATTACTTCTTCCGAACTCCGACTGATAAGTTGCGTCCGGCAAATTGTGGTTTTCCTTCAACGATGGCTACTTCAGCTAATTCAGCTAAAATACGATCAAGTAGAGTGCTACCAAGCTCTTTGTGAGCAAGCTCACGACCTCGGAAAGTGATCATGATTTTACAATGATCGCCATCATCGAGGAAGCTTTTAATTTTGCGGATTTTAATATTGAGGTCATTGTCACTGATTTTGAGACCAATCTTCATTTGTTTTAGCTCAGATTGTTTTTCACGAGCTTTTTTACGATTCTTGGCTTCTTCTTTCATCTTCTGATATTGAAATTTACCCCAGTCGATGATTCTGACAACAGGAGGATTTGCGTTTCCAGCGATTTCAACTAGATCAACGCCATTTTCTCTTGCGAGGAGCTGAGCTTCGCGGCTTGACATAATGCCAAGTTGCTCTCCATTAGTTCCAATAACTCGCACAGATTCGTAACGGATTTCTCCATTGATTTTTGTACGTGAATTTTTGATACTAATGGTAGTCCTTTCTTTTAACCTTAATAGGTAGAATTATATCAAGAATAACTGAGATTATCAAGGGGTTAGGCTAAGCTTGCGGCCTGGTTATGGCTGGTTAAAACTAATGGCTTCCGATAGGTGTTGAATCTTAATATCGTTTGAGTGATCAAGATCGGCAATAGTGCGTGAAAGACGAATGATTTTAAGCAAGGCACGGGCGGATAGTTGAAGTTTGCTGGAGGCTTGCTCAAGGTGCTTTTTTTCGGGGTCTTTAAGATGAATAAATTTTGTAATCTGCGAAGAAGAAAGTGTTCCATTAAAGAGCTGATCTGTTTGATAGCGGAATTTTTGATGCTCTAATGCCTCTTGTATACAATTTTTAATAACATGGTGGGTTAGGGGTTGTTCGTGGGTAGAGCTGAGAGTGGCCAGATTGAACTGATCGAGAATTTTTTGATTTCCTAAATATGGAACGTTAACTTTAATATCGATGCGATCTAGAATTGGACCACTAATCTTCTTTTGATAGCGCTGAATTTCGTTTGGAGTGCAGGTGCAATGTTTGATTTGACTACCATAAAAACCACAGGGGCAGGGGTTCATAGTGGCAACCAGGATGAAATTTGCGGGATAGGTGACCTTTTCTTTGGTCCTGGCGATTGTAATTTGATGATCTTCGAGTGGTTGGCGCAAGGCTTCTATGATTTGACGGGAAAATTCAGGTAGTTCATCAAGAAAGAGGACGCCGTGATGTGCGAGGGAGATTTCTCCTGGTATGATGGGGTTACCACCACCTATAATGGAGCAAGTAGAGCTACTGTGATGAGGTGAGCGGAATGGACGAGAATCTACGATATTGAGAGCCTTAGAGAGTTCTTTTAGTTTGGTAATTTCGAGAAGCTCATGGGTGCTGGGGCGAGGAAGAAGAGCTGGGATAGTTTTGGCAAGTAGCGTTTTACCACTACCCGGAGGACCACTAAAAAGTATGTTGTGATGGCCGGCTAGGGCAAGTGTGAGGGCGCGTTTGGCAAAATTCAGGCCATAAACTTGATCAAGTGTCGTGTCGAATTTCATAGTTGTTGATGGGAGGACTGGTTGATAATTCTGGGAAGTAACTGGAGTTATAAGCGTTTGACCTTTGAGATGAAGAAATAGTTGACGCAGGTTTTGAACTGGAAAAAGTTTAATATTGTCTACGATGGCAGCGGAGTTTAAATTTTCGCTAGGAAGATAGATTTCGGTGAAACCAGCATCCCTGGCAGCCTCAACGATATTGATAATACCAAAGACGGGTCGAAGATCGCCGCTTAAGGAAAGTTCACCGACAAAGAATTTATGCATTATATTAAGTGGAGTTAGTTGCTTGCTGCCAACAAGAATGGCGATGGCAATTGGTAGGTCGAGGGTGGACCCAGTTTTGGTTAGGTTGGCGGGAGCGAGATTGACGGTGACTTTTTGAAGTGGAAATGTAAGATCAGAATTTTGTATGGCGTTACGGACGCGATCTCTTGATTCAAAGATAGTTTTGTCGGCCATGCCAACGAGATTGAATACCGGTAGGCCTTTGATAAGACTAGCTTCAACTTCGATGATTTTGCCATTGTAGCCGTAGGGAATAGCTGAATATACTTTTGTAATCATATTTTTAATATAACGAGGTAAGTGAGGAAAGTCGAAGAATATGCACTTTTTGAATAAAAAAAGATGGTTAAAAAATAAAACAACTGGGGTGAAATGATATCTTGCTTATGATTGATATCTTGCTTATGATATAAAATTGAAGAAAAACGGGGAATATGTTAGAATCGGAATTAGTTGGGGCTGACAAAGCTTAGACGGATTATTAACAGATATCAGGCATGACGATTGATACCGTAAGTATTGAATAAGTGAAGAAACAACTTCAAAGCACGTGCTTTACGCACCTGTTTACGCCTAATTTTTTATAGGCCGGTTTAGATATAGTTTCTCGGAAGATCTAAATTGTTATAAAGAAGAGAATAGGGGCAACTAAGTGATGCAAGTTGCCTAGAAAAATAAATCATGGGTTCTAGAAGTTTTGTTCTATTGCAGCTTCTAGGAATAACCGAGATGAAACAAAGAACTATGCATGTAGAATGATATCATGGAGATTTTTCGGACCCGGAGGCAGTATCCGGCAGCTCCACCATAAAAGATTAGTTTAAAAGGCACCTCTGGTGCTCTTTTTGTTTACAGGGGGAGGTAAAAATGGGGTGTGGAAAAGAAGCCAAAATTCATAAATATTTTATTCAAAAAGTTGTTGACATAAGCGAAATAGAGAGTTAATATAGAGGTAGCTTTTGAATAAAAAAATTATTCAAAGCCAAAAACAAACAATATAGCCAAAAAACTCCACACTCTATAAGAAAAGTTCGGCATTCCTCGCAGTTTGGCCGGCTTTTCTTTTTTTATGATATGAATACACGAGTCTCAAGCTGCTTGAAACTTTTTTCTTAAAAAATATATAAAATCTGGATAAGAAAGACGAATGTATTAATGATAGGAATTAATGTTTTTGATAGGTAGAAAACTTTACGATCTTAGTATTAATATTGTTGAGTGTTTATTTCTGAAAATAAAAAGCACAAGAGGGTGCTTGTAGTGCTATTCAAGGCCGTGGTCTTTTTCTTTTTATATTTAGTAAAGAAATCCCAAAGAATCTATATTAAGAAGAGGGTTGATTATGGTACAGAAAGATTCCTAGTTGTACGTGGTAGAATGACGATTTTAAATAAAAAAATAAACATAAGTTTCTTTGTATTTTGTTTATTAGAAATATGATGACTTGTTGCTGACTAAAAGGTTTTTAATGATAGGAGAAAAAGAAAGACGTAGTGAGAGCTATGTATTTTTTGCTCTTGTTGTAAAAATAATATATGTAAATTACATGTGTTTGTTGTAATTATTTACAGTAAAAGTTACATCATTATATAAAATTTAGGATTTTTGTTGTGATAATTACAATTATGTAAATTGAATTAAAATATCTATTTATAGGGAAGAATTTTGTATTTTTAATTATTGTTGTAGTAAATACATGCATAAATAGGGCATTTTGTATTGATTTAAAATGAAGCTTATGTTAGTATAAGAGTGTCGAAAGACAAACATAAAAATCAACAAATAAAAAGATTGTGAGAATCTAAATGTAAATTAAAAGGTTGGTTTTAAAGATATCTAAACATGCTTAATGTAGAGATATTTAAAAAGCTTTGAGGGGAGAGCTAAAGACGGATGCCCCACTATACGTGGAGCGGTCAAATAGTCTAGGTGGAGATGGTTGCGGTATTTATTTATGTTTTAGCGCCGGATAACCACCCACCTAGATTCCAGGGGAGAGTACATTATAGGATCTAGCTTGGCTAGATGAGGTGTTTTTTAAATAAATAAAATAAGTTTTATTAATAAGACTTACTTGGGTTCATTTTTAGAATGACGAGAATCAGGGAATAAGAGTAGATGATTCTTGTATAGGATTATGTTCTTTAAGTTTTTAAAATGACGTATAATATGGTTATGATTAATCGATTAATTTTGATTTTATCACTAGTCGTATTGTCGATTATTTTAGCAATATTGTTTTTGACGTCGCCGGCAAATATAGGGCCATTAGGAATATTGTTTTTCTTTGTTTTAGTTTATTTTCTGTCTTTTGGAATTGTTACTTTTTTTATGAAATTTTTTGTAAAGATTTTTTTTGCAAGAACTGTAATGATTAAGAAAGACTACATTAATGCGGGTATTATTGCGATCTTACCAATTACGGTATTGGTTTTAATTGCTTCTGGTGTGAGGAATTTATTAATATTGGTGTTAGGCCCAGTTTTACTAGTAGCTGTTAATGTATTTTTGTTTACTAAGATTAGTGAAAATTAGACCCGTAAGGGTTATTTTTTTATGTTGTAATGTTTTCCTTTATGCTTTGTTTTTTCTAATATTTACAGGGGTGAAATTAGTGTAATGTTTGCGATTGAACAAAATAATTAATTCATAAAGATGTTGAGTAAAAATAATACATTAAATTAAAGTGGATATGGTAAAATGGAGGTATGGATAATGGTAACGTTGGGCCAGGACAGATGATGGGACAGTGGAATAATTTTGAGGCACCACAGTATAACCCGAATAGGCACAACCTTGATCCATTAATGAACCAGGAGTCAATGGAGGCGGGAGTTGAGCAGCGCGTCGAACAGTTACCAAATAATATGAATCTTGTAAATCAAGGCCCACCAAATGTTTATGAGAATGCTAATATGATGGGAAATGCCGGCTTGACTGCTACTGGTTTTCTATCATCAGAGGAGACCCCGCAGGCGCCACTGGGGGAAGTGGTAACAGTGGGTAATATGACTTTTGATGATGAAGGAAAAATCGTAGGAACAGATCTACCTAAAGCAAAAGATATGGACGGATTGGAGCCGGAGTTTATAAAGGCGGTTAGTGAAGCTATGAAGATTAAGGATCCAAACGAGAAATACCGAAAAAAGCGTGAATTAGCAGCCAAACTTTTGCTTGATCGTTATGGAAGAGTACTTGGTCAGGGAAATGAGTAGGCAGAATAATGAACGGTGGTAACAGATTAGAAAATTTGATTAGGGGTGGTAATCAACAACCTGTGGAGCAGGAATCAAATAGTCAGGTGGTTGATTCGCCAAGTACTACTAGTACTCAAAGTCAGAACCAGCAGGTTGGGCAAGGGACTACTTTGCAGTCGAAAAATAATATGAGTACCAGAATTGACAATGGTCTTTTAGTTGGAACTATGATTTTTGGTCTAATAATTATAGCGGTAATTTTTGTTGTTATTAGAATGTTAAAACAAAAACGTAAGGCGAAAGAATTTGAGCGTGCTCTAAAAATGATTCCGATGTTGATTCATTTACCGCCATCGACCGATGATATTCAGGGTGGGGGTAGAGATGAGCGTGATGTAAATGATGAGGCGATTTCTCAAGCCACGATTATGTATACGATTATTTCATCTACTTTGAAAAAGGCTGGAATGAAGACTCACGTGTATGGACAAAAATATTTTTCCTTTGAAATTGTAGCGGTGGATGGGTTTGTAAAATATTATGCTGTAGTACCGGCGGTTTTAACTGAAACGGTGAAGCAGGCAATTTTAACTTCTTATCCAACAGCTAGACTGGAAGAGACGGAAGTTGAGAATATTTTTAGTAGAGACGGTATGGATAATAGTGAGGGTACAGGAAATCAGTATAATGCTGAAAATTTTGTATCTGGGGGTGAGCTAGTAATGAAAAAAGAAGTTGAGTATCCAATTTTGACATTTCAGGAAATGAAGTGGGATGCACAACTGGCTCTACTAAACGCCTTTTCCAAAGTTCGAATTGGCGAAGGGCTTGGGCTTCAGGTGATGTTTAGGCCACTAGATTCTAGTTGGTCTAAAAATGCAGAAACAAAGATCAAAAATATTAAATCTGGAAAAAAAGGTTTCAGTGGTAAGGGATCTAATTTGCCAATCCGAATACTTTATTTATTAATGGATATAATTAGGGCACCATTTGAAGTTCCTGATGAACACAAAAAAGATAAGGATGAACACAATTCTGAGTTATCACAAAAGAAGCAAGAAGAAATTCAGGCGATTGACACTAAGGCAAAATTTCCTGCATTTGAATGTTTAATTAGAATTGTGGCGCATTCAAAATCAAAAGCTCGAAGTGAGGGGTTGGTCGGGGGTGTAGTGGCAGCTTTTTCACAATTCGATTCACCAAATTCAAATGGATTTAAGTATGATTTGAGTAAGAAAGTTGATCAATTAGTAACAGATTATATATTCAGGTTTTTCCCAGTTTCGAATAAAAAAATTGTACTAAATACGCAAGAATTGGCGACCATTTTTCATCTACCTTCTCAGGCCTCAATTCCGTCCAGTGGCGTTGAAAGACAGATGACTAAGCAGGTTGATGGTCCGGCTTCGTTGATTACAGATGGTGTGTTGATTGGGCGAAACGAATATCGCGGCGCAGTTAAAGAGATTAAATTAAGTGTAAATGACCGCAGGCGACATATGTATGTAATTGGTGCTTCAGGTATGGGTAAGTCTGTATTTTTGAAGAATATTGCCTATCAGGATATGGTTGAAGGTAAGGGTTTTTGTTTTATTGACCCGCACGGTGATGTAACAGAAGAGCTACTATCAATGGTGCCAGAGGACCGAATTGATGATGTAATTTACTTTGATCCGTCAGATATGGAGTTCCCAATTGGTATGAATATGTTGGAGGCAAAAACTCCAGAGGAGAAGGACTTTATTGTGCAAGAGGGTATTAATATGTTGTATTCTCTATATGATCCTGGACATACTGGTATTTTTGGTCCACGCGGTGAGCAGATGTTTAGAAACGCAGCGCTGCTTTTGATGAGTGACCCTAAGGGCGCTACATTCTTGGATATTCCGAGCCCATTTATTAATAAAGATTTAGTGATTGATAAATTAAAATATGTAACGGACCGTGATTTGTTTGATTACTGGACAAAAGAATTTCCAGCTTCACAAAAATCAAATGATGCGGGTGAAGTGATTACGTGGTTTGCCTCTAAGTGGAGTCCATTTAAGCAGAATACAATGATGAAGCGGGTACTGGGTCAGATCAAGTCAGGATTTAATATCCGTGAGATTATGGATCAGCAGAAGATTTTATTAGTGAACCTCTCTAAGGGTAAGCTTGGCGAATTAAACTCGAAGCTGCTTGGTATGATCTTTGTGATGAAATTCCAGACGGCGGCAATGTCGCGCGTAGATACGCCGGAACATGATCGTAAAGATTTTTGTTTATTTGTAGATGAGTTCCAGAACTTCTCAACAGAATCTTTTGAGTCGATTCTTTCAGAGGCGAGGAAATTCCGACTTAATTTGATTGTTGCAAACCAGTTTATGACACAGCTGACCGATAAGATTCGTGAGGGTGTGCTTGGTAACGTTGGTACAATTGTGGCTGGCCGTGTTGGTGTGACGGATGCGGAAATGCTGGAAAAAGTGTTTACACCTGTATTTAAAGCGGAAGATCTTCATAAACAACCAAATCATCATGCAATTACAACTGTTTTGATGAATGGTATGCCGTCGGCGCCGTTTACAATGAATTTGCCAGCACCAATGGGGAAGGAGGATCGCAAGGTATTCGAATCTTTGCGTGAGTACTCGGCAAAAAAGTACGGTCGTCCTGGTGCAGAGGTAGATAAAGAAATTGATGAGCGATTAAACATTAAGAACGAAGAGGAGAAGTCTGTAAAAGAGACACCTAAGAATGAGGGAGGTGGTTTTATGTCGATGATTGGTGAAAAAAATAGTGGACAGGGAATAGATTTGGGGGTGGCGAAGGTGCCAGCAACTCAGGCGATACCAGGTTCACCAGAGGCGGCTAGAATAATTCAGCAGGCGAATGAGACACCTGCTAAAGAGTTGTCACTTGAAGAAATTGATGCAGAGCTGGCGAAGTTGAGTCAAGAATCTAAGGATAATGATCTTGATTGGCTAGCAAGTGAAGAGTCGAAAAAACCACCAGTAAAACAAGAAGAGATTACAAAAAATACGAAGATTGAGCCTAAAGGGTCCGATTTTGGACAGATGAGCTCTGGGGACGTAATAAATCTGAGGTAAGTCAGAATTCGGGGGCTAAGTATGTCGGAATTTTATAGGATAATTTTTGATAAAAAATGTGTTCAGGCTATTTAGGGAAGCTGGAAGCAATAAAACTTTAATGTACATGATTGATATCAGGAAGAGAAACAAAATGCCCTTAGAGGCCCTTAGAATGCGTTAAACGGGGTGTTTATCTTGACAGTTTGGGGAGGAAAGAGTAAACTGGAGACAGATATCGAGTGAGGTGAACGATTTAGTTTAATCTTGAGTTTGACTTTTAATCAAGAGAGGATCGAATTTTACAGCGAGTCTTTGGTATCAGCATAAAAAACTTAATGAGGTATTTGTTTGATGGCTGAAAAACAAAAAATTGAGGAATACGATAGTTCCGAAATCCAGGTTCTAGAAGGTCTAGAGCCGGTTCGTGTACGTCCAGGTATGTATATTGGGTCGACCGGATATGATGGTTTACATCACTTAGTAAAAGAAATTGCAGACAACTCAATTGATGAAGCGATCGCAGGTTTTGCGACTAAAGTATTGATTACATTGCAGAGTGATGGCGGTGTGAGGGTTGAGGATAACGGACGTGGTATTCCAGTAGATATTCATCCAAAAACACATAAGTCAACACTTGAGACAGTATTAACTGTCCTGCATGCTGGTGGTAAATTTGGTGGCGGTGGATACAAGGTTTCATCAGGTTTGCACGGTGTTGGTTCATCAGTAGTGAACGCTCTTTCAACCAAGATGATTGCGGAAGTTTACCGAGATAAAAAAGTTCATCATATTGAATTTGAAACAGGTAAGCCAATTATGCAGCTTGATACCTCAAAGAAAACTGATAAACAAGGTACCTGTATTACTTTTTACCCTGATCCAACAATCTTTAAAGAGACAACTACTTTTGATTATGATTGGGTGGCGCATTATGCAAGACATCAGGCATACTTAACTAAGGGAATTTTAATTTCTGTATTTGATGAGAGAACTGGAGAAAGAGAAACTTTCTATTTTGAAGGTGGTATCAAGAGTTACGTAAAGCGTTTGAATGAAAGTAAGGAAGTGCTTTCTGACGACATTTTTTATGTTGATAAGCAGATTGAGGACGCAGAGGTGGAGATTGCGGTGCAATATAACGATACCTATGCGGAAACTATGAAGCCATTCGCAAATAACGTGTTGACCCCAGAAGGTGGAACACATGTGGTTGGTTTTAGGACGGCTTTAAATCGTACAATTAATGACTATGCGAGACGTAATAATCTGCTAAAAGAAAAAGAGGATAACCTAACCGGTGATGATATTAAGGAAGGTTTGACGGCGGTAATCTCTGTAAAGATTCCAAATCCAGAGTTTGAAGGCCAGACTAAAAATAAGTTAGGTAACCCAGAAGTACGTGGATATGTAGATAAGGTAATGTCAGAATATTTTGGCTATTACCTTGAAGAGAACCCAGCAATTGCGAAGAAGATTGTGGGGAAGGCAACTTTGGCAGCTCGTGCACGAAAAGCAGCGAGGGCAGCACGCGATAATGTAATTCGTAAGGGTGCGTTTGAAGGTTTAAACTTGCCTTCAAAGCTAGCGGATTGTTCATCAAGAGATCGTACAGAATGTGAATTATTTATCGTTGAGGGTAACTCGGCGGCTGGTTCAGCAAAAGAAGGACGTAATTCAAAGATTCAAGCAATTTTGCCACTACGTGGTAAGGTGTTGAATACCGAACGTGCTAGATTGGATAAAATGTATGCGAATGCAGAGCTGGTATCTCTAATTAAGGCTTTAGGAGTAGGAATTGGGGATCAGTTTGATCTATCGGGTCTTCGCTACTACAAGATTGTTTTTATGACCGATGCCGATGTTGATGGTGCGCATATTTCGACCCTACTTCTTACTTTCTTCTTCCGCTATATGCCAGAAGTGGTAAAGGGTGGACATGTTTATCTTGCGAAGCCACCACTATTTGGCTTAATTAAGGGTACGGGTTCAAATAGGAAGATCGATTATATCTATGATGAAGAGGCGTTGGAAGCAAAGATTGCCGCAAGAATTGAGGAGCGAAAGAAAGAGGGCTTAAAGATTAACCCTGAAGATGAGAGATTCAAGCAGGCTGGATATACTGCACAGCAGCGCTTTAAGGGTCTTGGCGAAATGAATGCTCAGCAACTTTGGGATACGACAATGAATCCAGAGAAGCGTGTGTTGGTGAGAGTGAATATTGAAGATGCGGAAAAGGCAGATGCAATCTTTACGAAACTGATGGGGCAAGAGGTGGAACTTCGTAAAAACTTTATTCAGTCACGAGCTTCAACTGTTAAAATTGATGATTTGGACTTCTAGTCTAGAAAGGAATGATGATGAAAGAGAATAAAAACAATCCAGAGAATCTAGACAATGAAAAAGTGAGTAAGGTTGGCGGTGTGCCAGATGCGACTGACGATAAGGGTGTAGATGAAACTATGGGTAAAACCCCAGACTTAAAAGAGAAGAGACTTGAGGCTAATGAGAATAAAGTAGATGAGACCGAAGAAACGGAAGCCAGTGAAATGGATGAAGATGTTCATGTTGGTGGCTTAACGGCAAGGCGAGCTGAGGACGGCGTAGAGGAATTGACGGTTGAGAATGTGATGGAAGACTCCTTCCTGCGCTACTCGATGTCAGTAATTATTGACCGTGCACTGCCAGATGTGAGAGATGGTTTGAAGCCGGTACATCGTCGTATTCTTTATGCGATGTATAAAAATGGCTGGAAGGCTCCACACGCTACAGTAAAATCTGCGCGTATCGTTGGTGAGGTAATGGGTAAGTACCACCCACACGGTGATTCGTCAATTTATGATGCAATGGTAAACTTGGCGCAGCCATGGAAGATGCGTTATACCTTGGTTGAGGGGCAGGGTAACTTTGGTTCGATGGATGGTGATGATCCAGCGGCCTCTCGTTATACAGAGGCACGAATGGATAAGGTGGGAGCGGAGCTATTGTCTGATATTGAAAAAGAGACGGTTGATTTTCGCGATAACTTCGACGGTACAGAGAAAGAACCAGTAGTACTTCCTGCAGCGCTGCCGAATATTCTGCTTAATGGCCAGATGGGTATTGCGGTCGGTATGGCTACAAATATTCCACCACATAACCTTGGGGAGGTTGTAGACGCTACCGTGTCGTTAATCGACAATCCTGATGCAACGCTCGATGATTTATTGAAACATGTAAAAGGTCCTGATTTTCCAACTGGTGCTGAGGTTTATGGTGGAGCGCCAATGAAGCAGGCCTATGCAACAGGTAAAGGTTCAGTGACCATCCGGGCGATTGCGGATATTGAAGAGCGTAAAAATGGTCGCTTTAATATTGTGATCACTGAAGTGCCATACGGTATGAGTAAGGAATCTTTTATCGAGAAAGTTCGTCAATTAGTATTGGATAAAAAATTGACTCATATTGCTGATGCAAGGGACGAGTCGGCACGAGGTAAGATTCGGGTAGTAGTAGAACTAAAAAAGGACGCTTATCCAAAGAAGATTTTGAACCAGTTATATAAGATGACTGATCTGCAGACAACTTTCCATTATAATGTTTTGGCGTTAGTTAATGGCATCCAGCCTCGTATTATGGGATTGAAGGAAATTTTGGCGGAATTTATTAAGCATCGCCAGAAGGTGATTCGTCGCCGTACGGAGTATGATCTAAGGAAAGCAAAAGAACGTGCACATATTCTCGAAGGTTTGAAGATTGCTCTTGATAATATTGACGAAGTGATTAAGACAATTCGTGAATCTTATGATGATGCGGATAAACGCTTGATGGAGCGTTTTGGTCTGTCTGAAATTCAGGCTGCAGCTATTTTGGCAATGCAACTTCGCCGCTTACAAGGACTTGAACGAGATAAAATTGAAGCTGAGCTCCAAGAATTAATGGCAATGATCGCAAAATATGAAGAAATTCTTGCTGATGAAGCCAAAGTGCTTGCTGTAGTTAAAGATGAGCTGTTGGCTATGAAAGAGAAATATGGTGATAAGCGTCGCAGTAAGATGTTTAATCATGAGCTTGGTAAGTTCTCAGAAGAAGAACTGATTCCTGAAGAGGAGAGTGTCGTTCTCTTGACAGCAGAGAACTACATTAAACGTGTGTCACAGACCGATTTCCATCGTCAGAACAGGGGTGGAAAAGGTAAACGAGGTATGACTACGAAAGAAGAAGATGTGATTTCGCAGATTATTACGGCTAATTCACATGATTTCTTGTATTTCTTTACTTCACAGGGACGAATCTTTAAAATGAAGGCCTATGAAGTGCCGCAGGCTTCGTTGACTGCGAAGGGGACTGCAGCGGTGAACCTACTTAATATGCATCCAGACGAGAAAATTACGGAGATTATTAAACATAGTGATGGAATTGATCCTGAGACGGGTTATCTCTTTATGGCAACCAAAAAAGGTACGATCAAAAAGACTGAAACAAAGAATTATATGAACGTACGTTCAAATGGTTTGATTACGATTAAGTTGGATCCAGGAGATGAACTGAAGTGGGTGAAGGCAACAACAGGGAAGAATGACATTATTATTTCAACTTCAGCCGGCCAAGCAATCCGCTTTAATGAGGAAGATGTAAGGGCGATGGGCCGTTCAGCAATGGGGGTGCGTGGTATTAGGTTGAGGCCAAAAGATGAAGTAGTGGGAATGGACGTAGTCACGGATCCAAAGCAGACTCTAATTGCTGTGTCGGCTAACGGTTACGGAAAAGCAACACTAGTTTCTAACTTCCCAACACATAAGCGCGGCGGCGTCGGAATTAAGGTGGCCTCCGTAACGGAGAAGACTGGTCCAATTGTGGCGGTACACACCTTAGATCCAGAAGCTTCAGAAGTAATTATGATGTCTAGTTTGGGTCAGGCAATTCGTGTAGCAGTTAAAGATATTCCGGTATTAGGTCGCGCAACTCAAGGAGTTAGAATTATGCGACTTGCAGATGACGATACGGTTGCATCGCTTGGGATTGTCCTACCAGAAGATAAAGAAGAGGAATCTGAGGAAGAAGAGTAGAAATATTAATCTCTAAATATTTAAAAAATACTCCGGAAACGGAGTATTTTTTTATGTAATTTATTGGAAGCATTAGCGTGAAGAAGTGTAGATATCTTGCTTATGCATTAAAATATCTTGCTTATGACAAAGTGAAAAAATGAAGATTTTACCCCTGTAAAATAAAAAAATAAAACGGTAATGTTTGCGTATTTTGAGGACTCCGTGTTAAGGTGTGGGCAAAAGAAATCTAAGTGAGGTAAAGAAAATGAATGAATACATCAGAAATACCAAAAAAGGCGCCACGGCGACAGCTGGTGTAATAAGGAGAAATTACATTGGTGCGGGGCTGTTAACGGTGGCGGCAAGCGCGGTAATGGCAATGAATTTTAGTGTACCGACAATGGCGACGAATAAAATGCTGTCAATGAGTGCAAATGTGCCAAATCAAGAACATCCAAATGTGCCAGAAGGAAACTGGGAAATTGAACCTCTAAAATCATTACCACCAAAATACGACGGACATATTCACTTGCCAGTACCTTTTGTAGACGGGAAACTTGCGGTAAGTCTTGATCGAATTGATAGAACAAATAGCCAGATTGAGTTTTCAATTAGTAAGAAATGGCTAGGCCAGCATAAGATTAAGAGAATTGGATTTGCATCGGTTAGATGGTATGGTTTTGCAATTGATAATGCTGGTTTATATGAGGCGAATAAATTTGATGACGAATGGACGACAAAATTATTAGCTAGTAAATTCGATTATGAAGAGATTAAAGATCGTCATGATACAGGCGAACGTTACTTTTGGATTAAGCCAACCTTCGATCTATTTTATGAATGGTCAAATGATGTTGTTTTTATGGTGCAATTAGATGATGGTCAATATTACAATGGTCGTGTTCTCTTTAAAGATGACTGCATGGTGGAATGGTACCCTGGAAAAGACTGCAGAGTAAAAAGTTTTGATACGACAAAGACATCGCGGAATGTGAGATATGCAGTACATGATGCTCCAAGAAAATATCAAGAAGGGACGAAGTTAAAAGCAGAGGATGGTTATCTGAATAGTGATGCGGTCACTGAAAAGAAGGAAAATGAAACGCGTCCAGAAGAGCCAAAAAAGCCTGATCCTTCAAAGAATCCTAATGGGAAGAAGGATCCTGAGGGATCAAAGAAACCTGACACTCCAAAGGCTTCTGACGAGAAGAAAATACCTGAGGAATCAAAGAAGACTGAAAAACAAGATGAAACTACAAAAAAGGAAAATTCAGGAGATTCAAAAGAATCTGAGAAAACGGATAAAAAGACAGAGGGGGAGCCTAAAAATAAGGCTGGTGAATTAGCTGAGAAGAAAGATGAGGAAGGGGGAGCTAAGAATAAGGAAGAAATAAATAAAGAAGATAAAGTAAATGAGCATCATGATGTGGTAGTAGAAAAACCACAGACTAATCTTGGGGAAGTAAAAAATACAAATTATATAAAAAATAGAAAGAGAAATAATGTGTCGGTGTTAGCTACGGAGAAGACTACTGAAGATGGAAATAGTTCTGATACAGAAAATGATACGAAAACTGAAATAGAAGTAGAAAACGAGGCGGGTACTATATCTCAGGATGATAAGGATCAGAATAAAGAATTAGGTAATAAGAATGATAGCAGCCTTAATGAGGTGCCAAAGTTAGGCGAAATTAAAAAGGAAAATACTGGTATCTCATTATGGTGGGCTTGGTTTATCGGAGGTACAGTCTTAGGTGCCACACTTCACAAGATCTTCTTCTCAATTCGTTCGAAAAAGAAATCTATTTCAAACTAGAACGATAGTCGGCGATAGCTCTCTCTTCATAGCAAAAATCTCTCAACATATCGTCGGTGAATTGAGAAGAAGTGCACCTTAAAAGATTCTATATCCTGCTATAGGTATTACACCTATAATCTTTATAGAGAATTATAGCCGTCAGCAATGATGGCTATAATTTTGGTTCAGAAGAAATATGTGATAGAATAGGCTTATGGAAAGCCTTTATGTTTTTTTGGCATTTATCTTAGGTTGGTTTGTTGCTCAGATTTTGAAGTTAATTTTCTTTATTATTAAGAAGCGGGGCAGAACAACATTTCAGGATGTTATATATTATATGGTGAAATCTGGGGGTATGCCGTCTGGACACACAGCAAGTTTTACAGCAGTAACGATGACGATAGGTTATGTTAGCGGTTTTACTTCGACAATTTTTGCGCTTGCAGTATGTAATACCTTGATTATTATATATGATGCAATCAACGTAAGACATTCGGTTGGAGAACATGGGGAAGTGTTGAATAAATTAATTGCGGATAAGAATAAAACAGAAGGAAGTAAAATTAAGAAGCTTCGTGTGGTTGAAGGGCATACGATGGCAGAGGCTGCGGTGGGATTTATATTGGGAATTTCAATTGCAACAATGATTAAAATCTTCTGTTTATAGGCTAAAATGAGGGCTTTAAAGGTAAAAAGAAAGAAAAGTTAAAAAAATATAAAAAAAGTCCGAGAAATGTATTGACAGTTTGGTTTAAGTAATCTATTATTAGAGCATACAAATGCTGCGAGATAGATAAGATAACTCTGTGCTTTTGGAAAATGAAATTTAACAATTCAGTTGTGCAATTTGAAATGGTAAATATGTGTGGTTTTTATAATCATACGAAATCCATTTCTTTCATCGTCAGTTTTATTTTTATTTGAGTTTTCAAATTTAATATTCAAGGTCTTTTGACCTTTAATGGAGAGTTTGATCCTGGCTCAGGATGAATGCTGGCGGCATGCCTAATACATGCAAGTCGAGCGGTAGCATGGCTTCACCGTTCTCTTGACACACTTGGCTTTATGCGAGTGGTAAGATTCGAGGGAACTGTGAAGCTGATGACGAGCGGCGGACGGCTGAGTAACGCGTGAGAACATACCCCAAAGTGAGGGATAACTAGTCGAAAGATTAGCTAATACCGCATGTGATCTTTGGATTAAAGCATTTATGCGCTTTGGGAATGGCTTGCGTACGATTAGATAGTTGGTGAGGTAAAGGCTCACCAAGTCGACGATCGTTAGATGGTTTGAGAGGATGATCATCCAGACTGGGACTGAGACACGGCCCAGACTCCTACGGGAGGCAGCAGTAGGGAATCTTTCACAATGGGCGAAAGCCTGATGGAGCAATGCCGCGTGCAGGACGAAGGCCTTCGGGTTGTAAACTGCTTTTATAAGCGAGAAATATGATGGTAACTTATGAATAAGGATCGGCTAACTACGTGCCAGCAGCCGCGGTCATACGTAGGATCCGAGCGTTATCCGGAGTGACTGGGCGTAAAGAGTTGCGTAGGCGGTTTAATAAGTGAATAGTGAAACCTGGTGGCTCAACCATACAGACTATTATTCAAACTGTTAAACTCGAGAATGGTAGAGGTAACTGGAATTTCTAGTGTAGGAGTGAAATCCGTAGATATTAGAAGGAACACCGATGGCGTAGGCAGGTTACTGGGCCATTTCTGACGCTAAGGCACGAAAGCGTGGGGAGCGAACCGGATTAGATACCCGGGTAGTCCACGCCGTAAACGATGGATACTAGCTGTTGGAGGTATCGACCCCTTCAGTAGCGAAGCTAACGCGTTAAGTATCCCGCCTGTGGAGTACGGCCGCAAGGCTAAAACATAAAGGAATTGACGGGGACCCGCACAAGCGGTGGATTATGTTCTTTAATTCGATGATAACCGAAGAACCTTACCAGGGCTTGACATCCAGGGAAGGTCTGCGAAAGTAGACTGTGCCTTTTGGAACCCTGTGACAGGTGATGCATGGCCGTCGTCAGCTCGTGTCGTGAGATGTTAGGTTAAGTCCTTCAACGAGCGCAACCCTTGTGAATAGTTGTATTTTTCTATTCAGACTGCCCCGGTAACGGGGAGGAAGGAGGGGATGATGTCAGGTCAGTATTTCCCTTACGCCTTGGGCTAGAATCGCGCTACAATGGCTGGTACAATGCGAAGCGAAGCAGTGATGTGAAGCAAATCGCACCAAAGCCAGTCCCAGTTCGGATAGAAGGCTGAAACTCGCCTTCTTGAAGTCGGAATCGCTAGTAATCGCAGATCAGCATGTTGCGGTGAATACGTTCCCGGGTCTTGTACACACCGCCCGTCAAACCATGAGAGTCACCAACACCCGAAGTCCGCCTCGGCGGCCTAAGGTGGGGGAGATGATTGGGGTTAAGTCGTAACAAGGCATCGGTACGAGAACGTGTCGATGGATTACCTCCTTTCTAGAGAAGGATTTGATGAGCATTAAGTAGTAATATTTAATGTATCTAGGTCGGTCGTAATTGTGTTAATTAAGCTTAGAACACAATATAGCTTACGTAAGTAAGATACGATTTACAGCTTACTGTTACTTTCGATGAATTGCACAACTGAGTTGTTAAGGATAACCTCCGTAAGGGAGGTTTTTTGATTTCCGGTATATGATATACTGTTTGTATGATGGAGAAAAAGCTGCTAGAGTTAGAAGGTTTTTTACTTGAGTTTTATGGGGAAGAAAATATAGGGTTAGTTATTTCAGTGGTATCGAGTATTCTTGGGGTTTTGATAGGAATTAAGCCTGCTGCATTACTTGTAAATGATTTGATGGAAGACGGTCGGATGTTACTTGATGGCGGCACTCTAAAAAATATTTTAGAAGATCTTGGTATAAAAATGACTATTGGCAATGTCAGTAAGTTTGCTGCTCATAAAAATAATAAAAGGACGGTAGATTCTTTGTATGAGGGGGATGAATTTATTTATATTTCGATCGATGATAGTTTATGTGATCAATTGATGGAAAACTACTTAGTGGTGACAGATTTAATTAAAGACGGGGTAGTGGCTGAAAAAGATAGAAACGAGTGGAATGAGGCGAATCTTCGCGTGGGAAAATTGCTTGGATATCCGGAGACGGCGGTTTTGGAATATATTAAGACGTCTGGAGATGTATCTTATATGAAAAGTGAAAAGCGTCGGAAAAGGATGGCGCGTAATCGCTACTATGCACATAGTGAGAAGTTTGAGGATGATGAATTCAGAAAATATGACCTACCGCTTAATCAAGCTATTTTGAAGTATCTGCCAAGAATTGCAAAGAATATGCAGGCGGACTTAAAAAAGAGATGGTTGGACTAATCTAATTTTCTTGTGGTAAAATAGTAAGAGTTTAAAGGGAGAATAAAAAATAAAATGGGTCTTTTGATCAATCTGGCATTGCTGCTTATAGGCTTTGTCTTTCTAATTAAAGGGGCAGATATTTTTGTGGATGGGGCTAGTGATACGGCTAGAAAATTTCGTGTACCAAAGATGCTGATTGGATTGACGATTGTTTCTTTCGGAACGAGTGCGCCGGAGTTTGCAGTGAGTATCCAATCTATTTTATCGGGAAAGGGTGATATCCTTTTGGGGAACGTAGTAGGTAGTAATATACTTAATATCTTATTAATTCTAGGAATATCCTCTTTGGTAGGCACCTTGAGAGTAAATACGGCGACCGTAAAGAAGGAGATTCCAGTACTAGTCTTAATTACATTAGCATTTGCAGCGCTTCTATCAGATAAAATCTTTGGCTTAGCTGAGAATGTATTTACACGTCAAGATGGTATTGTATTGTTGTTATTCTTCTGTATTTTTATCTACTATTTGATTGGAATGGCTCGTAAAAAAGACACTAATGAAGAAGAGAATAAGGACGAAAAGCCAGTTAAGCTAGTAAAAGCGCTTTTGATGATCGTAATTGGGCTTTTCGGTATTGTTCTTGGTAGTGATTTTGTGGTTAAAGGAGCTTCGGAAATTGCGGCAACATTTGGCGTAAGCCAAAGGATTATTTCACTCACTATTGTGGCACTTGGTACCTCGCTACCTGAGCTAGTAACTTCAGTAATTGCTACAAAGAAGGGTGAGTATGATATTGCGATCGGTAATATTGTCGGATCAAATATCTTTAATATCGGTATTGTAGCTGGTCTTCCGGTGGCAATTTTCGGTGGTGTAGGGGGTGGTGCGTTCTCATATATCGATATTATTGCCTTAATCATATCGGCTGTAGTATTATTCTTCTTTGCTAGACATGGTGGAAGAATTGGGTACAAGAAGGGAATTATCTTTCTACTAATGTTTGCAGTATATTATGGATATGTGATGATGGGGAGTTTTGCATAGAAAATGGAAGATTTTGAGCTCGATCCGACGCTTGATACTCGGAACTTAAGAGACGAATTCAAGGGTTTGTCTAATGAAGCGGTGAAAAATAATTTAGACGAGAAACGGGTGAACTTAGAAATTGCGATTGAGAATGTAGGCCATGATTTTAATGTAGGGACAATTGTTCGATCGGCGAATAACTTTAATGTTCAGGCTGTACACATTATTGGAAAGAAGAAGTACAATAGGCGTGGTGCAATGTGTACAGACAAGTATTTGACGATTAAATACTGGTCGGAAGTGAAAGATTTCATGGATGATCAGAGGGGGCGACACAGAGACGTGGTGGCAATTGAGAATAATACGGAACGCGCTAAACCTATACATGATAAAAAATTTGTTCAAGAAACTACTTTAGTTTTTGGAAGTGAGGGGAATGGCATCAGTAGTGAGTTATTAGAAAAGGCTGATGATGTTCGTTATATAGAATCGCTGGGATCAACAAGATCTTTGAACGTGGGGGTGGCGGCTGGAGTGGCTATGTATGAGTGGGTTAGGCAGCAGGTTCTATAATATAAAATACTCGTCGATTTGACGAGTATTTTATTTATTGGTAAAGATTAGTTATCTTTTGAATAAAAGACTAACGAGAATGGTAAGGAAGAAGGTGTGTAAGTTTGCGGTGACAGCAAGGCCTAATCCAACACCAATAAGGCCCCAAAACTTTACACGATCATAAGAAGAGACACCACTAAGCATATTGTCGGAAATAACTTGATATTTAGCGACGACAAGACCGCTGAGAGTGGTAATTATGAGGCCGATGAGCATCCAGCCAAAACTAAAATTCCATTGCATGGGTAAATTATAACACAATGTAAAACTAATCTAGGTTTGATATTGATTTTTCTGAATAGATAGGGTAGAATGGAGAAGTATTGGGGATATAGCTCAGCTGGTTAGAGCGCGTCACTGATAATGACGAGGTCTGTGGTTCAAGTCCACATATCCCCACCACAACAATGGATCGCGAGAGCGATTTTTTTTGTTGCTTTTTTGATTCCTAGTAATAAATAAGAAGAGTTTTTCTGAATAGGATCATAAGAAGAGTGCATTTGATGTTGGCTTATAGACAATAAAAAACATATAAGAAAGCATAAAAAAAGACCGAAACGGTCTAATTTTTGGTGGAGTATTTAGCGGGGGGACGCTAAATACCCCATGGCTGATTATTAATCAGGAAATGGTGGAGTAACAGGGATTCAAACCCTGGACCTCTGCCTTGCAAAGGCAGCGCTCTAATCAGCTGAGCTATTACCCCAGTAGAAATATAGTAACAAAGAACTAGGTGGTTGTCAATAAAACTAGGAATAATATATTATACAATGTTTTTTAACTTTAGCATATTGACAAAAAGCTGTGGTTATTATATAATACAGGACATAGACCAAGGGGTGCGGATAAGTTGAGTATGACACTTCGCGGGATAGAGGGGGAGGAATAAAATCAATATTTTTCTGGTGGGCAGAAAGAAGGAATAATGGCTGGAACAAAGCAAGGTGGCCTAAAAGCTGCTGCAACAAACCGTGAGAAATACGGTAAAGATTTTTACGCAAAGATTGGACAGAAGGGTGGCCGTTTAGGCTGTACTGGTGGCTTTGCTGCAAACCCTGCACTTGCTAAGATTGCTGGTGCTAAAGGCGGTCGTATTTCACGACGTGGCCCTGCAAAAAAGACAACTGAGTAAAATATCCACCTAGAAATAACAAACCCCTCGCAAGAGGGGATTTTGTTTTTTTGAGTTGTTCGGTTTATGGAATAAAGATGAGACTAGAGTTTATTTAGGTGGTGATATTTTTAAGCGGTGATTAAAAGATATTTATGTTATGATGAATAAAAAAGGAGGTGAAGATGAATTTTAATGAATATCAGGAAAAAGCGGGTAAATTTGATACGTTTTCGTATGAGGTTTTTGTGAGAGAGGGTGCAAAAGTTAGTCATTTAGGGATGTTGGAGAAAGTATTAGGGTTGGCTGGGGAGTCTGGAGAGGCTTGCGATAAAATCAAGAAGCTTATCAGAGATAATGATGGGGAAGTCTCTGACGAAAAGAGAGTGGAGCTAGCAAAGGAACTGGGGGATGTCTTATGGTATTTAGCGATGGTTTCAAAATATCTTGGAGTAGAATTTGAGAAAGTGGCTAAAATGAATATTGAGAAACTACAAGATCGCTTCGAAAGGAATAAGATCCACGGAAGTGGCGATAACCGTTAATAGAGATCACAATGTGGACAAATCCATTGTTGTTTTTTGTCTTGAAACATTGTTAATCCGCACTTCTTACAGGTGGCTTTTTTATGTAGCCAATGACGATAAGTGTCAAGTTGAGTTTCGGCAAAATCTTGATCAAAATCAAAATGGTATTTTTTGAACCAATTTGAATGGGATTTGAAAATACGATGTGCGGAAACCCAAGCCTCGGTTTCGATTTTAAGGCGGTCAACTGATAGGGAATAATTATGGTGGTGCGATACGGCATGTCCTAGTTCGTGGAGAAGCTGGAGAAAATAGGGGGAGAGATTATGGGAATTTTGGGGAGGTAGCTCATAATAAATGGTTTTTGGAGGATGAAAACGAAAACGATTACTGGGCTTAAAAATAAAGTTAGGGTACTCATTTTCTAATTCTTGTATAAATTGAATATAGATCGACAAAAATTGAATATAGATCGACAAATTTGAATGGCTGGACGTTTTTTGGGGTGAAAGATTGTCGATTTTTGGAATCATAAAATGATTATAGGAGGGTGTGGGAAAAAGAAAAAGGATAAGAGGAATGTTTAGTGGTGCTTAACTTTACAAACAGGGGTAGATTTGATATATTAGGAGATAGATTCGGGTTCGTTCAACTGGGAGAAAGATAGAAAATCACTTTCTTTATACTGGTTGAACGGGCCTGAAGAAAGGAAAAAATAAGTAATGGCTGATGCCAAAAAAATCACAATGGATGAATTATTAGCTTCTGCTAGTGATTCGATCAAAAAAGTAGTTGCTGGAGATACTGTCTCTGGTGTAGTACTTTCAGTAAAGAAGCACGAGATCTTAATTGATCTTGGTGCGCAGGGTGTAGGTTTAGTACCACGCCGTGAAGCTTCATTTGCACGTAACCTTGAGGTTGGTCAGGAAGTTTCTGCTTCAGTAATCGATCCAGAGATGGAAGACGGTACTGTACTGCTTTCACTTCGTAAGGCAGTGAAGGATAAGGGCTGGGATGAGATCCAGGCTAAGATGGATGCTGCGGAAATCGTGGAGGTTACTCCATTTGATGCTAATCGTGGTGGTCTTCTGGTTGAATACGAAGGAATTCGTGGTTTCTTGCCAGTTTCACAACTTTCTGCAGAGCATTACCCACGTGTTGGTTCTGCCGATAAGGATGAGATCTTGCAGCGTCTCAACTCTCTCGTTGGGAAGGGTATTAAGGTAAGAATCCTTGACGCTAACAAAAAAGACAATAAGCTCATCTTCTCTGAGAAGGAAGCTGTGAAAGATGGTCTTGCTGCTCGTTTTGCTGAACTTCACGTTGGTGATGTAATTAAGGGCGTAGTGACTGGCGTAGTCGATTTCGGTGTCTTTGTTAATGTTGAAGGCATTGAAGGCTTGATTCACATTTCTGAGATCTCTTGGGAACGTGTAAATAATCCATCAGACTATGTAAAAGTTGGCGATGAGATTGAGGCAAAAATTATTGCTATCGATAAAGAACGCCTAAGCCTTTCTATGAAGCAGCTTGTTGCTGATCCATGGCTTTCAGAAGTTGAGAACTTAAAGAAGGGTTCAAAGGTTGAGGGAACTGTAACTCGTATCACACCATTTGGTGCATTCGTACAGATTTCACCAGCTGTTGAAGCTTTGGTTCATGTTTCTGAACTTGGTGAAGGTAACGATGTTGATCCTGAGAAAATCTTTACTCTTAACGAGCGTAAGAGCTTCAAGGTACTCGACATTGATCGTGAAGGTCGCAAGATTTCACTTTCAGTAGCTAAATAATTAGCGAAAAAACCTAAAAAAGAACCCCTGTTTTGGGGTTCTTTTTTGTTGTTGAATAAATTATTTATTCAATGGTTTGTGGCAGAGCCACCAGTCTTCGCAAGCGAATTCACCGGCTTTAGCAGCAGCTAGGCGTTCTTTAATAGTTGCGACATCCTTAGCTGGTGGAATGATGACGTCAGCACCAAAGAGTTCACTGTTTGGCCAGTTGGCAGGAAGAGCAACTTTGTGTTCTTCTGAAGTCTGTAAGCCTTTAACCATACGTAAGATTTCATCCATGTTGCGACCAAGCTCTTGTGGGTAGTAAAGAATAGCGCGAACTTTGCCTTCTGGGTCAATGACGAAGACGGCACGGACAGTGTTGGTGTCATGGTTTTTACCTGGATGGATAAAACCAAGTTTGCCGGAAACTAAGCCAGTGTCGGCAATGATTGGGAACTCGATTTCAGTATCGAAGTGCTCCTTAATCCACTCAGTCCACTTAATGTGGGAGAAGACCTGGTCAACGGAAAGACCGAGAAGTTCAGTATTCATCTCGCGGAATTTATCATAATTCTTTTGGAAGGAAACGAATTCGGTAGTACAGACTGGAGTGAAGTCAGCTGGGTGGCTAAAAAGAACAAGCCATTTGCCAGCGTAGTCACCAGGGATGGTTTTAGGGCCATGGGTGGTTTGTACTTGCATAGTTGGTAGCATTTCACCAATAAGAGGGATATGCTGAATTTCATTATCGTTCATAAAAATCTCCTTGTTAAGGTTTGTATGTTTTTGGTCGGGAAGACCCCTAATTTTATATCAAAGTTGTGTTATTAAAACACAGTTAATCAATTCCAAGGTCATATGCGACCACTTCTATTGTAACATAGAAACAAATTGTAGGAAGAGGAATGTGATAGAATGAGGCTAGAAAAGGAAAAATGAGCAAGAATAAAGAAAAAGATAAGAGTGGTGAGGGCAGTGGTTTAGGAAGATGGAGGAAAATCCTATTTTTTGGGTTTGGTTTTTTAATATTATTCGGGGTAGCATGGGTATTATATATGTTTAATGTAATACCACATCGACAATACATTAATGCGGATTTTGGGATCGAGACTTATAAAAGTCTAATCGATAAAGATGGGGATGGTATTGATGATCAGACAGACTTCTTGCAGAGTGTGAGAAGGTATATTGCGACAAAGCCAAAATATAAAAGCAAATATTATAGGACGGGATATCCAGATGATGAGTTTGGTGTATGCACGGATGTGATTGCATTTGGCATGAAAGGCGCTGGGTATGATTTGAGGGAATTGGTGGATGCCGACATTAAAATGAATAAAAGATTGTATCAAGTTGATGTTGTAGATAAAAATATTGATTTTCGTCGAGTAAATAATTTAAGAATATTTTTTGAGCGTAATGCGAAATCCCTAACGACGGATTTAACAGATGTAAAGGAGTGGCAGGGTGGAGATATTATTGTATTTAAGACGCATATTGGAGTGGTGTCAGATAAAAGAAATTTGAGGGGGATACCTTTCATTATTCATAATGGCGGGCTTTTTTATGAGGAGGATGTGCTGGAATATCGAACAGATATTGTGAGGCATTTTAGGATGAGCTGAAAAAGTGTATCGTTTTTTATATAATAAAAGCATGGCAACATATGAGATTATTTATGATGAGATACAGGATGCATATAATTGGTATAGTGCAATTAATCTTTTTCATCAGATTAATAAATTAAAAGATGAAGATGACTTGGAGATTGCTAAGAAAATTATTGGATTGAACTTTTCGCAAGCTAAGGAAATTTTAGTCCCATTTATTTGTAAACGTAATAAAAAGATTTCTATGTCACCAAAAAAATTCGAAAGAATCATGAAAGAACAATTGGAGCAAAATTTTGAATTAGCAGTGAAGAAGTTAGAAAAAGTTACTGGACATAAATTAGCTGTAAAAAATTGTGCAAAAAATCGTGCAATCGAAGTTGCTAAAATTGATAAGAGCGCGATTTGCTCAAAGGCAGACTTATTATTTTTGATTACAACTTTCCCGGCAATGATCGTTTACTATGAAGAGGGGGTAATTTATACGTATACAAAAATCGATGATGAATTATGGGGAATGCCACTTGATGGGATTTTGCATGAATTAATGCATTTTCAAACAGATTTCTATTATCGTCAGAATCCAGAATCACCCGTTGCAAAGTTATCGGAAGATGATTACTATGTACTGAAGGAATCTTTGCCGGCTCTTCTTGACGAATCTTGGAAGCCGATAATTACTTTACCTGATTGTAGTTACCCTGAGTATCAGGAATTGAGAGACAAGTTGGTTGATTTCTATAAGAGAAATGGGGATTTTGACGAACTTATGAGGTTTGGAGCGGAAGAAGTAGAAAGATTCAATCGTTAAGAACGCCGAAGAGATCTTTTTTGGCCAAAGAGTCTTTTTAGATAAGATAAAATCATATGACGATAAAATTATTAACAAGTCTTTAAATTTCTTACTTTCTAATCTTAATAATCAATAAAAAACGGTCCTCCCATCTCTGTTAGGACCGTTTATGAGCTTGATAAATTGCTCTAAAATTCAAATTGGCTCCCCCGGTCAGGCTCGAACTGACAACCTCGAAGTTAACAGCTTCTTGCTCCACCATTGAGCTACAGGGGAATCTATGGAGGAATTATAACGCATAAATTAGTGGAATGCAAGGGCCTGGGTTAGAAAATGTTATAATGGATAAAATGTTGAGTGTTAAGAATATTACAGTATTGGCTGGCGAGGGGGAGAAATCAAAAAAGATTATTGAAAATTTGAGCCTGGAAGTAGCACAGGGTGAGACTGTGGTGATTTTGGGGCCAAATGGGGCTGGAAAATCGACTCTTGGTGCGGCGATGATGGGTGATCCAAAATTAAAAATCCCAGAGGGGGAAATTAGGTTTTTAGGTGAAAACATCACTAATATGAAAGTAGATGAGAGGGCGAAACTAGGAATGATGATGACGATGCAGAATCCGGTGGAGGTCCCCGGGATTTCGACGACAAATGTGATTCGTGCGGCGCTTAATGCGAGGGGGGAGAATTTAAGTCTAGATAAAATACGTGAACAGATTTCAATAGTTTGTAAGAAATTAAAAACAAATATTTTCTTTGCAGAGAGGGAAATTAATTACAAGTTTTCTGGTGGCGAAAAGAAAAAGAACGAAGTTTTACAGGCTTTAGTATTGAAACCAAAATTGCTTATCTTGGATGAGATCGATTCGGGATTAGATGTTGACGCGGCAGACTTAATTTCGGAACTATTAAGTGAGTTGCAGGAGGAAAGCAAAACGACACTACTGATAGTTACGCATAATATGCGTATCTTGAGAAGTTTAAAAGTGGATAGAGTATGTATCTTAAAGTCTGGGCAGATTGTAAAAACGGGGACTAGGGAGTTGCTTGAATCGATTGAGAAAAATGGTTTTGAGGGGATTTTATAAAAAATGAAAAAGGAATTAAATAAAAAAGGTATAACTTCTGAATATATTTTGGCCTTGTCAAAAAAGAAACAAGAGCCAGAATGGTTGCTAGAACTAAGGCTAAAAGGTCTTGAATACTGGAATAAGCTAACGATGCCAAAATGGGCGCCAGATATTTCTGAGCTGGCTTTAGATGATATTTTGATGTATGTGGAGACTGGTAATGAAATGGTTTCGAGCTGGGATGAAGTCCCAAAGGAGATAAAAGAAACATTTGATAAGTTGGGGATTCCAGAAGCGGAGCAGGAGCATTTAGCGGGCGTAGGTGCGCAATATGACTCAGAGGTGATTTATCACAATCTCAAAGAAAGAATTGCCAAGAAGGGGGTGATTTACCTACCGATGGAGGAGGCGATTCAACTGACAAAGAAGAAGAAAGAAGAAGTAATTACAGAATATGGGGTGGATGTTGGGGGAATTGTTAAAGAGCACTTCATGAAATTAATTACGGAGAAAGATCATAAATTTGCGGCCCTGCATGCGGCGGTGTGGAGCGGAGGTTCTTTTATTTATATTCCAAAAAGAGTAAGCGTGGAGATTCCCATCCAAAGTTATTATCGATTAAACGCACCGGGAGTGGGGCAGTTTGAACATACTTTGATTGTGGTAGATGAAGACTCGGACCTGCATTTTATTGAGGGGTGTTCGGCCCCAAAATATACGGTGTCGAATTTGCATGCGGGAAGCGTGGAGCTTTATGTAAAGAAAAATAGCAGGCTAAAATTTTCAACCGTGGAGAGCTGGTCAAAAAATGTGTTCAACTTGAACACGAAACGAGCGTATGTTGAAGAAGATGGGGTAATTGAGTGGGTGACTGGGTCGTTTGGGTCTAAAGTATCGATGCTCTATCCAATGGGTATATTGGCGGGGGCGCGTTCAAGAATGGAATATACAGGGGTGTCATTTGCGGGCGAGGGGCAGGTACTTGATACGGGTGCAAAAGTTGTTCACTTAGCGGAAGACACGTATTCGATGATAAATGCTAAGTCATTAAGTAGCGGTGGGGGCGTGTCGATGACACGTACTTTAGCTAAAATAACAAAAAAGGCTTTGCGTGCAAGGTCATATACTGATTGTAAATCGTTGATTTTGGATAATCGATCGGTTTCTAATGCGATTCCAGAAGTAAAAGTGGAATGTAATGAAGCGGAAGTATCGCATGAAGCAAGTGTTGGTAAGATTTCAGATGAGGCGGTATATTATCTGCAAACAAGGGGGGTTAGTGAAGATGAAGCCAGGGCTTTAATTGTACGAGGATTTACGGGTGATGTTTCGAAAGAATTGCCGATTGAGTATGCGATGGAAATGAATAACTTAATCAGAATGGAAATGGAAGGGACGGCCTAGCTTCTTAGTGATTAAGTATTAAAGGCGAGTTAAAACAGAGAGGAAGAGATGTTAAGAGAAGAGTTTGCGATTTTTGAAGAGGCACCGGCATTAATTGATCCAGTGTTACCGTTTGTGTATTTAGATAGTGCGGCAACGATGCAGAGGCCGAATCAAGTGATAGAAAGAGAAGCGGAGTATTACAAAACTCGAAATGCAAATCCACTAAGAGGCCTGTATAAATTAAGTGAACAGTCTACAAAAGTATTAAATCAAACAAGAATAAAGGTGGCGAAGTATATTGGTGCGGATCCAGATGAGGTTGTGTTTATCAAAAATGCAACCGAGGGGATTAATTTGATTGCAAACGGAGCGCGGGAAGTTATAGGGGAAAAAGATAAGATTCTAGTTAGTTTAGACTCTCATCATAGTAATATTTTGCCTTTTACAGAACGATACGGTGAACAAGTGGTGGTGACTGAGGATATTTTGGGGGAATTCAAAAGGGATAAAGAGACTGTAAAGTTAGTGGCATTAACCGGTCTAAGTAATGTGAGTGGAGAAGAACAAGATAAGTTAATAAGGGAGCTGCGAGAATCAGGCTATAACGGCGCAATCCTGGTTGATGCGGCGCAGTTGGTGGCGCATAGATGTATCGACGTAAAGAAGATGGATGTGGATTTTCTAGTTTTTTCTGGGCACAAAATGGGCGCACCGATGGGGGTCGGTATTTTGTATATAAGACGAGAATGGATGGGGAAAATAGCCCCGCTTAATTATGGCGGAGAAATGGTGGAAGGGGTGGAGTACCAGAATGGTGCAATAAAAAGTGAGTTTGCTTTTGGACCGCAGAAATTTGAGGGAGGGACGATAAATATGGGAGGGGTGGCTGGTCTTTCTGCAGCGATTGATTTTTGGCAAGATCACAATAAAGATGATAAGCTGTTTGGTGTGGTAGAAGAGCTAACTTCGTTTTTAAAGGAACAAATAGGGGAAATAGAAGATGCGGAGATGTATTATGCTAAAAATGGTATTGTTTTATTAAATATTAAGGGGGTACATGCGCATGATACAGCGCAGATCCTAAGCAATTACGGAGTGATGGTGCGTGCAGGTTGGCACTGCGCCGAGCCGTTTTTGACGGAGAAGAAAATTGGGCCAGCAGTAAGAGTAAGCTTGATGTTTTATAATACTAAAAATGAGTTAAAATATTTAACCTCAATATTAAAAAAAGTTAGAAGTGAAATGGGTTTATAGTTTTGATGTATGATGAAATTTTATTAGAGCATAATTTATATCCAAAGAATCGAGGAAGCATTGAGGGGGCGGATATTGCTAAGGAATTAAAGAATGCTAGCTGTGGTGATAAAATAATTGTTCAGTTAAAACTCGAGGATGGAATCATTACGGAGGGGAAGTTTGAGGGGGTGGGGTGTGCGATTGCATTAGCGTCAGCGGATTTAATGATTGAATCAGTGAAGGGGAAGACGCTTGAGGAGGCAAAGAAAATGAGTCGATTATTTAGGACGATGATTTTAGATGAGGAAGAATTTGAGTCTTGTGGGGGAGAAAAACAGATGGGGGATGCGATTGCTTTAAAAATTGTGGGTCGAATGCCGGCAAGAGCAAAGTGCGCGGAGCTCGCGTGGCAGGTATTTTTAAATAAATAAATTAAACGCTTGTGTTTAAACCCATTGCGAATTATAATGGAAAATAGTTTAGGAGGAATAAATGATAAAGGTGGATGATAGGTTCCTGGCGGAAGTGGGTTTGCAGAATTTACCCGAACCACAGAGAACTGCATTTATAACTGAAATCCAGGGTGAACTTGAGAATCGAGTGGGCGAAAAGATGAGTGAGGGGATGACTCCCGAGCAGCTTGAGGAGTTTGACGGTATTATGCAGAAAGATCGCAATACGATGATTAAGTTTTTAACAAAGCTCGGCGATTATAGGCAGGATGATATATATAAAAAATTATTGCAAAAATATAACACAACTGAGGGTACGCTGGAGATTTTAGGTGAGTATTTAAGCGTAAAATGGATTCAATTGAATCGTCCAGATTATGCAAGAGTAGCACAGGATATTGAGTCTGAATTTAAACAAGAAATCATCAAGGCGCATGATGAAATTATGGAGATGGTACGACAGACGTCTGGGACAGAAGAAGAGGTCGTGGCGCGATATAATCCACAAAATTCAGCGCCAATGCAACCATCAGCACCAATGCAACCAGTCGCACAACCAACGATGCAGCAACCAATGTCTAATATTCAGCAACCAGCGCAGAATTGGGGATAGAAGAAAAATAAAGTCTAGAAGATAGACTTTATTTTTTTAGATAGCCATTATAGAAGGATGTGGCATCCATTGGTTTACGCCCAGCAGGCTGCAGGCGATCGATAATAAGATTTTGGTCCTTACAGGCCACTTTGATTTTAGCATGTTGATCTTCGGGAGAATCTGTGTCGAGGTGTGCTTCGAGAATAATGCATTCTTGATTACCAAGCATTAATTTACTTTTAGGAAAACCTTGAAACGCGCGTATTTGATTAAGCAAGTTGCTGGCGGGTTTCTGAGGGTCAAGAGTAGACATAGAGGTGTCAAACTTGGTGGTATAGGTAGCACTTTGATCATCTTGTGGGATTGGAGTCGGAAGGTTATTTAGGTGACTAAGTAACCAATTTGTGGCATGAGTGGATAATTTGGTATAAATTTCGGACTTTGAAGGTTGTGGAGAGAATTGATCAGAGGTGAGAGTTTCTTGGTAATAAATTGGACCAGCATCCATGGCTTTGACTAATTTCATGATTGAAACTGAAAAATCCTGATCGCCATTCAAGATGGCTGACTCAATGGGGGAGGCGCCACGATAAGCTGGAAGAAGGGAAGGGTGGATATTGAGGATGCCATAAGGCTCGAAAAGATCAAGTACGTCAGTCTTAATCAAAACGCCAAAGCTAGCAAGAATGCCAAAGATGTTGGGGTCAGAGGCTTTTAGGGTTTTTACTTTTTCAAGATCCTGCTTAGTCCTGGCATGAAAAATAATTTGGAAATCGGGATGTTGCTCAATAAGTGATTTGGTGGTATCGGCAAGAGGGCCGTTGCCAAAAAAGATAATTTTAGTCATCGGGGAATAACTCAGGATTATTTTTGATACGCTTATCGTAATCAAGTGGCTTGAGGTCGCCGTCTTTGTCTAGTTCAAAGAAGGCTTTCTCTTCGTCTTTAATGTGATCGATGAAGAGAACGCCATCGAGATGGTCGATTTCGTGGGCAAGGGTGCGAGCAAGATTGTCGTCAGCTTTAATGCGTACTTCGGTACCATCAATAAGCTTAGCTTTAATACGAAGTTTTGAAGCGCGAGGAACAAGTCCATAGATAAAAGGCACAGAGAGGCAGCCTTCGTAGTCGCTAATAATTTTACCGCTTGCCTTAATGACTTCGGGGTCGATAAGGGCAGTGAAGCTAGCGTTATTTTTATCATCAAGGTCGTCGCGAATAATAATGATACGTTTATTGATACCAAGCTGAGGAGCAGCCATGGCGGCAGAAAGCTCGTGGGGATGTTGTTTTTCCCATTCAAGGCTAGCTTTAATCATTTGATCAACAATTTCTTTTGTCTCATCAGTAATGCGATTAACTTTTGTAGAGGGTTGTCTTAAACGTGGATCAGGCACAGTAATAATTTTCATAGGGATATTATAATATTTTTTAAGGGTTTTATAAAGCATAAGAAGAGATAAAAAAGAAAATAAAGTGGCTATGGTTGTAAAAATAAAAAATAGTTTTACACTCTAGGTAGAGAGACTAGAAATTAGATATACGAGACGAGAAGTCGTTGGAATGTTTTCTAATGACTTAACCTGAGATGTGGAGGGGAGTTTTAGAAAAAGTTTTTAACTTTTTCTAAAGAAGGAAATGGAATATCTCTCAATTTAAAACTACTAAGGTAGTTTTAGCTCCTAAAAAATAAATCATAGTTTCTGAATCGCCTCCACATCTTAGGTTTTATCTCATTATGAAGAAGAGTTTTTTGATGATTCTTTAGTTATTCTTAGAGGAGGGAAGGGGGATCGAGTGTGTATTTTAAATTTGGGAAGGCATGTACGGCTTTAATGGCGGAGAGGATATTCTGACGAGAAGGAGATTTTAGGATGATTTGCCAAGTATGACCGCTTGGTGAAAATTCATGAAAGGCTGGAGTAGGAGCAGATAGATAAATACCTTTCAGGGGGCGAAGAAGGGAGTACAATTCACGAATTTTACGGATGGTGGTTTGCTCGGTTTTTTGTGTAATATAAAGTTTGGCAAGATAGTAATAAGGAGGGAAGTGGGCTTGTTGACGTTTTTTAATTAAATATTGATAGGCCCCGATATAATCATTTTGCATGGAGAAATGAATGATAGGGTGGTCTGGCTGGAAGGTCTGGATAAAAACGGAAGCTTCACTAAGGTGTCCACGGCCGACGCGTCCAATGACTTGGGTAAGTAGGTGAAAACTACGTTCCTCTGAAGAGTAGTCGGGAAGACTAAGGCCGCCATCAGCTTGCACGATACCCACGGTGGCAAGTTTTGGAAGATCAAGACCCTTAGTGAGAAGCTGAGTTCCAATTAGGATGTCGACGGCGCCAGATTTAATGTCAGTGTAGAGATGATTTAAAGAGCTACCTGTAGTATTGTCGGTATCAAAACGAGCGATACGGGCGGTCTTAAAGAGTTTTTTAAGTTCAGACTCAAGAAGTTTGGTACCAAATCCTTTATGGATAATTGAAGAATGTTGACAGACTGGACAAGACTTAGGTACGACTTCTTCATATCCACAAGTGTGACAGGTGAGTTTAAACTTATCGCTATGAAGAGTGAGCGGCAAAAGGCAGTTGGGGCAGAGCGCCTGCCAGCCGCACTGATCACAAATTGTAAGCGGAGCGGAACCACGACGATTATGAAAAATTAAAGTTTGCTGATGTTGTTCAAGGTTCTGAGTAATATTTTTAATCAGGGGATCGGAAAAATATCGATTCTTAGAGAAGGAGGCTGAATCTCTTAGGTCGATAAGGTGTATATCAGGAGTAATAGCGGTCTCTTTGGCTTTCTGCGAGAGTGAAACATAGGCGTGATTTTTTTGTGCAAGATAAAAATCCTCAATAAGTGGAGTGGCGGTACCGTATATACAATCAATATTTTTAGTGTTCGCTATGAAGCTAGCGAGTCGTAAGGTTGAATAACGTGGGGGATTATCTTGATAATAAGCAGGATCGTGTGCTTCATCAATAATGATAAGGCCTAGATTATTTACTGGAGAAAAAAGAGCGGAGCGGGGACCAATGATGATTAATGGATCGGTACTTTTTGCGATATATTGCCAAATTTGATGCCTAGTCGCTTCAGTTTGTTTAGAGTGGATGGTGATAACTGAGTTGGGAAAATAAAATTGAAATTGCTGAACTAGCTGTGAGGTGAGAGAAATTTCTGGGACAAGAATGATACTAGATTGCTGTTTTTGAAACTGACTCATCGCAAGCGTGAGGTAAAGATTGGTTTTACCAGAGCCAGTAATGCCATGCAGGAGCTTGGTATGTGATTTTAGATTGTCTAGGTCAGTGAGTGCGGTTTTTTGTGAAGAATTTAGTGGGGTCGTTTTTGGTATTGTTTTATTCTCTAATCTTGAGGGAGTAGATTTTTTACGGCGGTCCTTAGTGATGCCTTTTGGAATAAGTAGATTAGCAATGATAGGTAGAGGAGTGAGATAGTATTGACTGAGCCAAGTTGCTGCTTGAAGGAGGTGGTTTGGGAGAGGGGGGAGGGGTAGAACTGAGCTAATTGGTTTGATTTGGAAGGACGGATCCTTAGGAGGATTAATAGAATGATGAATAATACCGGGAATAATTGACTTTCCTAAGGGGATAAGAACGATTTGACCAGATCTAAGTTCTTCGGGAAAAGAATATGTCAATAAACTCTCAAGAGCATGAAGATCCTGACGAAAGATTTTGGTAGGAATAACCTGGTAATACATTGATGTTATTTTAGCATAGTGGAGTGTATGCGGGGCGGGGAGATAGGGGGAGAATATTTCAGCTGTTGTGAGAAATACTGTTGTTTGGTATACTAAGGAGAAGAAGCAAAAGTGAGGTAAATATGTTGGATATATTCATTACATCTCGGGTCCGACGAAAGATATTGGTGGTTTTTGCGAAGTATCCAGACTTTAAGACGCATGTGCGCGCGTTGTCGAAGTTAATACATGAAGATCCGGGAAATATTCAGAGAGAGTTGAAAAGACTTGAAAAGGGGAATTTCTTGATTGTGACAAAAAAGGGGAATACAACAATTTACCAAACAAATAAGCAATTTCCAATTTTAAAAGAATTGCAAGGAATTGTGATAAAAAGTAAACAAATGGCTCCTAGCTCAAAGCAGAGTAAAACTATTCAGTAGAATAATTTTAATAAAGATTTAATTTTGGGTGTAAAAAGAATAGGTAAGATATATCATGGATGATATTTTTGATCAGCTAATAAAAAAGCGGGGTATTACAGAAGACTTTTTGTATCCAAAATATTTGCTGGGACTTGCGGATGAGTTGCCAGATATTAAAAAGGCGAGTGAGCGAATTATTCAAGCGGTGAATAATAAAGAGACGGTATTAATCTATGGTGACTATGATGTGGATGGGGTGACGGCAAGTGCTTTAATGTTTGACTGTCTTAAAATGAGTGGTGTCGAGAAGGTGGAGGTGATGTTGCCAGATCGTTTTATTGATGGTTATGGTATGGGTGGAAGAGTGAAGGAAAAAGCTAAAGAACTGGGGGCGAGTCTTATTGTGACAGTGGATTGTGGAAGTAATAATTCGGAAGTAATAGATGAACTGTCTGCGATGGGGGTGGACGTGATTGTGACGGATCATCATGAAATTATGAAGGAGGTACCTAAGTCGGCGGTGGCGGTGGTTAACCCTAAGAGGAATGAAAAATCGGAATTAAGAGAGCTCTGTGGTTGTGGGGTGGCTTTTTTAGTGATGCAGAAAATGGTTTCTCTTGGATATATTAAGGCAGGAAGAGAGAAATGGTTTTTGGATTTAGTATTAGTGGGGACACTTTGTGATGCAATGACGCTTAACCCGATAAACCGGATGTTAAGTTATTTTGGTATGAAAGTGCTGAAAAAGACGAAACGACCAGGATTAATTGAGCTTTTAAAGGTGGCGAGAGCGGAAAGAATTAGTTCTGAAACGATAGGCTTTCAGATTGGCCCAAGGTTAAATGCGGGTGGTCGAATGGAATCGGCAGAGACTTCGTTGAAACTTTTAATGTCTAAAAACCACCGAGAGGCCTTTGAACTGGCTATGAAGCTAAATCAACTAAATCAGGACCGTAGGAACAGTCAAAGGCAGGCAATGGAGGAGATTCCAGAGGTGAATGATCCGGTGATTGTAGTAACTGGCAAATGGCATGAGGGAGTGCTAGGGATTATTGCAGGTAGATTGGTGGAAAAATATCACAAACCGGCGTTCGTATTAGCGGAAACGGAAGAAGGAGTGTTGAAGGGTTCAGGGCGTTCGTTTGGCGATTTTAATCTGGCAGAGGCGCTAAAAGCCTGCAAGGAACAGATTATCAGTGGTGGTGGGCATGCGGCGGCATGTGGACTAAAAGTTTCGAAAGATGGTTTGGATAAGTTTATCGAGGTGGTAAATAATTATTACCTAGGATTAAAGTTGCAGGATCAAGAGAAATATTTAGAGGCGAAAGAAGATTTGGAGATTGAGGAATTGGGGGGATTAAATTTGTCGTTAATGGAAAAACTTAGAGCCTTAGAGCCATTTGGGATGGGAAATCCGGAGCCGATATTTTTGTTAAAAAATATGAAGGTGGAGAGGATTAATAAAATGGGAGCTGAGGGGCAGCATATGAGAATGACTTTGAAAGATGGCTTAGGGAAGGAGATAAAACTAGTGGCTTTTAACGCTCCGGAGGAGTGGATGGAAATTATGGAAGGGGAGAATCGAAATGTGTGGGTTAATCTGGTGGAGAATGAATGGCAGAATTATAGAAGCGTTGAAGGAAGAATTTTGCAGATTAAAGAAAGCTCTGTTGAAAAAATGTAGTGTATCTGATATAATGCCGATATATGGCAATCAAAGTAACTAGAAAAGACCAGGGAGAGGCAAACGAAAACATCATTCGTCGCTTTAATCGTAAGGTGTTACAGAGTGGAATTATGCCACTTGCGAAATCACAGCTTCGTTTTTCAAAGCCAATTTCTAAACGCGAACGTCGCCGTAAAGCAATTCTACGCGAGATTCGTAAGGCTGAGAAAACAGAACGAATTAAACTTGGTTTAAAGTAATGAGAAGACCCCTTTAATGGGGTCTTTTTTGTGCTATACTATTTTTGTATGAAACTATTATTTTTAGGGGGTCCTGGAACTGGCAAAAGCACAGTTGGGAATAGATTAGCAAATGATTTAAATTGGCCTTGGATCTCGTCCGGGGCAATTCTTCGAGAGAGCAAGGAACAGTGGGTGATTGACCGGCTAAAAACTGCGCAATTATTTGATGATGAGATGGTGTCGGAATTAGTATTCTCTAGGTTGACTGAGACGGAAAATGCGATTATTGATGGGTATCCAAGGACATTGCGTCAGGCAGAAATTATAATTGAACGAGGCCTACATATTGACTATATAGTAGAGTTGACGGTGCCGTTTGAAGAGGTGATGCGTAGACTATCGATGCGAGGACGCAGTCAGGATGTACCAGAAATTATTGAGGAAAGACAAGCTGATTACGAACGTAGCCGTAATGAAATCGTAGCGTATTTGTTAGGCAATGGAGTAAAGTTGTTAACTGTAGATGGACTAGGTGAGGTTGATGAAGTTTATAAGCGTACCGTTACTTTGATAAGAAATGAAATTAGTGAATTAAATAATAAGGGAAACGCCTAAGGGGGCGTTTTTTCAGAAAGGAGAACTATGATTTTAATTTATGGTCCAGCCGGATCGGGGAAATCGACACAGGGGAGAATGTTGGCGGAAAAGATGGGTCGTACTTGGCTTTCAGCGGGGCAGTTAATTCGTGATTCGCATCGATTTGACGAATATACGAGTAAGGGTGCGATGATCCCAGAAAATATCCTAGTAGATCTTCTGTGGGAGAACATGAATGCTGTATTTAAAGAGGGGGGTGAGGTGATTTTTGACGGACAGCCAGGTTCGGTTGAACAAGTGGGTATGTTGGAGGAAAAAGGAGTTTTTACGCATACAGAATTTGTGGTGCTACTAAAGGTGCCAGAAGAAGAACTCTTAATAAGGTTGGCTGAGCGAGGAAGAGAGGATGATAATGTGGAAGTCTGGAAGCAGAAAATATCCTACTTTGAACAAAAAAGTTATTCATTTTTAACAGAGATGAAGTCGCGGGGGGTGCAGATTTATGAAGTAGATGGTGTTGGGTCAATTGAAGAAGTAAATCAGCGTATTATGAAATTAGTTCAGGAAAAATAATTTATTTAAAAAATCGGAAGAAGGTGCTTCCGATTTTTTGTTGGTAGAGAAAATATTTATTCCTCAGGGCAATTTGGTAAAGTCAGTACCTCGAAGCCAGTCTCGGTAACAAGAATAGTATGTTCACAGTGACAGCCAATAGACCCATCAGAAAGGACGACATCCCAGCCGTTTTCTGGGCTAACGTGATTGTATGGTTTACCAAGAGACGACATTGGTTCGATACATAGAGTATCTCCCGGCTGGAGTATGTAACCGTGACCACGTTTACCAAAGTTTGGAACTTCTGGTTCCATATGCATGGATTTACCAATAAAGTGGCCAACATAGTTTTCGATAACGCCTAGATGTCCGCGACGTAAAACGGTTTCTACGGCATAGCCAATATCGCCAAGATGTGTACCTGGAGCAACCGTAGCAATGCCAGCCCAGAGGCTTTTTTTGGTAGTTTTAATCATTTGCTTGACGGCAGGACTGGCTTTGCCAACTGTGGTAGTAAAAGCTGCATCTGTATGATAGCCTTTATAACCAATTACGAGGTCAAAAGAAACTTTGTCGCCGTCTTGGAGGGCGTAATCGCTGTTGGGGGCGCCATGAACTAGTTCATCGTTAACAGAGATACAGATGGCGCCTGGGAATTTTTGGGGAAGTTGATCATAGGAGACTATGGCTCCGGCGTCTGTGATTTTTTTACGAACCCAAGCATCAAGTTGACGTTTAGTCATACCAACGTCGACATAATCTCGGAGCTCGGCGAGAATTGTACCTAAAATTTTGCCACCCTCGCGCATGGCGGTAATTTTTTGAATATCCATGGATAAATTATAACACTGATATATTTTTTAAAATGTTTATGGTATAATACCAAGGATATGAATGACCAGTTACCTCGTTTTATGTTAGGAATCGATGTTGGAACACAGTACATTCGTGCGGTGGCGCTTTCTGAATACCAAGGTGAAATATCCGTGATAGCTAACTCTGATGTAAAAAATAATGGTGGAATGAGTAAGGGGGTGATTACAAATTTGGCTGGCCCGGTTGAGTCTTTAAATAGAGCAATTGTAATGATTGATCAGACGAGCGGAAAATCTTTAAAGTCTGCCTATACCTCAATTAATGGTTCACAGGTTGGCGCGGTGCAAACTCAAGGCATGATTTCAATTATGGGTGGGGAGGCTATTTCGCCGAATGATTTGAAGCGAATCCAAGAGATGTCACTTGCGGGAGTGATTCCAAATAATCGAGAAGTCTTAAAAGTGATTCCTACGAATTATATTGTGGATGGTCAGTCTGGCATTCGGGATCCTTTGGGAATGAATGCAATGAAGTTAGAAATGCAAGCGAGTGTCGTTTCAGCGCTAGTGCCGTCTTGTTTAAATCTACGAAAATTAACTGAGAACGTTTCGATTGAGTCGCTAGAACTTGTGCCAACAGCCGTTGCTTCGGCAAGAGTTGTTCTAACTGAACAGCAAAAGGATAATGGTGTTGCGGTAGTGGATCTTGGGGCTTCTACGACAAGTGTAGCAGTTTTTATGGATGGTTTTTTGCAGCATTATGCGGTTCTGAATGCAGGTGCAAATAATATTACCAATGATCTTGCTATTGGGCTTGCAATTAATCCAGGCGTGGCGGAAGAAATTAAATTGCGCTATGTTTCAGCTGATTTTCCAGAGAGTGATAAAACAATCGTAACAAAGGTGGGCGACGAAACAGTGAGCTTCACAAAAGATGAAGTGAACCAGATCGTGAGAGAGCGTTTGATTGATATTTTTGAGCATGTAGAAAAAATTTTGAAACAGGCAGGTTATGCGCAGAAATTACCAGAGGGGTTGGTGATTGTTGGCGGTGGTGCAATGATGCGAAACTTAGATAAGTTTGTAAAAGATTTACTTGGTATGGCCGTGAGGATAGGAAGGCCAACGGAAAAGCTTGGTGGGGTATTTGATCTTGTTGAAAATCCAAAATATACGACAGCTTTAGGATTAGCTCTGATGATGTATGACGATGAATTGACGGTTGGTGAAGTGAGTAATGAAACTCAAGAGGGTGGTTTGTTCTCGTTTTTGAATATTTTCAAGAAAAAATAAATTATTTAAGAAATTACTACTTAACTAGGGAGAAAAATGTGATAAACTAGAAGTAGTTATTTGTTAGATAGTGAGGAAAAAAGATGCCTGAAATTAAACCAACAGAGGTGGAAACAAAAGCAAGCATTAAAGTCGTGGGGGTTGGTGGTGCCGGTGGTTCTGCAGTTAATCGAATGAAAGAAGTTGGACTTTCTGGTGTAGAATTTATCGCAATCAATACCGATGCTCAGGCACTACATTATTCAAATGCCGATACGAAGGTGCATATTGGTAAAGGCTTGGGTGCTGGTGGTGATCCTGAAAAAGGCCAAACCGCTGCAGAGGAGAGCCGTGAAAATATTAAGGAGTCTTTGAAGGGTGCCGATATGGTCTTTATTACCCTTGGAGCTGGTGGTGGTACTGGCTCTGGTGCTGGCCCAATTGTAGCTAAAGAAGCAAAAGACCAGGGGATTTTAACCGTTGGTGTGGTGACTCGTCCATTTACTTTTGAGGGTGCTCAGAGGAAACGTAATGCAGACAAGGCAATTAATGAAATGACTGATGCAGTCGATGCACTGATTACAATTCCAAATGATCGCTTATTGCAAACAATTGATCCGAGAACACCACTACTCGAGACTTTTAAGATTGCCGATGATGTATTACGTCAAGGTGTTCAGGGGATTTCAGAATTAATTACAGAACATGCATTAATTAACTTAGACTTTGCTGACGTAAAGGCAATTATGAAAGACGCTGGCTCTGCATTGATGGGCATTGGTCGTGCTTCAGGTGAGAATAGAGCAAAGTTAGCTGCTCAACAGGCAATTGAATCACCACTAATTGAGGTGAAAATCGATGGTGCTCGTGGAGTACTATTTTCAGTAGCTGGTGGATATGATATGTCGATGTCAGAAATCCAGGAAGCAGCAGAGGAAATTACTGGTGCTGTTTCACCAGATGCTAATATCATCTTCGGTGCATCTATTCGTCCAGAATTACAAGATGAGATCGTAATTACAGTAGTAGCAACTGGATTTGATTCAGATGTTTATCGTCGTAAGCGCGCAGAAGAAGAAGAAAAGAAGCGTACGGATGAGGCTTTAAATAGAGTAGAGAGTCTAAGAAACCAACAGCAGATTATTGAGCCTACTCCAAGTTTTGCACCAGAAACTAATGAACAGAGTAGCGCAGAGGAATTTGCGGCAATACCAAAAGAAAATATTTGGGACAAAATTGGCCGTCAGGACGAAGAAGAGGATTTAGAAGTCCCGCCTTCTCTAAGAGCAAAACTACGCGGTAAGAAATAGTGAAATATGGTCGGAGAAATCTGACCATATATAATCTTGAGGACCAGAGATCCTTAAGGGGTAATTGAAAGAATTATCTAGATAAAGGTGGAGGTAAAAATGCAAATGATAGGTGTAAAGATTGGTGACAGTAAGGTGCTTGAAAGCCGTGAGACTCCTGACGGTTCAATGATTCGTCGTCGCCGTGTGACGGCAGATGGCTACCGCTTTACAACTTATGAACGCATAGAAATGCCGCCACTTGCGGTGATGAAACGTAGTGGGAATAGGGAGCCTTTTGATCGTGATAAGCTGCATAAGGCAGTAAATCGCAGTGTGGGTAAGTTTTTTAACTCAGAACTTGAAATTGAAGATGTGGTAAATAAGGTGGTGGAGCGGGTGTATTCTCTTGGGCGTGATGTGGTCTATTCGAAAGAGATAGGACAGGCGATCTTGGATGTGTTAGCGAAAAATAATGAAGTAGCCTACGTTCGATTTGCTAGTGTATTTTTACAATTTAAATCACTAGATGAATTTGAAAGAATTATTAGAGAACAAAGAGAGAAACGGGAGGATTAAATGCGAATTGTAATTGTAGTAAAAACACATTCAGAATATTTTAGAGAGGCTGAAGAGTGGGGGGTGGAATATCAGCGTGAGACTGGACGAGAAGTTGAATTGATTGATCCGGAGACAATAGAGGGGGAGATTTTTGCATCAACTCGAGATATTATGCAATATCCGAGTTTATTGATTCTGGGCGGGAGTGGCGAAATTGTAAAAAAATGGAGTGGCTCACCACTACCGCAGTTTGACCAAGTGTCTTATATGCTACGCAGCGTGTAAAATATATTGTATAATAAGGGGGATGAGTGAAATCAGGGAGAAAGCCTTAAGAATTTTTGCGCAAGCAAAAGAGATGCCTGGGTATTCTTTGTCATGGGAAAAACATTCTTTAAACGTAGCTAAAGTAGCAGAATCAATTACGAGAGTAGTGATAGAGAATGGAGCAAAATTGAGGTTCACGAAGGTTACAGGAGAAGGGCCGGAAACGAACAGGGGGCTGAGTGACGAAGAAATGACGGATATGGCTTTTTCCGCAGGACTGCTGCATGATATTGGCCGATGTGTGGAGTTAAAGGTTGGCTTACGTCATCCAATTTTGGGATATAACCTATTGACGAACGAGGGACTGGTGGAGCTGGCACAGGCCTCAATGACTCATACGTATTACGGATACAAACAGATAGAACGGGCTGAGTTTTGGGAAGAACTGGACTCAAAAAATCTAGAATTTACACAGAACTATATGAAGGGGGCTGAGATTTCTGATTTAGATCTTTTGGTTCAACTAGCTGATAATATGGGGCATCCAATGGGAGTGATGACGATATCGGATCGTTTTTCTGACGTATTAATTCGGCATGGGATTCGGTCTGCAGGTGATCATCTCAGAGAATTATTTAGAATAAAACAGTATTTTGATAAAAAGGCTGGAATAAATATATATGAGCTGTTCAGGGATGAAATTATTAGAACGACAATGATGGAACCGAATGGAATGATGAGAGAAAAACAAAATGTAACAGATGAAACGGAGGAGAGTTTATGAAATACCAAGCAAACACAAGAAGAAGAGCAATTGAGTACGAGAAGGCGATTGTAGACTTTTGGAAAAGGAACCGAATCTTTGAGAAATCAATTGAACAACGAGACATTAATAATGGATATGTGTTTTATGATGGGCCTCCATTCATCACTGGTTTGCCACATCATGGCACCTTACTATCTTCAATCGTAAAAGATGCTGTGCCTCGTTTTTGGACAATGTGTGGTAAGAGGATTGAACGAAGATGGGGATGGGATTGCCATGGTTTACCTGCAGAGAACTTTGTGGAGAAGCAACTAGGTATTACTGATAGACGTGAGATTGGTACTAAGTGGCCACTTTCAACCTATATCACAAAGGCACGTGAGTCGATGGTTTCGAATTCTGAAGCTTGGGAAGGGGTGATTGAGCGAGTTGGCCGTTGGGTAGATTTTCGTGGCGCTTATCGTACAATGGATAAGAATTTTATGGAGTCGGTCTGGTGGGCCTTTAAAACCCTATATGAACAGGGGAAAATTTATGAAGGTCGTAAGGTCTTGATGTATGACACAAAATTCTCAACTCCCGTGTCGAAGACAGAAGTAACGATGGATAATGATGCATACCAAACTGTAACTGATCCATCGGTATATGTTAAGTTTGAGATTGTGAGTGAGGGGGAGCTAAAGGGGACTAAATTACTGGCCTGGACGACAACACCTTGGACTTTACCTGCAAACTTAACCTTGGCAATCAATAAGGATCTTGAGTACAAAATTTACTCAGTCGGAGATGAGAAATTGATTGTGGCAAGTGAATTGGCAGAAAAGGCGCTTGGTGAAGGTGAGGCGATCAAGACCTTAAGAGGTGAGGAATTGATTGGCTTAGAATATAAGCCACTCATGTGTAACTTTTCAAAAGAGGAGCGCAAAAAGAATACCTATAAGGTTGTAGCTGCTGACTTTGTTTCTAGTTCTGATGGTACTGGCATCGTGCATATTGCACCGGCCTATGGTGAGATGGATTATGAGCTAAGTTTAGAGCAGGATGTAGATTTTATTGATCTACTCGATGACGGTGGTTATTATCTTGAGCCAGCGAAGAAGTGGCTAAACGAGATGGGTGTACGTGATACGGATGAGTCGGGGATTGAGCTTTGGGCGGCAAATAAGTTTATCGCAAAGGTGCTTGAGGAAAAAGGTATCGTTTACAAGATTGAGTATATTAAACACGAATATCCGTTTAACCCACGCTCGAAACAAAGGATCATTTATCGTGCATTTCCAAGTTGGTTCTTCGCGGTGAATGGAATGAAGGAACAGTTAATTGAAGAAAATGAGGAAATTAACTGGTTCCCAGAATACTTAAAACATGGGCGTTTCGAGAAGAATATTGAGGCGGCTCCAGACTGGAATTTATCACGCGACCGTTTTTGGGCAACTGCAATGCCTGTATGGAAAGGCGATAAGGGAACTATTAAAGTCGTTGGTTCATATGATGAACTTTATGAGTTGTCTGGTGTTAGGTTAGAAGATTATCACCGTCCTTGGGTGGATGAGATTGAATTTGATATCGAGGGTGAGCATTTTAAGAGAATTGAAAAAGTGCTTGACTGCTGGTTTGAATCTGGTTCGATGCCATTTGCACAGCTACATTATCCATTTGAAAATAAGGAGAAATTTGAACAAAATTATCCAGCTGACTTTATTGTAGAATATGTGGGGCAGGTGAGAGCTTGGTTTTATTATGTACATGTGGTAAATACTGCACTGTTTGGCAAAAAGGCTTACAGGAATGTAATTACAACTGGTACAGTGGCGGGGAATGACGGCCGTAAGATGTCAAAATCGCTTGGAAACTATACTGATCCAACAGAATTAATGGATAAGTACTCGGCTGATGCGCTACGATTCTTAATGCTTTCATCGCCAGTACTGGCGGGGGAGGATTTTGCCTTAATCGATAAGGATGTCTCTGATGTTGCGAGAAAATTATCGATGATTTGGAATGTGTACGACTTCTTTACGATGTATGCTTCCGTGGATGGGTTTGATTCAAAGCAGGCGATTGCAGTTTCAAATCTGGAGAATCCTCTAGATATTTGGTTAGTTTCAAGAGTATATGAGCTGCGTAATGAAATTACTAAGGGTATGGAAGCCTATAATATTCCGAGTGCGCTATCAAATGTATTATTGTTTATTGACGATTTGTCGAACTGGTTTGTACGACGCTCAAGGAGGCGTTTCTGGAAATCGGAGGACGATACAGATAAGAATGCTGCATATTCTACGCTATACTTTGTCTTAGTATATCTAGCTAAAATCTTAGCTCCATTTACGCCGTTCTTAGCGGAAGAGTTATACCAGAAAATGACTGGAGTAGAGTTTGATTCTTCAGTAACAGAGTCAGTGCATCTGCTAAATTGGCCGGAAGCGGGAGAGATTAATCAGGAGGTACTTGAGAAGATGGCAAGAACCCGTGAGATTATTACTGAAGGCTTGGCCCTAAGGATGAATAAGAGTGAGAATGAAGAGCAGATTAAGGTAAGACAACCACTTGCTGAATATGTTTATGAAGGTGAATCACTGGATGAATATTATGAACAAATCATTGCAGATGAAGTCAATGTAAAGATGGTGAGAGCTGGCGAAAAAGCTTATCTGGATAAGCATTTGACCGAAGAACTGCTCGAAGAAGGTTTTATTCGCGAGTTAATTCGCTTTGTACAGGCTGCGAGGAAGAAAGCTGGGCTTGAAGTTGATGACAGGATTAAATTATCAATTGATACGGAGATTAATGAGGATTGGCAGGATGTACTAAAAGCTGAGGTGTTAGCGGTAGAGCTTGGACGAGATAATAATCATCAGTATGATGAAGTCGTGAAAGTTAATGGTAAGAATATTACTATCTCGCTAGAAAAGGCCTAAGGAGAGGGCGAAACATAAAAAAAGGACACGTGAAGAGCGGGTCCTTTTTTTTGAAATATAATGTAACTGATGAATTTTAGTGGGTAAATTAACAGAGGTAGATTTTGAAAATAAAGGATAATTCCAATAAAAGTGTTGACAAATAAGCATAAACATGATATCATTAAAACAAGTTAGATAATAAATAAAAACAAAAAGCAAATAAAAAATAAATCTAACAGAAGAGGAGCGGTGGGGAAGCTAAACAAGAAAGATAAAAGGTAAGTGAGGTATAAGACCAATGTAAGGGTAAAAATAAAAGAAAATAGAATATAAAGAAATAAAATTGGACGAAAGAAAAATAGAATGAGGAGAGGCTGATCCTAAGAGCCATTAAGAACAAGCTTAGGGTTGGCAAGAAAATTAAAGGCTACTTATTGAGAAATAGGTAGCCTAAAAAATATAAATAAATTAATTAATTTGTTCAGTTGCATTTTTTAAAAATATGCTAGAATAGAATAAATAAGCAAAAAAATAAAAATAAAAAGAAGGGGAAGATATGACGTTTGAATATTTCAACGATGAATCAGGATATAGTTTAAAAAAGACAGTAAGTCCAGAAGCTCAGGCTAAGATTATGGCCAGACTTGGACGAGCTGGTTTAAGAATTGCTTAGAAGCTTTGATTAACTTTAAGCTTGGCTAGAAGCTAAGATTTTTGATGAAAATAGCACCTTGGGTGCTATTTTTTGTATAAATAAATTGCTCAATTGAAAAAATGATAATTTATATGTATGGACATATATATAAAAAGTTTATTCAACTTCTTAAAATAACTTGAACGGAGAATAAGCTAACCGAAGTTGTGTGAGTGTATAAAAAAATAAATAAAGATGTTGACTATTTTTAACACTAGCGATATGATGGGGGCATAAAAGTCATATTTTTAACATAAAAAACTAACAGAAAGGTCTTTATCGCTATGGTAGAAGATGAGACGAGAGCGGTTAGTGCTGGAGCACAAACTGCGTCGTTTGAAGAGCCTGATCTTACGGGTTTGACACAGGATCAATTAATTGATCTTTTTGTCAATAATCTGGTTGAAGAAAAAGGGCAAAATATTTCAGAAACAGAGAAGCAGCAAATTGCTGATGATCTTAAAGATGCTGTAATGACAGAGATCTTGATGAGCTTACCTGATTATTTAGTAAATAAAATTAATGACAGCTTTGAAAATGGTACTGCATCAGAGGAGATGATTGAAGCTGTGGTCGAAGAGTCTGGCATTGATGCTAGTAAGATAGCTGAAAAAGTAATGATCAAATTCAGAGATGATTATCTAAATAATAAGGAGGAAATGTAAGATGGGTTTTGATCCAAATAAGGGTGGCAACGGCGATACTGGGAACAGTGGAAATAGCAATGTATGGGATATGGAGGGTTTTAGTTATGCTGGATATGGTAACGTTGTATATAGGGATGATCTGACTAATCAGAATAATTCGACCGATCAAAATAAGGATAAGGCAAAAATTACAGCCAGAGAAGATTTTGATGATGATGCGGACGATTTTACTGTAGTTGATCTCGATAAGAGTGTAAACACATCAGATCGTGATTATGGAAAAGCCATAAGAGATGCTATGACTGTTAACGATGTGAATTATAGCTCTGATAGGCCTATTCAAATTGTTGATAGTGGGATTAATGTTCAGGATGTCTCTAAAAACTATAATGACCCTGTATATGTTACCCCTGCACAGGCCAATGTGATTGATGGAGGGGGTAATAATCCAGGAAATTCTATTAATATTGTTGACGACTCCTCAAATATAGAGCCTAAGGATGGTGCTTCTGTTGATGTGGATGCGGTGAAGAGTCGAATACAAAATGGGGTTGATAATGATGTGAATAAATTTAATCCTGGTGACCCTAATATAGTTAGAGAATATGAGGAAGATACTGGTAATGCTGAAAAGCGTGGACTTGTTGCTGGTATTATGGAAAAAGTGCGTAAGTCTGGGGTGGGAAAACTCTTCGTCAAATCTACTATCGGTGCTTTGCTTATAGGTAGTTTAGTTAGTATAGGAGCAAATAGTGGTTTATTAAATAAAAAAGCTACTCAAAATACTACTACTATAGAGCAGAAAGCGCCAGGATCTCAAGACGGAGAAACAGATGGTTCGGCACTAGCGACGGCTGAGATAGATGGACTATTGGGGGATCAATCTGAGAATGAAAAAAGTGCTGAGAATCTTGATACTAAAGTTGATATTAAATTAGCTAATGGAGCAGTACTTGAGGGGGTTGATTTTAGGCTAGGGGGTGATAATTCTGGAGTTGATATGGTTGATAGGGCCAATATGGACTCAGAACACGCTGGTGCATTTACTCATGCGTATAGTGACTGGATCAATGGTGGGGCAGCAAGAGAATATAAGGGTGTATTAGGTAATGAGGATGCCATGAATGCCTTGAATCTTAAGGCTGTCGAGAGAATGAATGAGCGCATGGGAAATGTTGGACTCTTAACAAAGAATTACTATAAATTTGCCGATTTTGATAATTTAGACTTGGTCAATCAGGAAAATATGGGCAAAAACCTAATGAATTTAATGAAGGACCCTGCCCAATATAGTATGCAGAGGGCTATTGTTGAGCAGAAAAATAAGGAATTTGCAGAGAAGACGACGCAAAGTCTTACTGTACTGGAACGGGATAAGGACAATTATTGTTCAGAATACGTCAAGTTATTTGACGAAAATGGTAACGAGACAAACGATATTAGCAGAGTTTATCGTGCGGAATATAAGACTGATGAATCAGTAAATCCAGTTGAGGGTGATGCGTTAGTTATGCAATTTTCAGATAAAGAAACTGGTCTTAATTATGTAGAAAGTCATCCTGAGATAAAAGAAAAGTGGATGCGGTCTTGTAATTTAATAAAACCTGGTGCGAGCGATACTGAGATTCAAAAAGCCATGAGTAAATGGAGGTATGTGGGGGTATTGGTTGTTTGTGGTCAGGACTGTTGGGAACTTAATACACTAGAAGAGGCTCCTTCAATAACTTATAAGGCAGAATATATAACACCTATATCTAGTTCTACTTCTGATAGAGAAGTTATTACAACTGATAAACAGACGACACCAGAAGAGAATACAACACCTGAAAATAATACGACTACAACTGAGAATAAGATTACTACAGGGACTCGTCATATTATAACTTCTACAAATGGAAAGCATACACATAATACGATAATTCGCGAAGATGAGAAGCCTCGCGATAAAGAGACGCCTAAGGATAAGGAAATTCCACCAGAGCCAGAAAAAGAGACTCCTAAGAATAAGGAAGTTCCACCAGATGAGAATCCTAAGGGGGGCGAAAAGGTATTAGAGGCGAAGACTGAAAACGTAGTCGGCAGTAATGAGTTCGATTCGCAAAAGGAAGTGACCGTAACTGATCAAAACGCTGCACCATTGGCTGGCGAGGCTACAAACAATGCAACGATGGAGAGCTCAGGTGATCAATTATCTAATAAAGAAGTTGCAACCCAAAGTATTATCGGCGAATTTAATGAAAATAATGCATCTGTTTCTAAGGAAGAAGCCGAGAATAAGAGTATCAATACTTCATTAACAAATGAAAATCTTGCTACAAATAGTAGTGAAGCCCCTGCCGATTCATTTGAGCGACAGACCGTAGCAGATGAAGTTGTGAACGAAAGCAATGGCGAAACTGCAGCACAAAGTTCATATGATGCAAGTGCAGCCGAAGCTAACTATGACTTCTATAGCGCATTTTAAATTAGTTAAACCCTTTTAGAGCTCTAAATAATAAAGGAGAGGAATGAGAACAAACACAAACACAAAAACATGGGATGTGTTGCGCCATACAGCGCATCGCATCCTGCCAGTGGTAGGATTGCTATCACTGGGTGCGGCAGCAATACTGCCGGTAGGGGAAACTCACGCTTTCGAGACGTGGGGGCCAGAACGACCAACTTATACTTGGCAAAAGCCGGCTGACCACGCTACGATTAACTCAATTACTGATGATCCAGTAATGGGTGATGAACGAAATTTTGTGAGGATCCGTAAGGCTGGCTCAACCGATAAATTTGACGATAATGTTATCGCAGAGCCGGGCGCTGAATACGAAGTTCAAGTATTCTTTCATAATAACGCTGCAGCTAATTTAAATGATGCAACTGGACGTACCTTTGCTCAGGGCATCCGTGTGAAAATGGACCAAATTATTGGTAATTTGAAGCAGGGTGAAACTGCTCTTATTAAGGGTACAATTACTGCAAGTAATACTAGTCCAAAAGAAGTTTGGGATACAGCTTACATTAAAGCAAATAAGGCAGTTGCTCTTCGTTATGTACGTGGATCCGCTAGGATTCATAATGGGGGTAAGTTGAATGGACAACTTATCGATGACGATGCCTTATTTGGTAAGTATGGTGGTACATTTGTAGGTTATCATCAGTGGGGATTACTCCCTGGATGTAATGAGTACTCAGGAAACATTACATTTAAAATCAAGGTTGATAATGTTGGCTTTGATATGAATAAAAGTGTCTCCCGAGATAACGCTAATGAATATCATGAATCGATTGATGCAGTACCTGGAGAAACATTGGATTTTAAGATTCTTTTTAAGAATACAGGTACAACAGTACTAAAGAATGTGGTTGCTTATGATCTTCTTGGCAAGGGTATGACTTTTGTCCCTGGTACTACCCGTATCTTTAATGATACTCATCCAAATGGAACCTTTGAGAAAGACAATTTGTTTACGAATGGTTTCAATATTGGTGACTATAAAGGTGGAACAAATGCAACTATTACTTACAAAGTAAAGATCGATGATGATGAGAAAATGTTCCCATGTGGTCAAACTGTGACTATTGAGAATAATTCTTCTGTCGCAATATACGTAGCTACTATCACCGATAAGGTTCCAGTCCGCGTAACTAGAAAATGTGGTGACACGCCAAAAACTCCTACTCCAAAAACACCTGAGACACCAAAAGAATTACCTCGTACTGGTGCTTCTGAAGTGGTACTTGGTATGGTAATTACTGCAGTACTTGGTATTGGTATTGCTTACTACCTCGCTTCAATGAAGCAGTTAAACAAACTTGAATCAGCTGCTAAGGGCAAGAAATAATCACTAAGAAGAACTTAGTAGATAGACTAATTGCAACTGAGTAAAAAATAATAAAGATAAATCAATCTTTATCGCACATTAAAAACTTTGAAAAAATAGTTTGAAAAACAACTATAGTACCTTATTGAACCTTAAAAGTATGACCAAAATAAAAATCTTTTTAGATGAGTGTATAGAGAATAATAAAATGAATAAATTTATTATTTTCGGGACCGGATTTGATTTAATGAATCAAATATGATAAAATGATTCCTAGTTATTACTAAATAAGGAATATTATGAAAAAGGCAGTTGTACTCATCGGCGGCAAGCAATATGTCGTAGCTGAGAAAGAGACCCTACGGGTGGACCTCCTCCCGGAAGGCACAAAAGAGCTCGAAACTGGTGCTTTACTTGTAATTGACGGAGATAAAACCCTTGTTGGTACTCCTGAAGTAGAAGGTGTAAAGGTTTCAGCTAAGGTGGTAGAAGAGAAGGTCGCAGGAGATAAGATCCGAGTGATCCGTTATCACTCCAAGAAGCGTGTACATAAAGAAACTGGACACCGCCAAAAATATAGTTTAATTGAAATTACTTCAATTAAATAAGAAAAAGACTCCAAGACGGAGTCTTTTTTTAGTGTTTATGGTAATATAGAATTATATGGCGACGGTGATTTGTATAACAAACCAAAAAGGTGGAGTAGGTAAGACCACGACGGCAGTTAATCTTGCATTCTTTTTGGCTAAAAATAAGAAAAAAACACTTTTGATTGATTTTGATCCACAGGGAAATGCAACTTCTGGCCTTGGAATTGATAAGATGCCGTTTGAGGCGGATTATGAAAAGGAGGGGATTAGTAGAACCATGTCCGAAGTGTTGCTGGGCCAAAAAGAGTTAAGTGAAATTATATTGAACACTAAATTTAAGGATTTAGATTTAGCGCCAGTCACCCCTCAACTTGCTAATGCAGAAGTAAATTTAGCAAAGTTGGATAAAAAATTTGTTCAGCTCCGAGAAGCGATTAAACGAATAAAAAATTTATACGACTATATCATAATTGATTCGCCACCAAGTTTATCGCTGTTAACTGTTAATGGGATGATTGCTTCAGACTATCTTTTATTACCGGTACAGACAGAGTTTTACGCCCTTGAGGGTGTTGCGCAGTTGCTGGACTCAGTTAAATTAGTAAGAAAGGCAATGAATCCAGATTTGAAGTTACTTGGTGTACTTGCGACGATGTATGATAAAAGGACATCGCTTTCGGTGCAGGTGCTAGAGGAGATTCGTAAATACTTTAAGGAGAAAGTCTTTAGCTCATTAATACCAAGGAATGTGAGGCTAGCGGAGGCGCCAAGCCATGGTGTGCCAGTAGGAGCTTATGATCCATTTAGTAAAGGTTCAAGAGCTTATAAAGATTTAGCCAAGGAAGTAATTCAAAGAGTAGAGAAAGGGGAAAAATAATGGCAGGCAGAGGTTTAGGTAGGGGGTTCGATAGTCTTATCCCTACAGATATTGTAGAGGATGATTTTGATATTACGGCTGGCGAAGATGCAAAAGAAAGTCAGTTGGTTGAGCTTGATCTTGAGATGGTTGTACCAGATAAGGACCAGCCGCGTAAGGACTTTTCTGAGGAAGCCTTAAATGCTTTAGCAAGCTCGATCAAAGAACACGGAGTTTTGCAGCCGATTGTGGTGGTTCGAGAAGATGGCAAGTATAAAATTGTAGCTGGCGAGAGACGCTTTAGAGCGTCAAAGATTGCGGGATTATCAAAGATTCCTGCAATCATTCGTACGATTGATGCACAGAATCGCTTAGAGCTTTCGATTATTGAAAATGCTCAGCGTGAGGACTTAAATGCAATTGAGATGGCAACAGCGTATGCTAAGCTAAAGAGTCAGTTTAACCTATCTCCTGCAGAAATTGCGACGCGCGTGGGGAAGAGTGAGTCTTCAGTGATTAACACAATGAGACTTTTAAATCTTCCGGATGATGTAAAGAGAGCGATGATAGAGCATAGTCTTACCGAGGGAGTGATGCGACCGTTAATTTCGGCTGATCCAGAACTGGTAAGGCAAATTCTACCAATGATTATTGAAGAGGGCTGGACAGCGCGACGAGTTGAGCGCTATATTGCTGAGAATAAAAAACGTAGCTCTACTAAAATTGTGAAAGAGAATGTGTTTTTGCGCCAAGAAGAGGATTTAAGCGCTAAATTTGCAGTTAAGGCGAGAGTTAGGGGAAGGACTTTGACTTTGACTTGTAAAAACGATGAAGAACTAAAAAATCTGATCAATCGATTATCTGAGTAAAAAAGTTATTCAACCTTAGTTCTACAGAGAGGAGTGAAGTGGTGAGTAAAAAATTTATACAGAGCGAACGTATTAAGAAAGCTGTAGACTTTGCAACGAAAGCTCATGAGGGGCAGAAGAGAAAATCCGGTGAACCATATATTATTCATCCAAAAGCAGTAATGGAGACCCTCCTTGAGTGGGGAATGGATGAAGATACGGCAATAGCAGGGGTGCTTCACGATACGGTGGAAGATACTGGGGTAACTTTAGACGAAATTAAGCAAGAATTTGGTGAATCAGTAGCCTTTTTGGTGGATGGGGTGACAAAAATCGGCAAGGCAAGACAGGGGATGAGGGACATTGACACTTATTTGCCGGTGACAAGAGATAATCTTTTGCGACTTTTAGTGGCAACGGGGTCAGATATTCGAGTATTGATCATTAAGTTGGCGGATAGATTACATAATTTAAGGACACTTTCAGCACTTTCGCCGGAGAAACAGAAGAAGATAGCGAAGGAGACCTTGGAAATTTTTGCACCACTTGCGGACCGCTTAAATATGGGGAAGTTAAGGGTGGAAATGTCTGATATTGCGTTCTCATATGTGGATCCAAGAAGGTACGAGGAATTGAAGAAAATCATTGAAACTCGTAATCAATCTGCGGAAAAAGCCTTAAAAAAGATTAAAAATGAAGTATCAGAGGCGTTATCTAAGGAAAAAATCAATTTTGAGATCAATGGAAGGGTGAAATCGGTCTATTCGTTGCATAAAAAATTGGCTAAATACAACCAAAATATTAACGAAGTGTACGATTTGACTGCGTTAAGAGTGATTGTGGATGATATTACGAGCTGCTATTTGGTTCTAGGAATAATCCATAGCTTATACACACCGATGACGGGCAGGATTAAAGATTATGTGGCGGTACCGAAACAAAATGGCTATCAGTCACTACATACGACGGTTATCACCCCTGATAAAAGAATTGTAGAGTTTCAAATTCGAACAAAAGACATGCATGAATATGCCGAGCGGGGCCTTGCAGCAAGCTTTTACTACAACGAGCAGAAGTTGACGGAAAGTTATAAAACAGGGAAGATTCAGCATCTACCAACCAACTTGTTATGGATTTCAGAGCTGCAGATGGCGGCAGCTAAGCTAAGAGATGGCCAACAAGTTGACTTAAAAAAGCTAAAACTAAACCTTTTTGCTGATAAGATCTTCGTTTATACACCTAAAGGAGATATTATTGATTTACCGGTGGGGGCCTTACCACTTGATTTTGCTTATAGATTACATTCGGAAGTGGGCGGACACGTGATCGGCGCAAAGATTAACGGAAAACTGTCAAATTTGAATACAAAATTAAAAAGCGGTGACGTGGTGGAGATTTTAACGAGCAAAAATCAAACAGTAAGAGCGAGTTGGTTGGATAAAATTATTACACCACACGCGAGAGCTAAGATTAAACAACAGCTAAGTCGAACAATCGAATCTATCGTTGGACCAAATAAAAAGAAGTAATTCTGCGTTTGTTGATTTTTGTATAAATTATTTATTTTTTAGCGATAAATAGAAAGAGTCTATGCTTAAATTTTAGTGATGTTATCTCTATAAAATCATAAAAAATGAAAGACGATTATGGTATAATTTGATTAAAATGAAAGTTAAGCAAATGCGGAAAAGAACAGACCTGATTAGGATAGTGCTTGCGCTTTGTTTTTTGATGATTATTTTTAGGGTATATTTTTTGCAAGTAATAGAACATCAGAAATATGTAGATTTGGCTTTATCTCAACAGATGATGCAGAATACGATTTTTGCGAAGCGGGGGGAAATTTATATGATGGACGGCATACAGACAACACCTGTGGTGATGAATGAGAAAGTTTACACTATTTCGGTTGATCCGTTTTTACTGAGAACCGAACAGGGGCAAAACCGGTCTCAAGTTTTGACTAAAATTGATGGCTTAATACAGGGTTACGGGGTAAATACTTGGGAAAAGGTGTTTGCGAATGAGGCTTCACGATATGCGGTGATTGCTAGGAATGTGCCATATGAAAAAGCCAAACAGATTAAGGAGGCAGAAATTGCTGGAGTCTATGCGCAGGGATCAACGAAGCGCGTGTATCCAGAAGGTGATTTAGCGGCGCAGGTTTTGGGCTTTGTGAACGCGGACGGTAAGGGCCAGTATGGTGTTGAAGGGGGATTAGACAAGGAGCTGACTGGGGTGAATGGTATCCTTAAAACAGTGAAGGATGTTAATAATATACCTTTGACGATTGGTAAGAATAATGTAAAAGTGCCGGCGCAGGATGGAAAGAATATCGTGTTATCAATTGACCGTAATATTCAGAAAAAGGCGGAAGACGTAGTAAAGAGCGTATCTGATAAATTCCAGATTTCACATGCTTCGGCGGTGGTGATGAATCCAAGAAATGGGCAAATTTTGGCAATGGTGGGGACGCCAAGCTATGATCCGGCAGAATACGCTAAGGTGACGGATGCGCGAGTGTTTCAAACAGACGTGACGATGGACGCTTTTAACCCAGCTTCGGTTTGTAAGACGTTTGCGCTAGCGGCGGCGGTGGATAGTGGGGTAATGACTCCGGAGACAACATATCTAAATACTGACCTTGTAACGATTGATGGATGGCCAATTCAGAACTCAATTAAAGGACATACAGGGGTGATATCTATGCAGGAGGTATTTACTTATTCATTGAACACGGGGTCGATTCAGGCGTTGAGACTCTTGGGAGGATCGGAGACAGAGATTACTTACCAAGGGAAGGAAAAACTGTATGACTATTACTACAATAGGCTGGGATTAGGAAAATATACGGGAATCGAGCTTGCTGAAGCAAGAGGAACTATTGTGCCTCCAACGGATATTGATGCGACTAATGCGAGATATGCAAATATGACGTTTGGACAGAGCTTGGACCTAACAATGATTCAGGTAGTAACAGCTTTTTCAGCGGTGGTGAATGGCGGTGATTACTATACGCCAACTCTGGTGGCGGGGGAAATGAAGAATGGGGAATTTGTGAGAAGTGAGTTGAAGTCCCGAGATCACCAAGCCTTGGAATCGTCGACGAGCGAAACGATGCGTAGAATGTTACATACAGCCAGATTGGTTTTTCCGAATGTAAGGGGGTATGACGAGGGGGTATATGTGGGTGGAAAAACAGGAACGGCACAGGTGGTAAAAAATGGTAAATATACATTTGATGAAACGATTGGTACTTATGTGGGGTATGGTGCGAGGTCAGAGACGGACTATCCGGAGTATGTGATTATGACAAAAGTGCGAGCAGATAATCGTAGGTTAGATGGCGGAATGAATGCGAAGCCAATATTTGATGAGATTAGTCAGTTTATGGTAAACTATTTAAAGATGAGGAGGTGAGATGAGGGGTAGTTTAGATGGGAATGCTTTATATGGTCTGCTTTTGGCACTAGGGAGCTTTCTTCTGGCAATGTTTTTGACGCCAATTTATACAAATTTCGCCTACAAATATCATTTTTGGAAGAAACAAAAAAAGACTACGGTGCAGGGTGATGCTTTGCCAGTGATGACAAAATTGCATGAGCATAAATTTAAGAGAGTATTTCCCACGATGGCGGGGATTATTGGGGTGATTGTGGTAGCAGTAGTCACTTGGTCATCTAACTGGAACCGTGCAGAAACCTGGTTGCCGCTTGCCGGCTTCTTAGGCGGAGCCCTAGTGGGGTTAATTGACGATTTAATCAATGTATTTGGAACTGGTTCTGGCGCGGCGGGCTTGAGGGCACCGGTGAAATTTTCGATGATTACAATCGTGGGACTAGCTTTGGGATGGTTTTTTACCTATAAACTGGGCTGGACTAGTCTACATATTCCATTCCACGGTGATTTTGAACTTGGTGCAGTTGTAATGATGCTACTATTCGCCTTCTCGGTAGTTGCAACCTCTAACGCGGTGAATATTTCGGATGGATTAGATGGTTTGGCTGGTGGTCTTACTATGATGGCTTATGGCTCGTTTGGGATTATTGCGTTATTTAGGGGACAGATTGCCTTATTTGCCTTTTGTATGACAGTGGTTGGTTGGCTGCTTTCCTATGTTTGGTTTAATGTGCCACCTGCGCGTTTTATGATGGGGGATGTTGGCTCGTTTGCATTGGGGGCAGGACTTGGAGTGGTGTCAATGATGACAAATTCGTTCTTATTGTTGCCGATTATAGGTCTACTGTTTGTAGTGGAAGCTGGTTCTTCGTTAATTCAGATGACTTCTAAGCAACTATTCCACAAAAAGATATTCTTGTCGGCACCAATACATCATCATTTGGAAGCAAGTGGTTGGGGCGAGGCTAAAATTGTGATGCGTTTTTGGGTGATTGCTGGAGTGATGGGGATTATCGGTGTTTTTATCGCGATGGCTGGGGGAATTATTCCTTTATAGAAAGAAGTAATTATGCGCAAACATCAAACAGACAAACGAATCTTTATAGCTACTTTTATATTGGTATTAATAGGAACGATTATGGTGAGTATTATCGGGCCTTCTTATACTAATATTCAGAATATTGCGTATGGGCGAAATGATGATCCAAACCAGACTTTTAAGAGTCAAATTTTGTATGTGTTTTTAGCCTTCGTTACGATGATCTTCTTTTTGAGATTGCCTTTGAAGCAGGTAGAAGGTGAGAGTGGGAAACACAAGAAAATATTAAATATGACGAGTAAAGTACCTGAGATTTTAATGTTTGGCAGTTTAATTCTGTGCCTAATAATGTATATCAGCTCGCTGACGGTGGAACTGCCGTTTGTGAGGTGTGCACTTGGAGCATGTCGATGGCTGAATCTGGGGATTTTCCAGTTACAGGCGGCGGAATTAGTGAAGTTTGGAGCATTATTCTATTTTGCAAAGATCTGTACAGAATACAGGGAGAAAGGTGGTTTTTCTGGAAAGAAAGAGCATATGGCTTCTCGCGGTGATGGAGTACTAAGAAATAATAGATATAACTACCAGAATAAAACAAGGTTGGCTGAAGCAAAAAGACAAAAAGGAAAGATGGGTGAGCTAACGTCTGAGATTAGAGATATTCTTACTAAAACAGAAGGTAGGGTGTTTTGGCTAAAATATATTTCGACTTTAGGTGTGGCGGTCTTTTTCTTGGTGGTGGCGCAGAAAGATCTGGGTTCGGCCTTGCCATTAATTGCGATGGCACTGGCGATGCTGCTGGTGAGTGGAGCAAGATTAAAGTATTTCTTGATAATTGGAGCGGCGGGAATGGTGCTAGCGGTGTTAGCGCTAAGTTCGCCACATCGACAGGAACGTTTGAAGGGGTTTTTACAGGGTGATTCTTCTAATGCTTATCATATTAATAATGCCCTAATTGCGATTGGGTCAGGAGGTTTATTTGGTGTAGGTATTGGAAATAACATTCAGACGGCAGGATATTTACCGGAATCGATCACTGACTCGATGTTTGCAGTGATTGGGGAAACGATTGGTTTTGTGGGGATTTCTGTGGTGCTATTTTTCTATTACATGCTGCTCTCTAGAATTTTAAAAGTTGCCGATTGTACGAAAGAGAACTATTACCAGATGATTACAATTGGAATTTTCGCATGGCTGGCCGGACATGTGGTGGTAAATATTGCGGCGATGATTGGGTTGGTACCACTGACTGGTATTACATTGCCCCTGCTTTCAAAAGGAGGCACGAGTTTAATTTTGAATATGGCAATTATTGGCTTGGCATTAAATATTTCACAGTATACAATGAGAGCAGATTTAACGGACGCGGAAAGGAAATAATTTTCTTATGAAGGTATTAGTAGTTGGTGGTGGATCGGGTGGACATATTACGCCTGCAATGTCGGTGATCCGCGAGCTACTTTTAAAATACCCAAACACGCAGGTGGAATTTTGGACTGACCGTAAATATTATAAAAATATCTTAAATCTTGCAAATGAAATGTCGGTGGGATGGGGTGAGGAAGAAGAGAAAAGTCGTAAAAACCGACAGTATATTCGTGTTCGTAAGGTGTTTGCTGGGAAATTTCGAAGATATCATGGCTTGAAGTTGAAAGACTATTTTGATCAAGGAGCGAGAACCTTCTTTGATGTGGTGTTTGGTAATATCGCTGGGGTCGTAGGTTTTTTAATGGGGTTGACCCAGACTTTTTTGAGGTTAATAATAAAAAGACAGCGACCGGACGTAGTCTTTTTAAAGGGTGGATTTGTGGGGTTACCAGTTGGTCTTGTGGCTGGGGTGCTCGGAATTCCTTATGTACTACACGAATCTGATGCGGTCTTTGGTTTAACTAATCGTATTTTGATGAAAAAGGCGGTTAAAATTGCGACGGGTGTACCGGTTGAGGTAGAGAAATATAGTGAAGAAATCGCAAAAAAAATTGAGTGGGTGGGGATTCCGGTGGCACCAGAATTTATGCCAGTGTCGGCCTCGATACAAAATAACTTAAAACGAGAATTAGGATTTAATTCTAGGAAGAAGCTGGTGGTAATAACTGGGGGTTCGCAGGGGTCAGAACACTTAAATATGTCAGTGAGTGTGATTCTAGAAAAATTATTAGAAAAGGCAAGCGTGGGACTGATTGCTGGGCGAAAATATTATGACACAATGCTGGAGTTAAAAGATTTTGAGAAATGGAACAGGGCAAAATTGGATTCAGATTTTAGAATGTGGAATTTTTCTCCTAAAATGAGTGAAATACTGGGAGCAGCAGACCTGGTGGTGTCAAGGGCGGGCGCGACAACCATTACGGAGCTTGCGGCTCTCAAAAAACCGGTCATTTTGGTGCCTTTTGAAAAGTTGCCCGGTGGTCATCAAACGAAGAATGCCGAAAGATTGAGTAAATCCGAGGCGGTAGAGATGGTGCTTGATAGCAAGATGATGGAAAAGCCAGAGTTATTATTGAACAAAATTTTTAAGTTACTAGATGATGATGAAAAAAGAGAGAAACTGGCGAACAATTTACATGAACTTGCAAAACCAGAGGCATCTAAGCGCATGATGGAGATTATTGTGGAGGCGAAAAATAAAAAACGGGTGGAAAAAGAATGAGATTAGGTAGGACGATTGCGGGAAACCGGGACGTAGTTGAGAGTGAGCTCGCGAGGCAACAGCTACTTGAGAAGCGTGAAAAGAAAAAGAAAATACAATTGTTATTACTTGGTATAGTAATTGTAGCAACGGTGGTGTTTGGAGTGGTAATAATTCAGAGTGCAGTAAAGAAAGTTCCGGCGGCGAATCAGAAGAAGGTTGAAACGATAAAATATACGCCTACGGTGAGCATTATCGATGAAGACGGTTCAAATTTTATAACCGAGCGAACAAAACAATACGTGGGGTTGTTTGAAAAAGATGCGAATGAGAGCGGGCTGAAGATAATAAAAGCCATTATCCCGGCGGGTAAGGCGCGAGAGGTGGATCTGTATTTTGAGGGCCGAGAGGAATTTTACAAATGCAATTTAGATCGAGGAACAGCGGAGACACTAGAGGATATAATTAGGATGATAGGATTCCTGAAAAAACAGAACCTGAAGGTGGGCTATGTGGATGTAAGGATTGAGGGGCGTGCTTATTATAAGACAATATAGGAGGATATATAGAGGGGGGAACCGGAGCAAAAGTCCGGTTTTTTGTTGGTGAGGATTAGTTATGGAAAATAGGTGAGGAATAAAACCTTAGAATAGTAGTAATTTCTGTTCGGTTTTTAGATGCTAGGGAGATAATTTATTTTGCAATAATTAATTAGAAATACAAGTGCCTAGATGATTAAAATGCGTTCAGCTCAAGTTTGATGTGTTCGGGTTTTTATAAAATGAAAGTGATAATATGCAAGAGGAGGGAATTAAAAATATTAAAAAATTTATAGAGGAGAGTGGAAAGTTTTACACAGCTGTGGAAAAGTGAATAAATAAAATGCTACAAAATAACAGGGGTGATATTACAATGACCGTGTTGTGGATAACGGGGGAATATTTGCATAATATATAAACATGTGGAAAAGTAAGTTGAAAAAGTTGGAAAAAATATTTAAAAAGCACTTGCATTATGTAGTTAATGGCGCTAAACTAAGGTCAGTGGATAACAAAACAAAAACCACAAACAAAAAGATTAAAAACAATGAGTAATCAAGCGAAAATGAATACAGAAGACAATCAAGATTACGAAGTAATTCGCTTGGTAAAGAAGAACAATAGTTAAAAAGCGGTCTTTTTGGCACATTAAAAAATGTTTGAGGTCGGTCAACTAGGAGTCTTGGCGCGCGTTTAGGAAACGCGTCATCAAAACCATTAGTACATCTATAAACACCTCCCAATTAACTCAACAAACAACCTACACAATAAGTCTCTCAACGGTTATAGTCATATATTTAGTTTTGCACTGAATAAAACTATAGCAGCATTTATTGTTTAGAAATTTTAAACAAAAAACATACAAACACAAACACGCTGAAATTTCTAGTTGAGCGATCTCAAACTAAAGAGCTTCTATATAACAGAGTATGTAAGTCTTTGATATAATAGGAGCATGGAAGAGCTTCATAAACCAGTGTTACTATCAGAAGTTCTCGAGACTTTGCAACCGGATCCGGGTGAATCATATTTAGATTTGACGGCGGGATATGCAGGTCATGCGGGAAAGATTTTGGCGGTTACGCGGAATTATAAAGAATCGGTTCTAGTGGACCGAGACGAGAATGCAATTAAGGTTCTATCAAAGAAGTACCCCGAGGGTGAATTTGGTATAAAACTACTGCATGAAGATTTTTATAATGCGGCGCAGTCTTTAATCGAGTGTGGAAAAACTTTTGATATGATTTTAGCTGATTTTGGGGTATCTTCACCGCAACTGGATAATTCAGAGCGAGGTTTTTCATTTATGCATGAGGGGGCGCTGGATATGCGAATGGATCAAACACAAGACTTGTCGGCGGAGACGATTGTAAACCATTGGTCAGAAAAAAGGCTAATTGAGATTTTTGAGCAATATGGAGAAGAATCATCGGGGCTGGCTAGAAAACATGCGAGAGAAATTGTGTATAACCGGCCATGGAAAACTACGAAGGAACTGGCAGAGGCCTTAAGTCCGAAAGGATGGTATGGCAAGCACCCAGCAACCAAAGTTTTTCAAGCAATCAGAATTGCTGTAAATGAAGAATTAACCTTGATTGAAAAAACTTTACCGTTGATTCCGAAATTACTGAAACCAGGTGGACGCATCGCAATAATTACTTTTCATAGCTTAGAAGATAGGCTGGTGAAACAGTACTTTAAAGAGGTAAGTTCACTGGGAAGGGAATCAGAGCTAGAGATTTTGAATAAAACACCAATTGTTGCGGGCATGGATGAATTAGTTATCAATCCAAGGGCTAGAAGCGCAAAACTGAGGGCAGCTAGAAAAATTTAGTAGACAACTAAACTAGACTGAACGGGGACGGGCCGATGGTTTTTGGGATGATAAAAATAAAAATAAAAAGGAGGCAATATGCCAAAGCAAATCATTGTCAAAAACTCATCTCGAGCACAGAAAATCAAAGTTAATTTTCGCTAGGGAAAAATAAATAATCTAAATTTAAGTCTTTAAGACCTTAATTTTGGATGCATCAGACCCTTCGGGGTCTGCTATCGGGAAACTTTCGGAAACGACGGCGTCCCGACACGGTTGTTAAGTCAACTGGGATAAGTGTTTAACAAAAAAGATATGACCTTCCCGAAAGCTCTTATTAGCGATGCGGTGGTGCGGCTAATAAGGGGTTTCGGTCTATGACGGGGTAAATTCGCTAAACGAAGGCACTCCGACCCAAAAATAAACAAAAAACAAAACAAAAAATAACAATAATTAAAAACTCTAATTAAAACCTTTATTTTGCTGAGAAGATTTTAGCGAGAGTTTTTTTGAAGACAAAAAGCGAGGAAAACAAATGCAGAGTGGAGCGAGAACTGTGCGACAACAGGGGTTTGGCAATTTACGTGGAATGAATATGCGCAATGTGAGCGAGCGTCCTCGGACTAGCTATCTTGCGAATGCGGTGAGCTCTGGATATTCACGTAATCGCAATACGGTGCGACATCAGGCGAGGGGAATTGGGCGAATTTCAGCAATTGCAATTTTAGTAATCGAAGTATTTATGATTGGCTTATTTTATGTTTCTGAGCAATCTAAGGTGACAACTTATGATTATAAAATGAGTGCAATGGATGCACAAATCGCTAATCTTGAAGCTGAGCGTGATGATTTAAAAGTTGAACAGGCAAGACTTAATTCAATCGCAAAGAATGCAAAGTCAACAGTGGCAGCCAATATGGAAACTGCACACATGGCTGGTTACGCAGATTAGTTTAAGCTTATTTTAAACTTTGGCATTTTCTTATTCTCTATAAATATGGTAAAATAAGAGTAATTTTTACGCATTAAGCCTGTTTCTTATGATGGGCAAAACAGGGAAGGAGAAAAATGGCGGAGACCCAAGAGAAGATCATTCAGATCGCAGGCTCAATCACGGTAGATGAACTAGCGGAGGCGTTAGGGCTTTCGGTGACCGCATTAATCGGGGAGTTATTCAAGCAGGGAATTATGGCGACAATTAATCAGCGCCTAGATTTTGATACTGCAAGTTTAATAATTGATGAATTAAAGTTGGAAAATGTCAGGTTGGAGCGCAAAAATACCGCGACAAAAACCTCGAATTTTCACAGGGAATTATCAGAGAAGGCGGTTTTGCGCCCACCAGTAGTGGCTGTGATGGGTCACGTTGACCACGGTAAAACGACACTATTAGACTCTTTGCTGCATAAAAAGACAGTAGAGGGGGAGGCTGGTGGTATTACGCAACATATTTCGGCTTATCAGTTAAAGCATGATGAGCGTTTGATTACCTTCTTGGATACGCCAGGACATGAGGCCTTTGCGGCGATTCGTCAACACGGCGCAATGCTAACAGATATTGTAGTAATTGTGGTGGCGGCTGATGATGGCGTGAAGCCACAGACAGTTGAGGCGATTAAGTTTGCGCAGAGTGCAAATGCGAAGATTATTGTAGCAATTAATAAGATTGATCGTGAGGGGGCGGATATTCCACGCACAATGGCTGATTTGGCGCAACACGGTTTGCAGCCAGAGGAGTGGGGAGGGGATGTAACGATGGTGCCAATTTCAGCAAAGCGCGGCGATAACTTGGAAAAATTATTAGATATGATTCTACTAACTGCCGATATTGAAGAATTGAAGGCAGACGTGGAAATTCCAGCAGAGGGGTTAGTGATCGAATCACACATGGAGATTGGTAAGGGGTCGGTGGTTAATTTATTGATAACTGGCGGGGAATTAAAGACTGGAGAATTTGTAGTAGCTGGTAGTGTCTATGGTAAGATTCGCACAATGATGGACTTTAGAGGAAAACCAAAGGGAAAAGCTACACCTTCAACACCAGTAACAGTGACTGGTTTTAAGGATTTACCAAACTTCGGTGATCGCTTTATTGAAGTAAAAGATGAAAAAACAGCTAGGAAGCAGGCGTTACTAAACGCACAGGCGGAGGCTTCTGAAACGGCTTCAGCAAATGTGACTTCGTCGGATCTATTAAGGATGATGAATACTGCAGATAACTCAAAAGTCTTCAACGTAATTATTAAGGGCGACGTATTGGGTTCAGTGACCTCTGTGGTGGATTCATTAAAGATGATCGATACAAAGGGTGAAATTTCTCTAAATATTGTGTCTTCTGGTGTAGGTGACGTGACGGAGAATGACGTCTATATGGCTGAGGGGGATAATACAGTGATTTATGGCTTCAATGTAAATATTCCAACTAATATTGTGAAGTTAGCGGCAAGAGATGGTGTAGAGATCCGTAATTACCGGGTAATTTACGAGTTGCTTGATGATGCAAAACAGTCAATGGAACAACTGCTTGATGACGAGGTAGTCGAGGAAGAGACTGGTGAAATGAAGATTAAAGGGGTATTTAGGACTGAGCGTACTGCAATTATTGCTGGTGGAGAAGTTTTGACTGGTCGCGTTAATGCAGGAATGCTTGGCCGTGTCTATCATGAAAAAGAGCTGATTGGCGAGGTGGAAGTGGATTCAGTACAGAAGGAGAAAATGCAGGTCAACGAGCTGGTGGCTGGTGAGACTGGTGGTATTGCCTTTAAGCTGGAGAAGAGACTTGTAATCGAGATTGGTGACCGTGTGAAATTCTTTACAAGGGAGCTAAGGAAGAAAAAGCTTTAGAAGATTAATCGATAAATAAGGTACCTAGTGTGCCTTATTTTTTTCTTGCTGTATTGTTCGGTTTTTGTTCGGAGATAGGGAAACAAACAAAAAGCAGTTTTTTAGAAGAATTATGGTATTAAGATTTGACCGGCGGATGGACTGATTTCTTTGCGAAAAGAGATGGGGAAAGGCCCAGACAAGGGAAAGAGGAAAAAGTGAATTTTGGCTTAAAAACCCGTGAAATCTGACCAAAAAGCGAGTTTTCACAGAGAAATTTGTGAAAAAATGAGTACTAACAGGGGTGGATTTGAGCTAGTAATTCTGGAGCTCTTCTCCGGATTTTCGGAATTACTGAGAATTGCACGAGTTCTAACAGATATAAGCGGTAGTTTATAGGTATACTTATGAATTAATAAAGGTTTAAAAATCGAAAATGAAGTGTTTTCCTGCTGATTTTTTACCTAGTTTAAGGGATGATAGTAAGTGGACTAGTTTGGGATAGATATTTGAGTTAGTTATGTAGGGGTAATGGCGGTATGTAGATGCACATGTGGTTTTATGGGCCCGGCCGGTTTCTTGATCTAGTGCGTCGTAAAATAGTTATTGTACGACATTGTAAATATGGACAAAAAACGATTAACCATACGTTTAAAATAAATTAAAAATTGGATCACAGGTAAAAATTGGGTCGTAATATAGGAGTCTCTCATGTTATGTAGTCTTCCAGTAAGCTCTTCTACTATTCTTCTGGAATTTGACGCCATGAGAGGCTCTAGGAGCCATGTTAGTGGTTTGGAATAGATAATTATATATTATGACTCTTTCCTGTTTAATGTAAGGGCGTTAGGGATAATTGCAGATAATAAGTAGATAACAGGGGTAGAGAAGAGTATGATTAATTTCTAACAGGGGTAGAGAAGAGTATGATTAATTTCTAACAGGGGTAGAGAAGAGTTCGTTCTTAAAAATAGAGATAAAGTTGTGAGACAACAAAAAAACACCCCTTGGGGGGGGTGGTTTTTTTAATGATGAATAGAGAAATACCCACTATCTGGGGAACTGTTACTTCCCTGTAGGTTCTGACGAAAACCGTTTTCGCCTAATTGATGCTTTCCTGGTAGATTTTGGCTGGTTGCAAAGCCAGGATGTCCATCATGAAGGTCGGAGGCGAAGTTTGTTTTACGTGGGGCCTCAGTAGCGTGTGAAGGACTGACGATCGGAGTGAGCGGCACTGATTCAAAATTGGGCTTCTTTTTATTCTTATTAAAAGATTTTTTATTCTTTTGGTTGTGTTTTGAATTATTAATATTGGTATTTCCCTGCTCCACGGGCTTTTTAGTCGCTGTCTTTTCCTGTTCGCGAGCTAATTCTGTAGCAGACTTGACACCATTAGAGGTAATTGGTGTAACGGAGTCCATCTGCTTAAGGGCATTACCTAGATCCTTGAGGGTCATTGAGTCCTTCCCTGCGGCGGTATTAGGTGAGATTTTCTTAAAGGTTTGATAACTGGGTTCTTTAATGAATGCAGGCTTAGGCTGAGCGGGGGAAGTGTTTTGAATCGTGGCAATATCTTCTTTATGAGGCTGGCGGCCAGAATCGGAGAGTTCTTTCTTGTATTTTTCACTCTGTTCGATAGTGGCACGAATTTCAGCCTCGACATCGGCACGAGCTCTAGAGAAGAGGTTGCGGGAGTTGGTAATGATTGCATCTAGGTTGTCTGTGGAGGCTTGGGGGATGTTGAGTGTAGTTGCAGAGAAGGCTGGTGCTTTTTCGCCATTAATAATCATGGAGATTACAAAGTGACGGTTATTCATTTGGATTAGATCAGAACTGTCAAAGGTTGGTTCAAATTGTTTGACCAGTATTGGCGCGTCATCGGCGGAAACACGGAAGGAGATGGTGGTACCGACGTTACCAAAGACGGCGTCACGTACGGAATCGGTCATCTGAGCAATGTACTGGTTGGCCACGGTGAGATTTAGGCCATACTTGCGAGCTTCAGAGAGAATGACGGAGAATGAATCGGTGGCGAAGTTCTGAAACTCATCAACATATAGATAGAATGGGCGGCGTTTTGAGACATCTGGAATATCTGAGCGCGACATGGCAGCAAGCTGAATTTTGGTAACTAGGAAGGAGCCTAGAATACCAGCATTATCTTCACCAATTAAGCCTTTGGAGAGATTAACGACAAGGATTTTTCCTTCATCCATAATCTTGCGAACGTCAAAGCTGGAACGTGGCTGACCGATAATATTGCGAATGATCGGGTTAGCGGTGAAGGCACCTACCTTGTTAAGGACCGGAGCGATAGATTCGTTAACTTGTTTTTCATTCCATTGTCCAAACTCTTGTTTCCAGAATTGAAGTACTGTTACGTCGGTACAGTATTCAAGGGTCTCCTTGCGGAAATCTTTATCTGTGAGAATGCGGGAAATATCTAGCAGGGTGGAGCCAGGGCGATCAAGAAGAGCTAAGAGAGTGTAGCGGAGGATGTGTTCAAGTCGAGGGCCCCAAGAGTCGCCGAACATGCGTTTAAGTACGCCAATTACTTCAGAACAGACGTTGGGTTTTCTGGTAGGATCAGAAAGCTCAAGAGGGTTAAAGGCGACCGGGTATTGAGTGTCAGCTGGATTAAAATAGACAACGTCTTTAATGCGATTTTGGGGGATGAAGCGCAGGTTATTGACTGCGAAGTCGCCATGTGGGTCAATGATACAGTAGCCTTGATTATAGAAGATGTCAGAGAGAGCAAAGAGCTCTAGAAGACCAGATTTACCAGCACCGGTCTGGCCGATGATATAGACGTGTCTAGAACGGTCTTTTCTAAGCATACCAAATTGGTGATTGATGCCACGGAAATTGGTGAGACCAAAAGCGGAGATATTCTCATCGGTACTAGCGATACCAGTAATGAGGGGGAGTTTGGCTGGTGGTTCAGCGGTTTTGGAGGTGGCCCAGACAATGTTTGGCGTTTCAACTGAGGTGTGTGGGAGATGATAAACACTGGCCAGCTCGGAAATATTGAGGATAAAGCCAGAGTTTGTAAATTGACGCATCTTGTAGGCATCAAGATCTTCCTTATTGAAGCTTCCGCCAAGCTGCTTGAAACCATTGAGGTTGGTGGAATTGAACTGCTTGAAAGTACCGACAAGAGCCTGCATATTGAGTTTGGCGTTAATTTCGCTATTGCCAAGATAGGCTAGGCGTATTTTAACCTCGTATCCAAGTTTAGTGGCCTTTTGTTCGGCGGCGCTAATCTGGGTTTTAGCTCGCTCGGAAAGTTCGATTTTAGTATCAGAGGCAGTACCGCCAGCTGGTGGAGTCCAAAGAGCGGAAATAGCCTGCAAGATCCAGGTAATATCAATATTGAAGAAGCGGAAAGAATTTTTGCCAGATTTAATAACTTTTATCCAATTGTCGGTATCCTTGTGCCAAGAATCGGCAATTGGGCGAGTGAGGATTTGAATCCAGAGCTCTTCAGAATGATCAGAGTCTAGTTTTGCGAGAGTGCCAGTAATACCGGCCAAAGGATCCACCTCAAAGCTTTCAAAGGTTTTAATAGGGAGAGCGGTGTTTTCTGTGAGTCCTAATTCTGCCGTATAGATTACTTCATGTTTTTCACGGTTATCGACGTAATCGTGGTCAATAGTATAGATTTGGACGGTTGGATATTGAGCATAAATTTGGCCTTCAACGAAGCTCTGTAAGGTTTTTGGGGTCCAAACGTAGAAGCGAATTTGCCCGCCAGTACTGACGACTTCAAAGCTGAGATGTTCTTGAACGCCGCCAGAGCCTTTGAGTGATTCAGCATCACGGAGAATACCGTGAAGCGATGCAAACATCTGTTCGGCGGAGAGCTCTTGTTTATCGTTAGTTTTTGGAATCTCCAGCATTAAAAGTACGGAGTCAACGTTAAGAACTTTTAGTTGATTGATTTTCTTGTAATTACGGTAGGTTAAAATACCTAAAATAATTACAATTGGAAGCCAAATAATTGGCATTAAAAGAAAGTGGAGAATTTCAATGATCATATCTATAGTTTAGCATAGAAAAGAATAAAAAGCTTATCATTTTGGGGGTGTTTTAAGGGGGAGATATTTATTTTTCAGCTTTTGCGACGGTGTAGGTATTTTTGTCAACTCTTTGGTAGAGTTTCTTGTTCTGGAGATTAAGTAGGACGGTGGTTTCCTTAACCTTGCGAACTTTAAGGACGTTTTTTACTATTTCTTCCCTGGTGAGTGGAGTCTTAGCCTCCTCAAGGATACTGGTGATAATTTGAGAAACAGTTCCCTTTTTGTACCCCCAGTCACGTAGAGCGTAGATGCCACGGCCAATAAGGACGAAACGGGGATCTTTGATTAGCTCGTTATGAATAGCTTGCAGAGTGACATCTTTTTTACGAAACTTGGAAGAAGAAATGGCACTAGCGATGTCATTAAAATGCATAGGCTCTTTTTTATTCTGTAAGATGACATAGATTTTATCACGGATATTTTTTGGATTGACAGTTGGCCATTTTGTGAGACCCCACTGGTCGTCGAGGGATGATAATTGTTTGGAGATTGATGCAATGGCACGAATATAGTTAGGGTGCTCATAGTTTAGCTGATTGTCAAGCTCTTCCAAAGAGAGAGGAGCTTTCTTATTTTTAATAAGGGCGACAATCTCGTCAATTTGTTTTTTGATAGTTTTTTCGTCACCGTAATCAGAAATGCCAATGGCGCCATAATATTTTTCAGTTTCCTCAATTAGAGTGAGGCTGGCAGAAATTTCACCGAGAAAGATGAGGTAAGATTTTTCAAGATTAGTTGCCTCGTGGCCATAGATTTTGTTAGTTAAGACGGAAATTTTAGCAATTCTTCCCTCTTCGGTGAGGTTTCTGATAAGAATTTTTTCAGCTGCAGCAAGTTCAGGAATTTTACCATCTTCGGCGGCAATACGGAGTCGAACGATAATGGCTTTTTCAAGTTGCCTAACACGTTCCCTGGTGATAGAGAGATAATCGCCAATCTGTTCAAGGGTCTCACGATCGCCACTTAAACCAAAGCGACGAGAGATAATTTCTTTTTCACGATCTTGTTCAATGATGCTCAAGCTGCCCTGAACGGCTGCTTTGATCACATCTTCGTATTGACCCATCTTTAGATCTTCTTCCCTTCTCCACCACTGACTAATACTGAAATTTATAGTATAATAACATTAAAATATAATTTGTCAAGTAATAAAATATTAATAATACTGACTTTGGAATATGCGGTCTTAATTTGCTTTCTTTTTAGGTTTTTATGTTTTCTATTGTACCATAAATTTTACACATATCCTAATTAGTTTTATATAAATATAAGAATAAGCATTTTTATGGTGTGGTATTTTTTGTGCTTAATGTAGAGACGAGAGGTGATAAAAAATAAGTCTATGAGTATGTTGTAAATAAGATGTTTGGAGGAGATACAAAAATATACCCTATACTGGGTATATTTTATAGTTTTTAATTAGTTATTTTTTGTGCTAGATTTTTTTGGTCGCAGCCTTTGTTGTGGCTTTTTTAGTGGTAGATTTAGTAGTCTTCGTAGTTTTTGTAGCTTTTGTCGCCGTTTTCTTGCGAGTTTTGGCGGTTTTAGTGGTTGGAGTGGTCTTACTCTGGAGTAGTTCAGTAGCCTGTTCTAAGGTGATAGTTTTTGGATCGAGGTCGGCTGGGATTTTGAGATTATTTGGGCGTGGACGTCCTTTACCAGAGGCTGGCTTAATGGCGGGGCCTTTAATGTATGGGCCAAAGGGGCCATGAATAATTTTAATTTCACCCCAGTCGGCAATAATGGAGGATTTCTTCTTCTGATAGAGCTGATTTGCAAGCTCAAAACTAATCGTATAAGGACTCTCTTCTTTGTTTGCACGATTTAATTGAATATTGTAGTTTCCAGCTTTTAAATATGGGCCAAATGGGCCATTGGCGGCAATAAGTTCGGTGCCATCATCGGCCTTACCAATGAGTCTTGGTAGTTGAGGGAGCTCAAGCTGTTTTAGGGCTAATTCCAAGGTGATGGTTTTGACGGTTTTTCCAGCTGGTAACGGAGCAAAAATTGGCTTTTCACCAGCTTCCTTCTCGTTTTCTCCAAGTTGGATGAAGCCACCATTACGACCAATTTTGGCATAGACTTTCTTGTTGGTCTTGGGGTCAACACCAAGTTCGGTGGCAGAGTTGTAGCGATTTGCCATTGCTGAAGCACCTACGGTTTCGGCAAATGGAGTATAGAAGTCTCGAAGCATCTTAAGGCGGGTTAATTTGTGCTCGGCGATCTTATCAAGCTGCTCTTCAATACCGGCAGTGAAATCATAATCGACAATATTTTCAAAGTTTTCGCAAAGAAAGTCGGAGACTAATTCGCCAACTGGGGTTGGCAGGAGCTTACCTTTATTAGCGCCGGTCTTTTCCTTAAGAGTGGATTCGGTAATAGAATTTGGGGCGGCGTCATGATCAGTAACACTAACTTTGCCATGTAAAACTATTTCCTGGATCTCCCGTTCAGTGCCTTCTGATTCGCCTTTAACTACATAATTACGTACCTGGATGGCATTAATGATGGATGCATAAGTACTTGGGCGACCAATCCCTAGCTCCTCAAGTTTCTTAACGAGGGAACCCTCAGTATATCTTGCTGGTGGTTTTGAATAGGTTTGTTTAGCAATAAGATCATGAGTATTGAGATGGTCTCCGATATTTAACTGTGGCAAGAGGGTGTCCTTATTTTTGCCGTAAACTTTGAGAAAACCATCGAAGATAACTACTTCACCTTTGGCATTAAACTTAAGGTCGGGATTTATTGATGGAATAATATCGATATTAGTTTTTGCCACTACGGCATTTTTCATTTGAGTAGCGAGGGTGCGGGTGCGAATGAGCTGGTAAAGCTTTTTTTCATAATCATTTTTCCCAGCAACTTCCTGCGCGATGTTGGTGGGGCGAATAGCTTCGTGGGCTTCTTGAGCACTAGCGTCTTTAGTGTGAAAATGACGAGTCTGAAGGTAATTCTCGCCAAAAGTTTGCTTAATGTAACTGGAGATGGCTGAAATGGCGTCTTTCGAGAGATTAAGGGAGTCAGTACGGTGATAGGTGATGAGACCAGCCTGATAGAGTCCCTGAGCGGCGGACATAGTGGTTTTAGCGCTGTAGCCGAGGCGGCTATTGGATTCAATTTGCAGGGCGGCGGTGGTGAATGGGACTGGATTGGCTTTAGTTCCTTCGGTCTGTTCAATATTCTGTACGATAAAATCAGAGGAGGCTAGTTGAGAAAAAAGATTTTTAGCCTCATCTGGAGTTTGAAGAGTGGATTTTTCTAGGTTAGCGTCAAAAATTTCGGATGAATTCGGATCGGAAACGTTGGCGGCTTGATTGGAAAATTTACCAGTTACTTTAAAAGTGGATTTGGCGGAGAATTTTTCAATTTCACGTTCTTTTTCGACGATCAGACGGAGTGCTGGAGATTGAACGCGGCCAGCGGATTTGGCCCCAGGGACTTTTTTGCGAACAATATCAGAAAGATCATAGCCTACAAGCATATCAAGAGTTTGGCGGGCTTGTTGACTGGAAACCATATCCATATCAACGGTGCGCGGATTGGCGATGGCAGACTGCAGGGCAGTTTTGGTGATTTCATGAAAAGTAATACGATGGGTAGATTTGGGGAGTTTAAGCACTTCAAGTAAGTGCCAAGAAATTGATTCCCCTTCGCGGTCTTCATCGGTGGCGAGCCAGATGGCTTCGGCTTTTTTAGCTTCTTTTTTAAGCTCAGATATGATATTTTTGTGATCTGGGTCAATTTCATAAGTAACTGCAAAATTATCGTGAACATCAACTTTGGTGTCTTTTCTGATATGACCAACGGAAGCTAAGACCTTGAAGTCTGCGCCGAGGTATTTTTCAATAGTTTTGGCCTTGGCAGGGCTCTCCACGATAACTAAGTTCTTTGACATATTTATATATTAGCACGGTTGTCAAGAGTTGGTTGGTATGGGGGTGAAAAATAATTTGAAATATTACTAAAAATAAGAAGAAAAGACTTGGCAGGTGAAAAAACTTATGTTAAAGTATAGGTAGAGTGAAGGTTTTCTGGCAGCTAAATACAGAAAGGATATTTTGCTGTGGGAATAAAAAAACAAAAACCTGCAAATAAAGGTATAAAAATTGTTAGTGGCATGTTGGCTGCAAGTTTATTTGCGATGCCAGTGCTGCTGCTTAATGGTGCACCAACCTCGGCGGCTTCACAGTCTGCCACAACAACGGTTAATGTAACCATTGATCCGGTGATTTCGATTACGGCTTCACCAAATATTGAAATGGATATTACTCCAACCACCTCTGGCCAGTTTAGAACTGCGAATGGCAATGTGGTGATTTCAACTAATAACGTAAAAGGTTATACAACCTATATTACTTCAAGCACAACTGAAACCAGCTTAAAGCAGCCAGCTGCAGCCGGTGTTTCAGCTGTTATTCCTACAGTTTCCGCAAGTGGAACCACTATTTCTGGTAATGGATGGGGCTGGTCAAATAATGCAACTCAGTTTAATCCAGTAAAAGCTACCGGTACAACCGACAACAGCGCAGTCTTTAGCCGCACTACGGCTGCTACTCCAACAGGTGATAATAAGACCCTAACAATTGGCGCTAGTGCAACAACAAGCGTACCATCGGGTACTTATTCAAATACCTTACTACTTACTGCCGTAACAAATAACTAATAATATTAATATTGCGAGGAAAAATATTGTTAGTTTTGGCTGTTGAATAGTCTTATAAAAAGGACTCTGCGAGGGTCCTTTTTGCATAACGAAAATATATTGTAATTCCCCGCTGGTCTAGTGAGGTTTTTAAAAAAACAATCAAAAAGCCCCAAGTAAGGGTGGGCATCACTTGGGGCTATTTGACCCTACAACGCATCTCTTTGATACCGGGAGATTCCCCGGAGCGTGACCCACCTCACAAACTTTGGGGCCCGCCGGTTATAGGGGTTGCTATGTTCTTAAAGATTGACTTTCAAGTGGAGGTAATACTTATACTTACAACCGATAAAAGAAAAATTGTAAGTCGAAAGTCTTTTAAGAACACGCAACTTCTGTTATATTGGTAACAGAAATTATGATTTATTTAGGTGCGGTGTAGAGATCGTGCCTTTTTTGTGCTTCGACCTCTAACTTGTTGAAGTATACCATACAAAAATATATATGTCAATACCTAAAACTAAAGATATTAAATAATCAAGTAAAAAATGGAGGGTATTTGTATGGAAATCAATAGAATTACACCTGAAGATACGCAGTTTACAGCGCGACTTTCAGCTATTGCGCTTAAGCCTAAAAAGTTGTATTACTATGGAGTAATGCCGAGTATGGATGAAAGGTTTAGTGAGACTGAGGCAAGATACGCATTTGAGGGGAGAGGGCGACCGAGGACCGTGGCAGTGGTGGGCGCAAGAAAATGTACTGATTATGGGCGAGAACAGGGCTATAAGATTGCTTACGAGCTTGCTCGTCAGGGTGTAGTGGTGGTCTCAGGCTTGGCTTTTGGTATAGATTCGGTGGCGCATCGGGCTGCTCTTGATGCGGGTGGGATGACCGTGGCGGTATTAGGTACGCCGATTGATCAAATATATCCAGCCTGCCACAAAGGTCTGGCAGAAGAAATAGTTCAAAAGAAGGGTGCGGTTATCTCAGAATATCCAGAGTGGCGGGAGGTGCTAAAAGATGAGAAATTGGCAAAAGTTTTACAATCACAGTCGGGGCGGAAGGCGGCTTTCTTGCAGAGGAATCGGTTGATCTCTGGCTTATCGGATATTGTGGTTGTCGTGGAAGCAGACCTAAGATCGGGGTCTCTTAATACGGCACACCATGCGTTTGAACAAAGTAATTTAGTATATGCGGTGCCAGGAGATGTGACGAGAGAAGGTTCGAGGGGATGTAATAAACTTTTGGGGAGAGGGGCGGTGGCCTTTTCGGAGACAGAGGAAATATTACTGGACTTGGGGTTCAAAATTAAGAAAGCTGTAACACAGAAAAAAGGGATTTTAAAGGGAGATTCGGAGGCGGAAACGCAGATTTTGGAAAGAATACAGGAAGGAAGATCGGATGGGGAGGAAATATTGGAGGCGATACAAAAGAATGGGGTAATGATGACAGTTTCTGATTTTACAATGGCAATTTTTGATCTGCAAATTAAGGGACGGATTAAGGCGCTCGGTGGTAATCGATGGATGTTGATTGATTAGGAGAAAAAAGAAAATGGAGAATAATAATTTACCTAAAAGTATTTCTAATACAGATACGGTGAATATCTTGGCGCGAATTGATAAGTTACGTAAGATCCATGCATTAAATGTTGCAAACAGGTTTAATTTAAGTTTGACCGAAGTGAAGATCATGGGATTTATCAGATGCAACGAGCTTCGGCATGGATTAAGTGATATTTTAGAATGCCATAATATGGGCGAAACTTCGGTTACGCGTTCGATTTCAAGATTAGAGGAGCGTTCATATATACATCGGCGCAGTCAGCAGTTTAATCAGAAATGTGTGGATTTAACGGTGGCGGGAGAAGGCAATTTCGTGGCAAGCTATATCATGCTAGAGCAGAAGAAGTATCTAGACGAGATATTTAACGGTTTTACGCATGATGAAAGGGTGATGATGGGGAGAATGCTTTGGAAAATTGATCGAAATGTCAGACATGTCTTGATGAAAAATAAAATTAAACAGGAGCATGGCAAAATGGGATAAAAAATGACGGAGGTCTATGACAAGCTTGAGATGCGATGTGCGGTCTCAGCTAGGATGTTTGGTAGTAATTCCCTTTCGGTTTGAGTGAAATGACCAAGGACAAAATTAGTGTCACCGATTTTTTGACGTAGCTCCGAGTTGCCGGTACCAATGCGGAGTCGTGGATAGTCGGTAGTGTGAAGATAATTGGTTAAAGATTTGAGGCCGTTATTGCCACCATCACTCCCTTTTTCACGAAAGCGTAATTGACCGAACTCAAGGTTAAAATCATCACAGATGGCTAAAATATTGATCGGATCAATCTTAAAAAAACTAGCACACTCCTTGGCAGCAAGGCCGACTTCATTATAAAAGGTTTGTGGCTTAAGAAATATAATGTCATTATGCTTTGCCCAGATTGAATGGAACTTTTGGTTAGTCTGCCAAGATAGTCCGTGTAGTTTAAAAAAATAATCTAAAGCAAGAAAGCCGATATTATGCCTTGTAAAATCATATTCGCGGCCGGTATTACCAAGGCCAATAATAAGTTTCATATGACAAATTATATCCTAAAATGGAAAAAGCCACCATAAAGGTGGCTTCAAAAGGAGAACTTCATTCATTTAAAATGTGAAGAAGTTTAGCGGAGATTTTGGCCATCCGGATTGTTGCTTTAGGCTGTTACTTTTATGATTGTCTAGCAACGATCGCTTGAACAAATTCACTACGAACTACCTCAATGTCTTTAAGCTCGATTTGAGCAACCATTGGCAGTCCTAAGCATAACTGTTTGGCGTAAGAAAGACCATTGTTCTGCTTGGAGAGACCATGCTGATGGATCTGTTTGATGTCGCCAGAGATGATGACCTTAGAATCCTTAGCAACACGCTTTAATAGCATATCAGCTTGGTCAGGTGTTTGATCTTGGAACTCGTCATAGATGACAAACATGTTGGCAAAATCAAGACCGCGTGCAGCTTCAACAGGTATATTCTTAAAATGCTTGTTGTATAACTTATCGCTTTCGGTGCGGATTGTGTCCTGTGAATCTTTAAGATTGCGTTGCTTGTCACAGCTATTTGGGGTGTTTTCTAAGATCTTACTAATCTTGCCATTGGTTAACTTAACGTAATTTTGAATGGCATTCTTAATCGGAGCAATGTTTGGCCCAATCTTGTCGTCAAGATCACCAGGCAAGAAGCCAAGTGTACGTTGAACGTCGATACTGCAAGGTACGACCGTAGCTTGTAAGAATTTACCCAGAGCACAGGCCTTAATGGCGCCTAGTACCGAAAGGAAAGTTTTGCCAGTTCCAGCCGAACCGGTCACAAAAACTACAGAAATATCTGGATTAGAGATGGCTTCGGCATACATAGCTTGACCTTCATTTTTAAGTCTAATTCCAAAATTCTTGTAGTGAGTGAGGTGCACGATTTTGTCTGCCTTTTGGTCAAAGCGACCGATATGAGCATATTGGTCACGCGCGGGGCTGATAATGCCAACAAGGTTAGGAGTCATACTGATGAATTCATTGGCGATGAGTTCTGGTTCGTCTGGGAAATATTCCTGCCAAGTTTGATGATCGATACCATCTTTTGAAGCGAGAAAATCATTGTAAAAATCAGGTGGAACGATGATATCTCTTCTGCCAGTATAGAGACGTTTTGTAAACTCGAACAGTCTAGTTTCTATACCATTCGCACGGGCCAAAATAGTAACCAGATTATTGCAAGTCAATATTTCAACTGTCGGTTTTTGCTGAATCGTATCATACTGATCCTCGGTCCATCCATCGACAGGTGCTTCCTGAAACCCGATTAATGATTCCGTGATCTGGTTTGCTGCCGAAATTAGCTGCGCGGTGCGAATTTCTTGGTGCTCGGTTTGAATCTGAGGATACTTATTCTTCTGACGAAGATATCCTGATCCAAAAGCTAAGCCAAGGAGATCTAATTCGGTATCCGATACATTAGCAAAAACGGAAAATAGTGTGTCAGTCTGACGGAAATAGATGGCTGAAACCAATTTTCCGTTTGACTTTTGGTCAGTTTGATAGTCGGTCTCAACTAATAACTGACGTATTCTAAATAGTAAATCCTTAGATGTAAAACTATCAAGTCCCTCTTGTCGTTTCTGTTCCTCAAGCTCCAAAATAACAGAAGCCGGAATGACAAAATGCTTGCCTGTAATCTGCAGATTATTGTCTGCGACCTGCCAACCCTGACTTGTCGGAATGATTTCTGGACAAGTCAGTAGAATACTTTTATCAATTAGATAGACCGGATATTTCTTGTCTAAATAATTAATAAAATCACATTCGTATATATTACGAATAAACATAGTCTTGCTGTGAGTTGACAGCTTGGTCTCCATCTTTTTCATGGGATCCCTCCTTTTTTGTAAAGAACATAACTTGGCAACTTTCGGTATTTGGTGTATCAAACAGCGGAAAATTACCGATTACTAAAAATAGGCACGATACCTACTTGGGGATATTATTGCACAAGAATTAGTGAATGCAAGCATTAGGGGGATTATGAAGAATTTGACAAAAAACAAGAAGGTAGCCTTTATTAAATAGAGGGTTTGGGGTAAAGATTAGTCTTGTTTTTGATTACGATAGGACTTGCGTGGGCCGCTGGCACGATCATTGTGGAAGGAGAAAATAATTGGGGTGCCAATGAAAGGATAGATCTCACGGATTTTGCGCTCCAAATAGCGCTTATAGGACCAATGCAAAAGTTCCATTTCACGTCCGTGAATAACAAACCATGGAGGGCAGGTGTCGGTCTGAGTGATATATTTGAGCTTTGGATGAGTATTCTTAAGGCCAGCTGGGGGGTGAGAAGCGGTAGCTTCACGCAGAATTTTATTTAGGTCAGAGGTTTTGACTTCGGTGTGCCTTGCGATGTCGATTTCGGTAACTAGCTCAAATAATTTGGTGACATTTTTGCCAGTTTCAGAGCTGGTGATAAGAACAGGGGCAAAGGATAAGAAATTATAATCACGTTCGAGCTGATTTAGGATATGATCAATCTCAGTGTATTCGACGGTTCTTGTTTTATCTTCAAAATTGGAGGTGACAGGGGTGGAATTATCGAGAAGATCGGCCTTAGTTAAGACCATAATAATTCCCTTGCCAGCCTCAATAATTTGTCCAGCAAGAGATTGATCGAGTTTAGAATGTGGCTCTTTTGCATCGATCAGTAGAGCACAGATGTCGGCCTCTTCGATGGCAGCGAGAGTGCGAATGGCAGAGAATTTTTCGATACCGACCTCTCGTTTGCCAGGCTTCCTAAGTCCAGCGGTGTCAAGAATTTCAATAGTTTGGCCTTTGAACTTGATGCGAATACGATTGATGTCACGAGTGGTTCCCTGTTTGGAACTGACGATGGCTTGTTGTTTTTGACCAAGGCGGTTAAAGAGGCTGGATTTTCCAACATTTGGGCGGCCAATGAGGGCTAATTTGATTAGGGGATTACCATTTTCATCGAGATTGATTTTGGATTCTTCGGCAGCTTCAGCCTTGGGCGTGATTTTGAGTTCTTCAAAGATATGGTATTTAAGGGCGGAGATACCAAAACCGGTGGTGGCGGATGTCTTAAAGATCTCAGTCTCCTTAATGCCAAATTTAAGATATTCAAAAGGTTCGAGAGACTCTTTGAGGTCTGACTTATTAAGAATAAGAAAAACTGGCTTTTTGGACTTTAGTGCAGAACGAGAGATTTCAAGATCACGAAAATCAGGATATTTCGTGGAGTCGACAGTAACAAGAATGAGATCAGCGACTTCAATGGCGTCTTCGATTTGGTCTTGAATGGAGGCCTCAAAGTCATCTTCTGGGTTTTTAAGACCAGCGGTGTCAATAAGGGTGAAAGCATTGTCGATTGTCGCAACAACATTATCGCGAGTGGTGCCAGCTTCACGGGCAACAATGGCGATATTTTTGTGAGCCAGACGATTTAATAGGCTGGATTTACCAGCGTTAGTTTGGCCAATTAATGCAACAATAGGAAGCTTCTTCATGCATATATTTTAACATAGTTTAATATACTTGTAAAATATGGAGAATATGGTGTAGCTAGAAAAAGAGCCCGAAGGCTCTAGGAAATTTGCTGATTTGGTGATTCCGGCGGGAGTCGAACCCGCGATTTTCTGGATGAGAACCAGACGTCCTAGACCACTAGACGACGGAACCAGTACATTAAAATTAACATTTTATGAGTAAAAAGGCAAGAGAAAAAGGCCAGAGTCTGCAAGATTGAGGTTTTACGGGCTAGTCGCAGTCGAAGGTGCGGTCTTTATAGTCTAGATCATCAAGTTCAATGAAGGCGCGTGGTTTGCCGCTCATGCCAAGATCAAGTCCATCATTCTGGCGACGGAAATCTTCGTCAGACATGTTACCGAGATTATCTTCGTCGCCTTCGTCTTCGAGATTATCGTCATCGGTAGGATCATTAATATCATAGGCGGTGCGATCGAAATAGTCGGGTTGATTGGCGCCAGAGTCCCAGGAATCTGCATCGGTGTCGACGGTCTCTTCAAGAACCTCAGACATTTTACTATTTGGTTCGCCAATATTAGTGCGATATTGACCAGTCATGCAAAACTCCTGCTTAAGTTGACCTAATTATAACAAATTTAGGATTTAATCGTAAGTAATCTTGCCGTAGCTTTCAGGGATAGCAGAAAGCCAAATGCGGCCAGGTTTAAGTTTAATTTCTTCACCCTGTTGGTTTTTGAAAACAATCTGGGATTCTCGGTTTAATTTATGCCAAGTGCCTTCAAGAACGGTACCATTTTGAAAGATATAGGCTGACCCAGAGCCAATAGTGGCAATGTCTTCATGGTAGTGGTCGAGGGGACTGGTGTGCTGTTTAACTCGCATGACAATTACAACGTCAGGGCTTACTTGAGTGGGTGTCCCACAATCAAGAGCGGGGGTTGGTCTGTTTTTAGTATTTTCGCAAGTATAAGAAAGGTGTTTTTCACCATTTTGGAAACTACGCGCATAGGTATTGGTATTTGAATTATAAAGATAGTCAACATTGAAACTAGTTTGCCAATTAAAACGAATATGAATATTGGAGACTTTTTTGTAAGTGGGATTAGTTGACTGATCTTGTTCGGTTTGTTCGGTTGACTTTTCTATATGTTGTTTTTGAATAAGAGATTCTTCAGGGGTGAGTCTTGAAAAAGATTTAGGGTAAGAGCGTTGATCGTTTTCTTTTTGGCGATGAAAATCGGCAAGTAAGGGGCCGGAAGTCAAGAGGTTATTGGGGGCATAATAGCCGACAAAGCCTGACCTTGTCCAAATACCAGTACTGCGCCACATATAGACGTATGATTCGCTGAGGTGTTTATAGCCGGTACTGACGGCCGATAATGCGTCGTCAGCGCCACCGGCATGAATAATAGTGCAGTCGAAGGGCGAAACCCAATCAAGATGATAAACCCGAAGCGAACGAATGGGGCCGATGGCGGTCTGATTAATTGGATTTTTAAAAATGGCTGCAAAACGAGTGATGCCAGCTTCGGCGATGGCTTCAAAAACGATACTAGCCTGGTTTAAGCCCGTTTGCGGCCTGGCCCCGTCTATCCCATTAGGGATCTGAATACAGAAAGTGGGTTGAGAATTAATCTCATTTGCTATTTGCTCAGCCTGTTTGATGCTGAGCTTCTGAGGCTGACCGTCATGACCTAAAATTGGATTACCGGAAGTATCATACTGAGTGCCTGAATGAGAAATGGGTTGCCCAGTGAGATTGTCATAAAACCAGGTAGGTGTACCTTCGACTTCGGTTAGCTGATGCTCTACGGAATTAATTGGGGCGGTTGATTTTTGAAGAAACAGAAAGACAGTGCCGATAATAATTGAACTTAGGATAAAGACAGTAATGAGTCCGAGAATAAACTTTAATGGCAGAGGCTTTTTAGTTACACTGCCAACCTCTAGCTCTTCAATTTTCTCAAATTCAGGGTTTGAGGATTGATGTTTTTTCGAATTATTATGTTGGGGAGAATGACGTAATGTTCCCACTTAGGGCTCCTTTAGTTATTTGAAAGAGCGGTGCGGACCTTATTTAGTCTTGCAAGTGTGCGGTTTTTACCTAAGACATGAAGGGTGAGATGAAGGGCAGGACTAAAGGCTGCAAAACTAACTGCAATACGGATAAGACTGAAGAATTCAGCGGGTTTTTTCTCAGTTTTTACAAGTAAGCTATTGAGGAGGTTTTGAAGATTATCCTCTGTCCAGTCGGCTTCATCGACGTCGTTCAGAGCTTCGATGGTTTCGGTTAGTAGACCAACTAACTCCTGCTCAGAGTACTTTTTGAGGAATTTGCTGCTAGTGATCATAGAGAGGTCAATGGCTGGATCCTCAAAGAAATAAGTTGTCATCGCGCGAAGATCAGAAAGAGTTTTTAGGCGGTCATAAATAATAGCAAGAACGGACTTTTTATATTCAATAGTTTCTTGTTTGGCGGAAGCTGGCCAGAAGTCAATTGGCTGAAACAGATCATAATGGGAGAAATCTTCCGAGCCTGTGGTTTCGCAGGTGCGAGCAAAGAGTTCATCGATTCCCTGTTCGGTGGCAATTTTACGAATCCATTGACCGTTCATCCAGAGAATCTTTACTTCATCAAAACGGGCACCCGAGTTCTGGATGCGATCGACTGAGAATTTTTCAATAAGCTCTTCTAGTGAGTAAATTTCTTGTTCAGTGCCATCATTCCAACCGAGACAAGCAAGGTAATTTAGCATAGCTTCTGGTAAAATACCGTCGTCGCGATATTCGGTAACGGATTTAGCGCCATCGCGTTTGCCAAGTTTTTTGTTGCCAGTTGGGGCAAGAATATGTGGCAGAGAGACGAAGAGGTGTCTTGGAAAATCAAGCGCGTCATAGAGTGCGAGATAATTTGGGGTGCTGGATAGGTATTCAACGCCACGAGTAATATGACTGCACTCCATTAAAGTATCATCGATGATATGAGCAAAGTTGTAAGTTGGTAGTCCATCTTTTTTAATTAAAATGATGTCGTCGCAGACTTCTGGTCCAGTATGAATATCACCCATAACCTCGTCGTGCCAGCTATATTCTTTGGGGATGGTTTTAAAACGAATAGGTAATCCTTCTTTCCACTCTGGGGGATTTACTGGACGGTGGTTACGATAGAGATATGGAACCTTTTTTGTCTCGTCTTCCTTACGATAGATATCGATCTGCTCGCTTGTGGTGTCATCGGCATAGGCTCGACCATCGGCAATGAGTTGCTTGGCCCATTTAAGATAAATATCCTTTCTAGCAGACTGTGTATAGGGGGCAAAGGGGCCATTTTTGATTGGTCCTTCATCCCATTCTAGGTGGAGCCAACGCAATGTATCAAGAATTAATTCAGTGGCACCCTCGACAAAACGAGCCTGATCAGTGTCTTCAATACGAAGAATAAACTGTCCGCCGGCTTGTTTAGCGATTAAAAATGGATAAATGGCGCTCCTAATATTGCCGATATGGATGTAGCCAGTAGGGCTCGGAGCAAAACGGGTGCGAATTTTTTTCATAATAATTCTAGTATAGCACTTTTAGCTACTAGAGAGAAGTTACTAAAGAGAGGTAACGATGTTTTTGATCTGTTTTTTAGTGAGTTCACCATGGAAATTGGTGATTTTGTAAACTATGCCAGCGTTGACCCAGGCAGCGTTGGAGCCACTGATATAGATTGTGATCCCCTGCTCCTTGATAGTAGTAAAGTCTTCACCCCATTTTGGTTTAACAAAACGGTTTAATAGAGCGGTGCTATCCCAAGGAAGTTTTTCTTCAGTAAGGGTGAATTTGGCTTGGTTAGGGCCTAGAAAATCCATAGCAACGCTGTTATCTTGCGCAGTGTAGACACCGGAGAGACGGTAGTCGCGAGGAACATAGCTAGGATAGGTAGCTTGGATACCAGTTTGCATGGCGGCAACTTTGATTGAAATATCTGGCATATTAGACTGCACAACGAAGAAGAGTGCGGCAACAACGGCCGAAGAGCAAAGGAAGGCGAAGAATACGCGAGCACCTTTGTTGCGCTTAGCTAAGGTTTTAGAGGAAGAAACAGTTTTTGTCTTAATAGGGGCGACTGGCTTGACGGCGGCGTGTGTTGTTTTTGCAGCTTGTTTTTCTAGATGATCTAATCTTTGCATGCGACTGAAGGCGGATTCTACTGAAGCGGCAGTCATATTAGTGGCAGGAATACTAATTGGAGCGACGGCAGGGCGAGAAGAAAAGCTAGTCTTTTTAGTCGATTTTATAGCAGCCTTTTCGTGTTTGGCGAGTGCCTTGGCGCGTGCATTAAGGAGTTGACGTCTCTTGAAAGAATCGGTGAAAATTGGGGTTGGTTGAATAGTTTGGTTGAGGATAGATTGTTCTTGTTCGGATACGAGAGAAAAAGCGCGGTCCATCCTGGCCTGATGATCAAAAATAGGGGTGGAATCTTTTTCTTCCAGTTTGATTTGTCGAGTATTTTTCTCTACCATAGGAGCATTGTCGAGAACCATAATTTTCTTTGGTTGTGGAGTATCAATAGAGCGAGGCATTGATGATTGAGATACGGAGATTGAAACAGGCTTTTTGACTGGAGCTTCTTTAGTAATTTTGTGCTTGAATGTAATATTGACAGAATTACTATCTGTAGCTTTTTGAGCCATTCTTTGATCAGTGATGGGTTGAGGTTGTCTGGAGGTGGATTGAAGCTGGTTGGTAGCGAATTGAGAAAGAGAGCTAACGCGCGGAGCGTTGTTTTTTAGTTGACTTTGAGGGGTAGTTAAGTAAGAGGTTGGACGGCGAACGTAGCGACGATTCAAAGTGGCAGATGCTTGAAGATTATGGTGAGTTTGCCTACTTGAAATGTCTTGGGTATATAACTGTCTTTGCATGTTTATCTTGTCTTCCTCACTCTTTTATTACGCTTGTCTTTATTATAAACTATACCGGTTTGGAAAATCAATACTAATTGCTATCATGCTATAATAAACCCAATATGGATATTGAAAAACGTAAACGTAATAAGCTAATTAGAGTCATTTTTGTAGATATTATTATGTCACTGGCTGTGGTGGGGTTGGTCTTTGTATTGGTGGCTGTAGTTGAAGGATGGAGATTGGGGGCTAACCTTAAATTAGAGCAGAACGGTATGGCGCAGATTGAGTCGTTACCAACTGGAGCAAAAGTGGTAATTGACGGAAAGCAGGATTTTAATGAGACAAATATTTCGAAGCTGCTTTCGGCTGGTGAGCATGAAATCACGCTATGGAAGGAAGGTTTTGATTCTTGGACTAAGAAGATCAGTATTACATCAGGACTCTTAACACGTTTAAAACACCCACGTCTATTTAAGAAGGAACGCACAACAGAGGAAGTGGCCAGTTATCAGGATTTACGTTTCGTTTATGCGGCGCCAGATCATCGAAGCTTATTGGTGGCGAAGAATAATACAACAAAATGGCAATACATTACAGCGCTAGGTGCGGATAAAGTTACAACAGAAGAGATTGATGTGAAGGGGGTTTTTGCTGGTACAAGTGACGGTAAGTTCCCTGGTGAAATTTTACAAGTAACATGGAATGATACTGGTGAAAAGGTCCTGATGCAGGTTAAAAATGGTGAAACGGTTGAATGGGGTGTGCTTAGTTTAAAGAAGGTTAGCGAAAGCGTGAATCTTTCTCAGGCAATTCTAAAATATACCGAAAAAGGAGCCGACAAGAAGCCTGAGACAACGACCGAGGCTCGAGTGCCGGAGGGCAAACGAATCTTAACACAAGCGGTGATTGGCGATGCGACGGCTAGTAGGTTTATTGCGTTAATTGATGGTAACTTGAGAGAAATTGATACCTCAATGAAGACATTATCAGAGAGTTATTTGAAGAATATTGCTAAATTCAGGGCTTCTGGCTCGCAACTTATTTATTTAACTAATGCGGAGAAAGATAAACGCCAGGTCGGGATTTATCGTTTAGGCGATAAGGGTGGTATTGATATTGAGGTGATTGTACGATCAAAGAAAGATGCGTCTATTGGTTTGGCGATTTCTGAATTTGACAGTAAGAAATATCTCTGTGTTACTGTAGATGATCGATTGGCGGTTTACCGAGCAAATGAATATCCGACTTATGGTAATAATGACAATAGCTTTGAAAAGATTAGTGAAGAGAAGCTGGGATTTGTGCCAAGCGAATTGATAAAATCGGGCAATGGTGAATTCTTTATTGCAAAAAGCGATAAGAAATTTATGATCTATAATCTTGACCTAGAAGAGTTGAGTTATGTAGAACATCAAAATAGCAATATCGCATGGCTAGATTATTATCTGATGTTTGATGTGGTGGACGGTAAGATGGAGGTCTTCGATTTTGACGGAGCTAATCGTCGCACTATTTTGAATCAAGATGTAGCCGCTGGGTTTGATGCGGTGATTAACTCAAATAATCGTTATATGTATTATGTAACAAAAACGGTTGATGGATATAGTTTAAAGCGAGATAAGCTAATTTAGAATTGAATATAAAAATAGTCCTCGAGGGGGCTATTTTTATATAACCAGAAAGTATCATTTATCTAATTTATTTAGTTTGATTGTCCGGTTAACCAGCGCCAGGCTCGATCGAAGAAAGAGCGCTCATTGGCTGGCAGAACGGAGTTAGTGTTTTCTGTGGTCTCAGGTTTAGTTTCAGCAACAACTGGGGCTTGGGTTTTATCGTAAGTTGGATTGATCTGTTCAGCAGTAACTAATAGACGATAGCGATCGGTGCCGAGTGGAGTACAGGTAATAAGGGTGAGTAATGGCTTGTCTGTCGGGTAAATAAGTGCAGCAACATTGGTTGGCTCAACGGTTTCACGCTTAAAAACCTTGTAGGTATAGCGAACCGAGTTATAGTTGATGTAGATTAGATCGCCGTCGACAAGTCGTTCAAGGCCAGAAAAGATGAATTTATATTGGTTATTACTGTAAATATCACCTGCAGAGTGGCCTGAAATAACGAGGTTGCCGATTTGTCCTGGCATAGCATCGGCGCCGGGGATTTTGAATTGAGCAACGCCACGATTCATTGCGTCGTTAATAGTGGCAGGGTCGGTGGCAAGGTTGTAAAGAACTGGGACGTCGACATTGAGCTTGGGGATAAGCAGACGAGGGTCGGCAGTTGGGGCTTCGGAAACGGTAGGATCGATGGCGGTAATGCCAGTATCTTTAGTGTTCCCTGGTGCAATATAGGCCATGATTGGTGCAAAAATTAAACGGTTATATTGTAAGAATAAGATGAAGAGGACGGAAAAGATCCCGGCAAAAAGTGGGACGAGTTGCTTATGTCGTTTTGTCAGCTTAAAGCTGGAGTTGGCTTTTTGACGAATTTTTTCGCGCAAACTAGTCTCAACTTGTTTGGACTCTAAGTTATCTCCGGTGATATTGTCTTGAGAAAGTTGATTTTGCTCGGCGGTTGCTGCACTAGAGAATTTATTCTTTTCGGTTTCGATATATTTTTGAGCAGCCTTGGCATAATATTCGCTGTAGTATTTTTGATAATAATTTTGCCAATCAGAATGATATTTTTGCCAGTTATTGGTCTGGTTATTGAGGTTAATAGGAGTCTGTTTGAGTGAGCTGCGATTTTCGGTATTGTATTTTTGAATTAGATTACTGCGAAGAGTTTGCTCGCCAAGAATACGATGCTCTACTTTGTGTTGGTTGTTATGAAGAAAAGAGAGGGCGGCGAAAGAACGACTGGTTTGCTGTAATTTATTTAGTGGCGAATTTTGAGCTGGGGAATTTTGAGAAGCAGAAACAGGGCTGTTATTAGAATAAGCAGCCAGAACTTTATTGCGAGCGAGTTCAGTCACGGTCTGTCGTTGTCGATCGCTAGAAGATAGCCCACCATCTTTTGAATTCATATATTAATTATAACATTGAAAAGCTATGTCTAGAAAAACTATTATAAAGAAAGTGGGGTTTTATGGTAAAATAAGACAGAGGGCGAATGGCGGAATTGGTAGACGCGCCAGACTCAAAATCTAGTTCCAGCAATGGAGTGTGGGTTCGATTCCCACTTCGCCCACCAAAACGACCTAATGGTCGATTTTTTTATAGGGATTTATTTGTTATAATGGTATTAATTTTTTGGAGGTGGAAGAAATGGAAAAAAGAAAACAGATTAACCGTAGTGTAATTGTGGTTTGTGGAGTGCTGCTAGGGGTGATTTTGATTGCTTTTGGCGTTTACCAGAATATGAATTCGGAATATTCGAAACTGAATCTGCCAACAGCTGAAAAAATACAGGCGGAGATAAAAACCAGTTATCAAGAAATAGATAATTTAAGAAAAGAAATGCTGGACGAGCATGAAAAACATGGAGAATCGGCTGAATATGGACAGAAATCCAGGCAAATACAAGAAAAAGAGGTGCTCCGGGCAGATTTAGAGGAAAGATTATTAAAAATTAATAACCATGAATATGACGGAGTGAAAAACGAGACCATGGGGAGATCTGTGCCATTATTTATCGGAGGGATCTTAGTAATAGTTGTGACACTAGTAATATCAGGAGTATTATTCTCAATCGAGCAGAAGAAAAAATAATTATGGAAGAAATGAAAAAAGAACAGATTGTAGTAGGGCTTAGTCAAGAGGAAGTAGAAGCAAGGAAGGCAGCCGGACTGACAAATAAGGCAGTGGAGGCACCTTCGAAAACGGTCGGAGAAATTATCGCTTCCAATGTTTTTACGTATTTTAATTTTGTCTTCTTGTTGCTTGCGGCATTACTAATTTCTGTACGTTCATTTCGGGATTTAAGTTTTTTGCCTCTAATTTTTATTAATTCCCTGATTGGTATTCTACAGGAATTAAGAGCAAAACAGATTTTGGATAAATTGACCGTCTTGAGTGCGCCGGAAATCAGAGTAATGCGAGATGGCGAAGAGAAAATGATAAAGACGCATAATTTGGTGATGGATGACGTGATGGTGTTGACCGCTGGCTACCAAATACCGGCTGATGCGGTGGTGATTGATGGTGAGGTGGCGGTGAATGAGTCGCTGCTAACTGGAGAATCAGACGATATTGTAAAAAAGAATGGAGACGAATTGTTTTCTGGCAGTTTTGTGGTTTATGGCAAGTGCTACGTCAAGGTGACGAAAGTGGGGGCTGAATCATATGCGGCAAAATTAACTATGAAGGCGAAGGCAATTCGCGTAGGCGAGCAGTCGGAGATCTTAAGGTCACTAAATAGCTTTGTGAAGTTGGCAGGTATTGCGATTATCCCAATTGGTATTATTATGTTTGGACAGCAGTACTTTTTGCACAGTGCAACAGCAAAAGTGAGCATTCAGGCGATGGTGGCGGCAATTATGGGTATGATTCCGGAGGGGCTGTTCTTGCTTGCTTCGGTAACGCTGGTACTTTCTGCGGTGCGTTTGGCTCAGAAAAAAGTTTTGGTGCACGATATGAAGTGTATTGAAACCTTGGCGAGGGTAGATGTTTTATGTGTTGATAAAACCGGTACAATTACAAGTGACCGGATGAATGTTGAGCAGATTCAGCGAATTGTAGGCGAAGACGATGGTGGAGATATTTTACCTGATCAGTTTGAGCAGCTTTTGAAAAAAGTGGTGGCAGAGCAGTCTGGAGATAATGAGACGATGCGAGCTTTGAAACGATATTTTGAAAAATCAGAAGAGTCAGTCGAGGAACATAATGCTTTGTCTGATCTTACTGGTGAGGTGATAAGAGTATTAGGTTTCTCTTCAAAGTATAAATATAGTGGTATTTGTTTTAAAAAGAAAACATTAGTAGTGGGGGCGCCTGAGTTTGTACTGGGGGATGATTTTAAGAAATATGCAAAAACCTTTAATCAATTTACGGAAAAAGGTTATCGTGCCTTGGTATTTGGTGAGTATCAAGGACAGCTGTCTGGGAAAAAAGAGAAAACAGAGATGGCTTTGACGGAAAAAGTTAGACCACTACTCGTGATTGTGTTATCTAATGAAATTAGGAAAACTGCACCAGCAACTTTTGCGTATTTTAAAGAGCAGGGTGTAAAAATCAAGGTGATCTCTGGTGATAATGCAAGAACGGTGTCAGAAGTAGCAAAAATGGCTGGAGTAGAAGGAGCGGAAGACTATATAGATATTTCTACCGTTAAGGATGCTAAAGAATTTAAGGCGGCAGTTTTAAAATATACGGTATTTGGCCGTGTGAAGCCAGAAGAGAAGCTAAAAATGGTGAAAATCCTAAAGACGGCTGGTCGTACAGTAGCAATGACGGGGGATGGCGTGAATGATGTGCTAGCTCTAAAAGAGGCGGATTGCTCTGTGGCAATGGCTTCTGGTTCACAGGCGGCAGTCCAGGCCTCGCAACTAGTCTTATTAGAGTCTGATTTTGCAAGAATGCCCGCAATTGTCAAAGAGGGGCGACAGGTAGTAAATAACCTTGAGCGATCTGGTTCCCTGTTTCTCGTGAAGAATATCTTTTCATTCATTGCAGCGATTTTGTCGATTAGCTTTGGTATGATCTATCCTTTGCTCCCGACGCAGGTTTCCCTTGTGACGATGTTTACAATTGGTATACCAAGTTTCTTCTTGGCGCAGATTCCTAATCAGAATTTAATTAAAGGTAACTTTATTTTGAATGTTCTATCAAAAGCTACACCAGCAGCAATGACAAATGTTGTAGTGGTATGGACATTAGTATTTGTGGCACGGGCACTACATATCGGACAAGTGGAGCTTGGGATGCTCTGCGTCTTAGTGTGGGAGGTTGTAGGTTTGGTTTACTTATACAGAATTTGCCGACCATTTGATAATATCTGGAAGAAGTTAATCGTAGGGGGCTGTGGGTTTGGTATGATCTTCTGTATGATTTTCTTGCAAGACTTATTCGGTGTGACATTTAATATTTCTTATCTTGGCTGGATTGTTTTCGCAATTACGGCTTGCTTAGTCTTACCAGCAATGGTTTTCTTTGAAAAATTATTAGCTGTGATTTATTTCAAATTCTTTATAGGCTTTGTGCAAGAAAAAATTATCGAGAAGAAAATCTTCAGAAAACATTAACTAAAAAGAGCTCTACTTTAGGTAGAGCTCTAATAGTTTACTGATTTGCGTGGATTGAAGAACGGAGTCTTTGGCTTTAATAGTATTTTTGCTCATTTCTTCAATTAATGCGGGGTGTGCGAAGAGTTGATCGATAGTATCGGTCATAGCGGCAACTGAGTCGTTTGGAGAACGAAGCCCGCCATGCTCTGGAACAACTTCGTCCATGGCAGGATCTGCGTAGAGGATGGGTAAACCGCAGGCGACGGCCTCTAAAATGGTCATACCTTGCGTGTCAAAGCCGTATGAATTAATCACTGAAATATGCTGATTTTGCATAAAATTGAAAATTTGTTCATGCGGGACAATTCCTAAAAATTTAATTTGGCTAGACTGAAGATGTGACTTTGCAAAAATTTTAGCTTCTTGCATTTGATTACCATCACCAATGATGGTTAGATCGATTTTATCCTTATGTTTTGAGTTTGCGACAGATTGAAGAAAAGGTAGGATGCGTTTTTCCTTAGAGAGCCGGGAGTTCCAGATAATGCGCAGAGGTTCGTTTGGTCGAAGATGGCGAACAGAGAAACTTAAATTTTGTAAATAGGAGTCGTCGACGCCGTTGGAAATAACGTGAATCGGCTTTTTGACGCCGTAATGCTTAAGATTTTTAGCAAAATGGGCGGAGGGAGAAATTACGGCGTCGGCAAGGTTGGCCTGTCGTACCATTAATTGCCACATATTCTGACAAACAGAATTTTTGATTAAGAAACTATCTTTTTTAGGCAGTCTTTCTGTTTTAGATGACAGTTTGCCAAGACTAATAGAATGCATGGTATTGAGTAATTTAGCTACAAGATACTTTGTGGGGGCAGGAAGATTGGTGTTAATGGCGATATCTTCTCGACCATGCATGGTCTGAATGAGTTTTAATTTATGTTCTTTAGCGAGTTTAACTCCAGCGATGCTGCAGCTGGCTTCATAGTGCACATGAACGAGATCAAAATAATCAGAGAAAACCGGATACTCTTTTTTTATAGAGTGTAGGATTTTCTTAGGTCTTTTGGCTAGAGGGGCCTGGTTGGGGCGCAAAAGACGGTGGGTTGGAACAATATAGAGGTCTTTTTCGGTATTATTTGTTTGGTCTCCGGGGCAAAAGATGGTGATCTTATGCCCCAGCTTTTGGAGTGCAGATTTTTGAGCCTTAATCGAAGATGGAATGCCGCCCGGGATATCGAGATAAATATCCGTGAAGAGGGCGATGCGCATTACCAGCCGCCCCCGCCGCCACCGCCGCCACCGCCGCCGGAGAAGCCGCCTGAAAAACCAGAGCCGGAACCACTTCCTGGTACAGTGACTGAACTATTTAAGCTACTGCTGAGGCTACGTAAACTGGAGCTGGAGAAGCTATAGTAAAGTGGTAAAGCGAGATCACGTTCGTCGACTAATGTGTAGTAATGTTCAAGTGATTTGCGCCAAGATTTTTCCTGACCAAAGATAATGGCGTAGGGTAAAAGTTTTTCGTATAACTTGACGATCCCCTGATTTGAAGTGTCTGCCCCCTTTGTGCTTTGAAGAAGTTTAATTCGATCCGCTTCTGCCATTTTGATATAGGTTTCAAGTCCAGCAAGATAATTGGCCTGCTCCAGACCCTGGTTGGTGTACTTCATATAGCGATAACCAATAGCGGATCCGCAAGTAATAACAAAGAAGAAGGCTGGTACGAAGTAAAAAGCAATATTTAGCAGAATTTCGTTTTCGATAATGGCAACTGAACCATATTCGCCGAAGGTATTAATGAACCATTCCTGATTGATTATACTGGTGACAATGATTGCAATAGCGATCGCGGCAACTGCGACAAGCTTAATAACAAGCGGCCATTTAATATTTTGGAAGAATTTAGTTTCTGGTTCTAGATCTTTGCGTTCTCTGAGTGAAGATTCAACTTCGGTATCGAATTGTTTATAGAGTGCAGTTAGAGTACTACTGTAGCGGTGAGCCTTTAGTTCGATAACCTGATTTTCTGTGAGCTGCTCGATGCCACCGTTCATGATATTTAACAAAGAGAGCTGTTCTTTTGATAGGCCTTTGAGGTCTTTAATGCGAATTGCCCAAGATTCTTTATTAAAGAGCTTCTTTTTACTATCTTCATGTTTAATAATTTCAATTTTCTTCTGGATGGCAAGTTCGAGAACTGCTGCGACTTTAGGATTTTGAGCAGGTTTTAGATAGAGATTAGAGGCTTCAGCAATAGTATAACCTTCAAGTGGGGTAAACTGCGGAGCTGTGAAGAGGCTCTTATAGAAACGTCTTTTAGGAGCAATCTTTTTAATATAACGGCGAACAAGAATGACGATGGTTGCAAGAAGGACGACCAGTGCGCCACCGAAGGCGAAATAGGCAATATAGCTAATGCGAACAGGAGCTGGGGTGAAAGTATTTTCTGGAAAAGCAATGCCAAAGGTTAGCCCCTCGCCTCGAGAGAGACTTTTACTTGTAAAAGTGAACCCGTCGGCGGTTTCGACGGTCTTGTCGCACTCGTCGCGGGAGCCGTAGGCGCCGCTAAAACAGATAGTAACATCGTAGAGTTCAGGTAGGAGTTTTTTATCGACATGAACATTGGCGGTGACGGAACTAAAAGGTTGTTTCCAGGCGCTACCGTTAGCGTTCCAATAGATTTCCTGGAATTTATGAATAGTGTCTGGTTTATCCTCGGCGGATTTTTCTAATTCAACGTCATTGGCGACGTTCTCAAAATCATATTCAATAGTGTAGGTTTGCTCACCGGTGACGTAGGTATTCTGATTGCCAATTTTTAGAACAATGTTACCGTCAGTGAAGGAGACGGTGTAGGGTTCTTCGTTCCCATTACGTTTGACCTTGGCTTGAAATTTCGAAGGGTTTGAGATGACAATATTTTTGCCACCGTTATTTGTAGCAGGAATAACTCGTTTGATTCCGTGGTTTTGGTCATAATCGGGGAATTTAGCGACTAAGGTCTCAACGACGTGCATCTTGGCAAGATTATTCTCGTCTCGAGTCACATAATAATCGCCGGTAAAGCTATTAAATGTAAAATTATCGGTAATATCAAAATCACTACGACGACGCCTGGCGTTAACTGGAGGAGTCAAGAGGACAAGCGAAACTAGGCTGATAATTAATGTGAATTTGAGAATATTTTTAATTTGCCGAATCATATCCTAAGTATAACAGACTATGGAATAAATGTCGGTATAGTATTGATGGCTTTTTTAATAACATTGATGGAAGATTGGAGTTTTAGTGATTCGGCTTCGGTAAGCTCCGTGTCGAGCCGATGGATAATTCCCTTTCTACCGACGACTGCTGGGAAGCCAAAGTAGGTATCAGAAAAGGCATCGTAGGTTGAAACTGGTAGAACTCTACACTCGTCATTAAAAATACAATTCACGATACTGGTGACACAGGCGCCGATACCATAATAGGTAGCACCTTTGCGCTCAATAATCTTATAAGCCGCCGTTTTTGTTTCTTCTTCAATTGTGCTAAGGTCAGCCTTTTTTAATATTTTTTGAACAGGTTGTCCGCCCACATTGGCAGAAGACCAGATGGCAAATTCGGAATCGCCATGCTCCCCAACTTGATAGGCATGAACTGATTTTGGCGAAACCTTAAGTCTTTCAGCGAGATGGTAGCGAAGGCGGGCAGAGTCAAGAACGGTGCCAGAACCGATAACTTTGTGGCTAGGAAAACCAGAGTATTGCATAGCAAGATAGCTCATAACATCAACAGGGTTGGTGACAATGAGAAAAATTCCGTGGAAATTGGCGGCAAGAAGCTGGTCAATTACATTATGGAGAATCTTAGCATTGCGCGCAAGTAGTTCCATGCGAGTTTCCCCGCCTTTCTTCTGGGCAGCACCTGCAGTAAAAATCACAATATCGGTATCTTTGGCGTCTTTTTCATAACTGCCGGCGGAGATTTTAAGATAAGTTGGACTAACGGCAAGCGTATCACGTAGGTCCATAGCCTCCCCCTCTGCGTCGTCTTGATTAAGGTCGATAAGAACTAACTCATTAACAGCAGTGCGTTGTGAGACGAGTGAAAAACCAATACTTGCACCAACGTTTCCTGTTCCAATAATCATTACCTTATTTGCCATAATAAACCCTTATAATACTAGTGTTTATTTTAGCATAACTGTCGATTTTTGGCGATCAGTGACTTACTATTTTTGTCGGTGATCCCAAAAGAGGGCAGTTTCTGTGGCTTCAAGAAGATTTTGCGGGTTCCAGAGTGCTAGAGCGGAAATTTTGCAGGCAAGAGTCCCAGACCAAAGTGAGAGTGGAGTATATGAAGTTTTGTCGATGGCGATTGTGTGAACCATGCCGGAGCGCGCAATAATGATTTGATTCTGGTGAAAAGTGAAAATAGTACAGGGGTAGCTAAGGGTGAATTTGTGGAGGATTTCAATCACTGGAAAGATGGGCATAGAAAGAAGAATCATTTTAGGATAAAATGCGGCGCGGAAGACTTTTTGGAGTTGTGCAAGACTGGCAATCAGGATGAGATTCTGGCGTTCAAGTATGCCTTGAATATCAGCAGTGATAAGATCGACCGTATCACGAGACAGGACGGCCAGCTGATCCCAGTTAAGTTTTTTAAGGGTGTCTGTAATAGCGATTTCGGTGATAGAGTTTTTAGAAAAATCACCAGAGTATAGTACGAGATCAGAGTTTAGAGTAAAGTCTTTTAAGATATTTGAGCGAGCAAAAGAGCCTGACTCTGTGGATTCAGCGAAGTAAAGTGAAGAAAAAGTGGGTAGCTTGCTCTGCAGAGCATCGGGGAGAAGTAAGTTGGCGGTTTTAATAGGGAGTGAATTTAGGAATTCAGTATTTTTAATAGCAATCATGCAATTTTGTAAATTACCACCAAGGACGGCAATGCGGCCGGTCTTTTGCTCGGGGATATTCCAAAGGATTGAGTTATCGGTGATGGGTTGAAGTTTTTGCCAATAATCTGCGTTTTGCATAGTATCCTTTCTTAAAATTGAAGTGTAATTGAGATAGGGCAGTGGTCAGAGCCAAGAATCTGGTCATGGATTTCTGCGCTGAGAAGATGCTTTTTTAGTATTTCAGAGATGAAGAAATAATCAATTCTCCACCCCACATTATTCTCACGAGCGTGACCCCAGTGTGACCACCATGAATATTTAATAGTCTCTGGATGAAGGGTACGGAAAGTGTCGAGGAAGTGGTTTTTAACATAATTTTCAATACCTTCTCGTTCTTCTTGGGTAAATCCAGCGTTTTTGGTGTTCTGTTTGGGTCTTGCAAGGTCAATTTCTTGGTGTGAGACGTTAAGATCGCCACAAAAGACTACGGGTTTGGTCTGTTCAAGGTATTTAATGTAGTAAAGAAAGAGGGGGTCCCAAAGATCATGGCGAAGATTTAGCCTTGAAAGGTCGTTCTTAGAGTTTGGAGTGTAAACGGTAACTAGATAAAAATGAGGTGTTTCAACAGTGGTGATACGCCCCTCATTGAGGGGGGCACCATACTGATCTTGATGCAGTTGACCCAGAATTTTGGTAATTTCTGGATCAGTTTGGGTGACTAAGAAATGCTCTAAATTCAGTTCAGTACTTTGCATAGGCTGATGATTTTTAGCAAAGATTGCGGTGCCAGAATAGCCAGCGCGATCTGCTGAATTCCAGATTTCTTGATAGTCGGGAAAATCAACTTCGACTTGATCTTTTTTGGCCTTTGTTTCTTGCAGGCAGAGGAAGTCGGGATTTTTAGATTGGAGTAATTCTTGAAGCACGCCTTTTTTGAGGACGGCCCTGACACCATTAACATTCCAAGAATAGAGAGAGTATTGCATATGATTCTCCTAATATTTTTGGCGTTCTCGATCGAGATCGCGATGTTTGATACTGAGGCGTTTGTCGTATTTTTTCTTACCAGAGGCGAGAGCAATCTCAAGCTTGATATGGCGAGAGCCGCCAAAGAGTTTAGTGGGAACAATGGTATTGCCAAGAAGCTTTGATTTCTGAAGAGATAGAATTTGTTTTTTAGTGGCAAGAAGTTTAATGTTTCTGGCAGTTTCGGCACCAAGGGTAAGGTTGTTTAGCCATAATTCATTATTTTTTAAAGTAATAAAGGAACCTTTGAGTTGGAGGTGGTGATCGCGAATGAGACGAACTTCAGGGCCAGAAAGAGCCATGCCACAAATCAGCTTATCACCAAGGTGATAATCGAAACTTGCGCGTCGATTGACGGAGACTTGGCTTTGAGCTTTTTTAGTTTTCTTCATATGGGTATTATAACAGAAGTGAAAGTGGGATTTTGCTGAATTTGATATAATAGAGGAAATGAAAATTGTAATTGCTTCAGATATTTATTACCCAATGACAAACGGTGTGGCTGTTTTTGCACACAATCTAGCGAATGGGTTAGCGAAAGCTGGGCATGAGGTACTGGTGTTATCGCCAAGTTTTAATGGGAAATTTCATATTGAAACCGATGAAGAAAGTGGTGTAAAAACGGCATTTTTAACTTCACTCCGCTTCCCTTTTTACCCAGATCAGATCAACAAAGTGCCTGAGAGGCGAGATTTTCTCGGTATCCAGATGCCAAGACTGGCTTATCGTCATGGTATTTGGTGGTCAGTAAATCCGGTAAAAGAAATCAAGAAAATATTGAAAGATTTTCAACCGGACGTGATTCATCTACAGACGGCAGAAACGATTGCGCTCGCTGTGATGTGGTACGCAAAGAAATACAAAGTGCCATTAGTTTCAACGGGGCATGCTTATCCAGATAATATTACGGATCAACTAAAAATTTTGAAACCGAAATTAATTAAAAAAGCGTCTAACGCAATGCTGCGCGCGTATATGTCGAGTTTTTTGAAGCACGCGGAGTATGCGACCATGCCAACCGAAATGGCGATTGGTGATTTAATCCCTAAAAATCGTAAACATTTTAAAGTAACGGTCGAGGCTTTGTCGAACGGGGTGGACTTAACGGAGTTTTATCCGAAGAAACCAGATGCAAAGGTTTTAAAGAAATATGGATTGACGGCAAAAACTCAAAAGATTTTATATATTGGGCGAGTTGATCCGGAAAAAAGTATTAGCGTGGTACTTAATGCCTTTAAGAAGTTATTAACTCTTCCGAAAGTTGAGACTAAAGATTTAGAGTTGATTATCGTGGGGGATGGGATTGATCTTGCAAACCTGAAAACCTTGGCGAAAGAACTGGAGATTGAGGGGCAGGTGAAGTTTTTGGGCAAAATTATGCCACCGGAGTTAATAGAAATCTATCGAGCGGGTTTAATGTTTGTAACGGCATCAGAGACTGAAACGCAAGGTATCGTTCTCATAGAAGCGGCGGCAGTAGGGTTGCCTCTTGTGGCGGTGGATGCTGGGGCGGTATCGGAACTATGCCAAAATCGAAAGAATGGTGAGCTTTGCCATCCAGGAGATGTTGCAGGTATTGCCCATGCGATGAAACGGATTTTAATAGACCCAGAGCGCTTAAGAAAGTATAAATTAGCTTCAATCGAGATTGCAAAACGCCATGATCTAAAACGTACGATCGCACGTTTTGAGGAAATTTATGAACAAGCGATTATATTAAAGAACACGGAAGAATAAAATGAATATTTGGCAAGATTTACCTAAAGGTTTTACGATTTTAGCCCCCATGGAGGGGGTGACGGATGTGGTGTTTCGGCAAGTAATTGAGCGAGCTGGACGACCGGATTTGTTCTATACTGAATTTACGAATGTTACGTCGTATGCATCTGAGAAGGGGCGACATGATGCCTTGGAACGACTAACGGTCTGTGAAGCGGATACTCCGATTATTGCGCAGATTTGGGGGAAAATTCCAGAACACTTCGCTCTAATTGCGCGTGAGTTAGAGGGATTAGGTTTTCAGGGGTTAGATATTAATATGGGTTGTCCAGATCGGCATGTCAATAAGGCTGGAGGTGGGGCGGCAATGATTAGGACGCCAGAGCTTGCGATTGATTGTATTAATGAAGCTAAAAAGAATACAAACTTACCAGTGTCGGTGAAGACCAGGCTGGGCTTTACTTATGTTGATGAGTATAAAGATTGGTTACCAATTGTCTTAAAACAACAAGTTGCGAATCTGACTATTCATTTGCGTACGCGAAAAGAAATGTCGAAAGTGCCAGCACATTTTGATTTGATTCCAGAGATTTTGAAGTTGCGTGATGAAATTGCGCCGGCAACGCGACTAACCATTAATGGTGATATTCTAAATTATCAGCATGTACAGGAATTAAGGGAGAAATATCCAGAGGTTGATGGCTTTATGATTGGGCGTGGTGTATTCTCTAATCCATATTGCTTTACTAATCGAAGGCCAGTCTCACAAGAGGGGGATATAAGTGTGCTTGAGTTAATGAACTTATTTAAATATCATTTAGATTGTTTTGATGCTAGAAAAAAAGAGCTGGAGGCGGCGGGGTCGCGTTATCCGTTTGAGCCTTTAAAACGAATGTTTAAGGTGTATATTAATTCATTTGACGGAGCGTCTGATTTGCGAGTAAAATTGATGGACTGCAAGAACACTGATGAGATTAGGCTAGTGATTGACGAATTTTTAGGTAAAGTTGTGTCTTAAATAAATAGCTAAGTGACTGGGGTCGAAAGCTATTTTATTCGTCAAAAAAGAGACCGACGGTCTCTTTTAGAACTTACGCAAGACGTAGATGCCAGGAAAGATCGGTGGCATTGAAGGATAGCTGATAATTGCTTTGTCCTGCGATAACGTCAAAGATGTGGATGGCGGTGTTGCCAATAAAACGAATGTGGGTTTGGAGGAGCTCGGTAACTTCAAACTCTTCCCCACTGCGTTTTTTGAAATTTAATGGCTGACAAGGGGTCATTTCGTACCCGAAGAGAGCCATGACTTCGACGCGTTCTTGATTATTGTTAATATTATTTCTCATAAGTAACTCCTTGATTTATTTAAAATGGAGTCATTTATGCGAGCCTGATTTATTGGCTCCTGGCTAAAAGTATAAATGACGATACTTAAAGCTTTTTGAATTTTTTCATTGTCAGTGACCGAAGTGTGACAAGATAATTATATTATAGTGGATATGTTTAAAATAAAAAAGAGGGGAGCCGAGGCTCCCCGAGAGAGAAGTTTTTTTGGAAAAAACATATGGCCCCTCCCTAAGGAGGGAAAAATTTACGCTTAGTAACGTGGTCTCCAGCCAAGGCTTTCAGCGCCTTCACGAATGCGACGCTTTTCCTCGGTTGTAGCATCCGTAAAGCGTTCTGGGTGCTCATGGAGCGCCTCTGCAACGGCTGCATAGCCGTCGCTGTCGGTGTTATACGAGCATCCAGTCACCTTATCGGTGATAATCCATCCCATGCATATTCACCCCCTTTCTGCATGGAAACTATTGAGAAGCTATGACTTATATATATAAAAAAATTAACACTTGTGTTGCATCATAATGGTTTTTGCGGCCATAGCTTCTCGTGTTTTCCAAATTTTAAAGTACACTCACCCCCTTCCTTGGGCAAGTTTTTAAAACAGGACTCACCCCGAAACAAAGTCAGGACGAGCCCCGTAGCGACAGTTTCTCAACGTTGCTTTAGTATAATAACATATAAATTAATAAAGTCAACTATTTTTGTAAAGATCAATAAGCTGATGGCAGAACTTCTTGATGTCAGCCAAGGTGGCGTCGGTGGTGTCTGTGAGATTAAGTGGCGAGTCGGGGCGCAGGAAGTCCAAGGAAGTAATTTGATAGTAAATGGCTTTAATAAGATCCTCAAAATCCAGACCGTCTTTTGCGATATCTTCTTCGGTTAGAGTAAGCCTATGGAGCTTACCATCTGGATGATCAAGAGTCTCACGTCGATTCGGCTTAGTAAAGAGTAGATTCATTGAGCGAACAGTATAGTCATGGTAAAACTTGGACTGTTTAAGTAGCAGGCGGTAAAAGAGTAGTTGGAAGTGATAGACATAGAGAGACTCTTTAGAATGCCACTTGTCACGGTCGGAGATAGTGCTGGTTTTAAAGTCATAGATATCGATAAGCTTATTTTGGTCATCAATATTGAGATGATCAATTTTTCCAGTAATTGGAATACCGTCAAAAATGAGATGTTCATTGCTAAAATCAACTTCAGCCTTAGCGCCGGGGCTTCGTAGGATTGATTGGTATTCATCAATCGCTAGGGGTAATTCATCTTCACCGCGCTCAATCAAGGTTTTAATATCTTCTTCTAGTAGGTCCTGTTTTTTGGCCTCTGTGGTGTAAAGTAAAATAGCATCTTCTTTAGTAAGCTGATTTTTGGTTATCTCCTCGAAGACTTTATGGATTAAATTACCGTAAGCAATATTTAATGAAGTTGGCTCACTAGGTGCCTTAATAATACTATTAAGGTAAAAATTCAGTGGTCCGCCATAAGTGAGACGAATAAATGATGAAATATGGGAGGCAGAAAGCCGAAAATCTTTTACGCGCTCTTTTAGGAGGGGTTCGATTTTTTCGGATGGGTCGAGTAATTTATTTAACCAAATACGACGTATAGCAGAGGCCTTTTCGTCATCAGAGAGTGTCTCGTTATGTTCGATAACCCGACCGGTTGGAATGAACGGCGAGGAAATATATGATTGGTCATTGGTTTGAATAACTTTTTCATCGAGAAAGGAGAGGGGTTTATTTTCTTTTTCTGCGTCATCAGTATACTTTGGACTGGTCATAGTAAGAGTTTTGGCAGCACGGGTGATAGCGACAAAGAGAAGCCGTTTTTTGCCGTCTTGGGTATTGCGAGCATCACCGATAACCTCAAGATTTAGGGGAAGAGTAAGGGTATTCGGTCCTCCTGAGCCATCCCAGGCGGAGGCTGTAAGATTGATTAAGAAGACATGCTTAAATTCTAGCCCCTTTGATTTATGGGCGGTCATAAGGCTAACGGACTTGTCAGAATCTCGATAAAAAGTTTGTTCAGTAATGCTGGTTTCAGTCTTTTTGTAATCATCAACGAGCTGGACGAGGTCAGCAAGGCGTAACTTGTCTTTTTTAGTGCGAGAGAGAAGGCGATTGCGAAGTAGACGCAAGCGATTATAAAAATCAAAAGTATTTTTGGAGTAGGAATCTTTTGAATAGAAAGTAAGAAAAGGAGAGGTGAAAGCTTTGGTCTTCTGATTAACGGTGATTTCAATTGGTGAGAGTCCGGAAATTATATCAAGCAAGAATTCAAGTGGTAGAGTCAGGGACAGTTTAGCTAGTTCGGCAAAAAAGGCAGCGAGATCGGCAAAATATGGGTTATCGAGATAATTATGCAGAATTTCAAGCGCTGGACGTTTATGGCGATGGATGGACTGGACGGCAAGAATCATGTCTTCGCTAGGGATGCCCCAAAAATTGAAGGAAAGGATTTCGGGTAACATATAGCTGGGGTTTTCCCCTTCAGAAAGTTGATAAATAAAATTACAGAGGGTTAGTAATTCATAGATTTGTTCATTTTCTAAAATATTTTCGGTGCGTTCGTAAGCGAGGTCGATTTCGGGGTATTTGCGTAGATATGGAATTAAGGTAGTGGCATATTTATGTTTTGGGAAAAGAATGCCGATATCGGAAGGATCTGTGCCAGCCTGGATGAGCTGATGTACCCGCCCGGCGATCCAATTATATTCAGCGTCTTGGTTAATAAATTGATGCCTTTCAATGAAAGTTTTTTGAGTAATAGATTTATTCAGTTGTGATGATTGTTTAGGGTCTGTGTCCTCATTTTCTACCTGGTTTGCTGAGTAAAATATTTGTTCAAACAAGAAGTCTTCGGGACTGTTTTTTAGGATGTCGGAGTTACGTACGGAAGTTAATTCCTTCTTGAGATCTTCAGTCACTTGATTTTCTGCATGAAGACTACGTTGCATGGCTTCATTTTTAATGAAACTCTCGTCTAGCTGATCAGCAATTTTACGTGAGAAGCGAAGAATTTCACTCGTAGAGCGGTAGTTCTCGGTGAGAACAATCACTTTTGCGTTAAAATGATTTTTGAAATAAATAAGGCTACTGGCTTTAGCTCCCTGGAATTCGAAGATTGACTGATCGTCGTCACCAACAGCCATTACGGAAGGAGACTCCTGTTCGTCGGCGATTAATTCAAGTAATCTAGTTTGTGAAGGGTTCGTATCTTGGTATTCATCAACCATGATGTATAAATAATTCTGAGCAATTTTGCGGCGAAAATCAATATCATCTTCAAGATACTTAATAGGCATCTCAATCATATCGTTAAAGTCAAAATATCCGTGTTCTTGAAGATAGCTTTGATATTTTTCATAAAGTTCAGCTAATTCCAAAAGGCGTTGATTGCTAGCCAGCTCGGAAAATTTAAAGATGCCATTTTTGTCTTTTGAAAAATACTTCTTAATAAAGTTATTAATATTCTTTACCGATGGTTTTTCTGAGCTGGCTTGTTCTTCAATGAATGAATAAATTTTTTCATAAAAAACATCAAAAAGAGAGTAAATACGACCTACGATTGGCTGATCGGTTTTGAGTTCACCAAGCTTTTGTAGTAGTGGAAGGTAGACGGTTTCGGCTAGTTTAGTATAGGCATTTTTGCCAGAGGCTTTATCTGGAAGATATTGCAAGATGGGGGTAAGTTCTTTGTTTAGAATTTCGATATCTTGCTGGTTTTGCTTAACGATAGTTCTGAGCTCTTCCGGCGAAACCTTTGAAACTTTGATTTTTGCAATAAGGCTGAGTAAATTTTTTTGCTTCTGTTCAGCCTTGAGTAAATAGGAGTTAGGAAGATTTGCTTGTAGTTCTTCGATAATTTTTAGTTGAATAATCTCCTCGATGGGCTCATTGAAATTGCGTTGCGGCTCCGTGGCAAATTGATTATAAAGGCCGAGAATCTTTTGGCCAAAGGCATGAAAAGTCATAATATCAATCCTGTCAGCGGCTTGACCAATCATACTGCGCAAACGTTCTTTCATATTTTCAGCACCGGCCTCTGTGTAGGTAATGCACAAAATCATACTCGGGTCGGTATCAGTATTTTCAAGGATATATTCAACTTTTTTAGAAAGGAGTTGAGTCTTGCCTGTGCCTGGACCGGCTAAAACTAGAAGAGGTCCATCTAGATATTCGACTGCTTCTTGCTGTTTTTGATTGAGTGGCATAAGACTCCTTATTTAAGTGTTAATAAAACCAAAGATTCGATATGGGGGGTGTGTGGAAAGAAATTAAAGCCTTGAATGGATTGGATGTTGTAGTACTGAAGTAGACTAGAGAGGTCGCGAATCTGCGTAACTGGATTACAGGATAGATAGACTATTTTTTGAGGTTTGATTTCACAGAGTTTTTGAATGAGCTTTTGGTCACAGCCAGCTCTTGGTGGGTCAAGAATTACGCTAGTATTGGCGGAGATTTGATCTAAGGCTTCTTCGGATTTGGCAAGAATTGGATGAATGAGCTGATTGTTTGTGGTGTGGATTACACGGGTGGAGTTAGCGGCGAGCTCTTCATAGGCGGACTTGTTCACTTCCACAAGAGTAAGTACCTTGTCTCTGGCGACTGATAGACCAATGGTTCCAACACCAGCGTAAAGATCTAAAACAGAGGTAGAGTCTTCGAGGAAGGCCTTAATTTGTAGTAGAGCGGCCTCATAGACAGGTATATTGATTTGGAAAAAGCCACCAGGCGAGTATGAATAGGCGTTGCCTAGAAGAGTGTCGGTCAGGTTCGGAAAGACGGGATGTGGCTTACCGTTCTCAAGTAGCCCACCGCTGACTTCGCCGGATTGATTGGCGCGAAGAAGTAATGATTGAAAAGAACGGGCCTCTTGTTTGGTTCGATTTAATTCATCGACTATTTGATTGGCATGCGTAAAGATGGCTGGTAATTCAAGAGAAGAGCTAGTAATAGGCATTTTACGATGGGAACCGCGATAGTGTACGGCGAGTTGAATTTTTTCGATTTCGTGGTTGTAGTAAAGTGAGTATTCCATCTTGTTGCGATAGAAATAATTTTTTGGAGATTGATGAATAGGAATATTCTGGATTAGCTCCTCGTCGATAGGGCGAGTTTTGCTGAGGTGGTTAAAGAGAGAAACCAAGATATTTGATTTGGCGGATAATTCGGCTTGATCATTTAGAATTTGCCAGGGGGAAGTTGAAAGAAATTGTTCATCTTGTGGTACGACGCGGGATTCGGATTGTTTTTCAAATTCAATGGCGATTCCTTCAATAAAATGTGGTTTTTGGGTGACAATTTGAAATTTGGAAATTATCTCTCCCGGAAGCGCATTCCAGAGTAAAACCTTGACGCCGACTAGTTCGGAATAAGACTGCTGGTTAATGATGAGCTCTGAATTTAGGGTAGCAATTCCCTGTCCCGTGGTGGCAAAGTCGTCAACAAAAAGGGGGAGTTTTGGTGTGGCAATTCTAGGTTCTTTTTTTCTCATTACATCTAGCTTATATCGTAGGGGGAGAGAATGCAAGTTTTAAGAGCAGGTCTATTAATATGAATCTAGTGAGAAGTATGGAAGAATCTATGAATACTATCGTTTATGGCTGTTGTTTAATATCTTGCTTATGTTGATTAAAAATATCTTGCTTATGTTGATTAAAAATATCTTGCTTATGGTAAAGATTTTTCTCTCTGTTATTACAAAGATTTGTGAGGATTTTTTCAAAAGAGTCTTGATAATAATGTGCTGGTGGAGTAAGTTTGGGGCGGAAATTAAATGAGGTTTTATGGTGAATAAAATTAGTAAAATAATAATCATTGTAATTGCAATAATAACTTTTTTGAGGGTGAGTTGTAGGTCTCCCGCCGAGACAAAATATCAGTTTAAAGATGACAAATTGCGGAGTTCGCGGGAAGAAAATAGTTTTCGTGATTATATAAAGACAAATTTAAATAATCGACTTGACCCAAAAATAAGCGGTTTGGCCGTGGCGTACTTAGTTGGGGATAAAAGTGACCTAAGTAGTAGTCTAAAAGAAGAGATTAGCGAAATCGGTTTAACGCATTTGATCGTGATTTCGGGAATGCATCTAGTAATTTTAGTAAAGATACTATCCGACGGATTAAAGCCCATGTCTAGATTAGTGAAAAGCTATTTTTGTGGAGTTTTTGTTCTGTTATATATTATGATGATTGGACCTACCCCATCACTAATGCGAGCAGCAATTGTGGTCTTTTGTCAAATTTTTGCAAGTTATTATGGGAGAAAACTAGATAAAGGTAGAATTTTATTTTTAACGTTTACAATAACGCTGTTAATTAATCCAAATTTTATTAATAATATTGGTTGGCAATTATCGATGCTGGCATATGTTGGAATATTGGTCCTTAATCCATTGATAGAGGGTTTCTTGTTTGGAAAAGGTTTTAATAAAAAAAGAAGCTTGGAAAAGAAGGGCTATTTGAGAACGATGTTGGCTAAAATCGATAGCGTGTTTAGTCTTCGAACGGGATTGATTGTAGCGGTAGCTGTTAATCTAATGGTTCTACCGATAATCTTGTACTATTTTGGTCGCTTTTCGTGGCTATCTATTCTTATGACGGTAGTATTATCGCCATTGATGCCGATGATTCTATTTAGTATTGCAATGGTTGGAATTTTGCCGTCCTGGATTTACGGACACCTCTATTTTCTTTTTGCAGGAGGGGTTAGTCTTCTGGAATCACAGGTTAAGATGATCGGAATTTTTAGTGAGATACAGATTTTAACAGTAACGGTGGCAAAAAATAATATAAGTTTCTTCTATCTATACTTAATAATTGCCTGTTTATATTTCTTTTTGCGAAAAAAGAATATCAAGATAGGCAAAGACAGAACAAAGCAGAATAATCAAACGATTAAAAGGAGTGATGGTATGCAAGATATTGGTACTTATTTGATCGAATGGCAAAAACAACTGCAGTTGCGGTGCCAACAATATAAAAATAAAACTGGTCAAACCGAGACATTTAATAATGTAAAAAAGACCAGTTGAATGGCTATGTGACTGGCGAAAATATAAAATAAGAGGAAGCAGAAGGATAAAAAAGCACAATACGAAAAATTGAATATAGGAACCAGGAATAGTTGAAATAAAGCTTGAGGTGAAGCGAACAATATCTTCAATAAAGAGGTTGTAAATAAGTGCCCCAGCAATAGAGGCTAGGGTTGGTGAACCTAAACGTCTTTTGAATAAGTAGAAAAGCAGAAAGATTGCAATTGGTATTATGATAGCCATAAGTATATTATAGCAAAAGACATCAAAAGTGTTTCTAGAACAAGGAGGCTGAATTGACGGTAAAAGCCACGAGTCCGGAAGAAATGTCGCGTACTACTAGATCTGAGCTAAGCTCTGAGCCTTCGATACGATAGCGAACAATACCACTTGCATCTCTGACAACCATGTAGCAACCGGCCCCGCCTTCGACTGTATATCTGATGCCGTCGTTCTCAAAATAAAATACGCCATTTTTTAATAGCGCTTCCCTTAGCGACCCCATTTTAAATTCTCCCTACTCAAATAATAATACTAGATTTTATATATTCTAAAATAAAATATATATTTTGTAAAGTCTTATATTGAATAGTAGTAAAGAATGCAAAAGGTGAGATATTAGTGGATTCTAGTTTTTGTGTGGTTGTGAGGCGGTGACTAATTAGAAATACCTAGCGACTTATCAGAAAGGCTATCTTTGGAAAAAGGTTTTTTAGTCTCGTTGATAATATTGATGATTGGTCGAATATTCTCTAAATATTCTTCAATTTCTTGTTCGCTAATCTTGCCTTCTTCAGAAAAACGATAAGACGAATTATTGTCGAATTGTTCATTCTCGTGCTTTTCGGGGAGGAATCCAGGTCGAGAACGGTCGATATAAATATCGCCACTGGCGTGATAGAGATATAAGGATAGACCGGTTGTTGTGATTGCAATTATGGTGGAGATGATGCCTAATCGAATTAGAGCTTTACCCCCTCTTGATGTAAAGTGGTTCATTGAGTCTCCTTTTTCTGGCTCTCGGAATCTTTGATTGTCATGTTATGCTTAAGCTGATCTACCAATTGGAGATGTGAGGAAACGATGTTGTTGGTTTTTGTAACCGAGTCTTCAAGTTTTTCTCGTAAAAAACGCACATTTTCAAGCTCATAATAAAATTCATTAGGCTGATTTTTGCAGTCTAGAAAGATAAGTGTTTCTAAATGTTGACTGTAAGTAATAAAAAGATTAGTAAAATCATTACGGGAGGCGAACATTTCAGTTTGAACGCGACTGAGATTAATGTCTGGCAAATTGTTTTTGATAAGACGGATGTTTAGGGGCGAAAAATAGTTGGTTAAGAGTGTTTGATAACTAGTACCAAGGAGGACACGAGTCTTTGAGTCATTTTTTTGTAGATTTCTCAGACTAACCTGAATCGAGGCGCAGCCAGTGGAGATGTTTCCTCTCTCTAAATCGTTTAGCTTTTTATGAGTTATCGTGTTTAGATCATAGTCTTCAGCATAGACTGGTTTTGTTTGAAAAACAGAAAATGTTGCCCCCACTGCTAAGAAAGGAGTAATAATAAGTCCTAGAAAAATCAATAAGGGATGAGATTGTTTGCTTGCTATATTCTTGCCGTTTTCTGTATTCTCAATCGTCATTACTTAGATAATTATAGCATAAGGCTGTTTGTGGATAAGAATTAATTCCAGAAACCACGTTTTTTTGCGGTACGAAACTCTTCAAGTAATTCTTTTTGTTTCTTGGATAAGTTGGTTGGAGTATCGACAATTATGTTCACGATATGTGGGCCACGCTCCTCTCCGCGCATAGGTACACCGTGCCCGGAAAGTTTAAATGGAGTACTGGATTGAGTACCAGCAGGTACTTTCATGGTAATTTTACCGTCAATAGTTTCAATTTCTACCTCGCAACCAAGAGCGGCATCGATCATGGAGATATGTTGTTCGGAAAGAATAATATAGTCTTCGCGCGTTAGGGTCTTATGAGGGCGAACTCGAATTTGGACTAATAAGTCACCAGCCTCTCCAGAGGAGTCAGGGGCGGGTCCACCATGTCCACGTAGTCGAATAGATTGACCATCATCGATACCAGCCGGGATTTTGAGGTTAATCTCTTTCCCGTCAACTTGAACAGTTTTGGTGGTACCAAAAATTGACTCTTCAAATGAGATGGTCAGGACGGTTCGATAATCTGCGCCACGGCGTCTTTGGGCTCGCCCTCCACCGAAGCCGAAGAGAGTACTGAAGATATCATCGATGTTGCCATCTCCGCCAAAATCAAAATTGAAGTTTTGACCATTAAATGAGTAGCTGCCGCCACTAAAAGGATTGCCGCCGCCGTAGTTAGAATTTCCACCTACACCTGCATGACCAAATTGATCGTAGCGTGCACGCTTTTGCTTGTCGGAAAGTACTTCGTTTGCTTCTGTAGCTTCTTTGAATTTAGTCTCAGCTTCCTTATCACCAGGATTTTTGTCTGGATGGTATTTAAAGGCGAGTTTTCGATATGCTTTCTTAATTTCGTCATCGGATGCGTTTTTGGATACGCCTAAAATTTCATAATAATCTTTTTGTGTAGACATAATTACTACTAATTATAGTGTTTTAGCACTCAAAATGCAAGAGTGCTAAATAATCTCTGCATAAAAAAGATATTTAGGATATAATGATGATATAAAAGAGGAGTAAATGATGAATAACGATAGATTAATTCTGATTACTAACCCTGGGAGTAGTTCTCGGAAATATGCTCTATATCGTGGTAATAACTTTCTATGCGCATTGCATTTTGAGTTTGAGGGGGACAAGATTGTATATACGCTGAAAAAAGCTGATGGTACAAAAAATAAAACGGAAACAAAATTTACAACTCTTAATGAGGTGGTTTCTGGTCTGGAAAAAATCTTAGTGGACGAACAGTATATTGGTGGTCCTACTAAACTTGATGCAATTTTAGCCCGCGTGGCCGCACCCGGAAGCTATTTTGCAGAAGACCATATTGTAGATGAAGAGTGTCTGACTCAACTTGAGACCGCAAAAGCAAGAGCACCACTACATGCACCTGTAATTGCTAATGAAATTGAGCAACTAAAGAAGACTTTTAAAGAAACTACTGTGATCGCGATTTCAGATTCTGGTTTTCATAATTCAAGGCCAGAATTAATGAAGGCTTACGCAATCGATACTGAGGTTGCTAATAAATATGATATTAAACGTTGGGGCTATCATGGCCTTTCGGTTGGTTCGATTGCTAGATATATGCGTGAGCAAGATATTTTAGAGGAAAAGATGATTGTTTGTCATGTTGGTTCAGGTTCGTCAATTACTGCAGTGTATAATGGTAAATCACATGATACAACTATGGGCTACACTCCACTTGAGGGTGTAATGATGGCAACAAGGACCGGCTCGATTGATGTTGCTGCTGCACTTGCAATTAAGCGTGAGCTAGGGTTAAAGACTGATGATGAGCTTGAAAAATATCTAAATAAGCAAGGGGGACTTCTGGGTGTATCTGGCCAAAGTGATGATATGCGCGAAATTATTAGGTTAAGGGATGAAGGCGATTCGCGCGGTGTGTTTGCACATGCTCTATATATTTATCGCTTACAATCTGCAATTGGTCAAATGGCAGCCTCTTTGGGCGGAGTAGATGCCCTTGTTTTTACCGCGACAATTGGCGAGAGGTCTGATGATGTTAGGCGTCGAGTGGTGCAGAAGCTTGGTTATCTTGGCTTTATAATCGATGAAGAAAAAAATACTGGCGATATGAATGAGAGGCAATGTAATATTGCAGCTGTTGGATCAAAGCCAATTTACGTGATTAAGACTGATGAGTCTGACGAAATGATTGTTCGCGCAAATGACTTGCTGAATAAGATCTAGGTTAAGGTAGTAAGAAAAATAACCTCTTTATGAGGTTATTTTTATGTTTTTTAGATAAAACTTTTATTCAATGGAGGTAATTTCGCCATCTTTAAGGTGTAAGAGGCGCTGGTTTCGGGAGCCACGGAAACGAAGGGTTAAATCTCTTTCGGCTAGAACGAATGGTCCATCGATAAGAGCATCTAAAGTCTTAAAGAACTCCCATTGAAGGTTGTTTTTAGCTTTAATCTCGTCGTAGGTATATCCAGAAAATGACCAAACATTCCAGCCAAGTTCTTCTTTTACGAATTTAGCGATCTCAATACAGGCGGCAGCTTGAATTGACGGTTCCCCGCCGCAGAAGGTGAGTCCAGTTTGGCCTTTGAGTTGACGAAGTTCTTCTTTTATATCCTCTACGCTGACTAAGACACCGCCTTCAGGGTCCCAAGTTTCTTGATTTTGACAACCTTCGCAGCCAATGAAGCAACCTTGGGTCCAGATGACGGCACGAAGTCCGTAGCCATTAACAATACTGTCATGTTCGATAGGTCCAGATAATCTGAGGTACTGGCTATTGGAGCCGGCGACAGGTGAGACAAATTCTTGAGCCATAGTTTTCCTTATTAGTTTAATAATTAAAAGTTAGGAGACTTGCTCCTAACTTTTAATGTCGGTGTTCTTTATTCTTTACCGAAAGCAGCTGCTGAGTTTGCTTTTGCGCATTCACGAGCGGCTTTTTGGGCTTTGGTGTAAGTGCCGGAGACATTGTGTTTAACACGATCATGTTCCTCAGCCTTCTTACCGTCGTTCCAGCGTTCGAGAGAGCCTACGAGGTAACCAGTGATACGGCGGAGTCTTTCGAATGGAACCTCGTCTTCGATACGACCACATGATGGACAGCGAGTGTCGGCGATAATACCTGAGAAGCCACAGACTGGGTCGCGGTCGACTGGGTGGTTAACTGAACCGTAGCCAATGCCTGAATCGTGCATTTTGCGGATGACAGCCTCAAAGGCGTCAATGTTCTGTGATGGATCACCATCGAGTTCGATGTAGGAGATGTGTCCAGCAGGACAGAGTGCGTGGTAAGGAGCTTCGATCTCAATCTTCTCAAAGGCTGAGATTGGGTAATAGACTGGGACGTGGAAGGAGTTAGTGTAGTAGTCACGGTCAGTTACGCCTTTGATGGTACCGAATTCTTTGCGATCGATCTTGGTGAAGCGACCAGAGAGACCTTCAGCTGGGGTTCCGATAAGACCAAAGTTGAGGTGGTTTTTCTTAGCGTACTCATCACAGCGTTTACTCATATGAGTGATGATGTCGAGACCTAATTCCCTAGCTTCTTCGCTCTCACCGTGGTGTTTACCGATCATTGCAACTAGAGCTTCGGCGAGACCGATGAAACCAATAGAGAGTGAACCATGCTTAATGACTTCACGAAGAGTGTCATTTGGTTTAAGTTTTTCACTACCAAACCAGTTACCTTCGCCCATGAGGAATGGGAAGTTACGGACGTGTTGGTTAGCTTGGAACTCGTAACGCTCGAGAAGTTGGTCTCTACATAGATCCATAAGCTCGTCGAGTTCTTTGTAGAAGCCAGTCCAGTCGGCTTCTTTACGTTCTTTAAGGGCGATACCGTGCTTAATGCCAAGGCGAACAAGGTTGATAGTAGTAAATGAGTTGTTGCCGCGACCGGTGACGATACCGTCTGATTCTGGGAAAACAGATGAGAAGACACGAGTACGGCAGCCCATGGTAGCGATTTCAGTATTGTAGTCGCCCTTTTTATAGTATTTAAGATTGAAAGGTGCATCAATGAAGGTGAAGTTTGGGAATAGGCGTTTTGAGGAAACTTCCATTGAGCGCTTGAAGAGGTCGTAGTTTGGATCTTCGGGATTGTAGCTGACACCCTCTTTTACCTTGAAGATTGAGATTGGGAAGATAGGGGTTTCGCCATGTCCGAGACCTTTGTCGGTTGCTTCTAGAAGGTTTTTAGTAACTAAGCGACCGGCTGGGGTGGTGTCTGTTCCGAAGTTGATGGAAGTAAATGGAACCTGGGCACCAGCGCGAGAGTGCATGGTATTGAGGTTGTGGATGAATCCTTCCATAGCTTGGAAAGTTTGTTTTTCGACGTCTTCATTTGAAGTTTCGATAACAGTTTCTGGAATTTTAAGCTTCTTAAGAGTCTCAGTGTCACCATAAGCGATGTCGTCTGGGATTTTAACATCTACTTTTTTGCCAGAGTATTTGTTGTATTTCTCTAGATTATTGCGAAGAGCTTTCTTGAAAGACTTATTCACACCTGGAGCCATGGCATAGTCAAAGTTTGGGATTGACTGACCACCGTGCTGTTCGTTTTGGTTTGCCTGGAGGATGATTGCAGCAAGGGCGGCGTAGGAGGCAATGGAGTTTGGAGTGCGAAGATGTCCGTGTCCAGTATTGAATCCACCATTAGCGAATAGTTTAAGTGGGTCAGTTTGACAACAAGTTAATGTACCAGTGGCGTAAAAGTCTAAGTCGTGAATGTGAATGTCGCCATTATCATGAGCAGCAGCAAAGCGTGGGTCTACAAGGACGGTTTTGGCGAAGACTTTTGAACCTTCAGCGCCAAATTGTAACATTTTACCCATAGCGGAGTTACCGTCAACGTTGGCATTGCTACGCTTAACATCTGAGTCTTCAGAAGCATCAGCGATGGCAATTGTTTTGTAGATACCCATAAGGTTTGATTTTGCATTACGGGTTTTATTGCGATCCTGTCGATAAGTAATATAAGCTTTGGCGGTGCGCTTGAAGCTTGAATCCATCAAGACTTTCTCAACTAAGTCTTGAATTTGCTCAACGGTAGGAGTGCGCTCTTTAACGGTTTCTTCAGCAAGTTTAAGTACTTTTTCGGATAATTGGGCTGCACGATCGTGTTTGAATTCTTCGGTCGCGGCGCCGGCCTTAGCGATGGCATCGGTGATTTTGTCTAGGTTGAAGTCAACAATCTTTCCATCACGTTTGACGATTTTTTTGAACATAAAAAATTACCTCCTTGATTGTGTCCAAAATTTCTTCAATGTTTTTTGATTAAATTTTTGTTATTAGTCTAGTATTGGTGACGCTATATTTAGTGTCTGTGTTTATTTTATGACACTATATGTAGTGTGTCAATGGAAACTGCTTATATTTTTGTTGTATTTTATACATAATTTTACAGAGATAATAGTATAATAACAGAGTATGAAAAAAAATAATTTTGGTAGTTATGAACCGAAGCGATGTTGGGTTGGTGATAGCCAGAAGATCTGCTATGCTTCGCGAGATGAAGCTGAGGTGGCGGCACAGGTGGTGGCTCATGACTATGGGGCACCAGAATTGACTGTATACCATTGTGAATATGGTGACCACTGGCATTTGTCTTCGGGTGGGCAGATTAGAAAAAATAGGCATTAAAGTACTGAATTTGCGGTAATGGGAAGTGATTTTTTACACCACAATTTGGTAGTTTATTAATTAAAGAAACTAGACTTGGGCTTGTCTCGGTATTTTTAACGTAGGTTGTCTGTGTGTTTGAAGTGTTTTGCTTAGCTATGCTCTGTGTGGTATTTGAAGGCTTTTGTTTATGGGGCTCGATTTTATTTTGAATTGAGACATGAGTGATCTTTTGGTCAACAATGCGGCCAAGACTGCTGAATTTGATCTCGCGTATTGTGTGTGGAGCGGTGGGTTCAACGTTTTTAAAAATTAGCCGCTTTTGATTAGTGAAACCAGCGATATAATCATCGATAATAACAAGACGGTATGGGAAAATGGTCGAATCTAAATTCTTAGAAGTTTGAGGCTCGTGAATTTTCTTAGGTAGGAAGACTAGATTAGTTTGATGTAATACTTTTTTGTGATCATAGATTTGAATAAGATTTGGCAGGAGTGAATCTATATGTAGGTGTAGATTGGGGTCTTGAGTTATGTATTCTCGCGTTTCTCCTGATTGGCTAGTAGTCCATCTATAGGAAGACCGTATAGCATTATCTGTATTAAGACTTCTTTTTAGTCTTCTGGCTGGGTTATTAAAAAGAATATCCTGACCATTATATTTTAGGTCTAAGGAATCAAAGCGCGGACGAAGTAATTGGTTAATCTGCTGAGCTCGGTTTTCTTGGAGAATGCGCTGAATAATATCGTCGGGATCGTGATCGGCATCGAAAATATTTTCAGAGTCAACAGTGTTGTAAGTCTTAAGATATTTTGAAAGAGACGGATTAAAATTATAAATGAAGGTTGAAAGTTGTTTCTTCTTAATTTGTTGATTAATCAAATCGGCAAGTGGCTCCTTGTTGTCGTAGTTAAAATTAATTGTTTGGTTCGGGGTCAATAGGAAAAGAAGATGGTTGGCTTTTGTGGTCCAGGGTGCATTAGCGATGACGTCATAAAGTGAATGATCGAGAAGGCGGGGTAAATTGATGTTTGGCGGATTATAGATTCTGCCACGAAGAATTTTAAGGATTTGATCCCAGCTTTCTGAGCTCATGTCAGTTGTATACATGCTTGCGATATATCTTACGCCTTGTTTGTAGGAAGCTGGGGCGTTTTGATCAAGCTTTTGGGAAAAATAGATAGGCGAGTCTGGGAGACTGGTAGGAAAGAAACCATACTGATATAGGTGAATGTGAAAGTGGTGATTATATGATTTATCGAATAATTGATTGAGTAATAAATATTCCCTGGCGTCACCTGGGTCGGTTAAATAAGTAGGTAGCATAATAACCAATTCATTATTAAGATGTGAACGTTTAGAGGGTTGAGGGCGGTTGGAATAAAGTTTGGATAGTGGGCCAATATATAGTTGTTCTGGATGATAATAATGAATGAGTGTTTGCTCCTGTGTGGGTGATTGATTGGATCTTTGTGTGATCTTTTGGTAGATTATCTGGGCTGCTTCTTGGTAGGCACCACGTCTCGAGTAGGAAATGTGACCGTTAAAGATGTTGGCGAATATATTATTTTTTGAGTTTTGAGTGGGATCGGATAATCCCAGAGGATCAAAAGTACTGCCGCAGATGAAGTCAGCGATATTACACCAGACGCCGACTTTCTGATGATATTTTGCGTAGATGTAAGGATCTAACCCGCCAAGTAGGCCGTGTTCGACATAGCAGTCTGGAATATTTTGCCGATATGGAGAAAGGTTTAAATTCTTGCAGGCATCTGGCACAATCCCCCTTCCCTCTGGTAGGTAGAGTTTTGGATCTCCAAAATTTGCGACATAGAGAATTTTATCGGGGTTAAGATGTCTAATCGCATAGGTTATGACCATGGCTCCTTGTGAATAGCCGGAAAGAATAAATTGAGTGTTTGGACAGGTTTTGGTGACTTGTTGATAGAGATTAGTCAATTCATTAATACCAGCTTTAACACTTCGTCCAAAGGCATAAGCCTTTCCGCCACTCAAGATAGCCCCAGAGATAACTTTGGGATCTTCAATACCAATGGCAGGATATGGCTGGCCGAAAGAGCTAGATTCTCCCAGTTGATAATACTTATAACTATGTTGGGGTAATTTATGAAATATTTCTGATATAGCCCTGGAGAAGGCTTGGTGATCGATATTGGTATGGAGTTCTTCCCCGGAGCCACGTGCGAAGACGACAAGATAGTCGACGCAAGGCTGCGTTGCGGAGGCGGCGTGGGTAGCTAAAGAAAGAGACCTTAATGAGAGGAATAAGAATGAAAAAATAATAAGATAAATAAATAACAAAAAGCATCTAAAAGGCCGGCGCATAAGATAGACCCCAAGATAGATTTAGGCTTAGAAAAGGTTAAATCTAGTATGTAGCGATTTTGTGAAGAAAACAAGGTTTTAATGAGGGTTTGGTCTTAGAAAATGGTATTTATCTCTGTTTTGTGTTGTAAATAACACTTATCATAAGCAAGATATAATTGACAGAAGTGTATGACTAGGATAGAGTTTTTAAAAAAGGAGTGTGATGAATTCAGAGATGCAAAAACATAAGGACTGGGATAGCTACTTCATGGGGATTGCTGAGGAAGTGGCAAAACGTTCAAAGGACCCCTCTTCGCAAAATGGATGTGTGATTGTTGATGCACGAAGGCGACCGGTGTCTTTTGGTTATAACGGCACGATTCAGGGGGCAGACGAATCAAAAATGACGCTTTCTGAGCGTCCAATGAAATATTATTTTGCGATTCATTCTGAAATGAATGCGGTTATCTTTGCGGGGCGGGATTTGACCGGCTGTACTTTATATAATAAAATGGCAACCTGCGAGAATTGCTTGAAATATTGTTTACAGGCTGGAATAAAACGTTTTGTATATAAAGAACTACGAGTTGCTTCTTATCGAAGTGGTGAAAAGAAGTCAATGACTAACATAGATACGGATGAGGCGATTATTCGGTTATTAGCATCTTGCCCGGACGTGGAAACATTAAATATTTCAAATGGAAAAACTTACATTCAGGACATTTTAGATACCTATGATAAAGAATCAGCGGAGTATAAGAATTTAGTTCGTTGGGTGACGGACTAGGTGAAATTAATTTTAAGCTAGAGATAGCTTTGAATAATTTCAGAAAGTTGATCAGGCACTTCGTAATTAATGAGGTGGCCTGATTTTTTAATAAAATTCACCTTGGCGTTATATTTTTCAGCGATTTTTTTGGTTTGTTTTTGGTGGTTGAGTTTGTCCTCAGTGCCTGCAATAAAATAACACTCTTTATTGAAGTTGAAATCAGATATAGAGTGAGAAACTGAAAATTTTGCAGCCTTAATTTCATCAGAAATACTGGTGAACTTTTTAGCACATTGATAAGTTAGATCAAGAATTCTTGGAAGTTGTTTCTTACCAAGCGTGCCGATTAAATACTTAGTAACGATGTAACAAACGAGTTTATTAGGAACAAAGGCGATTAAAGGAATGATGGGGCGAAGAAATTTTGGGGTAGGTTCGGAAATTGGGGATAGAAAGAAAACTTTTTGATGAATAAGGTTGGGGTATTTCTCGGCAGTAGCAGCCACAGTGAGTGATCCCATTGAATGGCCGATGAGGATAGGATGATCTATTTTATTATTTAGAATATAATCGGCTAGCCAAGTGGCATAAGCATCGGCGGTAAAATCTTTAAGTTTAGGAAGTGTTTCATCTTGGGTATTAAAGGCTGGAGGAATGTCTGGACAATAAACTTTGTAGCCAAGGGCTTCAAAATTATGAATTATGTCAGATAAGCCAAAATGATTGCCGCGAAAACCGTGGACAAATAAAAGTGTAGGCTTCTGCTCTTTCTGCACATCTTCCTTTCTGATTTTAGTTTTTTCTTATAATTTCTAGGTGGGATATTTATAAATTTATTGTTCTTTTAATTGATTTAGGGTCTCAGCAATAGCTTCACGATCAAAACCGATAATTTGAACAGGATTTTTATCCTCGTGATCGGTAATAATAGTGACAGGGACAGTAGTAATACCAGGCATTGATGCAGCATCAAATTCTTGGTACTCAATTCCCTCTTCATTAAGCCAATTAACTAAGGCGTGACAATAAATACATGTAGGTGTGGTATAAACTTTTATCATAACAGGTTTATTATAGCAGATTTAGAGAGTTTTGGCTTTATCAAGTTGCGGATCTTTGCCAGAATTAATATCACTGTAAGAGCGCTCTACTTCGACATCGGGAGAAATACCAGTCTTATTAATAGTTTGACCTTCTGGGGTATACCAGTGTGCAGTGGTGATCTTGAGGAGTGAACCACCGGATAGTTCGAGCATGGTTTGAACAACGCCTTTACCATAGGTTTTTGTGCCTAGGATAGTTGCTTTCTTGTAGTCTTTGAGGGCGCCAGCAACGATTTCAGAAGCAGAAGCAGTAGCATTGTTAACTAGAACAATAGTCTTCATGTCTTTTAAGGTGGCTTCACCGCGTTTGGCGTAGGTAATTGTTTGACCAATTGTGGCAGACTTTTGGGTCAGGATTTTATCACCGTCAAGCCAGAGAGACAGGAGGTCGCGAGCTGCAGTTACATAGCCACCACCATTATTTCTTAAGTCAAGGATAACTTTATTAATTCCCTTATTCTTAAAGTCTTTAGTAAAAGATTGGACTAAAGCACCAGTATCCTCACTAAAACGATAGACAGAAATAATAGCAGTTTTGTCTTGATAAGTGATGTCGGCGGAGACGTTGTTGATTTTTTCTCGAACTAGTTCAAAATCAAGTTTTTGTTTGTCGCGAGCAACTGTTAATTTTACTTTTTCGCTAGAAGGACCACGCAATTTACTGGCAATAATTTCAGTGTCTTTATCCCAGACCTCTTCACCATTAATGGCGAAGATTATATCGCCAGCATGTACGCCAGCTTTTCTGGCTGGATTGTTTGGTAGGGTGCGAGTAACGACGACGTAATCGCCTTGTTTCATCATTTCAATCCCAACACCAGCTTCCTTAATTTCTCCCTTAAGGTCAGATTTAAATTCAGCTGCTTCTTTTGAATCGTAATAGACTGTATAGGGGTCGGCAAGCGCGGCGGTTAAGCCCTTTTTAGCACCCTCAATAAGCTTTGTCTTATCAATGCTACCATCGAAATTTGAGGAAATCTGTGAGTAGACTTCGTTTAAATCGTCCCACTTGATGTTACTAGTGACTTTTTGAGCCGGATTGATATATGGTGAAAATTGAAGGTATAGATTATTCCAATTAGCTCCTAGAAATATACCAATAGCAAGGGTAATTAAGCTGGAAAAAATTGTAGTACCTAGATTAACTTGCTTCTGTTTCTTATTCATAGCTTTTATTATAGCATAGCAGAAGCATTATAAACGTGGCTGGATTTTAGTCAAAGTGAATAAAATAATATTCGGAAGGATTAACGCCAACACGATAGCCGAAATCACCCCATTGTCCGGACCTTGAGGAGTAGGCGTTATTGTATTCAGAAACATTGATGGTGCCGTTGGCATTTACAGATTCAACCCAGAAAACGTGACCCCAGGCTCCGGAGGCGGTTTGACCAATGGAATTAGCGCTTGGAATACGGTCTACGCGATAACCGAGAGCCCTGGCGGCAGAGGCCCAGCTATAGGCATTACCCCAACCAGTGACACGAACACGAGGGCCCCAATATTCGATGGCTTTATAGGCAGCATAACTGGTACATTGGCAGGTGTAATAAGTGTCAAGGATGCCGCGAATATTATCACGAGGGCAGGCGAAACCGTAATTGCCAATAAAGGCTTCGTAGCTGTTGTATCCATCAGCGACCGTACCGAAACCACCACGATTACGGAGACTTAATAGGTGATTCTGATACTCTTGGTTAATGAGTTTAATTTTTTCTTCACGAGAAGTGGCAGCTTCAAGAGCGAAAGCAGCGGCGTTGTCACGATATTTGATGATGAGGGTTTGTTGTTCAATCTTCTTATCTTCGATGGCTTTTCTTTGAATCTGCTGATCAGCGATGACGCGTTCAACTTCGACCTTCTGTTTTTCGAGGTCTTGCTTAATGCTTTTGACGGTTTGAGCTGAAATGGTAACTTGACTTTTTGCCGTATCAACACGGGTTTGACGTTCTGCGAAGTCTGAGATTGATTTTGAGCCGGCCAAAATCATAATGGCGTCGCCTTTTTCTTCAAAATGCATATTAATCAAGAGGTTGGCTAGGGCTTGCTGTTGGAGTTTAAGTTTTTTTGTACTTTCTTCGATTTTTAATTTAAGGTCTTCGGCTTCAGCCTCGTTAGTTTTAATTCTAGCCTCATACATGCTGATTTCCTGTTGCAAACGCTCTACTTCTCCTTCAAGAGTAGTGGCCGCCTTTGAGGCCTCATTGGCTTTGGCGACGGCTTCATTCTCGGCCTTTTTTGCTGCACGGCAGGCACTGGAGGTACAATAGGCTTCATTTTCGATAGCAGAGGCCGACTTATCGGTGGAAAAAAGGTTAGGCAAAGATGCAACTAGAGTGACAAAAATAATAGTAAAAATAAAGAAGTTCTTAAAGTTTAGTTTTTTTGTGCTCTTCTTTTTCTTGCTAATAGTTGTTTTGGTTTTTGTCATGTAACCTCCTTTCAGGACGTTATATTTTTCATAAAAATTTTAACATAAGAATTATCAGATGTCAAAAGAAAATGATATTTAAACTCTTTTTAGGTATTTAGAAACTGCGAGTCTGGAGGAAGTAAAGGCAATAATAATGCCCAGAAGGATGAGTGCAAGAGATACTAGAAAGTAGCTTGGTGAATAGATGATTTTACTGATTTCGTTGATATCAATATCATAGGAAGTGAGTTTTGGGGCGGCAAAACCAAAGGTGAGAAAACCTAGGATAGTGGCGAAGATGCCAGCTAGGATGCCAGAAATCATGGCTTCGACTAGGAATGGACCTCGTACGAAGTGGTTGTCAGCACCAACTAGTTTCTCCATGTAAATTTCTTCACTGCGGGAGTAGATTGCCATGCGAATAGTGTTGAAGATAACGAGAATTGAGATAACAAGGAAGATCCCGGAAAGTGCAAATCCACCGGTTTTTGCAATGTTGGCCCAGGAAGCGATGGTTTCGATGGCGGTATTATTTGTATTGTAGGTTGGTTCCCTTTTAGTGTCGAGATTTTCTTTGAAAGTAGGGTTAGTATTGACGATGTCTTTAATGTTATCAAGATGATCGGCATTATAGACTTTAATGCGTAGTGTGGACTGCATGGATTTTAGCATTGCTTCTTTCATGTCGCTATCATTTAGGGTAGCAAGTAGGGCTGCGTCACCAGTTTTTTTAGAGTCTTCTATGACTTTATTGTATTCTTGCTCGGAGGTGGAATATTCAGTGGTTTTAACATTGGCATCTTTTTTTATAATGTCTGACATTTCTTGGAGTGCAACAACTTCGGTGCCTGGTTTAAAGAAAATAGTGATGTCAATTTTGTCACGCATACGATCTGCAGTGGCAGAAAGAATCATGCTGGCAATGACGGTGACGAAAAGAAGAATAAGGGTGAGAGTCATTACAAAGGTTGAGGTGATTGAGAGCCAGATGTTACGTCCGTAACCAATAATGCCGTATTTTAGAATGCGTAGATTATTACGTACAAAATTGCCACGACTATTTTTAGACATAGTTTTTAGACGATCGATGGTTGTATTCTTGGATTTATTGGTCATGATACTCCTATTGAATTAGATGACGACGTTTTGGTGCTTTGTTTTCATTAATTTCTAGAGTTTTACTTGTATGGATGGTGATTGAAGAAGTTTTGTCGGTTGAGAGATGACTGCTCTGACGCTGGTGATTCTCTTCGGGGGAAAGGAAGGAAGTGGCGCGCATGTAGCCAGGGTGAGGCAGGCGGGAAATACCGTCATTATTGGCATCAAGGCGATAAATGCCATGTTCTTTTTGATCAGAAACAATTTTGCCGTCTTTCATCGTAATAACACGTTTTTTAAGCAGGTTAACAATGCTTGCGTCGTGGGTAGTGACTAAAACCGTGGTGCCGTAGTCATTAATTTTTTGTAATAAATCAATAATTTCTTTAGAAGTTAAAACATCCAAATTACCCGTTGGCTCGTCGGCAATAAGAATCTTTGGTTGTCTGGCGACGGAGCGAGCGATAGAAACGCGCTGCCTTTCACCACCGGAAAGATTATCTGGAAAGCGGTAGGCCTTTTCAGAGAGTCCGACCAGATCAAGGACTTTTGGTACAGTGCTTTCGATTTCGTGATTACTCATGCCGGCTATTTCAAGCGCAAAAGCGACGTTTTCGTAGACTGTGCGGGTGGGGAGTAGTTTATAGTCCTGAAAAACTACACCAATACGTCGACGATAATTAGGGATATGTTTCTTTTTTACATAATCAAGATCAATGCCACCAATGACGATTTTGCCAGAGTCAGGAGTTTCCTCTTTGGTGATCATTTTTAGAAGAGTCGACTTGCCAGCGCCAGACTTACCGACAAGAAAAACGAACTCATTAGCAGCAATGTGCATTGAGATGTTATCAAGCGCAGCTCGGCTATCGCCGTGATAATGTTTGGTGACGTGGTCGAACAATATCATATGTATATTTTAGCATAAACGTGATATGAACTAAAGTGGGTTTTTGATAGAGGTACGAATGGTTGAAGATTACTTATTTAGTAATTAGCTACCGATTTGTGACTCAAGATAGGCGTTGAGAAAGCCCTCAATTTTACCATTAAGCACAGCATCAGCATCGGTTTCTTCGTATTTTGTTCGGGTGTCTTTAACTAATTTGTATGGTTGCAAGACGTAGTTTCGAATTTGTTGCCCCCACTTAGCCGACTCACCAGCGCGTAGTTGATTAATTGATTCAGCTTGTTGTTCTTGTTGCATCATGATTAATTTGCCACGCAGGATTTCCATGGCTTTTTCACGATTCTGCAGCTGAGATCTTTCGTTTTGAATAGCTACAACGGTGTTGGTGGGGAGATGGGTAATGCGGATGGCCGAGTTAGTGGTATTGACAGATTGACCTCCGTGACCGCCAGCATGATAGGTGTCAATACGAAGATCTTTCTCGTCTATTTTATAATCATCGTCACTTTCTAGGATGGGTAGAATTTCGACTAGAGAAAAGGAGGTCTGGCGAAGATTATCGGCGTTGAATGGTGAGAGCCTAACTAGGCGATGTACGCCGTGTTCGGACTTTAGATTCCCATAAGGATGATTTCCGTAAATTTCATAAACGGCAGTTTTGATGCCTGCTTCTTCCCCAGCAGTGCGTTCAATAAGTTCAACATTGAAGTGGTTTTTTTCGAAATAACGTAGATACATACGCTCGAGCATGGATGCCCAGTCCATTGCTTCGGTTCCACCAACGCCGGCAGTAATACGGAGGATGGCATTTTTTTCGTCTAAAGGATTAGTAAAACGAAGCGCCTTTTTTAGTTCAAGTAATGTCTGTTCCATAGAAGAGAGTTGATCGTTGATTTCATCTAGTAAGTCTACCTCCTTGAGGGCAATAATATCATAAAGGTCGGAGGCCTGAACTTTGAGGACTTGCCAGGGTTCAACTTCTGCCTTGAGTCGACTAAAATTAGTGTTTATTTTTTTGGCATGTTCAGGATTTTGCCAAATTTCTGGTTCAGAGATTTGAATTTCAAGATTTTTAAGATTTTCAATTTTTTGGTTAATCTGGAGTTTTTGCCAGGTATTATCTAGGTCGATTTGCAGAGCGGCGAGACGTTTTTCGAGGTCATTCATGTTGTAATTATAGCAAAGAAAAGAGCCTCTGGATAACCCTATAGTTTTCGACTTTTTTGATATGGTAAAATAGGAAGATTATTATTGATTTTGAAGTTACAAGGAAAAAATGTCGAATTTAAGTGAATTAAGGGAGTTAAATAAAAATAACGAAAGAGAAAAAATCGTTATTAAAACCAGTGTGATTGGAATCATTACAAACGTTTTTTTGGCGGCGTTCAAGGCTGGCATTGGACTACTTTCTAATTCGATTGCTATTGTTCTCGATGCGGTGAATAATATCTCTGATGCTGGAAGTTCAATAATTACGATTGTTGGTACAAAATTGGCTGGAAAGGCGCCAGATAAGAAGCATCCTTTTGGTCATGGGAGAATTGAATACTTAAGCGCAATGATGATCGCGGTGATTATTCTGTATGCTGGCACAACGTCATTAATCGAGTCGGTTAAACAAATTATTAAACCGGAGACTCCGGACTATAATCCGACCTCATTGATAATTATTGCTGTAGCCGTAGTGGTAAAAATTGTCTTAGGTGCATACGTGAAGAAGGTGGGAGAAAAAGTAAAATCAGATTCTTTAGTTAATTCTGGAGCTGATGCCACCCTTGATGCCGTAATTTCTTTCTCAACTCTTGTAGCGGCCGTAATATTTATGGTATTTAATTTGGCGCTTGAAGCATATCTTGGTGCAGTGATTGCTGTAATTATTATCAAGTCAGGTATTGAAATGCTAAAGGGGACAATATCGCAACTATTGGGTGAACAAAATGACCTTGAGTTGGCGAGGACTATCAAGAAAACCGTAATGGGTTTTAAGAATGTGCTGGGGGTTTACGATTTAATTTTAAATAACTATGGTCCAAATCGTTGGAATGGGTCTTTACATATTGAGGTACCTGATACTTTGAGCGTGGTGGAGCTTGACCAGTTATTGCGCGAGATTTCAGTGAAAGTAGTAAAAGAGCATAGAGTACTTTTGACGGCGATCGGCGTTTATTCCGTAAACACAAAAGACGAACATGTAATCAAGATGCAGAAAAAACTAAAGGAAATTGCACTAAAGCAGGAATATATCCGACAGGTGCATGGTTTTTATTTGCTTGAGGCGGAGAAGCAGATGCGTTTTGATCTTGTGGTGAGTTTTGATGCAGAGAATAGGCTGGCTTCATTTAAAAAAGCTGTGGCTGAGATTCAAAAAGTATTCCCTGATTATCAATTGCAGGCAGTGATGGATGCGGATTTTACTGAGGAATAATAGACTTAGAAATTAATTTTAACTGTTAATGCACAGTGGTCGGAGACAGGCGCATCAATGACTTCAAAATCTTGATAGTTTATATTATCGCTAATTAAAATATGGTCACAAGGAACGTCTTTGGTGAAGCGAATATTGCGCAACGTGGTGGGAATATTATGAATAGCTGTGAGGTCGCGAAGAAAATCGAGCTCACGCATTGCTTTTGCTTCAGGAATAACGTTAAGATCGCCACAAAGAACAACGGGATTTTTGTCTGAGCTAACCATGTCGGCGACGGAGCGCATGCATAAGACTGAAGTTTCGTCTCCAAGTGGGTCTTTTAACCAGTAGCCATGATAATTAATTACGGTGAGACCATTTTCTAGAATAACTTTTTGTGCGGTATAAAGATTATGCTTTACGGCTTGCTCGTATTGATCTAGGTTTGTAGCAAAATGGTACTCACCATGCAGAATTTTTTCTTCAGAGCGCTTAAAAGGAATTTTACTAAGAATAGCATTGCCGCTTTCGTAGTGAATAGTGTTATTTAAAATTGAAATACCAAATTGACTACTACGAGTGTCGTATTTGAAGTTGGCTTCCTCTTTGATTTTATCAACGGTATCCATAAAATACTCTAGGGTTTTGGTGTGATTACGGTCCCAGACGGCTTCTTGTAAACAAATGAGGTCGTAGTTCCCTTCTTTTATAAAATTAGTAAGGCCATCTTTAATGCGTCCGCCCCACACGTTGAGTTGTAGAATCTTAATGCTATGCATAAGCTAATTGTAACACTTAAACGCGACCATAAGAAAAATATATAAAAAAGACCTCAAAAGAGGTTTTTCTTTATGGCTGGACCTGCAGGATTCGAACCTGCGAATGACGGGACCAAAACCCGTTGCCTTACCACTTGGCGAAGGTCCAATAGACTGTAACTATTTTACCACAAGTTTTTGGTTTTGGGAAAGATAAGTTTTATCGTTCATAGATATTAAATTCACAGTTTTTCAAATGTAGATTTATGGAGCTATCGTAAAGAGCTGAGTAGAAGAGACCTTGCTCGGTACCACCACGTAGAACGTAGTCAACAATGCGAAGAATGCCGGCGTGCGAGGCGATTAGAATATTAGCATCATTGCCGTAATTCTCTAGAGCATCTGTTTGGATTTGTTTGAGGATGCGATCAATACGATGAAACATGTGTGGTACAGACTCCATTTTGAAACGGTCGGCATTAAAGCCATCTTTCCAGCTAATTTCATGAATTCTGGAGCCTTCTTTACCTTCAAAGACGCCAAGTCCGCGTTCAATGAGGTCCTCTGCATAACGAATATAGCAATCTTTATTTAGATCATTATGTTGACGATAAAAATGGTTGAGCTCGATCGCATCTTCAAGGCTTAATTCGTCAAAGATAGCTTTATCGGGAACGACACGTCCGAGGATGATCTGACAAGTTTTAGCTGCACGTTGCAGTGGTGAGGAATAAGCTATATTGAAGCGCACATCCTTTAACTGATTGCGAGCTCTTAGGGCTTGAAATTGTCCTAAAGTATTTAATGGCGTGTCGGACCAGCCTTGATTTAAGCCAAGATTATTCCAGTCAGTCTGTCCATGTCGTACTGTGTAAAATTTCATTTGCCCACCACTTTATTTTTTATTTATTTAACATTGTGCCAACACCCCAAAGAAGGGTGAGAAGTGCGCCGGTTGCGCAAAGAATAATGCCGAGACCGCCCCAAAAATAAGCATCTTGTTTACCAGAATCTTTAGGTGATTTAGCAGTGACTTTCTTGGTACTGGTGGCAGCTTTTTTGACTACCTTGTGGTTAGTTTTGGTATTGATTGATTTTTTTGTTGTAGTTGTCTTTGGCATGATTTTTTATTCTGTTAATGCTTTTTTCTATTCTAACGCTTTCAAGTAAAAAAGTAAATGGTGCAAGAACCTAGGTAAAAAATAAAGAGAGAATAATGCCTGTTAGCTATTCAAGATCACGCTGTCTTTGACGACCAGTACGTCTTAGCTGTTCGAGTTGTTTACGTCGTTCGATCATGGCCAGGATCTGGTCTGCCTTTTGGTGGCTCTTTGCAAGTTGCTCGTTGTGGGCCATTGTTTGTTCGGAAGTGTTCTCTGATTGATAGGTAGTGTAGAAATTGCGGAAATATTCTTGGTTGGCCGATTCCGCGAGATAATTAAAATTACTCTCGGGAACCATGAATGGAAGATTGGCGTAAACTGGTTGCCAATATGTAACGGGGCCATCCTTCTGATTTGGATTTTGTGGGACTGGAATCGGCGGAGTAATCATGCGATGATGGTAGGCAGAACGTAGTTCTTCAACACTACCAACACATTCAAAGGGCTTCATTTCTCCGCCGACACCAAGAAGGCCTTTAAAGATTTGAGTAAGATTTTGATCTAAGAAAAGATCTTGATCGCCGAAAAGTGATTGGAGGAACTGGGGCGGAATGAATGGGCAGAAAAGTAAATATGAGTTAGCACATTTGGCGCAGTGGCCACACCATTTGAGTGTGTTATTTTGTTTATTTTGCTTATAATTTGCCTCGTTGCAAGAACTAAAACTGTAGCCATATTTTTGCCAACATTTTTGCACAAATAGGTCGGCAATACGTAATTCGCTGAGATGGCGGATAGGTGAGCCTAGATGAAGGTCTGGGGAGAGATAGCGTTTGATGTATTCGGTCATCAGTTGTTCGGCCTGCCAGGTCTTTGACCATTGATGGTTGACTGGTAAGTCTCCAATCATTGCGTGGGGTTCTTCCCCCTCACGGCCGATACTTGTGAGGATGACGTTCTGATTATTTAAGATAGCTTGGATAAGAGCCAGAGATTCTACGATAAAAGTAACGGGAACATGTCCATTAAATCCGCCAGTTTGTTGTAGATGGAGGTGATCGATTTGGCGATAAATGACACTGGCTTTTTGGTGATTAAAGCCGTCACTTAGATGATCGATAACATTTGGGTGTGAACGGTCTGGACTACTACTGATATACCATGGGACAAAGTTAATATTATGTTCATTAAGTAGTTCGGCAACCAGGAGACTGTCCTTTCCGCCAGACTGGAGGGCGAGAACTCCTTGACCACGATATTCAACAGCTGGTTTATTTTGAAAACCAGGAACAGACTTAAAAGTGGCTAATTGAGTACGAGTCAGACGATTTTCGAAGGCATATTGAGATAGGCCTTCTTGAAAGACGGTAGAAAAGAAGCGCGCTTGAAAATCGTCTAGAGGTCGATCGAGGCGGATATTCTGAGTGGGGTGGGCTTTATAGTAGCTGGTACCAATCAGGATAAAGGCAAGGAATATAGCCTGGTCTAGCAACTCAGTAAGGCTGGGGTCGTCAAGTAGGTTGAAGGAGCTAGTATTGGTGCCGGGCTTAGGTGCAAAAAAGACCTTTTCGGTAAAGATGATATTGTCGATTCCTTGGTAGACAAAAGTTGCGGTGTAGGTTGAACGATCAAAATAATAACTTAAAAAGCGAAAGACGGCGTCTTTTGACGGAACAGTGGGGGCTGGCTGGGTTGGTTTTTTATTTAAAGAACCAAGAATAGATGAAAAATTTGATGCAATCATTATTATTATTTTAGCATTAAAAAGCGTTTACGATTTGTTGAAATTGATTTCCGCGATCGCTAAAATCCTTAAACATATCAAAGCTGGCAGCTCCAGGACTCATTAGAACAATCACTGGTTTTGCGGTTTGGTTATTGAGAGCTTCTCTAGTAGATGGAATACAGAGGTCGTAATTCGATTCGAGATCAGCGGCGTATTTTTCGGCGTAGTTTTTGGCGTATTCTACGGCATCCTCGAGCGAATCGGCCAGAATAAATTTATTAGGATCTTCTCCTTCTGCTAACATAAAACGTGTTTCGCCGATTAAAATGATTTTTTTAAGATTTTTGGCACTAAAGAAGCGTTCTTTCATGGCTGTTAAGTTGAGGTGTCGATCTTTGCCGCCAGCAATAAGAATAGTGGGGTAATCTTCAAAAGCTTTGATGGCGACATCGGCGGCAGGAAAAGCTGAAGAGTAGTTATCGTCATAGTAGCGCACATGATTTAATTCGCGGACAAATTGAATGCGGTGAGGTAATCCTACAAAAGTAGCGAGGCCATGGGCTATTTTTTGATAGATTGCTTGATTATTATCACTAAAAAGTTCATCTAGAGATAGGTTTAAAATACTGAGCACTGCCAAGATAGCCGCCTCGGCGTTTTCGCGGTTGTGTTCGCCTGGAATTTTTAAATAATCAAGGAGGTTTTTAAGTTCTGCTTGAAACTTAACGATGGGGTAGGTGTTTTTTTGACCAGCACTTTTCTGGCCGATTTTTACACTATCATCATTATTTTTGTAATAAATACAATAATCTGAAGCTGTTTGATGTTTTACGATGTTTGATTTAGCGGCTAGATAATCATCAAAACCGCGGTGTCGATCGAGGTGGTCTGGTTCAATGCGTAAAACTACGGCAACATGAGGAGATTTTTGGAGATCCCAGCATTGAAAACTACTCATCTCATAAACGACTAAATCTTTTTCAGTGATTTTGTCTAACTCGAGGATGGCTGGTGTGCCAATATTGCCAACAAGATGGATATTGTTGAAACGTTCTGGAAATTGACGGAGCAGATTTGTGATAATGGAGCAGGTAGTTCCCTTTCCCTTGGTACCGGTAACGCCGATGATTGGTGCTTTGCAATTTTCAAAGAAATAGTTGGTAATTGAGGTCCAATTCTGGGATTTACCACGCTGCTCTGGTTCTAAAATAAATTGAGGATGAACAGAGGGGCTACGAAAAACGAGATCAAAATTCTCTAAGTGAAAATCTGGAATTTGATGATCTTCGAAATGGTCAAAAAAAGTAAAATGATTGGGGTTAGCTTCTGATGAGTGAGTCTTAAAATAAGCTTCTACGGCTTGCCCCTCAAGTCCATGACCTAAAATTGCAATATTCATAGCTCTATTATACTTGGTTTTTAATGGTTTTAAAAATTAAGCGATTCAGCAAGCTGGTTGATGACGGATTTTTCAACAGAGCCAACGGTCACAAAAGCGTGTATGCCGGAGCCAGCAAATTCTCTAGCTAACTCAACAATGGATGGTTTGTTGATCTCTTTAATGATTTGGGGGAAATCATCGTAGAGTTCAAATTTTTCGGTCATAAAATAATCATCAGTATAGTAGTCAGAGATTTGACTGACGGTCTGTGCTCCCATCTGATAGCGTCCCTGGGCGTAGGTTTTAACAGCTTCAATTTCTTCGTCAGAAATTTCACCATTGAGGGCTTTTACCATTTCAATTTGAATAAGGGAGAAAAGTTCGTCAGCAGTCTCAAGATTTACTTCGCCATCAAAGTCCCAAGATGAGTAATGTTTACTGCTATTGATGCCACTACCCATTCCATAAACAAGGCCACGTTTTCTGGCTTGGCCAAAAATACGACTGCTCATGGTGCCATTGAGAATATGATTGAGTGCACCCATGGCTTGAGTTTCTTGGCTAGATAATCGTCTCGGGGTAACCATAGAAAAACCAAATGTGATATTACTGGCATCCTTTCTTTTTACGAGAATGGCTGGAGAAGAGTGTAGTTTATCTTTGGGGATTTCAAAACGCTTACCTTCTTTGAGGTCCCAATCTTCAAGATTACGCAGAATGTCCTTTTTACGATGCTTAATTTGCCCAGCAATAATAAAACGCATATTTTTTGCGGTATGAGTGCGACGATAATGTTCGCGAATATCTTTGAGCTCGATATTATTGATCGTAGCAAGACGTTCTTTGAGGTTAGGGACTTCTTCACCGATAGCCTTTTGAAGTCTTGGCCACAGAAGCCTGGCATAATCATTCATATAGCCGGTCAATTCGGCTTTAACATTGCCTTTTTCGCTTCTAAGTTCATCTTCATTAAATTTTGGTGAAGTAATGGCGATGCGCTCTAGGTTTAAGATGCGTTCCCATTCAAAATCAGCACATTCGGCTTCATAACAGACGGAATAATCTGAGGTCCAGGCATTGTGATAAGCGCCATTTTTAGTGAAGTCGGCTTCATAGGCTTGTTCGTCAGGAAAGACGGAGTTAGCGCCAAAACTGAGGTGCTCAACAACGTGGGCAATCTCGTAGAGGTCCGGGGTTTTAGCGAAACGCATGCCGCCACGGAATTGAACCTTAATATTCATCACGGAAGCACCGGGGACATCAATAAGAAGTCCTCTCGCGCCGTTTTTTAGCTCGATTTCTTCAACAAAATGTTTCATGATTAGTGCTTGTTATGCTTCTTGTTCTGACGCTGTTTCTTTTTTGATTTACGAGCAGCATTACGTTCTTGGTTGAGATTTGTTTTACTACTTGAACCGGTCTTAAATTCATTATCAAGATTTTTAACACCAGATTCAATAGTGTTTACACCCTTATTAGTGGCGGATTCAGCCATTTGGGTGAGTTCGGTGTCATATTCTTCTCCATCAACTACGTCGGTAGCAATAGCTTCTTGTTTAGTAATACTGAGAAGAATCTTGAGAACTTCTTCACGTAGATTCTTCTGCAAGCCTTCGAAGAGTTTTTGTGACTCGGTGCGATATTCAACTAGCGGATCTCTTTGACCGATTGATCGCCAGTGAATGCCTTCACGAAGATGTTGCATATTCTCAAGATGTTGCATCCAGAGGGCGTCGAGTACCTTGAGGTAGACTTCGCGTTCAATGCGACGCATAACATCTGACCCAAAATCTAATTCTTGAGAAGCGTAAGCCTCGCTGACTGCCGTAAGGGCAAGCTTGGCACGATCTGCAGGCTTGCGCATTTGACCAATTGTTTCAACAAGTTCTGGGTCAATATTGAATACTTGGAGGAAATTCTGTTTGAATTTCTTGTTAACGCGAGAACTTTCGATGGTGAGATCTTCGGTAGCCTCCTTCATGAGACGCTTGATTTCTTGGGAGATATTTTCTCCTTCAAGAATTTTGCGACGCATAAGATAGACGACTCGACGATGGCGATTAATAACATTGTCGTATTGAACGACGTTTTTACGAGAATCAAAGTTAAAACCTTCAATGCGACGCTGTGCGGCTTCTAGATTTCGCGTAACTGCGCGATTCTGGATTGGAGTGTCTTCGTCAAGGCCAACATAGCGAAGGATGTTACTAAGCTGCATGCCTTGGAAGATACGCATGAGATCGTCTTCACAAGAGACGAAGAATTGAGTGATACCGGGATCTCCCTGACGACCACCACGACCACGGAGCTGATTGTCAACACGGCGTGAGTCATGTCTTTCAGAACCAATCACGACAAGACCGCCCATTTTCTTGACTTCATCAGAAAGTTTAATGTCTGTACCGCGTCCAGCCATATTGGTGGCAAGGGTGATTGCTCCCTTTTCACCGGCCTTTGCAATAATAGCAGCCTCACGTTCGTTATTTTTGGCGTTTAATATTTCATACTTCAATCCAACCTCATCAAGATGTTTGGCGATTAATTCGTTTTTAACGATGCTTGCGGAACCTACAAGGATAGGTAAACCTTTGGCGTGATATTCCTGAATTGCATTAATGATGGCGCGGATTTTTCCAGCTTCAGTGCGGAAGATTAGATCGTCTTTATCGATACGGATAATAGGTCGGTTTGGTGGAATTTGAATAACATCAAGAGCATAAATTTGCTGGAATTCTTCAGCTTCGGTAAAGGCAGTACCGGTCATGCCGGAAAGCTTACGATAGAGACGGAAGAAGTTCTGGAAGGAGATGGTGGCGAGAGTCATTGACTCTTCTTTGACGACTACACCTTCTTTAGCTTCGATTGCCTGGTGAAGACCTTCATTGTAACGACGGCCATGCATGAGACGACCGGTGTGTTCGTCAACGATGATTACTTCGCCTGAGTTAGTCACGACGTAGTCGCGATCACGATTAAAGACAACTTGGGCGCGAAGAGCTTGATCGAGATGATAGACAAGACGAGAGTTTTCGGCCGAATAAAGATTTTCGACACCAAGTAAGCGTTGGACTTTTTCGATTCCCTGGTCTGTAAGGGTGACGGATTTGTGTTTTTCATCAAGTACATAGTCTGCGGAGTCGAGTTTAGCGACGACTTTTGCAAATTGATAATAGGAATCTGGATTATCGCCTGCAGGGGCAGAAATAATGAGAGGAGTGCGAGCCTCGTCGATAAGAATGGAGTCAACCTCATCGACAATGGCAAAGTTTAATTCACGTTGCCTGAGGAAATCAACTTCATTAACCATATTGTCACGTAGATAATCAAAACCAAACTCGTTATTGGTGCCATAAGTAATATCGGCGGCATAAGCTTCTTTTCTTGTACAAGGCTTAAGGTGCTGCATGCGTTCGTCATCGTGGTCTTCGTTGATGTATTCTGGATCATAGATGAAGCTGGCGTCGGCAATAATTACGCCGATACTAAGTCCAAGAAAGTGATAGACTGGAGCATTCCAACCGGCGTCACGTTGTGCGAGGTAGTCATTAACGGTAACTACGTGAACACCGCGTCCGGTTAAGGCATTAAGATAGGATGGGAGAAGTGCCACAAGGGTTTTACCTTCACCAGTTTTCATTTCAGCTACATTGCCTTCATGAAGTGCGATACCGCCGATAAGTTGAACATCAAAATGGCGCATGCCAAGGACACGGACGGTGGATTCACGAACAAGGGCGAAGGCGTCAGGTAAAAGTTGGTCAAGAACTTTGTCTTCTTCCTTAGCTAGAGATGTTGGCTGATTTTGACTATGATTCTTTGATTTTTGGGATTTTTCAGTTGCTTTAGTTTGTTTTGCAAGGGCAACTTTAGCTTCAGCTTTTTTGCGAAGATTTAATAGGCGCTCTTTTAGGATATTGGTCTGTTCTTGTAGTTCCTGGTCAGACATAGCTTGGTATTTTGGCTCAAGCTTATTAATACCCTGCACGATTTTTTTCATGCGCTTAAGATTTCGTTTTTCAGGATCGCCAAAAACTCCTTGGAGTACACGAGTGGTTAGGGTCTTATCAGCCAATTTGTCGGTTGGCTTCTTTTCTTTTTTTACTTTTTTCGACATAGTCAGTCAAAACCTCCAAAAACAGTATTATATTATGAATGTATTTTATCATAAAAACTGCATGAATTAATGATCCATGCAGTTTTAAATGATATTTTCTTGATTAGTCCTTACTTTTCGCGACGAAAGAGGCGAAGGAGAGGATTTTTACGTAGGTGTGGATTGGTCTCAATTTTGTAGCGACGAATTTGACCGGTTAATTTTGCTTCAAGAATATCAATACCGGCAAAAACATTTGAACACTCATCCTTGGCTGCAATAACTTTTCCACCTGGAATCTCCATTGCTACAGAAATTTCATATTTGTTACCGTGTGAACGATTTACTTCGGTGACAACAATCTTTGCGACAACATCTTTTTTGCTACCACGTGGAAGATAACGATCTAATTTACCAATGCGCTTGGTGGCGTATTTTTGAAAGCTTTCTTCAACTTTATAATTACTGCCGCTAATATCAATTTTTTCAATCATATATACTCCTTTCGCTTATTTTACCATATCAAGTAATAATTAATTGATTTATAACTCGTCAACACCCAGATATGGTTTAAGGACAGCAGGTACTTTGAGTTTGCCATCTTTCTCAGCAAAGTTTTCGATGACGGCCACCATGGTGCGGGCAAGAGAAATGGCAGTACCGTTGAGGGTGTGAAGGGTTTCAATGGTGCCATCTTTACGTCGCACACGGATATTAAGGCCTTTGGCTTGGAAATCAGTACAGTTTGAGCAGCTGGTGAGTTCGCGATATTTTTGATCAACTGGTGACCAGTATTCGATGTCGTACTTCTTGGCGGCAGGTGCTCCGAGGTCTCCGGCGGCAATATTGATGACGTGATAGGAAATACCGAGTTCTTGCCAAATCTCCTCTTCAATGGCGCGAATTTTTTCGTGAATTTCCTTGCTTTGTTCAGGGAGACAGAAAGAATACATCTCTAATTTATTAAATTGATGAACACGGAAGAGACCACGTGTATGTTTGCCGTAAGTACCGGCCTCTTTACGGAAACAGGCTGAAAATCCAGCATAGAAGAGAGGAAGCTTGTCTTCGTCGATGATTTCATCCATGTGGTAGCCAGTGATTGGCATCTCAGCGGTGGCAATCATGGCGAGATCTTCACCCTCAATATAATATTCATCACTTTGGTCAGAGCTTCTTGGGGCAAAACCAGTGCCTTCGAGGACTCGAGAATTGACCATGTCAGGAACGTCCATTAAAGTGAAACCGTGTTCGGTAACTTTTTTAATGCCGAATTGAATTAAGGCATTTTCAAGTAAAGCTAGGCCGCCTTTAACGTAGTAGAATTTGGCACCAGCAACCTTAGCACCGCGTTCGAAATCAACCCAGTCTCTTGAGGTGGCGTAATCTAGATGATCAACGCCTTCAGCTTTTTGCTCACCCCATTTTGCGACCTCAACACTTGCGCTTTCATCCCCTAGTGGAACATCATCGAAGATAATATTTGGTACGGCTTTGAGAAGGTTTCTAAAATTTGTCTCTTCATCGTTTAATTTTGCCTCTAAGGTTGCAATTTGTTCCTTAAGGACTTTACCACGATTGATTTGTTCTTCAGTGGGTTTGCCACCTTTCATGGACTCTGTATTCTGATTTCGTTCTTTACGAAGGGATTCTACTTCTTGGAGGGTGGATTTTCTTTGATCATCAAGAGCAAACAATTTATCGAGGTCAATATTTTTGTACATTTTTTCGTTGATAGAATGTTGTACTAATTCGCGATTAGCTCTAATGAAATTAATATCTAACATTTTTACCTCTTTTCTTTTTGAATTATCGGTTAATTGTCGGTTTTGCGTTTAATGATCGGGAATGGTACGGCCTCACGGCCGGAGACACCTTCAAGCAACCAGAAATTGCGTTCAGAGTTACCCCATCCACAAGCAGGTGGCATGCCGTATTCGAGCATTTCAACAAAGTCCATATCAAGCATTTGAGCTTCATCATCGCCAGAATCACGCATGGCCTGCTGCTCTTCAAAACGGGCAAGCTGATCGATCGGATCATTTAACTCAGAATAGCCGTTCCCCATTTCGGTACCTGCAATAACTGGATGGAATCGTTCGGTAACTAGGGGGTTGTCGGGAGAGATTTTGGCGAGTGGTGAAAGACTAAGGGGTTCTTCAATGAGCCAGAAAGGTCCACCAGATTCTTTACGAATCAATTTCCAGAGATTATCGATGAGGCGTGAGTCAGCTTGGTTTGGTTTTACCTCAACATTATTAGCTTTGAGGATTTGCACGATTTTAACACGATCTGGATTAAAGACGTCGATATCAAAATGCTGTTTGATGAGGTCGGCGTATTTAATGCGTGGCCATTTTTGGGAGAGGTCGATATCAAAACCGCCAACAGTGAATTGTAAGGTGCCCCAAGTTTTCATGGCAACATATTTAATCATCTCTTCATAAAAGTCCATACCGTCTCGGTAGTCTTCAAAGGCAGCATAGGATTCAAAGGCAATATGTTCTGGGAGATGTTCGTCATCAACACCCTCATTACGGAAGCGAGGGCCAATATCGTAAACTTTTTCAAAACCAGCACCAAGTAGACGTTTTAGAGGAAGTTCTTGGGAGATACGAAGATAAAAATCTTCGTCTAGGGCATCCATGTGCGTAACAAAGGGTGCGGCGTCAGCTCCACCAGTGGTGTGTTCAAGGATTGGGGTGTTAATCTCAATGAATCCGTGCTCATTCATGAAATCACGAGTGGCTTGCCAAAAACGACTACGACGAACGAGGCGTTCTCGCACTTCGGGATTAACATTCATGTCAACATAACGTCGACGGTAACGCTCTTCTTTATTAGTAAAGCCATCGCGGCCAGGTAATGGGCGGAGAGCCTTAGTTAGGAGACGCACTGCGTCGGTAAAAACGGAGATTTCACCAGTTTGAGACTTGCCAACAAGTCCAGTTGCTTCGATAAAATCACCAAGATCGAGGAGCTTAAGAGTTTTAACGGAGAGTAAACCTTCTTTTATGTCGTCAGATTGTTTCATGAAGAGCTGAATCTCGCCAAAATAATCGCGGATTTTTACAAAAGCTAGTTTACCGAAGCTTCGGATAGCGGTAATACGGCCAGCAATGGTTACTTCTTTTTGATCAAGAGATTCAAAGTTCTCTAAGATTTCAGAAATTTTGGTGTCACGGTTTGAGTGTGCTGGATACGGATCGATACCGAGGTCTTTGATCTCTGATAGTTTACGTAAACGCTCATCCCTGTAGTCGCTAATTGTTGTCATATATTAATTATACCATGTCTCTGTTCTGTCTCTAGAACAGCTTAATTTAATAAAGGTGACTAAATTTTCATAATTTCGGCTTCTTTAGTCTTGAAGAGTTCATCAATTTTGCCTGAGTAATTTTTGATTAGTTCATCGATTTCTTTTTCGCCGCGTTTCTTGACGTCTTCAGAGAGATCTTCGGCGGATTTTAATTCTTTTCTGGCATCATCACGTACTTTGCGAAGAGCTACTTTAGCTTCCTCAACTTTGGCTGAAGCAGATTTTACAATTTCCTTCCTACGCTCTTCAGTGAGTGGTGGAACTGGTACGCGAACTACACGACCATCATCTGCTGGGTTAAGGCCCAGTGTCTGGTCAGCACGAATGGCTGAGGCAATGGCCTGAATAGTTGATGGATCAAACGGTGTAATAAGGAGCATCGTGGCATCGCCAGCGGTGATATTGGCCACCTGATTTAGTGGCATATATTGACCGTAGGCTTCGACCTTAACACTACCTAGCATGTCTGGGTGGGCGCGTCCGGTGCGAACTTTTTGCATTTCTGACTTAAAACGCTCGATGATGGCTTCCATGGCTTGTTGATATTCAATATGATCAAACATAATTTTCCTTTATTTTTCTTATTTCTATAATATCACAGGGGAGACTAATCTCGTAGCAGCTGCTTAAATTCTTCTATGGAGAGAATTTTGGTTTCACTGGTTCGGCGATTAGTGATTTCAACTGAGTTATTTTCAAGCGTTTTATTTGAGGCTACAACGCGATAAGGAATGCCCATAAGCTCTGCGTCGGCAAATTTTTCACCTGGGCGAAGCTTGCGGTCGTCGAGAAGGATACTGCTAGAGTATTCTTTATGAAGGTTATTAGCAAAATCTTCTCCTTGATCACCAATACCAATTAAATAGTACTTGAAAGGTGCAATATTTTCTGGCCAGACTAGACCTTTGTCATCAGCAAATTTTTCAGCAATTACGCCCATGACACGTGAAACACCGATGCCGTAGCTTCCCATAAAGACAGTCTTCTTGATACCGTCTTGATCATCAAACTTTAGATTGATAGGCTCGGAGAATTTATAGCGTAAGGTGAAAATATTTCCAACCTCTGCTGCAGTGGTGGCAGTAAGATCTTCGCGCTTAACGCCTAGATCATTTAAAACTTCGTCGTTCATAACCTCTTCGTTGATGGCAAGAGTTTTGTCCTGATTGAGATAAATAGTATCTTCACCGACTGGGAGAACGGTCTGATATTCATGACTATATTTAGCAAAGGCGCCGCCGGAGGCGTAGGTTTTGTAGGTGCAGTCACCGAGTCCAAGTCGTGTATAGATCCTCATATAGGCTTGGTCGACTTGATCATAAAATTTCTGATGCTCAGTTTCATCAACGCTAAAACTGTAGAGATCTTTCATGAGAAACTCGCGGGTACGTAAGATACCGGATTTAGCGCGTAACTCGTTTCGGTACTTTGTTTGGAACTGGTAGACGTAGACCGGAAGATCCTTATAGGATGAAATAAACTTAGTCATCAGATTGGTAATCGGTTCTTCATGAGTTGGAGCAAGGCCTAATTCCCCTCCGGCGTTGAGTTTGGTTTTAAACCAGACGTCAATGACTTGATCGCTCCAACGCTTTGTTTTAACCCATGGTTCAGGGTTTTGCAAGGCGGTCATTTGAAACTCTTGACAGCCTAAGTTATTTAATTCTTCACGAATAATATTTTGAATTTTATTTAAGGTAATGAGACCCAAGGGGAGAAAATCGTAAACTCCTGCCATTTCTTTGTGAATATAGCCTGCGCGAATCAGCAACTGAGCGTTGCGGGCAGTCTCTTCCTTTCCTACTTCGCGGAAGGTTTTGATAAAAGATTGACTTAATTTCATTTTTCTCACCTTTCTCTTAAATGTTAATGGGTTGATTATAGCATAGAGCTTGACTTTTATAATACTTACGTGTATTTTATTAAGCATGAAAAAAATAGTAAACTTGACTAAAGACGGTAAGGCAGAGCTTGAAAAAGAGCTAAAGAGATTAATTGCCGAACGTCCTGTGGTTGCTGATCGCTTAGCTTATGCTAGGTCTTTTGGCGATCTAAAAGAAAATCAAGAGTATACAGACGCTCGCGACGAACAGCGACAGATCGAGACAAGAATTTTGGAAATTGAAGATATTTTAAAGAGTGCCAAAATTATTGAGACTGGTAGTTTCGAAAAAGTAGCTGTGGGGGCAAAAGTAAAAATCAAAATTCTAGGTAAAGAACATGAATATACTGTTGTCGGTGAAGTGGAAGCTGATCCGCTCAATGGTAGGATTTCGGATATTTCACCTATTGGTAAAGCCTTAATGGGCAAAAAAGTTGGTGATAAATATACATTGCCAAATGGTAATGAGGGTGAAATTTTAGATATTTCCTAATTCTACTTTTAAAAAAATAACGCAGAAGGCGTTATTTTTTATTATAAGAAGATATTTTTAAAGAACTAGAAGCCTAGAACATACATAAAATAAAAGGCAAGACCGTTTTTTATCATATGCAAGAGAATACTGGCGTAAATAGTGCCGGTGAATTCACGGAGTCCACAGAGAAATAGGCTGAGGGCAAAAACGTTTACCCCAACATTCCACTGACCATGCATGACGCCAAAAAGAATAGAAACGATTAAGATAGCTGGGACAAGGCTAACTTTTTTTCGGATTTTGCCATAGAGCCAACCGCGGAAGATAAGCTCTTCAAAGATAGGGGCGAGAATAACAAGTGAGATGAAGGCAAAAATGCGATCAATACCGACTAGATAACGTGAAAAACCAACATCTTGGACTTGATTAGCTTGAAACCAGGGGAGGTTTTTGAATAAATCTAGAATTAAGCCGGAGACGATGACGTAAAGAAAGAAAGAAAGAAGACTAAGTAAGATATCGAGAGACGTGGGGAGATCGATGAGGCCGAGAGCTTTTTTATCAGTCTTCCATAGATTAAATAATTTTTGAACCCAGTTTAATTTTTTCTTTGAATCGTGGTTTTTTAAGATTAAAGAAGGAAGAAGGGTTAAGATGATAAAAGCTAGAATATAAGCAAGTGCCGTGTAAAGGGTGGTGATGACAGGGGTTTTAAAAGCGTCGTATCCTAGCGTGTAAATTATTGCGTAGCCGACAATGATTTCACCAAGAAAAGAAATCGAAAAGGTAGAGGCGAGATAATAGATGATTAGTGGTAAATTTTTGGCTTGATTGAAAAAACTCTGCAATCCTTTTTCTTTTCGAGGCTTTAGTGAAATAGATGATTGCATAGGACTCCTATTTGGCAATTTTAATAATATCAAGAATGGTGATTAAAAGACTAAGTGCAATTAAGGCTAAGAAAGCGCGTCCGACGATTTTTTCCTCAGTCTGTTTTTTAAGCTTTTTACCACGCAACTTGAAGAGTCCAATTAAGAACCAACGACCACCATCGAGAGCTGGGATTGGAAGAACATTCATACAGGCAAGAGAAATGGAAATCACGGCAGCTAAGAAGGCGAGATTGGTTGGACCGGCACTTGCGAAGGCTGGAAAGAGTACGCCGATAATGCCAACAGGTCCAGAAACTGAATCTCCAACTTTACTAATTTGCTTTTTCCCCTCTTCTTTGGTTTGGTTGTTACCGCTAAATTGCCTGATGACTCCTTGGAAGATATTCTTGACGAGTTCACCAAAGCCCTCGAAGGTTTTGGCGGTAATTTGAACAGTGGTACCAATACCAACAAGGGGGGCTGACCAAGTGTAGTGGGTTTTGGCTTCTGTAAAATTGGGTTCTAAGGCAATGCCGAGGGCTGGCTGATTATTTTCGCCAGAGCCAAGATTGGCAGTGGCGGTATATTCTTGCTCGGAATCGAGATTCTTTAAGTGGTAAATAACGGTTTGGTTTTTGTGAGAGTTATTGAACTCTATTACCGATTGGGAGTTGGTGGGTTGAATTTTCTGATCACTATTTTGCTCGGATATACTAAGGATCCGGGAATTTTTCTTAATGCCAGCTTTTTCGGCGGGAGAATTTTCAAGGACTTTTGAGATGATGACGGGCTGAGTAGTTCTTTTTGCGTCGCTTTGAATTGAAAATTGGTTAGGTAGAAATTCTGGCATACCAGTCCAGGCTAGGACAGTGAAGATAACAATAGCCGTTAGCCAGTTCATGACCACACCGCCGAAGAGAATTTGTGTTTTTTGCCAAAAATTAGTGGCGCCAAAGGTTCCCTTCTTAGTGTCGGCTGCTGATTCGCCGTCCATGGCACAAAAGCCACCGATTGGGAGATAATTGAGGCTAAAAATTAAGTATTTTTGAGGAGTTTGGTATTCAGCTTTTGGAAATGGGAGCCAATGGTATTTTTCTTTATCACTAGTTTTGGCGTTCTTAATTTTTGCCAGTCTTTTTTGTAATTTCGCTTGATTTAGTTGCTTTTTCCCTTCCTCTGAGAGGTTTCCGAGGTAATTTTCGACCTGGCTGGCTGGAATATAAATCCAGGCAATGGCGCGTGGAGGAAAACCAATGCCAAACTCGTTGACCTTAACGCCATTTTTCTTGGCAGTGAGAAAATGTCCTAATTCATGAAGGACAACAAGAGTAGTTAATACGATAAATCCAATCAAAATCCCAAAAAATATATTCATAAGTAATATATTACCATAACTCGGGTGGAAGATAAAAAAATAAACCCCGTAGGGTTTATTTTTTAGAGTTGACTATTCGTTTACACCAAGCTCGATGCGTTTGAACTGACGAATGGTGATATTTTCACCAGTCTTAGCGATCATCTCTTTGATGAATTCAGCAACAGTTTTTGAATCATCAAGGATGTATGGCTGAAGCATAAGAACCTTATCAACGAAAGCTTTCTTGATTTGACCTTCGATGATCTGTTCTTTCATGTTCTCTGGGCCCTTGAAGTTTGCTTCGAATTCAGCAGCTTTTTCGTTGTAGGCAGCTTCTGGGATGTCAGCTTCGGAAACGTAAAGTGGATTCATAGAAGCAATCTGCATGGCTATTTTATGAGCAAGCTCTTTAAATTCGTCGGTATTGGCAACAAAACTGGTTTCGCAGTTGACTTCGACGATGGCGCCAAGACGGTTGTCATGAATGTAGGAAGAAACGATGCCTTCGCGAGTTTCGCGGTCGCCGCGTTTTTCAGCTTTTGTAAGGCCTTTTTCACGCATGGCTTTAAGGGCTTTGTCAAAGTCGCCGTCGGCTTCGACAAGAGCTTTTTTAGCATCAGTTAGACCAACGCCAGATAATTCTTTGAGTTTTTTGATTGCATCAATGGTAATTTCTGCCATTTTATACTCCTTTTATTTATTGTTTTGCTTGTTTGATAGCTTCAACGAAGTAGCCGAGAATTAATTTTTCGGTCTTAGTAGAATCATCATTGGCTGGAATAATAAAGTCGATGTCGGTTGGGTCGATATTGGTATCACAGATAGCAATGACTGGAATCTTAAGGGTTTTAGCTTCTTTGATTGCGTTCTTGTCTTCGCAAGCATCGGTAACGATGATGAGACTTGGCTGATCAGTCATTTCTTTAATACCGCCGTAACGAGTATTGAGAACTTCGATTTCTTCCTGGAAGCGCTGTACTTCTAATTTGGAGTAGCGAGCTTCAAGTTCGCCAGACTGCATGCGACGCTCAAGGTCTTTGAGTTTCTTGATTTGACGATTGACAGTTTCGACATTGGTGAGAGTACCACCAACCCAACGCTCGGTGACGTATGGCATATCGACAGACTCGGCAACTTCTTTAACGATAGATTTTAGTTGCTTTTTGGTGCCGACGAAGAGAATTTTCTTGCCTTCTTTGGTAACTTTCTCAACGATAGGAAGAGCGCGTTCGATACCCTCGACGGTCTTCTCAAGGTTAATAATGTGAGTGTCTTGGCGCTTGCTGTGGATGTATTCAGCCATTTTTGGGTGCCAACGTGAGGTCTTGTGACCAAAGTGTGCTCCAGCTTCGAGGAGCTCTTTCATGTCGATCTTAATAGACATGTTTTCCTTTCCCTTCACTTCGCTTTTGTTTCAGGAAAACGTGCGAAGTTGTTTCATTAAATTTATTAATGCTCTTATTATACTATATTTTGATGTTTTGTATAGATGTAAAAAGGTGGTGGATATTACGAATTTAACATAAGCTTATTGACAAAATGCTAAATACATGATATAATTTAAACATAAGCTTGAAGAGAATTGCGGAGAGCTTATCGTAGCTACCTATAGGTAGTTTGGTTAAAAATTTGAGTTGAGTAGCGACTTTTTTGCGTACCTCTAGACGGTATAAGATGACAGGATATTTTTTCGTGTTATCTTATACCGTTTGGGGGAGAATCCGAGCGGATGATTACCATTGGACATAGTGTTCATTGGATATATAAGCCGGCGGGCAAATACGCGAAAGGAGATACTTATGGCAACAACTACTTTGGTTATAAAGAGCGGACAGATTATTGATTATTCTGATAGATATTTTCATTCTCTTTCTGAGGATGGAAAGACGTATTCAGGTAATGGCTGGGACGTCACTATAAAAGAGGGGCGCAATGGTCGTCCAGGCAGAATAATTTGCCACGCGGAGAGGAATTACTCCTACGGTCCGGCAATTTGCCACCGTGAATTTAGGTTGGAGGATGGCACTTTGGGCCTAGCTGGAGGTAATATAACCTCCAGATATGCCTACTTCAGGTCAGCTGGTTTTACCAACTGGCTGAACGAGAACGGTATACAGGCCATACGCCGACAGAACCCAAATATTACTTACAGGTCTTCTAATCCTGTGAGTGACTTTTGGAGTCACAATCTCATCATCGATACTGATGGAGAAACAGAATACAGTGAGGACCTTAAGTCCATTACTGTGTCTGGTGCAACCTATGCTAAGGTTGCTCAAAGATATTGTGACGGTATCGGCTGGCGCACAAGGGAGGCGATTTTATATACAGAAGTAAAAGACGTAAAGTCTCTCTTTTGATCACCTCTCCTAATCAACTCATGTACATTACTTACCCTCGGATTATATCCGGGGGTTTTCTTTCGTATAAAAACTGACTAACCTTTTTAATAACTTTACAATTTGAGGATAATCTGATATTATTTTGGGTAATTATGAGTAAAAAAGAATTACATCCAAAAGATTATCGTTTTGTAGTTTTTTCAGATGAGGCAGCGAATTTCTCTTTTCTAACCAAATCAACTGCAAAAAGCGACGAAACGGTTAAATGGACTGACGGAAATGAATATCCATTAGTAAAGGTACAGATTTCCTCAGCTTCACACCCATTCTTCACTGGCGAAGAGAAGATTATCGATACCGAGGGTCGTGTTGACCGCTTCAAGGCTCGTGCTAAGAAGGCTGAAGAGCGCAAGGCTGCTCTTTCAAATAAGGCTAAAAAAGCTGAAAAAGAAGCAGAAAAGAAAGCCGCTAAGGAAGATTAGTTTAGATAAAAATAAAGATGTGAAAAACCATCTTTATTTTTTTTGTTTATTTTTTTGTCCATTCCCTGTTATAATAATTGTACGGGTCTTTAGCTCAGTTGGCTAGAGCGTACGATTCACATTCGTAAGGTCACTGGTTCGAGCCCAGTAAGACCCACCAAACGGTTTATATAATAATTTTTATCTATTCTGCAATCTATAAGTGTCTATTAAATCCCTTATTAATAGAGGGCTATTTTTATGCCATTTTTACGACAAATACGTGTCAAAAATCGCAATTTGCCTCTATAATTTTGTCTGTTAAATCCCCAATCAACTGCAAATAATCTAAACTGGCTTAGGGAGATTATACTTTACCACCCATCTACGATAACGGTATATAGCGCAATAAGCTGGTAAAAATAGTACAGTCGAAACTATAGAATACGCCATAACGGCTGTTGTCATTTTAATCTGGTAGCAATGATCAAAACACATCTTAAACGGATAGCCTACCAAAATCAACTCACGAATTAGGCATCCTCCTACGCATCCAATATGGACAGCTACTAATATAAGGTATGGCAAAAACAGATTACCTTTTACAACCCGACCATAGTTGTATTTGGCTAATGCAATGCCAGAATTATAGGCTAAGAATAATCCCACAATTGCAAGTGGAGCAAGGAAAATAGCGGCAAAAACCTGCATACTTGCTGTATTTGTAAAAATTGGCAACGTATGTGGTACCCAAATTATCACAATGATTATAAAAAAGATAAGACTAACAATATTTGATTTACTAATTGCTTTTTTAGGTATATTATTTTGTGTTTTTTCTGGTTTCATATTAAGTATTGTAACATCAACTCATAACTTTTCTGTAAGTCGTCACTGCTGTATTCTGTTAAAACCTGGTTAATTGAGCCCCACCAAGTTACCTATATTAGAATTTTAACCCCCAGGAAGACTGGGGGTTTCTTATAGCCTGTAAAATATTTTTTAAGAACTTGGTGTATGAAATTTAAATAGAACTTTGCTAATTATTATATGGCTTGTCATTAATGAACTTGGATGTTATGGAGATGTATTTTTACTGATTAAAATATGTTAAAATATGTTTATACAATGTTAATTTTTCTGAAATATAAGTAAATAGAATCAGGTTTTGTGAGGAGAATGGATGGAAGAAAAAATCAAGAGTTTGAAAAAGGAGGCGGAAGAGGTTACGCTTTTTTTGTCAGACCCCAACGCTTATATGAATGAGGATTTTGCTTCTAAATCGAAACGACTTGCAGAAATAAATGAAATTATTGAAATTCATGGAAAAATTACACAGTTGAAACAGAATATTGTGGAGGCTGAACAGTTGCTCAGTGATGCAGATTTTACTGAGATCGCAAAGGCAGATATTGAGCATGCAGAGAGTGAAATAGAAAAACTAACAGCTAGTTTAGAGGAAAAATTAATTCCTAGAGATCCTGATGATGATAAGCCAGTGATCATGGAAATTAGAGCTGGAGCTGGTGGTGACGAGGCTTCCCTATTTGCAGCCGAACTTTATCGTATGTATTTGCGCTATGCGGAAAAACATGGGCTAAAGACTGAACTGATGTCTGAAAATGCCAATGAGGCGGGCGGAGTTAAGGAAGTGGTGGTGAAGATTTCTGGTGAAAGGCCGTTTGGCAGCCTTAAGTTTGAGGGTGGTGTGCATCGAGTACAGCGTGTACCGGTAACGGAGTCTCAAGGGCGAATTCATACTTCGACGGCAACAGTTGTGGCACTTCCAGAAGTTAAAGAATCGGAAATCGAGATTGACGAAAAGGATCTTAGGATCGACATTTACCACTCGGGTGGTCATGGTGGTCAATCGGTAAATACAACCAATTCGGCTATTCGCATCACGCATTATCCATCTGGTCTTGTGGTAGCCATGCAGGATGAGCGATCGCTTAGACAAAATAAAGAGAAAGCAATGATGGTGCTCCGCACACGCCTAAACGATATTAAGCGCGCAGAACAGGCGGCGAATGCTTCGGCGGCGCGAAAGTCATTAATTGGTACTGGTGACCGTTCTGAGAAAATTAGAACTTATAACTTTCCACAAGACCGCGTGACTGATCATCGAATTCATTATTCGCGCTCGAATATTAATGCGGTGATGGATGGTGATCTCGATGACATTTTGGCGGAGCTGAAAAAATACGAGATGCAGGCAATCCGTGACGAAAACGGTATTACGGAGTAAGGGACTAAATGGCGTTAACGATTAAAAGATGGCTAACGCAGGCAAAGACTTTAGTTAATCCAATTGATGCAGAATTGATTCTAACTAATGTATTTAAGGCGGCCGACCGAACTTATCTCGTGACGCATGAGGAGTCGGTTTTGTCAGATAAAGAGAGGCAAACCGCAGACCGGATGCTAAGTTTGCGTACACAGCATGTGCCACTCGCCTATATTACTGGTGAGAAGTGGTTTTATGGTCATAAATTTAAGGTGAATCCGGATGTCTTAATTCCCAGACCAGAAACTGAGGTGATGGTCGATCTCGCGGTACGGCTTTATGGTGATATTTTAAAAAAGAAGATTGAAACTTTTGACTTATTGATTAAACAGAAGTTTGGCGCCATTGAGCCAAGTTGGCCAGACAATCCAGTAATTAAAGAAGAATATGCTAGGTTAAAAACGGAAATTATGTCGCCAGTACTAATCTTTGAGGTTGGGGTAGGCTCTGGCTGCGTGTCTGTTTCGACGGCGCTCGCTTGTCCTAATGCAGAGGTGATAGGCATAGATATTTCTAAAGAGGCGTTGAAAGTGGCGGTCGTGAACGCTGCTCAATATAAGACTAAAAACCTGCACTTGACGTCGGGTGATTTATTATCGAATGTAAAGGATGATGCGCCGGCTCCAGATATTATGATGGCAAATTTACCTTATGTTGACCGGGCATGGGAGTGGCAGTCTCCTGAGATTGAATACGAACCAGTGGTGGCATTATTTGCTGAGAAGAATGGACTAGAACTCATTTATAAGTTGATTCGTCAAGTCCGTAAAAAATGGGCAAAGCTTTTTGAAGAAAAAACTTTACATCAGAAATATTTAATCTTGGAGTCTGACATGAGTCAGCACGAAAAAATTATTCGTTATGCTAAGCGCTACGGATTTAAATATGTTGGAAATGAGGGTTTGATCACCTGTTTTGAATATTAAAAAATAGACCCCTTAAGGGGTCTATTTTAAATTTATTGTTTATAAGCTGTGAGTGTTAGTTCGAGATTTTCGGTTTTACCATTGCGGATAATCGTAAGAGTAACAGTGTCGCCTACAGAATATTCACCAATTAAGCTAGAAAGTGAACCGGAGACGCCAATTTCTACGCCATTAACAGAAGTAATTATATCGTTTTCTTTGAGGCCAGCCTTATCACCAGCGCTGCCTGGAATAATGGCGTTATTACCTTTACTAGAAGAAATTAATGCGCCATGATTAATATCTAGTTTTTTCTGTTTAGCAATTGTGGGGGTAAGGTTGATATAGCGAACGCCGATAACAGCACGTTCAAAACCTTGACCCTTTAGTACATTATTAATAATACCCTTAACGCTAGAAATAGGGATGGCGAAACCAACGTTGTTACCCTGACTAGCGTAGGCGGTATTAATACCAATAACCTCGCCAGCAGCGTTGAGCAGAGGCCCACCAGAATTTCCACCATTAATGGCGGCATCGGTTTGGATCATATCGGAGAGAGTTTCAATCTGGGTACGAGAAGAGTCGGTAGCGGTGAGGCTACGACCTTTACCTGAAATAATGCCAGAGGTGACAGAGTTTTGGTAAGCACCAAGCGCATTACCAATGGCAATAACTTGTTGTCCTGCTGAGATAGTCTTAGAGTCGCCTAATTTAATAGGTGTAAGATCTTTGGCATCTTTAATTTTGATAATAGCAAAATCGTTGAGTGGGTCCGTACCAATTAGCTCAACATCTTCAAAGGCGGTACCATCATCAAGGAGAACGCCAATTTTCGTGGCGCCAGAGACGACGTGTTTATTGGTAGCGATATAGCCGTCGCTACTAAGAATAAAGCCGGTACCGGCAGCAGTTGCAGAAGATTCGGAATTAATGAGGGATCTTTGTGTGGTGCTGGTAATGATTGAGACAACACTTTTTGAGACGGAATTAGCCACGCTGGCGATAGAGCCTTCGGTGAAGTTTAGTGAATTACCATTGGAGCTGGGGCCGTAGACATGTGAGTTAAGTTCAGAATAAAGAGCGTGATTTAGATGTAGGCTATAGAGGCCACTAGCAAGGGTGATGACTGCTAATAATACAACTAATGGGTTGGTTTGAGCTTTTTTGGTTGGATTTTGATCAACCGGCTGAATTAGGTTTTTATAGTCTACAGTTTCCTGTTTAGTCGTTTCCGTTTTATTATTTGATGCGTCTGAATGAGACTCGTTAGTCATATTTTTACCTCCTTTATACGGTATTAAACGTTGAATAATGGTTTACTAAACCACAATACGATAATAACAATGAGAATAATTGAAAAGATAGTTGGGGTGGCAATTTTTGAAAATGAGAATTCTTCGTTGCTGGAGTAATTTTTAAAAATATAGCCCAGAAGAAAAGTGAGCGCGGTTAGGAGAATGGCGGATTGCGGAAGGAGGAAGCCGATTCCTCGATAAGTGTAAACGATGAGCCAGGATTGGGAAAGCCAGGAGATTTCGGTAAAAAGAAGACCGATAATCAGTGATAAGAACGTGAAGTCGGTGTCATCACCTTGGACGAGCACATGTCTGGCTGCAGCAAAACCGACAAGAAAATTAAGAAAGACTGGGAAAACGGAGTTAGCGGTAGCGGTCATAAGAGTAGTGGCGGTGGTCCCTAAGAAGACCGCGAGGAGAGACTGCAAAGCCGAGGCACGTTCAGAAGACATTGGTTTTAAGACAATAAGCCAGGCTGAATAAGAAATAGCAAGTATGAAATGAATAGGTAGAAGCGTTGGGCCAGAACAGTAGGTGATGAAGATAAAAGAGAAGCCAACAATAAGGTCAACTAAATTCGACTTGAGGTTAAGAAAGAGGTAGCGAGGGCGAACTGCGAACATGCGCCACTTCGAAAGGACGACAAGTAGAACGCCTGGAATCCAGCTTGCTGTTGAGAAGGTAATAAAAACGGAGCCAAGCCCAAGAACAAGATTAAATAAGGCGTGCAGCACCGTACTAATAATGTTGCGCCCCTTACGTATTAAAACATAATCTGACATATATAAATATTATAACCTAAAATAGACGAATTTTATCAAAAGGATAGAGACGTAATAGGACTGGACCGATGATGCGGCAGTATGGAATAGTGCCAAGGCCATAGCGAGAATCATAAGAGTGAGTACCTTCGCGGTTGTCGCCGGCAACGAAAATTTCGTCTTCAGGCACGGTCATGTCGACTTCGCCAGCGGTATATTTTTTTGGCCCATCTTGATCTGATTTTCTGGTTGATTCGTCAGGGTTAAAGCCTTCAGGGTGTTCTTTATTGTAAACGGTCAATTTACCATCTTTTACCACAACGCGCTCGCCCGGAAAAGCGATGACACGTTTAATGATGTATTGGTCGCGAATAGAGGCCTCGACGCCACAGGTTAATGGACCGCTAGCATCTCCGTTAAGAAAGACAATGATTTGGCCGCGTTCTGGAACGTATGGTTTACCAAAAAAATGCGAAAGTGAGACAGCGGCACGGTTAACGATTAGACGATCTTTGCCATGCAGGGTGTTTTCCATAGAGGCACCCACCACATTGTATGAACGCATGATGTAAGTATTAAGAAAATAGGTACCAAGAATTACAAAGAAGACAAAAATAATCAGGCTAAAAATGTCTTTTAGTAGGGGGTGTCTTCGAATAAAAGAGACTTGATTATCCACTACCTTATTTTAGCATAAATAATTTAGGTTTTTCTATTTTGTATAATAATTTCGTAGGAATTCTTGCTTAAACTGATGGAAACGATCCTCCAAAATAGCATCACGAATTTGTTCAGTGAGACGAATAATAAAACGCAGATTATGCATGGAGGCGAGGCGATAAAACTTTGCCTTTAATTCCCCGTTGCCGGAGCGCCAAAGGTCACGGAGTTCGCCACGGGTGTGACCGGCTTGGCAGGTAGGGCAGTCACAGTCTTCGTCAAGTAGAAGATTTGAATCTTTAAATTTACGTAAATTAATATCCCCGTATTTTGTATATATCTTGCCATGTCGTGCTTCCCTAGTAGGTGCCACACAATCAAAGGTATCGGCTCCCATTTCGGCGCCATTTAAGATGTCGTCTGGGTGTGAAAGACCTAAGAGGTGCCGAGGTTTATGCTCTGGGAGTTCCTCATTACACCAGCGAAGAATTTCAGAGAGATCTTCTTTAAGAAATGCGCCACCAAGTCCATAGCCATCAAAAGGCATGGCCCCAAGTTTTTTAGCAGTACTACGCCTAAGATCTTCCCAGCGACCGCCCTGGAGTACGCCGTAGAGACTTTGCCTGTAGCCCAGAGAATCGCGTAGCTTAAGATGTTCATCTAGGCTTCGTTTAGCCCAACGCTCCGTGCGCGCTAATGCTTCGACATTGTAGTCATAATCATCGGCGAGTGAAGTTAATTCATCAAAGGCCATATGAATGTCGGCGCCTATTCTACACTGAATTTGCATGGATTCTTCGGGGCCAATAAAATCAGGTTGACCATCAAATGGATCGGTAAAATGAACTCCGTCCTCAGTGACATGAGCAAGGCGTTCTTTGTGGGCTGTATTGGTTACACCACGTTCTCTGTCCATAGAGACTACTTTGCCTAGTCCAGAGCCAAGTGACATAACTTGAAAACCACCGGAATCGGTGAGAGTGGGGCCAGACCAGCCCGACCAATTTGATAAGCCTTTTTGTTTGGCTATTTCGAAAGAGGTGCGGCGGAGATGATAACCATTACTAAGCATTGCTTGTGCGCCTATAGCGACAAGATCTTCGGGCTTTAAGAATCGTACGTAGCCTTGGGTACCAACGGTCATAAAGGCTGGGGTTTTTATTTCTCCGTGTGGGGTTTTGATTGTGCCGGCTCGTCCAAGGGCACCAGGAATTTTATGGTCAATCTGGAAGCTAAACATTATTCAAACTTTCAGTTAAGATTTTGTTGCTATTTGGACTTCTTTGGCTTTTTGCTCCTCATCCTTTAAAAATGGACGAACTTTGGCAACAATGAGAAGTTCGATTGGTGACAGAATCAATTCGAGACCTAGGCCGAGGAGGTAGGCGAAGAGTGCCTGATTAAGAAAATCATTGAATGGAAGAACGCCAAGGAAAGCAATGGTTTCAAAGACAAGACTGTCGAGAAAATGGGCAACGATTGATGATCCAAGTGCACGCACAAGGAAGAGTTTTGAGCCGGTTTTCTTCTTAATTTTCTCGAAAATAAAATTGTTAGAAAATTGCGAGAAAAGGTAGGCGGTCAGTGAGCCAATGATGATGCGTGGAGCAAAACCAAGGACATTTACAATGGAGTTTTGCATCTCTTCAGTACCAGCAAAGGGAGGGAGAACGCAGACAGCCCAGAAGACGAGGGCGGCAAGGATATTGAGAAGGAGACTGGAAAAGATGACGGACTTAGCTACCTTTTTTCCGTAAAACTCGATAATGATGTCGCCGAGAATGTATGAGATTGGAAAACAAAGAATCCCCCCATCAACAGCAATTCCGAACATATTCCAAAGCTTGGTGGCAGCTAAGTTTGAAATCAGCAGAATACCTGCGGAGATTGCTGTGAGGTAGATGAGAGTAGTTTGTCTAACGTTTGTGGTTGACACAGTGGATTTAGAATTCGACATTGATTACTTCGCCAAGTTTATTTTGGATAGTACCGTGAACATTTTTAAGTTCTAGGGCAGCACAGTCGGAGCCAGCGTAGTCCTTTTTAGTGGACTCATATGCGGCCTGGTTTAATGCTTCATCTTCAACAGGATAGGCTTCGGCAGTGATGCGAAGGGCACCTAGAGTGTCGTGTTTTGCATAGATTTCAACCTTTGGATTGTTCTTAATCTGAGCAAAAACTTTTTTATTATTTTTAGTACCAATGTAGAATTTGCCATCAAGGATGCCGGCTGCGTCAAAAGGACGCACGTGTGGCTGATCTCCTTCAGTGGTGGCGATCATAAAAATTCCTTCAAGAAATGGTAATACTTGTTCCATAATATACTCCTTAAAATTAGTTCTCAATAATTATGTCATAGACGGATTAAATAGTCTATGAATTTAATCGTCCATTACCTTTTTAATGGCGGCATATTCGTCAATGATAACTTTGATACAGCCGGCAATCGGAATAGCAATTAGACAGCCAATAAGACCAAAGGCATACATACCGATGATGATGGAAATAAGAATTATAACTGGTGGTAAGCCAAGGCCTTTACCTTGAACTCGGGGGGCTATAATGTTGTTTTCAATTTGTTGATAGATGAGGTAGAAGAGGAAGAAGCTGAAGGCTGCCCATGGGGAGTTGACAAAAAGGAGCACTGTATTGATGATACAGGCGATGACTGGTCCAAACATAGGGATGAGGTAGAAGAGGAAGGAGATGAGTCCTAGAGGAATAGCGATGCCGCCTGGAACATTGAAAATTAAGCAAAGAATAAAAACGCTAATGGCAGTAATAGTACCGTCTAGAAGTGCAATCAAAACCTGTGCGGAGACGTATTTGGCAACTACGGTACTTAGTTTAGAGGTGACACGATGCCAGACACGGGTGGCTTGTGCGTTGCGAGAAGATGAGATCGTGCGCCAAAAATTTTCCACTAAGGTTGGACCTTCGAGCATGAAAAGGATGGTAAGAACGATGGTAAGAATGATGTTTGTGAGAATAGTACCGATGGTACCAACACTACTAATTGCAATACCGCTGAGATTATTGAGTAAAGTATTGGAAAAATTACGTAAGGCCACAAGAAGTTGTGCTTGTAGGTCAGGAATACCAAAATATTCACCTATACGATCTAGGTTGAATTCGCCAATTACGGTAGAGATTTTTTGAGGAGCAGAGGCGAGAAAAATTGAAACTTGAGAAACAATCATTGGTCCGACGACGGCTACAATTGTTGAGAAGCCAAGAACGACGACGAGGACAGCAATAATGGCAGTGAGTCTAGGGCGTTCCTTTCTTTTATCTATTTTGTCAATTAGCTTGGCTAAGGGGCGCAAAGCTAGGGCTAAGAATGCTGAAATAAAGATAATGATAAGACCACTAGCAGCTTTGAAAATTAAATAGCCAAGGCCGGCAAAAGCAATAATAACAAACCAAAAGCGAATAAAAGTTTTAGTATCGACCTCAATTGTACGTGACATGTACCTCCTCTGTTTTTATTTAGTATAGCTGAGTTTTTAAGAAAAAGAAATAAGCTATTTTAAGTATTGCCAAATTGGCTGGCCAGCTTGGTCTTTAATGATAAAACCAGCGTGTTCAATTTGCTCACGAATCTGATCGGCAGTTCGAAAATCTTTTTGCTGCCTAGCCTTCTGACGTGTGTGAATAAGATTAACTATGGTCTTATCAGGGAAATATTGTTCTGTAAGTAATCCAATACCGAATAGATTATCAATTAAAGCCCAATCATCCAGAGTGAGCTGATGCTGATCGATATATGAAAAAGCCTCAGCGGAATTAAGGTTATTATCGACAAATGAGACGATCTCTTGCGAATTTTTGGTTTGTGGTGTGGAATTTTTGTTCTGTAAATCTTTTATGAATTCTGCAAGAACTGTTGGATTATTAAAATTAAGATCTAGGTTACTAGTTTGTAATAATTCAGCAATTTGGTTTTTCCATTTGAGACGACGGATTCTAGAGGATTCAAGATCAGAAAGCGTAAAGTTGCGTTCGGATTGATAATGACCTTGGAGGATCCACATTTTAAAGTCGAGTGGCGAAAATCCACGCTCCTTAAGATCATGAATAGTATAGGCATTACCAAGAGACTTGCTGAATTTTTGGCCTTCACTGGTAATAAAATTACAGTGTAGCCAAAAACGAGCCATGGGCAAATCGAAAGCGGCCTCGGATTGGGCAATCTCATTTGTATGATGAATAGGAATATGGTCGATCCCACCAGTATGAATATCAATTGTTTCGCCTAGTTCGGTGTGAGAAATAGTAGAACACTCAAGATGCCATCCTGGATAGCCTGGACGACCTTGAAACTCCCATTGCATGGCATGATCTTCCCCATCTTTGATAAATTTCCAAATAGCAAAATCAGAAACATTACGTTTTTCAGGGTTAAATTCCACACGGGCACCAGCTTTAAGATTACTCAAGTCTAATTTAGCAAAATCGGCATAAGTGGAAAATTTGCTGGTATCAAAATAGATACCATCAGAGGTTTCGTAAGTTAATCCTTTATCAATCAGGGTTTGGACGAGAGCTAGTCCCTGCTTAATATAGTCGGTGGCGCGAGCAATTTTTGTTGGCTTAATTAAATTAAGTGAGTAAAAGTCATCAAAGAAAGCTTGAGTATAAAAATCGGCAATTTCCCAAACCGTTTTGTTTTCTCTTTTTGCGCCTTTTTCCATTTTGTCATCTCCCTCGTCGCTGTCGGAAGTGAGATGGCCAACATCGGTAATATTCATGACACGATTTGGGGTCCAGCCGTGAGTCTTGATGAGACGCACTAGAAGATCCCAGTAAATGTAGGCGGCAAAGTTGCCAATATGGGCGAAGCTGTAAACGGTTGGACCGCAGGTGTAGATTTTGACATTTTGTTTATCTTGCGGGATGAATTCTTGAATTTTCTTAGTTGGAGTATTGTATAGATACATTTTAGAAGCTTCCAATAAAAGTTGTTTCCTCTGTAGTAGATTCCTGTTCGTAGTCTTCAATTAACCTATAACTACAGGCGACGAGCTCGCGGAGAGTGTCTTGATAGTTTGTGTCATAAATACGAAAACCCGCAGCATAAGGGTGGCCGCCGCCGCCAAAAAAGCCGGCAATTTTGTCAGAAATGGGGAGAGATGAACGAATTTTACCAGTCAACTTGCCGTCGGGATAGGTTTTGATAGCAACTGCCACCTTAACACCTTCGACCATTTTCATTTCTTCGAGAATCAAGACATTAGGATTATATTCGTCTGAATATTCTTGGATTTCTTCCCATGGAATATGAATTGTAGAAAGTTGACCGTCGAGTGAATAGTCGATACGTTGAATTAGTTCTGCTTTGTAGGCAAGAATACGCTGAGACTTCTTCATGAATTCTTTGCGATTTTCCTCGAGTTCGCTAATATTAGCACCCAGATCTTGTAGGTTAGCGGCTAGACGAAAAGTATCGCCAGAAACTCCTGCGGAGGTGAGCCCCAATGTGTCGGAAAGTAGACCTTGGAAGATATATTCGGCAGCCGCTTTATTGATTTCTAGCCCTGTTTGCCCTGCTATGTTATAGATTACATTGGTGCAAGAAGGAAGATGTTCAATAATTGATTGGTGTGGAAAATCGAGGTCATCAGGAGTCTCGTGATGGTCAATGACAAAAATGGGTTTAGTGTAAAGAAGATTCTTGATCGTAAGGTCATCAATTAATTTACTGAGCAGAATTTGAGCGGCGGTGTCAACAATGATGTAGCCATCAGCTTGGTAATCGATTTCGCTGGAAATTTTTGACCAGTCTTTATAGTAACGAAGGTATTTTGGAATATTTACTGGACAAAATTGAGATATTTGTTTGTCTTGGAGTAGGGCCTCAAGCGCTAGAGCGGAGCCTAAGGAGTCACCGTCAGGATTTTCTGCCTGGATAATGCAGATTTTTGACTTATCTGAAATAAACTTAGTAAAATTTTCGTACATTAGGTTAATTATAACAGACGAAGAGAGTTTTAGTTTTAGAATGAATCATCGATTTCGCCTATTAGTTTGATACTATCGGCGGTAGGCAGGCTTTCAACTTCTTTTAGGCGACGTTCAATTTGGCGAGAGGTTGTGGCGGCGGCGTCAATTTTATTAGCAGATTCTTGAAGTTTTTTCTTGGTGGCTTCAAGGAGGTCGCCAAATTTATTAAACTGGGTTTTAATGGCGCCAAGGACCTGCCAGACTTCACTACTGCGTTTTTCAATAGCCACAGTACGGAAGCCCATGAGGAGTCCAGACAAGGTGACAGGGAGAGTAGACGGAGAAGTGATACTAATATTGTATTTTTGACGAATTTCGTCGGAAAGACCTGGGATGCGTAAAATCTCTGCATAAAGAGATTCTGTAGGTACAAACATCATGCCAAAATCGGTAGTAAAAGGGGGCTCGATGTATTTTGTGGAGATTTTTTTGGCCTGTTCTTTAACGTCAGTAGCTAGGGCCTTTTGGAAGGTAAGAATGTCGGCCTTATTGCCTTGATCGTAGGCGGCGATGAGGCGAGAATAATTCTCAACTGGAAATTTTGAGTCGATAGGAAGATAGGTTTCATGGTCTTCTTCCCTACCTGGCATTTTGACTGCAAATTCGACGCGATCAGCGGAGCCGGGTTTTGTGTTGATGTTTTCCTGGTACTGGTTGGGGCTTAAGATGTCCGAAATAATACTGTTTAGTTGAACTTCACCATAAATACCCCTCGTTTTCACGCCTTCCATGACTTTTTTAAGATCGCCTACGCCGGTGGCAAGATTTTTCATCTCTCCAAGGCCTTTATAGACACTAGTAAGTTGTTCGGAGATGGTTTTGAAGCTTTCGTTGAAGCGTTTTTCAACGGAGGCTTGCAATTTTTCATCGACAGTTAGTCGCATTTCTTCAAGCTTTTTGGCATTATCGGTTTGGAGGTCTTTTACTCTTGAGTCAACTGTTTTTTGAATAGTCTGTAGATTGGTGGCAATTTCCTTACGATTATCCCTAAATCCGTCATCAACACCTTTCGTGATTTTATCTACGGTGGTTTCAACACGGATCATGCGTTCATGAAGGTTCTTAGAAGCTTCAACGATTTGATCGGTATTTTTAGTCATGGCCTCAAGTAATTTAAGAAGATCTGATTGGGTATTGTTTGTTCGGTTTTTGATGGTAATAAAAAGAATGACGACTAGAAGAATTAAAATCGCTATGCCTAGAATGGCTAAAATATTTTGATCCATAAATATGAAACCTCCAAAATGATAGTAATGATTTGATTTTAGCATAAAAAATTTGGGAGACGAAATAAAGCTTAGAGTTGAGTACGGTTTGTGAGGGCGGCACCTAAGGTGATTTGGTCGGCGAAGGAGAGATCAACTCCCAGAGGAAGACCTCGAGCTAGTCGCGTGACTTTGAGATTAGGATATTTGCCGGATAGCACGCGTTGTAAAAGAAGAGCAGTACTCTCACCTTCAACGCTAGGGTTGGTGGCAATAATAATTTCTTGCACCTGGTCATGTTCTACTCGTGAAATGAGCTCCTCAATATGGAGTTTGTCGGGGGTGATACCATCGATTGGTGAAATGGCGCCGCCAAGTACATGATAGGTACCGTGGTACTGTTTGGTTTGTTCGATGGCGTAGATATCTAGAGGTTCTTCAACAACAAGGATTGTACTTCTGTCGCGCTCCTCTTTATCATAAAAAGGAGAGACCTCCTCGTTGTGATTGATTAATGCGAAGGTGACGGGGCAGGTCTTCACATCGGAATGGAGATGACTCAGAGCATCGATAATAGTGTCTGTGATTTTTTTATCGGCACGAAAAAGATAGGTAGCATAACGTTCGGCTGTGCGTGGACCGACTCCTGGGAGATTCCCAAGTGCTTCAATGGTATTTTCTAGGGCTTGTGGCAACATTTGATTACATGCCAAGGCCGGAAAGACCGCCTAGTTGACCCATAAGAGGTTTCATTTTATCTGTTGCGATTTCTTGAGCTTTAGCATAGCCGTCGCGGAAGCAGTTTTCGATCCAGCGTTCAAGTTCAGAAATATCATCAAGATCAATGCGTGAAGGGTCGATAGAGACCTTTTTAACCTTAAGTTCGCCGGTAATTTGGACCACAACGGCACCGTCGCCGGCTTCAACTTCTACGATCTCGTTTTTTAAGTCTTTTTGGGCTTTTCTTAGTGTATTAATCATTTTCATTTGGTCAAAAGTAGCACCCATAGAACATCTCCTTATGTATTTATTATTTTACTTATTATAACAGATTACTTTACGGAATATAGGTATAGACGATCAGAGTTTTGGGATTTTGAGGAGGTATAAACTTTTTGAAGTTCTAATTGCGTATGGTTGGTTTTGCCAATGGTGTAGATCTTTGAATTTTTAGGTAGGCTACTAACATCCGTAGTAATGTAGTAGTTGAGTGAGTCTCTGAAGATTGGCTTAACGGTGTTGGCGGCAATTAACAGCTTTGAAAAATCATCATTTTCGTCAAGTAGTAGGTAGTCACCAGCTTTTGCATGGGTAAGAATCATAGACAGATCACTATTGAATTGATTAGCTACTGGGGCGGCATAACGATAGCCAGAGATAAAATGTGAAAGATCCGAGGTAATCATAGTGAAGAGGAAAATGGCGATTGGAATAATACCAAAGAACTTGGCATATGGATTTTCTGGAAAGAGATTGTACCATTTGTAAATAATATAACGTAGGCCATGGGCGATTAGGATAGTAAAAGGCAGAATTAAGAGAACAGCGTAATCGGTGTGGAAGCCAGAGATGAGAATAGTGAAAATAATTAAGAAAATTGCAATAGAGTTTCGACTGGCAAAAAAGCCTTTAAACGTGGAGACTAGGCCAATAATAGCAATGAAGGCGGCGGGTAGACTAATTTGAGGTGCGAGGAAGATACTTTCTATGACACCATGCCAGGTGAAAAATGGTAGGAAGGCTTGCTTGAGATTATTAAAATAAGTGGAAAGCTTAAAGTCGCCTGAGTAAAGAAGTGGCTTAATGGTTTCTGGGTGCTGTAGAAAAATGAAGCCCATAAAACCGAATCCGATTAAAATAAATAAACTAACGAGAATAAAAGGAAGGCGGGGGAGGTTTTTAATAGTAAAGCGAAGGTGCGGATGAAGGATGGTATAGATGAGAATGAGGATGATGAGATAAATCATGTAAGGGGTGAAGCTGGAAAGAAATAGGGCGAAGGCAAAGATAAAGGACCAAATTGGGGCGGGTCGTTCTTTGCCTTGAACCTTGGAGCCAAGCCAGAGTAGTAAGGTCGGCCAGAAGACGACCATAATAAGAGGGGTTCCGTTACTTACTAGGAAGAGAAAGTTTGAGGAAAGGACGGCAATAATACTGGCGATAATGGCGGTGTTATTTTTGAACCAGCGGTTTAAGAGAAGAATCAGAAAGAAGCCTAGAAAACCACCAATAATGATGCTTGGAATAATGACGGAATAAGTGGTAATACCAATGAATTTAAAGACGGTTTTTTGGAGAAGGCGATATGGGAGATCAACGAGTTGTCCATCAAAAATACTACGAAGGTTGAGATTTTGGCTGGCGGTAGCAGAAGTAATCTCACTAGTTGATAGGCCAGTGAGGGCGATTTTAGGGACAAAAAGTATTAATGTTAGAAAACTGGCGGCAAGAAGGATGTAGCCAATAATGAAACGATTTTTGTAAAGAAAATATTTATTTGGATTTAATTTACCCACACTAGTATTTTAGCATGAAAAATAATTTCGTGCTATTCCCTGGTTTTATCAAGTGACATAAAACGGAGGAGCTCAGGATGGAAGTAGAGTTCAATTTTTCCGATAGGCCCATGACGGTGCTTAGCCATGAGAAGTTCAGTAACGTTGGTCGGTTCATAACCATCTTCTTGATGGTAATAATCTGGACGGTGTAAGAACATCACAAGGTCGGCATCCTGCTCGATGGAGCCGGATTCACGAAGGTCGGAAAGGACTGGGCGTGGATCATCACGGCCGGTCACACCACGAGAAAGCTGAGCAAGGGCGATGACGGGAATTTCTAGTTCACGAGCAAGCGTTTTAAGGCCACGAGAGATTTCAGTAACCTCTTGTACACGGTTACCAGCATAACGATCGGAACCGGAGATGAGCTGGAGGTAATCTACAATAATGAGACCAATATCGTGATCGTGGGCGGCGCGACGAGCTTTATTGCGAAGTTCGAGAACAGTCATTGAGCTGGTGTCGTCGAGATAAAGTGGGATTTCGCTCATCTCACCAAGTGCGTCACCAATTTTAGCAAAATCATCGGCAGTAATATTACCAGTACGAATGTGCCAAGAATCTACGCCAGAGGTGCTGGCAATCATACGGTCGACAATTTCATTCTTTGCCATCTCCATAGAGAAGAAGAGGACGCCACGCTTATTAATGCCTGCAATATTATAGGCAAGGTTCTGTGCAAAAGTAGTTTTACCCATGGCAGGTCGGGCGCCGATAATAATAAGATCACCTCTCTGAAAACCTGCTGTCTTGTTATCGAGGTCACGAAAACCGGTTTTAAGCCCACGGAGCGCACCTTTATTGGTATGAAGAGCCTCCATACGATCAAAGGCATCAACAAGAAGATCTTCAAGGGCGGCATATTCGGTTTTTGTTGTTTGATCAGAAACAGCAAAAAGTTCTTTTTCGGCGGCGCCAAGCATAGCAGAGACATCAGTAGCGCTATCATAGGCTTGATTAGTAATCTCGGTCCCAGCACGAATTAGGCGACGACGAATAGAAGCCTGTTCCACTAGTTTGGCATAGGATAAGACGTTGGATGCTGTGGGAACAACATTGGTTAGCTCGGTGAGATAGGGGGCGCCACCAACTTCTTTAATTAGTTTTTGATTATTAAGCTCTGATCTTAAAGTAAGTAGATCGATGGGTTGGCTATGCTCATAGAGCGACATCATGGCGTGATAAATGGTACCATGTTTTTTCTCGTAGAAGTCAATTGGTTTGATTTTTTCGAGAACTTCCGGAAAGGCGGAGTCGTTGAGTAAAATTGCACCTAATAGCGAACGTTCGGCGTCGATATCTTGTGGTGGAATGCGACCACCAAAAAGTTCTGGATCATTCTGAGAGATGGTCTTCTTTTTGGGTTTCTTTTCCGTAGTATCTTTTGATTCTGCCATAACTAATCTCACCTATTTCCTAGAATGGGTTATCGGTGACCTCCTGTATATCACCCATTATAGCAGAAAGTGAACTTAAGTTTGGTGAGGATGTGTCCGGCTTGGCGGTCTGCCCAGCTGCAGCCTGGTCAAAGGAGACGGCAGTTTTTGGAATAACATCGGTATCGGGATTTTTCACAGTGAGATTGATTGAATTAATAGCGCCGCGAAGAATGTCGAGGTTATTTTTTTGGCTTAAAATGCGCCAATAGACTGGCTTTTCAGGATAAATATCGAAATCTTTATCATTAATCAAGAAGAAGGATTTTTTAAGAGCAGTCAGAAGGGTGGGATTGACGTTAGATACGTTAGCAACAAAGCCATTAAAGTTAAAACTGCCGGCGGAGTCAACAACGGCTTCAGGCAGAGTTGGTGGAGCTACTGGCGTTAAGTCTTCTGGCTCGACCGGAGGAAGTGCGTGTTCAGCCTTGTGATATTTAGCGTTCTTAACAAGTTGATTACGGATGCTAGCAAAGGCATTGGAGGTTTCGGATTTTTTTTGAGCCATTGAGGGCGAAGGGAGTGAAGATTCGACTGCGGGGGCGGAATTTATAACCTTATTGGAGGCCAGGGCTGAATTCGAGGTTTGGGATGTGGTTGGAGGGCTGGCTGTTTTTGTAGTGAGGCTTTGGGTGGTAGAAATAAGGGCTACGGTTAGTTTTGCTTCTAGAAAATTACCAGTAACGGAAAAAAGTCGCTCAATGAGAGGTAGGGTTTTTGGGGAAGGGGCTTTAATAATTTGTTGAATTAATTCCGTGGTGATAGCGTCGGCAGTAAAGCCAGCATTAAATAATATTGAAAGAGTCTCTGTGATCTTGGCGGTATCGGATTCTTGGTAGGCCTGGAGTAAATCGGAGATCCCCTGCTGACTTGGAATACCTAGAGCTTCAGAGACGGCCGTTTCATCTATCTGCTGTTCTTTATCGCTAATTGTGCTGAGTTGATCGAGAATGGATAGAGAGTCTCTGAATGAGCCGCCGCCCCTTTCGGAGATGATTCGAAGAGCAGCATCGGAAATATTAATTCCCTCTTGATCTGAAATTTTCCTGAGAAAGTTTTGCATTACTTCTGGTTCGGCTAGACTGAAACGGTAGATTTGAGTGCGCGAAGCAATGGTAGCGGGAATTTTTTCGGGGTTAGTAGTGGCCATGATAAAGACAACGTGAGCAGGTGGTTCTTCAAGAATTTTAAGTAAGGCGTTAAAAGCGCTGGTTGATAGCATATGCACTTCGTCGATAATATAGATTTTATACTTGCCAGTGGTGGGGATAATCATGGCTTTTTCGCGTAATTCACGAATATTATCAACACCAGTAAAAGTGGCAGCATCGATTTCGATAATATCGACATAGGAATCTTCTAGCTGGTAATCGAATTGATTAATTTCGTGTGCAAAGATGCGAGCGACGGAGGTTTTTCCGCAGCCTCTTGGACCAATGAAAAGATAGGCGTGGGATATCTTGTTTTGCGTAATGGCTCCCTGGAGTTGATGAATAGTTTTATCTTGTCCAACAACATCAGAGAGTTTAAGGGGACGGTATTTACGATATAAGGCCTTCATTAGAAATATTCTAGCATATGTCGGTGCGGAGGGAGAATATTGATTGGTGAGGTTTTAAAAAACACCCTAGCCAGGGTGTTTTTAAATAGACTAAAAGACTCACTACTAGAGAGAAGCTTCCACGGCAGCCCAGTTGGCCTGGTCGTTGTTGGCTGGGATAACCACAGAAACTTGTGCTCCTTCACGAAGACGGAAGTAAGTTACGGAAGCATAGAGAATTTCATACTCACGGCCGTTTACTTCTACAAAATATTTATCGTCATGATGAGTTAAAGTTCCAATGACGGTTTTGCGTTCAACTGGTCCGATCTGCTTGTAGAGGAATTTACCTTCAGGGGTAATAGTGAGCTTCATAATGTCACCCTCAACGAGCTTGGACTTACTGGCGTAGTTTGCTGGAACTGGATAGTTTTTGCCATCTTGATCAATCATGATCTGACCGTCAAAAACACCCTCAATAATTTTACCTTCGGGTCCGGAAACTACAACTTCTCGTGGGGCGGTGATTACATCACCATCACCAACTACGGAAATGAGTAGTTCTTTGGCTGCGGCTAAATTGGTTTCCGCTTCTTGAATAAGCGAGCGGAGTCGTTTTATTTGTTTTTCTGGTAATTCAGACATCACCTCGCATCCTGTCTGTTTAATATAATATTAGTATTATATTATGTCAGTCCTGTAAAAAAGTCAACAAATAATTTGTCTAGAGATTTCCACAGCACTAACAGAGACTAATTGACATGTGTTGTAATAAAAACAAAAGTATTGCACAGATAGTGTTGTGAATATGACTATGAAGAGGGGCAGTTCTGTTATAATTAAGCAAATAAGACAGGAAGGGTGAGATATATGATTCGTGTAATTGCTGGAGGAAAAAAGCACCAAGATTGGGTGAATATGGCGATTTCTGAGTATGAAAAAAGACTAAAAAAGCCGTTTAATATTGAGTGGCAGTTTTTTGATGAAGAGAAATTATTAAAGTATTTAGAGGAGTGGCCATTTTCGGGGCATGAGTTTGTGATAGTTTTAGATGAGCGTGGGATAAATATTTCTTCCGTGGAGTTAGCCAATAAACTTAACCAGCAATTCGTTGATACTAAAGAGGTCGTAATTCTGATTGGGGGTGCCTTTGGTTTTACGGATGAAATTCGGGCTCGGGCTAATTTTGTGTGGAGCTTTTCGAAATTGGTTTTTCCCCACCAATTGGTGCGTGTAATGCTCAGTGAGCAGATATATCGTGCGCAGGAAATTAATCTTGGTGGAAAATACCATCACGAGTAAAAAGTTTCATCCGTTCCCTTTTTGTATTAGTTTGCAATATATTTGGAAATCTGATACAATATTGCCAGTTACCATAGACAGTGACGGATCTAGCGTAGAGGTGTATAAAATGTTTACATCTTTAGGTTGGTCTTAATTAGGTCACCGAGGAAAATTCTTAAAATTGGTAACGGATTTTAACAATTCGTAGACTTCTTAACAATCAAGGAAAAACTTTTTATGGCAATTTCAAAAGATAAAAAGAATACATTGGTTGCTGATTTAACTGAGCTACTTTCAAACGCAAAGCTAACTGCTTACGCAAATTATCAGGGACTTTCCGTTGCTGATCTTGAGGATTTGCGCAAATCTGCTCGTGAGCAGGGCGTAAAGATCAAAATTGTAAAGAACCGCTTGGTTCGTGTTGCGATGAATGAAATCGCTGTCTATAAAGATACTGATACCACTCATCTAACTGGACAATTGGTTTATGCAATTTCTGATTCTGACGAAGTTGCTCCAGCAAAAATCTTAGCTGATTTTGGAAAGACACATAAGGCATTGAAGCTGGTTGGTGGTTTTAGCGAAGCTGGTCGCATGATCGACACCGCTGAAATTACTGCGCTTGCTGCTCTTCCTTCCAAGAACGAATTGGTCGCACAGGTGGTTGCACAATTGCTTTCACCAGTCAACGATTCTATCTCTGGTCTTTCCGGTGGACTTTCTGGTATTGTTTCCGGTTTGGAAGCAAAGCTAGAAGCTTAAATTTGATATATCCTTCGGGTGTATATTGAAACAATCAATGTTGTAACGTTCTAAATGAACAAATATTAAATTACTAATTATAGAAAGGTCTAACATGGCTGATATTAAAAAATTAGCTGAAGAACTAGTAAATCTTACCGTTCTTGAAGTTAACGAACTCAAAAATACTCTTAAAGATGAATATGGTATTGAGCCTGCTGCTGCCGCTGTTGCTGTTGCTGCTGCTCCTGGCGCTGCTGCCGAAGAAGAAGGCAAATCTGAATTCAACGTCGTTCTTAAAGACGCTGGTGCTCAGAAGATCGCTGTAATCAAGGCTGTTAAAGAGGCTACTGGCCTTGGTCTTGGTGAAGCAAAAGCTATCGTTGATGGTGCTCCTGCAACTGTCAAGGAAAAAGTTAAGAAAGATGAAGCTGAAGCTCTCAAGAAAACTCTTGAGGAAGCCGGCGCTGTTGTTGAATTAGCTTAATTAAAAACCGAGTCTACGAATTTATTTAAAAAATACCCTTCGGGGTATTTTTTTGTTGGATAAATTACGTGTAATGAAATATTACGTCTAAGTTAGCATAAACGTTGTAGAAATAATGTTGTTATATTTATATAAACCTTTGCTTTATCTATTATGCTTGTGGTAGACTGGTGGTAATTATGATAGTAAAAATTAAGAGTACTATTCAAATTAAACAGATTAGTGGCTTGATTTTTTCACTTGTATGCTTCTTTTTATGTAATAATCACAACGTTTTTGCTGAATCACTTTCAATGACTTTGAATGGAGTGGATGCGGGAAATGAATTGAATTTTAATTTTGATAAGGGGACGCACGAGGCAGCTAAAGCACGTGACATCTTGATGAATATTCGGACGGATAATCGCTCTGGATATAAAGTGATGATATCTAGTGCTGGGGCAGACTCGATTTTGAGGCCAAGCCAATCGGATAATACTGGTAGAATTATGCCGCTTAGTACCAGTAAGACTCTTGCAAGTTTTAGCGAGAAAGAATGGGGCGTATCGATTGATCAGACAAACTTTTCGGCACTTCCAAATAGTAGTTCGCCAATGCTAGTGGTAAATAAGACTACGGCAAGTGCGCCGGGAGTTGGTGATAGTTCGGGTGCGGGGATCCCAAAGATTAGTGTTGGAGTACGCGCTGGAGGCGACTTAATCGAGGATACTTATAGTGGTAATATCTTGATAACTGTGATTACGAATCCAGTCTTGAAAACGGCGACGTTTAAGAAAAATAGTATACATAATACGCCTTTGTATAGTGGAGGCAATAATTATCGCGCACCTTTTTTGCGATGCCCTAATACTACATACACCTTTCAGAGAACTAATCAGCTGAAAGCCGGTAGTTTAAACGAAGCTGAAACAGGATCAGACCTCCCTATTTATGTGTGGAATGATTACAAAGGTGGGAAGAATTATGTATATTGGTATTCTGAGGCGGATATTGTTTATGCGCCGGAAGATGCAACCTTGTGGTTAAGTAGGGTGGCTAGTTTTAAAAGAAATAGTGCGAACTGCTTTGGTGAAATTGACCTTGACGGGATTGATTTTTCGAAGACTGAGAAGATGGATTCAATATTCCTTCAAGATACTTATGCATTGCTTAGTACGAGCCCAAATTTAAAAATTTTACATCTCGAAAATATTAATACAGCAAAAAATGCGGAGGCAGCTTTTGCATATACTAATTTGAGGGGACTTGATATGTCTAAGGTAACCTTTGAGAATGCCACGAGCTTTATGCATACATTCTATAAGGCAACGGCAGATGACAATGCAGATTTCTCTAACCTAAAGGGCGGAAATGTGACGACAATGGAGAAAATGTTCTATATGTTTAAAGGGCCACAGAATTTGTCTCTTACAAGTCTTAATACCAGTACTGTTACTAATATGAAGGATATGTTTAGGAATCTAGCGGCAACAAAAAGTATTGATGCGTCGAGCTTTAATACTGAAAACGTAACAGATATGAATGGGATGTTTGCGGCCATGTCTTATGTCGAAACTATTGATGTATCTGGTTTTAATACAAAGAGTGTCACTGATATGAGTATGATGTTCTATTCGAATAGTTGGCTTAAAACGATTTATGGGCCAGAGGAATTTGATAGAACAAATCTTTCAATTTCGACTAATATGTTTGGAAGTTGTAGTCATCTTGTTGGTGGTGCTAACTGGTCATATAGTGCAGCAAATGTAGATGCGGCTTATGCAAGGATTGGCAAGCCTGGCCTTAGAGGTTACTTCAAGGCGAAGCCTTAGAAAGTAACAAAAACAATATCCGCCCTGCAGTGGCGGATTTTTTGGTTTGTTTAAGCTTAACTTTAGACTATGAACCATGGTATGGGAAGAGATATTAACGATTATGGATGTATGCGAGGGTGGCAAAATTTTAGGTACAATTCTCGCCGATCTCCGAGATTATGTCGACGTTGGCATGACTAATAATCTCTTGAGGGACTATGTGAGTATATGGTGGTGTATTAATGGTTAATGGCGCGATGCATTAAAAGCTTAGTGTAAGATGACTAGTAGTGGTCTTTAAATATGAAAGGCACTTAGACATGTGGAATATCGATGACTAATAGTAAAATAGGACACTTTAGTGTCCTATTTCATGACTAGAGATTCTTAAGGTATTAATAGCTTTGTCGGCTATTACTTTCGCCAGAAGGCGCCTGGAGCCGCTGCACCTCCGTCGATACGGGCGTGAGCTAAACTGTTAGCTGGTACCGTAGAGCCGGCCTGACCACGATAAGAGCTGCCAATTGCAAAGATGTTATTATAGGCAGTGACATTAGTGGTGACAAAACTATCGGAGGCGTAAATTTTCGTAATCCAGGTTGAACCACTAAATAGACTTGTCATATCGGTCACATTATGAGTATCCCAGTTTGTGAGATCTATCTCATAAAGCCAGGTGTAATCGAAAGCAGAGCTTAGGTTGGTGACATTATGTACATCAAAGTCACTTAAGTCCAGATAGGAAACATAGGTGTCATAGAACAGTTTGGACATATTTTTCACACTAGAGGTGTTGAGGCTGATTTTTATATGTTGATCTTTCATAAAACCAGAGGAGTTGCCGGAGAACATAGCTTGCATATTTTCGACCGCACTGGTATCAAATCCATCAAGGTCGATTTCGGTAATTTCGCCGAGACCTGAGAAGGCAAAGCTAGTGTCTTTGAGGCTAGGAGCGGTGATTTTTGGGGCTTTAATTTTTGTAATATTACAGTTACCATGAAAAAGGGATTTGAGAGTAGTAAGTGCAGGAGTATTCTGAGTGGCGGCTGGCCAAATAACTTCACTTGGCCCCGGTGATGTGCTACTGACGCATTCCTTCCCCTCTTCGTTGGCGCCAACAGCTTTGAACATCTTTGACATGTTTACGGCGCTAGCGAGGGAGAAGTTTGAAAGGTCAACTGGATAGGGTGAGCTGCCTTCGAACATGCTTTCCATGGTAGTTACGTGACTGGTATCAAATAATGGCGAGAATGTGACGGTATTTCTAATTCTAGCGTCATAAAACATATAGGAAAGATCAGTAACATGAGTGGCTTTAAGAAGTGGAGTGATTGTGTCGATTGGGACACCAAAAGTAACAAACATATGATTCATGTCAAGTGCACTAGTTGTGTCTAATTTATCTATATTATTAATTTCTGTGAGACTAGCGAGTCCCGCAAACATATTACTGAAGTCGGTAACTTTACTAGTGTTAAAAACTTGAGGTAGGGTGACTTTTTCGAGATAGAAAGCACCTTTAAACATGCTCTTGGCGGCTGTGAGTTCGCCTGTGTGTATTTTCCCAAGATCAACTTCTTTAATATAGGAGCATCCTTCAAACATGGATGCCATGTTGGTAATATGACTACCATCCATATCCTGAGAATTAAGGGTTAGGTTTGCAATATTACTATCGGCAAACATAGAAGAAAGGTCTTCAGCGTTAGTGAATTTTATACTAGAAAGGTTGGCTTCTGTGAGCGAAGTAGTATTTTTAAAAAAGTTAGAGAAGTCCTTGACTTTATCGAATTTAACATGTTTGAGGTCTAGGGAGTATATTTTGGCGTTTTCAAACATGGACTTGGCATTTTCGACTTCTTTAAAGTTAGTATTAGTGAAGTCTATGGCGGAAGCTTGTGAATTGGTAAACATATAAGAGGCGTCGGTTACTTTATCGAAAGTTGCCTTTGAAAGGTCGATGCTTCCTGCCTTGGAATCTTTAAACATATTGGCGGTGGAAGTGGTGTTTTTAAAGGAGGACTTTGAGAGGTCAATAGCGCTGATGGCGGAATTTTCAAAGACGGAAGTCGCATCTGTTGCTTCGCTAATCTCCCATGAAGAAAAATCAGCGGTAGAAAGATTTTCGGTGTTACGGAAAGCACGTGTGATATTGTTTGCATGTTTAGCAAAAGATATGTCACCAACACTCGAAATGGTGGAATCTTCAAAGGCAGATTCGATGTTTTTAACTGGTGAGTCCTTTAGGTATGGGGTAAAAGATGATACATCAATTGCAGAATTATCCCAGCCTCTAGTCTTATTAAACATGTGAGAAATATTGTTAACTTTGGAGAAGTTGAGCAATTTGCTAGTACGACCATCATTAAAACTAAAATTTAAATTATAGCCAGTACCAGTAAGGCCAGCAAACATATATGAGAGATCTTCTGGGAAGATCATTTCGGTAGCTTTAGACCAAATACAAATATTGTCCCAGCTACTACGGTAAATGCCCATATAGACATCGGCTTCAGAATCGGGCGTAGAAATTTTTACTGTTTTTTCTGGAGTAATGTCGGTGCTGCATTTTTTTCGACCGACGGTGATTGTGAGATCGGGGTAGTATTTTTTCTCTGCAGGTATTTGAGTTTCTGGATCTGAGACAACTGCTGGATCAGTAACACCGAGAGCGTGGCGAAGAGCCACGTTAAATTCACGTCCAGTAACGATTTTGGCTTTCAACTCTTGTTCGGAAAGAACGGTGAAGACAATCTTGCCTTGATAATCACCGGATGGGACTTTGCGATCAAGACGCATGCCGATATTGAGTTTGAAGTTATCATCAGAAGGGTCGTTGGTGGAAGTGAGTAGGACTGGAGTACTAAGTTTTGGAATGTAATTATAATAGTGGTTGTCAGTATCTTCGGTATTGTAACCGTACTGGTTTTCCATATCATCAATAAAATTATTGTTGCCGGAAACCGAATTAATTTTAAAAGTGTTTAAAGGATCTGTACTAGAAAGAGCGGAGTCTTCAGTGCCACCGGAAATGTAAAGTTCATAGCCGGTATCACTATCGGTTTTAACATTAACATTGAGCGAACGAAAATAATTGGTGCCATCTTTGGCCGGCGTGGCTTGATTAATCGTGGCATTGCCAGTGATGGCAATGGATGTATTCACCGCAAAAACCTTGGGCGATGAAAATAATAAAAGAGCAAGATTGCAGACTAGTAGGGTGAGCATCATGTTCAAATGATATTTGTGATAGCGAATAGTTGCTTTTTCTAAAAACATATACTTCTACTTTTTCTCTAATTTTATTGATACTATAAAAATGCTGTGTTTTTTACTTGTGTTTATTCTAGCACAGTATTCTATCATTGGAAGAATTTAACAGTTATTTATTCCTTTAACAGAGAATATTGTTGTAAAAAATGTATGTAATTATCACAATAATGCTTATGGTTATTCATAATAATGCGCTAGTTTTTTGTAAAACATGTTTTCTGCTTGTTCTGGCTTTTTTGTTGTAATAAAAAAATATACCACCTGGTGGTGGTATATTTTTCTGACCAGTCTAATTAGTTGTAAATGTTTTCAACAGCAATGGATGGGCCCATGGTTGATGAAACAAAGATACTCTTAATGTATTGTCCCTTGAGGGAGGCTGGCTTCATTGATTTTAATGAATCAAGGAAGGCGGTAGCGTTCTCAAGTAATTGAGCTTCGGTAAAGTTGGTTTTACCGAGACCAAGGTGGACAATGGCCTGTTTGTCGACACGGTATTCGATCTTACCAGCCTTAGATTCTTTGACTGCCTTTTCGATATCAGCGGTAACAGTACCAGCCTTTGGATTTGGCATGAGGCCTTTTGGACCTAAGAGGCGAGCGAATTTACCGAGTTTTGGCATGTAAGCAGGGGTAGAAATAAGAATATCAAAATTGATAATTCCCTTTTCTAGTTGCTTGATAAATTCGGTATCTTCAGCAATATCAGCACCAGCTGCTTTGGCTTTTTTGCACTCATCTTCAGGAGCGAAAACAGCTACACGAACTTCCTTGCCATTACCGTGAGGCAAAACAAGAGTGGTACGGATGTTTTGATCTGCCTGGCGTGGATCAACACCAAGACGGGTGTGGATCTCGATGGTGGCAGCAAACTTTGCTGGGTTGGTTTTGACTGCGAGAGCAATTGCTTCTGCTAGAGTATAGAACTTAGCGTGGTCAATGTCTTTGTAGGCGGCTTGGTATTTTTTGCCGCGGCGCTCTAGGATGGAGCGAGTGACTGGTTTTTCACCTTTTGGCTTAACTTCGAGTTCAGCTAATTTGTTTTCAGCTGCACGAGCCTTGCGCTCTTCTTCAGCTTTGACTTCCTCGACGTGTTTCTTAGATTTTTTACCAGCTTTGGCGAATTTTTCAGCAGTTTCTGGGGTTTCAGTAACCTCGACAGTTTCAGAAACAACCATTTCATCTGCCTTGATATTTTCTTCAGCCATATTTTTCCTTTCTGTGGTAGTAACGGGTTGATAAAACTTTTTCAACCCTCCCATGATTAATATTAGTTTGAATAAATAAATTATTCAGTGATTTCGACACCCATTGAACGGGCAGTACCAGCGACAACTTTGATGGCACCTTCAAGATCAATAGCGTTAAGTTGCTCCATCTTGATGTTTGCGATTTTCTCTAGTTGTTCGCGAGTGATTTTTCCAACTTTTTCGGTGTTTGGACGACCGGAACCTTTTTGAAGTTTTAGCTCTTCACGGATTAGATCATCGACTGGCTGGCCGAGACAAGTCCATGCGAAAGTGCGATCTTCGAAAACCTGGATGTGGACGATAACGTTTTTACCGTTGTAATCTTTGGTTTTCTCGTTGAATGGATTGATGAAATCCATCATATTGAGACCCCACTGACCGAGAGTTGAACCAACTGGAGGTCCTGCGGTGGCTTTGCCACCAGGGATGCGTAACTTTAAGTTACCAATTACTTTTTTTGCCATAATATTTTTTACTCCTAATTAGAGCGCGTAACGGGATTATTATACTATTTTTTGGGGAAAAAGTAAACCACGAAACGTCAGAGTGACGATGCGTGGTTTACAATAATAGGTTTCAAGTACCAAGAGTTTTAATTAGCGATAATGCGGGTACCGGCTTTACCTTCAATAGCCTTTGAGGCTTTTTCTGGTGATGTGATGATACAAACACGTTTGTTGGCTCCCGATACAAAACTGACGCCGGCTTCAACTTTCGGAAGCATACTACCAGCGGCGAATTGGCCCTGGGCAATTAGCTTAAAGGCGTCGTCGACGGTGAGCTCGGTAAGCGTTTTTTCGTCTGGTTGTTTGTAATTAACCTTAACATTATCGACTGCGGTGAGAATTAATAGGATGTCGGCATCAATAGTTTCGGCAAGTTTTTCGGCGGCAAAATCTTTGTCAATAACTGCTTCAAGACCAGTTAATCGCCCATGTTGATCGTAGTAGACTGGGATACCACCACCACCCCCAGCGACAATGATGGCACCGTTGCCGATGGCAATTTTGATAAGGTCGGACTCGATGATTGAAAGTGGCATTGGTGAGGGTACAACTTTGCGCCAGCCACGACCGGCATCCTCTTTGACGGTGATACCACGAGTTTTAGCAAGCTTTTTAGCTTCTTCTTCGGTATAGAAAGGTCCAATTGGCTTACTAGGGTTTTTGAAGGCTGGATCGTCTTTTGAAACGAGGACTTGGGTGACGATTGAGGCAATTGGTTTTTTAATCTTAAGTTGCTCGAGTTGGTTCCTGAGAGCATTCTGTAGCCAATAACCAATCTGACCTTGGCTCATGGCACCAGCCACATCGACTGGCATAGTTGGAGTCTTTTCGGTATTAATGGCTTCTTCGTGAAGAATGATATTACCGATTTGAGGACCATTGCCATGGACGATAGCTAGAGTGTGTCCAGCGGTGATTAATTTAACCAATTCCGAAGCAGTTTCGTTTGCAACGGCTAGTTGATCAGCGGCGGTTGCCTTACCATCTTTTGATAAAGCATTACCACCAAGTGCGACGACGATTTTGGCCATTAGATAACCCCCATGATGAATACTGCAACCAGGCTAATAATGACGAAGAGAATCATAATTGGAAATACGCGCTTGACCCAGGTTTTATAGGAAACTCCAGAGAGAGTGAGGCCGGCCATGAGTGAGGCGATTGTTGGTGCGATCATGTTTAATAAGCCGTTAGCAGTAGCAAAGGCGACGATCATAGTTTCTTTAGTGGACCCCACGAGGTCGGCAACTGGGGCGATGATTGGCATGGAAGCAGCAGCAAGACCTGAGGATGATGGAATGATAAAGGAAAGTGGAAGATAGAAGACATAAGCAAGAATACCGACGATACCACCATTTGAGTTCTTAAGTCCGGTTTCACCCCAGTGAATAATAGTGTCTTCGATACCACCACTGCGCATGACGATAGAGACAGCGGCTGCAACGGCAATAATGACGGCGACACTTAATAGTTGTTCTGAACCATCAATAAAGGTATCTGTGATGGAAACCTCTTTTTCGTGAAAACCTTTGCGATAGATGAAGGCAATAATAAGGGCAGAAATTAGGAAGAGAGCGGAAATTTCATTAAAGTACCAAGAACCGAGGGCAACGTTGTGTCCGACACCTAGAATATTACTGAGGATTGGAATGCCAGCAAGCCAAGTGTGGAAGTCTTCAAAAAGAGTGATGTGAAAATTAGACCAAGGAATAAGAGAGATGATCATGACGAGAAAAGTAAGGGCGAAAATTCCCATAATGAGTTTGCGCTTTCCTGTATATTCAGGAATGGCTTTAAGGTCGATGGCTTTAAAGGTGGAAGCGACTGTGGAGTCGTCTTTATATTTGCCAGCTTTGACTTTTTTAGCGTAATGCATAGTGTAGATGATAGCGGCAATAAGCATAAGAACGAGGATGATACCCTGGATCCAAAGAATGCTACCAAGCTGGACATTGGCAGTACGAGCGGCGATGCCGGTTGAGAATGGGTTAACAGTAGAGGCAAGCACACCAACGCCACCACCAAGAACGATAATCATAACAGCGGTCATGGCATTATAGCCGGCAGCCATCATGACGGGGACGATTAGGGCGTAGAAAGCAACAGCTTCTTCTTGCATGCCGTAAGTGGTACCACCAATGGCAAAGAGAGTCATGAGGATTGGAATAAGCCATTTCTCTTTGCCGTTCATCTTCTTCAGGAGTCCACCAAGTGCAGCATCGAGCGCGCCAGTCTTCATAACTACACCAAGGAAGCCACCAAGAATTAAGACGAAGACAATGACGTCGAGGCGGTCTGACATACCTTTGATTGGGGCCATGAAGATATCCCAAAGGCCTTGACGATGATCAACCGTGGTAACTTCGCCAGTTTCCTCGTTGGTGATGTGTTCAACTTTTGGAATTTCTTGATAAGTACCAGCTTCACGAATAGTTTCAGATGGGTTGCTTGGATCTGGAACTAGGTTGTATTTTCCAGATGGAATAATCCATGTTAAGCAGGCCATCATGGCGATGATGCCAAAAAGTACAGCGAAAGCTGAAAGCATCTTGATGTGCTTGCGGTTGCGTTTTGGGCGTTTTGTTTTTGTAGCTTTAGCCGGACTCTTCGCCTCGGCCGTAACTTTGTCGACCATAATTTTCCCTTCTTTGGTCTTAGATTTTAATAATACTTATGGTTTAAGTATAGCATATAAAATAAATCCCCGAATGGGGATTTATTTTATTGGATTGGTAGGGTTTAAAGAGTGAGATCCATGACGGCTTCAATAGTGTAAACACGGTTTTCAGCTTGATCAAAGACTACGCTGTTTTTGCTATAAAAGACGTCGTCGGAAACTTCCATGGCATCTAGATTGTATTTTTCTAAAATCTCTTTACCAATCTTAGTATTCTTGTCGTGGAAGGCAGGAAGACAGTGGAGGAATTTAGTGTTGTTCTTGCGAGTAGCAAGCATTAAATCCTGGTTAACCTGGTAATCCTTGAGTAGACGAATACGTTCTTCGAATTTATCTTCTTCACCCATGGAGACCCAAACGTCGGTATAAACGGCATCAGCATCAGTGACTGCTTCGTATGGATTTTCAACAACGCGAATGGTGGCACCAGTCTGATATTTTTCAGCGAGAGCACGGCATTCTTCGACGAGTGCTGGGTCTGGGAAGAGTTCTTTTGGCGTACCTACTGAATAATGAAGTCCTAATAAGCTAGAGACGATCATGAGGGTGTTTGCAACATTATTGCGACCATCGCCAACATAGGCAAGATGAGCGCCTTCAAGATGACCAACATGTTCTTTAATGGTGAGCATATCGGCAAGGCCCTGGGTTGGATGATATTTATCGGTAAGACCGTTCCAGACGGGAACGCCAGCATACTTGGCGAGTTCCTCGACGGTATCATGCGAGAAGCCACGAAATTCAATACCGTCAAACATACGCCCAAGAACGAGAGCTGTATCACGGACGGATTCTTTCTTGCCAAGTTGAATATCGTCCTTACCTAGGAATTCAGCATGCATACCAAGGTCGCGAGCACCAGTGACGAAGGCACAACGGGTGCGAGTTGAGGTTTTTTCGAAGAGCATGGCGATAGTTTTGCCTTCGTGGTGCTTATTGGAGACGCCAGTAAGCTTATTATTTTTAAGTTGTTTTGCAGTTTCAAGCATTAACCTTACTTCACGAGGTGTGAAGTCTTTTAAGGTTAGGAATGAACGACCTTTTAGGCTTAGCATAATTAAATCTCCTCTCTATAGATTGGCATTGACATACAGCGTGGACCACCGCGGCCGCGACCGAGTTCGGCGCCAGTTACTTCAATAACTTTGAGTCCTGCTTCGCGTAATGCATTGTTTGTGACATAGTTACGATCGTAAGTAATGACGACACCTGGGGCGATGGCCAGAGTGTTAGAACCATCATTCCATTGTTCCCTGGCGGCGGCAATTGGGTCGCCATCGCCACATGGAATTAATTGAATGTGATGAAGTCCAAGTACTTCCTGAAGGGTTTCCTTGAGGCTGCGACGATGCTTGATTTCGTAACCAACATGAGTGTTAGCTTTTTCTAATAGGTAGATATCAAGTTCACCTTCGCCGGTAAGGATTTCTGGATGAACGGTGAATTTGTCGTAGTCGATCATGGTGAAGACGGTGTCTAGGTGCATAAAGGCGCGCTTATTAGGAATCTTCATAGCCATAATACGGGTGAAATTCGAATCATGGAAGAGCTTGGAAGCGATGCGCTCAATGGCTTCGACCTCGGTGCGCTCGGAGATACCGATGGCAAGAGTATCTTTGCTAATTACCAATTCATCACCACCTTCAACTGAGAAGCGGTTGTTGCGATTATACCAAACTGGTACGTTGCTGCTCATAAAGCGTGGATGATGTTTCATAATATATTGCATGAAGAGTGATTCGCGACGACGGGCTGGCCAATGCATTTTATTGATGGTAAGACCATTACCGATTGAAGCGGCAGGGTCACGTGTGAAATAAAGGTTTGGCATCGGATCGAGATAGAATGGGTAGTCGTCGATCATGTAATGATGAAGCTGTTTGTTTTTTGGCTCCATGACTTCAACTTCACTCTTCTTGACACCGGCCATGACTTTTCTGATCATTGCGAGTGGGTCGAGGCTTTGTAGGTAGTTGACGATGGCGAAGGTGGAATAGGTATCCTCTTGCTTGGAGGCGCGAACCATTTCGACGATGAAACGATCACGTACTTCTTGGGTGGAAAGAGCTTCGGCGGCAAGTTTGTCAAGATATAGAACTTCAACGCCATTATCGCGTAGGACTTTAGCAAAGGCGTCATGTTCTTCTTGAGCGACCTTTAGATATGGGACGTCATCGAAAAGCATGCGTGCCATATAATCTGGGGTGAGAGCCTCAAGTTCTTCGCCTGGGCGGTGAAGAAGGACGGTCTTGAGGCGCCCGATCTCAGAGTTAACTTTAATTGGTGGTTCCATTTTGTTCTCCGTTTATGTTTTGTGGACTTTATGGTTTCATTATAGCATAAGCGGGATAGGAATGGTTTTAAAGATTTGCGCCGTATTCTCGGAGGATGTCAATATTATCCTCAATTTCTTTCTTACTTAATTTTTCTGTTATTAGATTAACATCTGCACCATGTTGTAGGAGAGCGTCTAGGATTATTGTAATTTCGTATGAATCCATATCATTTACGATATGATTAATATCAGCGCCATGTTCGAGGAGAGTATCTAGATGAAAAGAGATATTGTCTAGGTCCAGGTTATATGCAATGTTGTAAACATCTGCGCCGCATCTTAAGAGATGGTTTAGGTTTTTGGCGATATCGTCTGAATCCATACAATTTATGATATTGTCAATATCGGCACCGTGTTCAAGGAGAATGTCTAGTTTTTTGGCGATATCTTCTTCGCTTAAGTTTGAGACTAATTTATTGATATTAATATTAGCACCGTGATTAAGGAAAAAGTCTAGGCTATATACAATATCGTGAGATTTCATTTTACCCACAATAAGATCAATGTCTGCACCATTTTTAAGAAGGGTATCTAGATTTTCGAAGATGTCATATGAGTTGAGTTCTGAAGCTAATTCGTTGACGTCAATGTTTGCTCCGTTGTCGAGGAAAGCGTCTAGATTTTCTAAGACATAATACGTGTCTAGTTCTGAAGCTAATTCGTTGACATCAATGTTTGCTCCGTGGTCGAGGAGAGTGTCTAGATTTGCAGCGATATCATATGAATCTATATTGCTTGTGATATTATCAATATCCGCACCGTACTTAATAAGAGAGTCTAGGTTTTGTATGAGGGTGTTTGGTCCTAAACTTGAAATGATTTTATCAATATCTAATCCTTTTTCTAAGGCGTATTCTACGTTATATTTTTCTTTTAATTCTGGGATTCTAGGGTCTCTTCTGTTGTAGGTATCTAGGGTGGCAATTGGGCGATCTAACTCATAGAGGAAGCTGAGTTCTTCCTTGGTTAGATCTTGTCCTTTTTTCATCTTTTTGTCTAGGCGAATTAGGGTTTGCTTATCATCAAACTTTTGTAGGTACTTTTCGCCACCTGGTAAGGATAATGTCTTTTTCTTAACGGTAGGAACAAGAGCATCTTCAATGGCTTGTCCTTCGCCTAATCCTGATACTTCAGCAACCATGCCATCAGGATCAAGACGAATGGAGGCGGAACCGTTGGAAGCATAAACACCGGGAGAATTGGGGTCTTCTAGTCTAAAGATAATAAATTTGGCTTCAGGGTATTCTGTCTGATCATCATCTTCCCAATCGTCATCATCATAGTTATTATCTTCTCCGGGGTTGATAAATTGTCCGTATGTCAAATAATTGTGGGCAACATTGGGATCCACAACACACCAACGGGTGCCTTCGGCAAGGTCGGCAATTTCCTCTTCGTCTCCTAGTTTATATTCAAACCAATCACCATGGACGTCTTCAGCACGTTCGGGGGTTTTAAGAATAACTTTGGTATCGAGTAATTCTTTGGCGTAGAGTTTTGGAAAATTGGCAGATTTAACGAGAGAAACTAGTTTTTCATCATCAGAGTTCTTTTTGAGCCAGTCTTCTTTATCTACACCATAGAAATTGTTGATTTGGCGATAGACTTTGGCAAGGATTTCGGCGTTAAGTTTTGGGAAGCTTAATGCTGTAGTATGATCGCGTCTATCATAATTTGCATCATCAAGATTTAGAGCATTGCTCATCTTGGAGATACCATCGAAAGCATAGACTTTAAACCAGAGAGGATATGGGCAGTTCTTATCGCCTAGGTAGTTGGTCCAAGAGGTGATGGATTCACGCTGTTTTTCGATGAGATCATCAGCGAGAATTTCCTTTTCACTTCTACTTAGTTCCCTGCCTTGACCATTGTCTCTTAAGATTTGTTCTTGTTGTTTCCAATAGGAGTCTGGAATATCTTCAAAGTCCATGACGACACTTTTGGCAGAGGCTTCCCAGATTTTTTGTTCGGCTTTATCACCGTGTTTCTTGATGATGCGATCCAGCCGAGAGAGATAGGCGAAGTTTCTACGTTCATTATTCTTGCCTGGGAGTTTTTCTTTATTTTGGCTGGCTTTATTGAAGGAAGATTCGACGATGTCTTTATATTTAGATTCGAAGTTAACAAGAGAGAGGACTTTGGAGCCGATTTCGTTTTGGAGGCGAGATAGATGCTGAGCGCTTTGCTCGGTTGTATTGATATTATTTTCTTGGCCCGTTATCTCGTTATGGCTAAGTTGATTATGGTTTGTGATTGGCATGAGGCAGATCCCAAATTAAATGTATATGGTTATATTTTAGCATAACTGACAATATAGAACCTGTTTTTTGTGACCGAGCTTTTTATTCGATATGATAGATAGATAAAATAGAGCACCGAAGTGCTCTATTTTATAGTGAGTCTAGAGAGTTATTCTAGCTGATCTTCTTTACCTGAAGAGCGTCAAGTTCAACTGGCGTTTCGCGACCAAACATGGAAACCATAACCTTGAGTTTGCCTTTGGTGGAATCGATTTCGGCAACGGTACCTTCAAAGCCTTTGAAAGGACCATCGGTGATGGAGACAACTTCATTAAGGGCGTAGTTGACGGAATACTTTGGATCTTCAACACCCATGCGTTTCTTGATCTTTGCAATTTCTTTTTCGGAAACTGGAGTTGGTTGGGTGCCAGTACCAACAAAACCAGTGACGCCTGGGGTGTTTCGGATAATGTACCAAGTCTCGTCTGAAAGACGCATCTGGACAAGAACATAGCCCTGGAAGATCTTGCGATCAACAATCTTGCGTTTACCGTTTTTAATCTCAATTTGTTTTTCTTTAGGGACGATAGCGTCTAAAATTTTATCCTGGAATTCTGGGCGATCGAGACGCTGCTTGATTGATTCTGCGACCTTATCTTCGTAGCCGCTGTAGGTACTAATTGTGTACCATGCTAGAGTGTCGTCATAACGGTTGACTGCCATTTTCTATTCTCCTATTTCAATAGATTGTTAAATAATAAAGTGAAACCTGCGTCAAGCAACATGATAAATGCTGCGAAGATGACAGTATAGATGATGACGGCGGAAACGAGTTTCCAGGTCATTTTACGATTTGGCCAGCGAACTTGGCGAAGTTCTTGCCAAGAAGCGTGGAAATAACCACCAATTTTACGGAAAGGAGCAGTTAGGATGTGAAGAACCTTTGGCATTGGCTTTTTGTTAGCTTTTTTCTCTAACTTAGCCTGCTTTTTTGCTTGTTTCTTCTCGTATTTTTGTTGTGCCTTCTCAAGCTTGGTTAGCTTTTTGTCGGCTGTTGAAACTGTCGTTTGTTGAGTATGACTTGTAGTTTCGGTTGCGGATTTTTCCTTATGATTTTTTTCCGGCGTAGAATTCTTTGGAGAAGTTTTCTCCTTAGATTCACCGGCTTTGATACGAGTGATATTTGCCATTTGCTCCTTCCATAAAAAATAGTCTGATACCAGACTGTCAATAGGAGTATAGCGAGGATTTCAACTTTTGTAAAGTGATTTTTGAGAAAATGGGATTATTTTTTTAAAAATATGATATGATAAGAATACCGATGGGGATTCGCCAAGTGGTAAGGCAGTGGGTTCTGGTCCCACCATTCGGGGGTTCGAATCCCTCATCCCCAGCCACAATGAGTTTTACAATCACTATTTAATAGTGATTTTTTATTTTCAAAGGTTTGCGATTTTTTGGAGTGCTTGTAGTTTTTTGCTTAGATTAGTTGCTAACTCATATTCTTCAATTACCTGTAATAATTCTGGTGCAATTTGTTTGAGAATGGGAGTAAGGTTTTTTGGTTGTGGAAAATAGTGATTATTAGTTGCTAGAATTAATTCGGTCGCATTTTGGATGACAAAATGTGCATCGAAATAGAATGCCGCAATGTTGCCACGATTAATATCTTTGATAGATTTTTCTAGATAGTCATTAACGGAGTATTTCCACATTTTGATGTCTTCAGCGGTGTAGTCTACCGGTGTTCTAAGAGTTTCTTTAGCGAGAGTAACGAGACCTTCTACTTGTTCCTTAGACTCAGTTTTGAGAATTTTTGAATTTGCCAGCATGGTCGAGATGTTGCGGTTTAGAAGATTTCCTGACTCTTCTTCTATATAACTTTTTAAATCTTTAAAATTATCTGCTTGAATTTCAATTTTTACATTATCGATTTCTAGATCAATCCGACCATCGTTTATATTATTGTCTATAAAATATAGGTCAATGTCGGACTCCTTAGTCCAACCTGAATTTAAGGCGGAACCAAACAATAGAATCGTATCTATTTTAGGATATTTTTGATAGACTTTTTCAATAATATTTTTTATGGTGGGATTTTGCATATGACGATTATAGAAAAGAACGGATGGTTCGTAAAGAATCGCCTATGTGTAGCTCAGTGACAAATCTTGGTGGATTGAAATACCATTATTTTATCGCAATAATATAATACAATATACTATATGAATAAAATAAACATATTACTAACTGAAGCCAATGGCAATCTCTTAGACAAGAAAGAGATGATAAAAACTGCCGTAAAAACAGCTGAGAAATATGTTTTCCCAAAATTAAAGATAGACTGGGATATTGATATCTTAGTCACTAATCGAATCCCAATGATTATACCTGAAAATGGCGCCGGCGGCTTCACTTTTTCGGCTGATTTTATTCGTATTATTATTGACGACGAAAAAGCTACTGAGAATTTAATTTCCGAAAATGTCGTACACGAGCTTTGTCATGCGGCTCGCTGGGGAAAAAATGATGAATGGATAAAATCTCTTTTCGACGGTTTATTATTCGAGGGGCTTGCTTGTGTGCTTGAAGACGAGTTTGCAAACAACAATTTTGAAAAGACTTTATTCATCAAAACTATCCTTGAGCGTTCTGCCGAAGAAAATGAAAAAATTCTAGCAGTGGTTCGCGATAAACTAGACTCTAATGAATATAATTACGATGAGATATTCTTTAATGGTAACGATAAGCTACCACGTTGGGCTGGCTACTCTTTAGGTTATTATCTCGTCAAGAAATACCTTGAGAAAACTAACAAAAGAATCGAAGATGCGTTTGCTGATAAATACGCAGATTTCAAAATCGTCTTATAGGCATGAAAAAAGTATTATAATCTAGATAACTGATGAAAATTAAAGTTATATATGATAAAGAAATAGAGCCAAGGCCAATTATTAAAGACGTCTATAAAATGCCAAATATTGATCAATTGATCAAGCAGGGTTTTAGTCTTCATATGGGAAGCAAGTATGATGGGGTTCTTCATGAATTTTATGAGGCAAGCGGACACTATATATACTTACAGCTTGGGGATAAGCTAAGAGAATGGGCTAAGAATGGTGAAGCTGAACAAGTAAAGATTTTGTGTACCTTTCTATATAAGTTTTTCCAAAATAGGAAAGCTTTGCTTTATGAGGTCGAGAAATTTTTTGATGAAGATGAAATGGCTGGATTAAGAAGGATGGTGGAGGTCGATCGGATGCTTGAAATAGATCGAAAACGGCAGATTGAGAAGTTGCGATCAGTTTGTCCTAAATGTGGAAACAAACATACGGCAAGAATTATCTATGGGATGCCTGTGATGGATGAAGAGATGGAAAAAGCGGAGGCGGAGGGGAAAATTTGGCTTGGTGGGTGTTGTTTGGAGGATTATCGTTATTACTGCAATAATTGTGAATTGAAATTTTAGAATAAAAATAGTGCCATCTGGCACTATTTTTATGAAACAGCATTTTTTATTTGAGAAGATTCTTGAGGCCGCCGGCAAGGTCGGTCGGGAGAAGAATAACAGTTTTTTGAGATGGGTCGGTGCTGATTTTTTCAAGAGTCTGAAGAGTACGAATATTAAGACCACCAGGAGTTTTGGCGAGAAGTTCGGCAGCTTCAGCAACAGCGGCAGCAGAGGCCTTTTCACCTTCAGCAGAGATGATAGCAGCACGGCGTTCACGTTCGGCTTCAGCTTGCTTGGCCATGGCGCGTTTCATATCAGAAGGAAGCTCGATGTTTTGAAGTTTGACACTTTCAATATCGATTCCCCATTTATCGGTCTGGGCATCAACGATTTCTTTAATCTGGCTAGAAATTTCGTCACGTTTTGAGAGTAATTCATCCAGATCAAAGTTACCAGTGACGTCACGTAATGCGGTTTGAGCAAAAGTGGAGGTCGCATAGGCATAATTGGTGGTTTCAAAAACAGCTTTTTTAGCATCAATTACACGGAAATAAACGACGGCATCAACATTAACTGTGACGTTATCTTTAGTGATAACTTCTTGTTTTGGGACATCCATCGGTGTAGTACGCACATCGACACTGCGCATAGTGTCAATATAGGGGATAATGACATGAAGTCCTGGATCAAGGATTTTACGAAAACGGCCAAGACGTTGGACAACGCCGCGTTCGTATTGATTAATAATTCTGACGCCGGGAATAATAATAAGGGCGGCGATTAAGATGATGACAATAAAAATCATAGCTTTACTCCTTTATGTGTTTATTATAGCAAAATAAATAGAAAAACACAGGGGTGCTATAATGTAGAAAATATAACTCTAACTAATCTTGTTGTTTAGTTTATAGAGATGGAGTTGAATAAGATGGAAGAAATAATCAAAAAACTAAAGAATGATCCACGTAACGCAAGCTATACCATGCGCGAGGTGCCGCCAATTCTTCAGATCTCTGAAGATGCAGAGATCCTAATTATCGGACAAGCTCCTGGAGCAAAAGTTGAAGAGAATAGAATTCCATTTATGGATAAGTCTGGAGAAAAATTGCGCAATTGGATGGGTATAGATGAGGCGGCTTTTTATTCAGAGAAAATTGCAATTATGCCTATGGATTTTTATTATCCAGGTAAAGGAAAAACTGGGGATTTACCACCGCGGAAATTTATCGCTGAAGAATATCATGAGGATATTATGAAGTTGATGCCAAAAATTAAGTTAATTATTTTGATAGGCGAGTATGCAATTAAGTATTATCTTAAAGATACAAGAAAAAAGAATTTAACTGAAACAGTAAAATATTTTCAGGAATATTTGCCGAAATATTTTCCTATTGTACACCCTAGCCCGTTAAATTTTCGTTGGCAAGCAAAGAACCCATGGTTTGAGCGAGATGTAGTGCCCGTTCTAAAACAAAAAGTACATACGATTCTTGGTTAGATTTATGGCTTGGTGGGAAAATAAATTTTTTGATCTTTAATCTCGTCTGGCAGGTAGCTGACGTCATGGTGAAAACCGGCTTCCCATTTATAGCCTTTAGCGTAGCCTAAATCTTTCATTAGTTTGGTTGGTGCGTTGCGAATACCCAGAGGGATTGGAAGATTGCGGGTATTTCTGGCAAGGTCTTTAGCGCGATTCCAGGCGTCATAGCTGCTGCGGTCCTTCTTCGATTTAGCTAGAGCAGCTGCAACATGAGAAAGGATAATACCAGATTCGGGCATACCAATTCGTTCGACTGCCTGAAAGGCGGAGACAGCTAGGCCGAGTGCGCCATTGCCACCAAGCCCAATATCTTCGGAAGCAAAAATGACCATACGGCGAGCGATAAATTTTGGATCTTCTCCACCCTCTAACATACGTGCAAGGTAATATAGAGTAGCATCAACATCGCTACCGCGCATGGATTTGATAAAGGCGGAGATTGTGTCGTAATGGTAGTCACCGTCCTTGTCATAGTTAATGATTTTTTTACCGACAGCCTCAAGTACGAGATCTTGGGTAATAGTTTTACCCAGAGAGAGACAGATTTCAAGGTCGCCCAAGGCTGATCTGGCATCGCCACTCGCAAGTTTCGCGATCAATACCAGGCTTTCATCTGGAATTTCTTTATTAATTCCCTCTTTTTCTATGGCGCGTTTTAGAATCTTTAGAATAGCTGCTTCGTCCAGGTTCTTTAGGACGATAACTCGAGACCTTGAGATGAGAGCAGGAATAACCTCGAAACTAGGATTTTCGGTGGTGGCGCCAATTAAGGTAATCAGCCCAGATTCAACATGAGGAAGAAAGGCGTCCTGCTGAGCCTTATTGAAACGATGAATTTCATCCACAAAAAGAAGTGTACGGATCTTGAGATTCCAGTTTTGTTTGGCACGTTCTACGACTGCCTCAACGTCGCTCTTATGGGCAGTGACGGCAGAAAGTTCGATAAAATCGGCTGCAAATTCCTTAGCGAGAATGCGAGCGAGGGTGGTTTTCCCAGTGCCAGGTGGGCCCCAGAAAATGAGGTTGACGGGCTCTTTCTTTTTGGCGATTTCGGTTAGAATTTTACCCTCACCGATAACTTGCTCTTGTCCTAAAACGTCAGACAAAGTTTGTGGACGCATGCGTTCAGCCAGGGGTTGTCTTGGTGTAGTAATAGGATCCATATTATTTTTCAACAAAGGCACCAGATTGACGTGACCATAATTTCTTATACTGTCCATTTGGATTTTTGAGGAGTTCTTCATGTGGTCCTTGCTCGATGATCTTGCCATTTTCAAGCACTACGATACGGTCGAGGCTAGAAATGGTAGAGAGGCGGTGAGCCACTACAATGGAGGTGCGGCCATGCATGAGGCGAAGTAGAGCCTCTTGGATCAGGGCTTCGGATTCGGAGTCAAGGGCAGAGGTAGCTTCATCAAGAACTAGGATTGGCGCATCTTTTAGAATAGCTCTTGCAATGGCAATGCGTTGACGTTGTCCTCCAGAAAGCTTAACACCACGTTCGCCAACCATGGTTTCATAGCCGTTAGGGAGTTTTTCAATGAACTCGGCAGCATTGGCGAGTTTTGCGGCATGTTTAATTTCTTCCATAGAGGCATCAGGTTTAGCATAGGCAATGTTCTCTGCAATAGTGCGATGGAAGAGTGAGGCTTCTTGAGGAACGTAAGCAATGTTTTTGCGTAGACTATGTTGAGTGACTTTACGGATATTTTGATCGTCAATTTTAATTACACCTTCGTCAACATCGGCAAAGCGCAACAAGAGTTTGGTGAGGGTGGTTTTACCAGAGCCAGAGAGACCAGCCAGACCGATGCGTTCGCCAGGTTTTAATTCCAAATTGAAGTCTTCAAAAATACTCTCTTTAGCATCGGCATGAGTAAAAGTGATGTGATCGAAAACGATACCGCCCTTATCCACAATGAGCTTCTTAGCGCCTTTTTCGTCGACTACGGTGTCGACAGTATCAAGAATGATAGTCATTTCATGAGCGTCACCGAAGACACGGGTAAAGTTTTTGAAGATACTACTGACATCCCAAAGATTCATCAGAATGGTTTGAGAAAATTGGAAGATAAGAATTACGGTAGAGACTGGGAGAGCCATAACAGGGGCGCCAACCACAATGAAGGCAATCATAATAAGGTCGATCAGAAGAAAGATGGAATCGAAAATCACATCGCGATGGATCGTGGCGCGCATGGAATTTTCACCAGCTGCTAAAGTTTCAGCTTGGAATTTTGTATAACGAGTGCGTTCGTAATTCTCTTGGGCATAAGATTTGACGGAGATGATGTTGGTGATTGAATCGGTAAGTTGACCGGTCTGTTTATTTTGGGCGGCCGCTTCTTTTTCGTTGCATTCACCAATACGTTTAAAGCTCTTGGAGGAAACAATGGCGAAGATGGTGGAGAATATCATGAGGAGAATCGCAAAAGCTGGCGCACGATTAATTAAGATAATGAAGATGGAGGAAAAAGTGACGATAAGAGGAACGATATTAAATATGATGGAATCTGCAAAACGTTCGTAGGCTCTAGTAAAACGGCCAACCTGTGCAGTAAGAGAGCCGGAGAAGCGATCAGAGTGGAACTGCATAGATTGATTATTGATGGTGTCAAAACATTGGATCGAAAGGTCATTAATGGTAAGAAGTTCCATCTTCCAGACCAGATAAACACGTAGATTGCCGAGTATGCTTGAGCCAATTAATTGACAGAGGATAAGGAAAATACCCTGCGGTAGGACTTTTTGTATGAGCGGGATTTGGAAGATGTTGCCAGGGTTGATGAAATCTTCTGGCCTAGCGGAAGAGAGGATATCGATAATATTGGCGACAACAAGTGGGGCGAGAATGGTGCGTACGAAAATAACAATTGGGGTAACAATGAAGACGCCAAGGGCGAGCCACTTGTAGTTCTTATTGGCTTTTAAAAAGTAGTGAAGGGTACGTCCAATGGTTGATTTATATTTGGGTTTTTTCTTGGGTTGTTTTGTCATAAAGCCTCGTATTAATTATTGATTTGTTAAATGATTTATTAAAAGGTGTTGATTTTGGGCAGACTTAGCGCCTAGAGAATCATATAATAGATCTATTTTATCATAAAAATATTTTTACGGCAAAGAGGTGGCATGGTATAATGAGTGAAAAATTAAATAGGAGTTTAATTATGGCAGATTTTAATAAAATCTTGACCCCAGGAAACTTTGAAGACGGTGAAATTAATGTCGTGATTGAGATCCCTACTGGCTCTAATCATAAGATTGAGTGGGATCGCAAAAATGCTTGTTTTATGCTTGACCGTGTGGAGCCAATGGCCTTTGCTAAACCATGTAACTATGGTTTTATCCCACAGACACTTGATGAGGATGGTGATGAGCTTGATGTTTTGATGGTAACAGACCAGCCACTTACTACTGGAATTTATACCAAGGGACGCGTACTCGGTGTGATGAAGTTTGTTGATTCAGATGAAGTAGATGACAAGGTGATTTGTGTACCAGCTGATGATCGCAATAATGGTGATAAATATCAGACGCTTGAAGATTTACCAAAGCAATTAATTAAGCAGATTGAGTTTCATTTTAACCACTACAAAGATCTTAAAAAGCCTGGCACTACAGTAGTTAAAGGTTTTGAGGGTGTGGAATCCGCTAAAGAAGTAATTAAGGCTGCAATTCAACGTTGGAACGACGCTGAATAATTCAGTTAAAAATAAAAATAGACTCTTATCGGAGTCTATTTTTTTGTCTTTGTGAAAATGACGGCCTAGAGACTGAGCTTATTCGAGGATTGTGGACTCGATGGTTTTTGCGAGATCAATTAATGAGGCGGCGTCGATGTCGGAGGCAAGGAAGATGAGAACAAAGGTTTGACGGTCTTTGGGATCTTCTTGCTTGGTCTCAAGGAAGTATAGATTATTAAATAGTGGATAGCTTAGGTTGGCGTTTGTGGTGTTATTGGTTTGGGCGCCATATAATCCATAAACTGCGAGCTTAGAAAAGCCAGTGAGTAGCGGATTTTTATTATTATTCTGGGGGGTGAGTTTGGTTTTAAATTCTTGCCAGAGCTGTTCGGAAAAATCAGGGTGTGTACTCAGGCGCTTAGAGAGGCTGAGTAGGTCAGTAGTATTGGTGAGGTGGCTGGTAAAATTTGTATTGGTATAGGATTGATCTTTGAGGAATTGCTTAAAACTGTTTTCCCCAATTTCTGAAACTAGAGACGTGGCGCAGCCGGAGTGATTTTCTTGGAGGATTTTTGAGAGACAGTTATCGATGGAGATTTGTTCTGTATCCACTGTGATTAATTTCTCTTTTTTAATTGCGCCTTGGTCGATTTTTGTATAAATTTGATAGGCTAGAAAGAGATTTTCAAGGCCGAGGCTATTATTTTGTGAGAAATCATTATTTCTGGCAATAATTTCTTGGTTATTTAAGTCATAGACTAATATGCTACTATTTTTCTTACTAACCTGAGATGACAGCCAGCGATCGAGTGTTGGCTGAAGATTAATTTTTTTAAATTGTTTTGTTTGCTGCGCGGTTTGCGTAGGCTTCGTTGTTTGCTCGTTAAGATATTTCATGAGATAGACAATTCCAAAGGAGAGTGCAATGACGCCGATGGTGGTAAAAATAATAATGAAGAGGATTTTTCCGAATTTCGGCATACTGCGCTTTGATAATTCATTTGGAGTGAAATTATTTTCTGGATTTATGTTATATGGTGGCATATTAGTCCTTTTTATATGATGATAATTTTAGTAATTAATTTCCTTTTGGCGAGGCGAAGATGAGGCGAGCGAGGAAGGTTTGAGACTCGTTTGAGTCGAGTAGGCGAGGTCTAAAAGTTTGATCATAACTGGTTGGCGAAATACGTGTCTGAAGAAGTTTATTTTGGTCAAAATAATGAGTGAGGATGAGGCTACGAGTGGTGTCTGGCCAATAGATTTGATCAAAGAATAGATTACCGAGTCCGTAATAGATTGGTTTATTTTGGTAGAGCTCGTAGGTCTGTGGTTGGTGAGCAGAGGTACCAACAACCATATCGGCGCCAAGATCGATAAGATGGCGGAAGAACTCTTTTTGATTTTGAATTGGTTGGTCACAGGTTGGGTAGGCAACTGACTGGTCAGGATAGGCATAACATTCAAAGAATTGAATATTAACAATTGTGAATTTGTTTTCTGCTTTGGCGGAGGCGAGGTCTGCTTTAAATTGTTCTTCAGAGTAGGGATTGGCTCCTGGTGAAGCTTCGGTGGCGAGCTGGCCGTTAGCGACGCTACTAGTCGAATGATTATAGGCGAGTAAGCGAATGGAGGAGTTAAGGTCAAGGGGCTGTTTGGCTTGTTCAAGATTTGCTCCACCACCAACCGTTTTAAGACCTAGCTCCCGATATTTGGCGAGAGTCTTTAAATTATTATCGGAGCCCGTGTCATTATTGTGGTTACCGGTCAATTCTACGATATCTGTACCAATGGCAGTGATCGTATCAAGGCTACGCCAATCGGCGCAGAGAGTCATGGTTTGATAGCCGCCTTGGCAGCCTTCCTTAAAGCTAATTTCATTGCTGATATGAGTGAAAGTTTTGGATTTAAGAAAATCTGCGATGTATTCAGCGAAGAATCCACCATTATTTTCTTGATTAAGTTTATAGGTGAGACGACGAGTAAGGGCAGTGACTCCAGTCTCGGCGAATGAAACAATCTCTTTGGGCTGGTTCTTGGAAAAAAGTGGGGACAGTAAGTCATGAATTGCTTGGATTTTAGTATGATTTGTAGTGGAAGAGGAGTCAGCACTCGTTATATGTAGAAGAGTGAAGCGGGCGCCAGATTGCTGAGTGTCAAGGTAGTATTGATTCTCGTAGCTAAGGAGTTTAGTGCTCGTATTAAGCTGATCGGGTGAGACTAGTCGGATTTGATTGTTTGAGAGAAATGTCGAGTCGCTAAGTTGATCTGCAGTGATATTTTGAAGTGGGCTATAAAAATCTACGACTGGTAGTTCAATTTTAGCAATTAGGTAAGAATTTGTGTTGATCGGCAGATTATATGTTTGACTATCCTGGATCTTGAAATCAGAAAAATCTAATTGATTAGCTAGATGTTCACAAAGAGTATTGGCATCAAGGAAATTTAAATTTAATTGTGATAAGCAAGTTTTTTGATCAAGCCGATAGGAGGAATACTTGGGGTGGAGATTTTTCAAAACAGCGATTGTGGCAAGTAGGATAAAGAGAAAGCCAAACGGCAATGCGAAGAAGGGGGTGCGGTAGCGAGTCTTAGTGTTTTTTGCTTGTTTAAAATGCCGAGTTTTTATTTTTGAGTAAGGTGAACTGCCTAAAGCCATGATTAATCATCCAATTAAACATTTAATGGTTATTTTTATTTTAACATAAGTTTAAGTTGAGGTATAATTTAAGCATGAGTTTTAAGATTAAACTCTTTAGTAAAAAACCTAAAGAAAAACAGTTTGAAATAGAGTCGCCAGATAAAAATATAAGATGTCGAGTCAGATTACGTGATGGGCGAGTTTATTATGAAGTGAAAAAAAATGATGACTTATTAATCCGGGAGTCTCGTTTAGGCTTTAAATTACATGGTGAAGATGATTTGGGTCAAAATTTGGCACTAGTACGAACTCAGAAGAAGAGCGAGAATGAAGTTTGGTCGCCAATTGTGGGAGAAGAAAAACAAATTCATAATCAGTATAATGAAACGGTTTTTTATTTAACAGAGATAACGGAAAAACAAAGGCTTTTTTCGGTGCGATTCCGCGTGTTTAATGATGGGGTGGCATTCCGCTATGAGATTCCACCACAACCGAGTTTTCAACGAATTATTGTAGTGGATGAGCTAACCGAGTTTAATCTTGATTTGAATGGTCAGGCTTGGCGAATTCCGGCTTATCAGGCTACAAAATATGAGTTAAATTACGAAAAATGGCCGGTTTATGAACTAAGGGATGCCGTGCATACGCCGCTCACAGTGGAAACTAATAGCAATAAATATTTATCGATTCACGAGGCGGCGCTATATAATTACGGCTCCATGACTCTAAAGTTAAATGCCGATAGGCGGTTGCAGGCGGATATCACACCTCTGTCTGATGGGAATAAGGCTTACCTAGATCTCCCCTTTGATTCGCCTTGGAGGGTGATTATGATTGCTGATTCGGCCATTGAGTTAACAGTGAATCGAATGATTTTAAATTTGAATACTCCACCAAAAGAGGACTTTAGTTGGGTAAAGCCCCTAAAGTTTTTAGGGATTTGGTGGGCAATGTATGTAGGTGAATGGACGTGGGCTGAGGGTAAAAAACATGGTGCCTCTACGGAGCATGCGAAACAATATCTTGACTGGTGTGTGAAATTAGGGATTTCGGGGTTATTAATTGAGGGGTGGAATAATGGCTGGAGCGGTGAGTGGTCAATGAATGGTAAATTTACGGATTATCTTCATCCGGTAGCAGATTTTAATATGGAGGAAGTATCAGAGAAAGCGCGCGAGTATAATCTTGACTTGATTGCACAGCATGAGACGGTTGGTCAAATCGATAATTATGAAAGACAACTTGAAAGTGCATTTTCTTATCTTGTGAGTAATGGTATTCACTACGTAAAAACGGGCTACACTGGATCAAAGATGTTGATTGCTGGCAAACAGGAATTTCATCATTCGCAAGTTGGGGTATTGCATTATCAAAAGACAGTGGAACTAGCTTCGCGCTATCAGATTATGTTGAATATTCATGAGCCGATTAAGGGGACTGGGATTGAGCGAACTTATCCAAATATTTTGACGCGAGAAGGGGCAAAGGGGCAAGAGTATGAGGGTGGAAAGATTCGCCTCAATCATGCGACAATTCTTCCCTTTACACGGATGCTTTGTGGTGCTTTTGACTATACCCCAGGAATTTTTGACTTAAGAAATCCAGCAAAACGTGTCTATACTACTTTGGCGCGACAACTTGCGTATTACGTGGTGTTCTATTCAGGGATGCAAATGTTGGCTGATCGTCCAGAAATATATGAAAAGCAGCCAGTGATTTTTGAATTCTTACAGAAGGTGCCAGTATCTTGGCAAACAACTATTCCACTACTGGGTAAGATTGGTGAATATTATGCGGTTGCTAGACGGGATTCTTTGTCGCCCGATTGGTATGTCGCAGGAGTTACGAATGAGGAATCTAGGCGAATGAACCTAAATATGGAATTTTTGGAAGAAGGAGTAAAATATACCGCTTATATATATCGTGACGGGGCAACAAGTGACTATCGTGAAAATCCTCTAGAAATTGAGGTTGAGAGGAAGATTGTGGAGAGAGGTGACTTTCTGGATATCTGGTTGGCTGCGGGTGGCGGTTTTGCGGTGAGGCTGGTAAAAGGCTATTAATAAAAAATCCCTAGCTCTTAAAACTAGGGATTATTTTATTTTTATTTTTCAAGTTCAGCGGTGAGAATAAGCCTTTCAGTGTAATCATTTTCGGCAATTTTTTCCCCATAGCAAGTCATAAGGGTGAGAGTGGGTGTGGCTTTGGGCTCAAGGACTTTGGACATACTGATACTGTCTTTGGCTTGAATGTAGAGATTTGTGATTTTGTAAGTGTGATTATCAAGTTTAATCTGGTCATTGAGTTTTAGATTATGGAGACTACCAAAAATAGTGGAAGAATGGCCGATGATAAAAGTGTTATTTTCTGCTGCGTAATAGAGGCCAGCGATTTGATCGGGAGCGGTGAGTGTGTAGTCGTTATTTAATTGTAAAACTTTAATGGCTGATTTGAGGCTGATTTTTGGTGCCTCCAGAATGAGATTTGAATTTGCTTCGACATTATGTGGCTGCAAGCCAAAATAGCCAAAGACGGCAAATAGAAAAAGATAGATGCCGATAAAAATTTTATGTGAATAATGCTTCTTGAAACGCATTTTTTCTCCCAACAACCTTAATAGTTTGATTATAACATAAGCTGGATGAAATATAGAAGTAATAATAGTTTATGTGTTGAGTGAGATATTGATGATTCTCTATAGGAGATTTGATTTATAAAAATATACTAAAGTTATTAGGAGATTTTCATTAAAAAACGCCCCAAGTGGAGCGTTTTAAAAGAAAAAGTGAGAGATGAGTCTTTAGTCTTGAAATTTTTCGTAGGTGAAATCACGATACAATCTCTGATCTTCCTCGAAGTTATTACCATTCGGGTCTTTGACCATGGCCTCCATCAACTGATGAAGAACATTAAATTGAGCCATGTAGATATACTCGTCATATCCTTCAACTTTGATCTGATCGCCCCAATCTCCCGGCATCTTAAAAGTCCTCTTGTATTTTTTGTGTGGATCATTGCCAGGCCTGATACCAATAATGGTAATTGTGACGGGAGACTCCTCGCCGATAAGGTCTTGGTCTGCCGCAAACGAAATGGTGACAGACTGAATACCTTCCGCCTTTGGCTTAAAAGTCTTACGACCAAGCCTCAAACAATGACTTTCTTTATCAATCGTTACAACATATTCTGGATTGTATGCCGTATATTGATTCATAAAGTCTGTAAGTGCAATGGTCTTCGGCTTTAGAAAATTAGTGACGTCATATACGATACTAGTCGGAGATAACGGCACCTTTTCTGCCTTGGCGTCCTTGGAATTAGTGGAGCTTTTATTTTTTGATACGATCTCCACCTTTGATTCGACTTTCTGGTCGTATGGTGGCGGTGGAACCAAAGCCTCAACGGTTTCTTCGGCCTGTTTTGCGTGTTTTTTGGCAGCGAAGCTAGTGATTGGAGAGGCGATTATGATCAATAAACTAACTAAAAGGGTTACAAATAAATACTTTTTCATACTTTTTCCTCCTTTAAAGTACGAAGTCAATTAACAAAAACTCAGAGATTCTTAGAGTTTTTGGAGTTACCTATATCTATATTATACAATAATTATATAAAATTACAACTTATCGTATGGTTCAGTGATTGGGATCTGGATAGTAGTGCCAAAACCGAGTCGGGATTTGACTTTGGCGCCAAGAATGGCGTACTGTTCTCGCTGTTCAACGGTGATGATGGTGGAGTCGTCTTTGATGGTGATGAAGTTTGAGATAGGCCTGATGTCAGCTAATGTATCTCCGGCAGTATTCATGGAAATAATAATATTTCCCTTCTGCGGAGTTTTGAGAACGTGGTTTAGATAAGAAACAATAATTTTAGTTAAGGCAAGGAAATTTTCCACCTGATGTTTTGGGCGCAGTACGTCGAGATCAAGAGTATAGCCGGCGCGTTCAAGACGAATGACATAGTCACGATAAATGGGGTCAATAACATCAGAAAGATACATAAACTTGCGCTCAAACACACTAGTGTGTACTTTGTTTAAGTCAAGGATTTTGAGAAAATCTTGATTCTCTTTCATAACTTACATTATAGCATAGATTATATCACTTGAGAGATAAAAGCTTTGGAAGACAGTTAAGATGCCATATTTTATATGGCTATGAGTCGTGGACTAAAACTAGACTCCTGGAGTATGAGTATTGAGGAGCTCACGATGAGCACGATAGTTCGGGTCATGCGCTTCAACCTCCGCCCAAAAAGCTTTTGAATGATCGGGGTGATTAATGTGGGCAAGTTCGTGAATGATTACATAGTCACGTTGAGCCTCAGGGACTTGCATAAGACCAATATTGAGTGAGATTGTGATGGTTACTGGAGAAAAAAGTGAGGTTTTGCGATGAGTACAGGATCCCCAACGACTGCTGGCATGAGATAAGACCACTTTATCGTAATGGTATCCAAAACGTTTGGCGAGATATTCGAGACGGTAAGGTAAGTACTCTTTGGCTTGTTTTGTGAGTAATTTCTTTTTGAGATCACGAGCGCGTTGGGTGCTGGGATCTTTGACTTTTAGTTTCTGGCGAATTTGATCTCGCATCTTCTCCAGGGTTTTTTTGACGACCAAATCGGATGCGAAGCTTGGTACTGTGGCCTGAAGGCGGCCAGAAGTGGAGATGGAAAAACTAACCGAGCGTGAACGGGAATTCCTGCGAATAATAACTTCACCAAATTCTGGGTCATTAAGCATAAATAGCTCCGTAAAAAGAAAAAGGGCGGATTTTAATTCTAGGAAAGTTGGGAGAGGACGTGAGAAAGTTGTGTATCAAATGTATGCTTACCGGAGAGAATGATGGGCTTTTCGGTTTCGGCAGGAGCTTCCATGGCGCGAATACGAGAGTCGTATTCTTCTTTAGCGCGAGCAACGGAACGAAACTTAAGTTTAAGGCGAGCCTTAATGGTGTTAATATCAGTTTGGATCCAAACGAGGGTGGGATTATAGCCACAGATCTTGAGGAGTTTGCGGACGGCATTGCGTTCGTTTTCAGTATCAAGGCCTCCTTCAATAATAATATTCTGTCCTGTTTTTGAAATTGCTTCCAGTACGACATGAATTTGTTTTTCGGTAAAGTCAGCTTCTTCACGCAAAGATTGTAGATTGTAATAAGGAGCTTTGAATCTCTGAGAAAATTTCTCACAAAAGGTAGTTTTTCCACTACATGGAGCACCGAAAACCAGAATTGCACGCGGTTTAGTCTTCTTTTTACTTTCCATATTGTGAGTATTATAGCATGAAGTAAGAGATGGTACAATTTATAAATTTTTAACTAGTTTAGATTTGTTACCAATGGTTTTGATCTTTGAATCAAACGGGGCATAATAAGGGGTGGTCATTATCGATGAGTTGGTTAAAAGAATTTGAGATGGAAAATAGAAAAGCCAGCAAATAAAATTGGCTGGGGTAAAAAGAAACTCTGGAAGTATGTGGATGCGAGCAAAATATGAAATCATAACCGTTAAATCACAGCAAATAAAGAGAGTGAAGCCAAAGAAATTACAGAGAGCTGCACGACGATATTTTGGTGATTCCCTTTTAATCCAACGGTGGGCGAGAATAAGGTTGAGGAATAAGGTGTTTGCGTAAATAAAGGCGACACCATAGAGTGGCTCGATGAAGGTGGTCCTAGCAAAGGAGAGGATAAGGAGATTAATGATTGACCAAAGAATAAATAATTTTGGATTGAGACTTGCATAACGTGAGATGTGAATATATTGGGCAAGGCAGAAAATGATGACGCCGATGGGTGAAATATTGTTATATAGTAAGATGATATCTGCAAGAAAAGTAAATAGAAGTGCAAAACGAAGGAGGTAATCTTTTGGCGCGAAAAAGGAAGCATAGAGGAAACAGGTGAAGATAGTACAGACTTTGACAAGGCTGGCGGTATCAAGTAGCAGGCGTGGGATAAGGCGCTCACCAAAGATGAGTGCGAGTAGATCAATGATGAAAAAATAGATAAACATAAGAGACCAGAGAGTGATCCAGAAAGCTAGACTAGAAAGTAGTCGTAGATGAAGGGAGAGGTGTGTCGGGGTTTTGCGATGAGTGACGGGTCGTGCTTTTGATTTATGTTTTAGCATAAGAATTATTTTTAGTATAGCGGATTTATAGAGAAAAGCATAGTATGAAGGACTGGATATGTTATAATAATGATATTAGGGGCGTAGTACAACGGTTAGTATAGCGGTCTCCAAAACCGTGGATCATGGTTCGATTCCGTGCGCCCCTGCCAAAATGGAATATAAAAACTCGACTTGGTCGAGTATTTTTATGGTTATTATGGATGAAGATTTTGGTGATATTTTTTGTAATAGTAGAGCCGAATGCAGAAAAGTATGATTTCTGTAATCACGCGAGTAATGGCGACAGAATATAAATTGAGATTACTAGAAAGATAGAGAAGAATAAGTGAGATGAGGTTAAAAACCGTGGAGATAATGGTGGAGAGGGTGACTTTATTTTGTTGATTAATGACTCCAAGTGTAGGCCAGCCAAGTAATGTGTTGATAAAACTAAAAAAGATAGTGATGGCAAGGATTTGTATGATAGGATGGGCGGCTGCGTATTTGTCGCCAGCAAGTACCTGAAGAGCTAGGGGGAGTAGAATGATAATGAGACCAGTAAAGAGGAAGACAAGTGGGATGGTTTTTTGGAAAATTTGTTGAATAAATTTCCTGCTTTTTTGGCGTACCATTATTGGGTAAATGCCGCTGGACAGCTGCCCCAATAAGGCTTGAATGGCGCCAATAATTTGGATAGAAACACCGAAGAGAGCTACTTCGGTTGAAGAAAAAACTAGGCCAATAATGATTGTACTGATAGCGTTAAAAGCCGTTGCGGAGACGTCGGAGAGAAAATATATTAGACTAATTTTTAGACTATAGATACTAGATTTTAATTTTGGGCGAATCAGTCTGAAGCTTCTTTTTTGAAGCTCAAAAGCGACTAGGATGATGGCGATGACTGAGGAGAGGATATCAAATAGTGGAATTAATATAATTTGATGATCTTGTCTGACAAAGAAAATTGTTAAGAGGAAGGAGATTGTCTTCATGATAATGAATCGAATTGCCATGACATGAATAATTTCGAGTCCGCGAAACAGAAAATCGAAGAGGAAGATTGAGAGAAAGACGGTTAGATAGGATGTGATGGTGAATAGAAAATTATGGCCCAGTATGGGAAAGAAAAAGCTGAGAATGATTATTAGGAGGAACCCAATTCCACCAAGAAGAAGACGGGCCAGAAGGGTGTCGGCCATGATTTGTTGGATTTTATTTGTGTCATTCTTGATTTTGGCAATTTCTTTAGTAGCAGAGAGCATGAAACCGAAATCCAAAAAGATTTGTAAAAAATTCATGACGGTTTTGATAAAGGTCAGGTTGCCGTAGGTTTCAACCGAGAGTCGGCGAGTAAGAATGGGGAGGATGAGGAATGGAAAAACCATTTTGGCTAGTTGGAAGATGGCAAGCCAAAAGGTGTTTTTCTTTACTTGGCTGAGTTTAATCATTGTTCCCTTTTTTAGTGACTAGCATGGAGGCAATGAAGAGCCAGATTGCATAAAAGCTAAGTGACTCGAACTGGAGGTAAAGATAGAAGATAATGAGAAGGTAGTGATAGCGAAAGACGAGTCTGGAATTTTTAGCAAGATATATTAGATAAAAAATAAAGAGAAAAAGAGCTATGATGCCAAATTCACTAATTATACGTGTATATAGGCAGTATGAAACACTATCGTCATGATAATTTGGATTTTCTAGATCGTTGACTTCTTTTAAATAGGTGCTTTTATAGTCTTTTTTTGCTTGAGCATGACCGAGGCGGACGGGATAGATAGAATTACCTAGGCCAAAACCAGTAAAAAATCCGAGTGGAGATTTGGTATAGCCAAAGAGACTGGCCTTAATCCGAAAAACACGGCTAGCGAATGAACCATCTGAATTAACTCCAGATTGCCTAGCTAGGAGGAGACATTCTTCGGTATTTTGATTTTCTTCTTTGGTACAATCGATGGTGGTCTCAGGGTTAGTTCCAAGAAAACCAAAGAAGATTTTATGAAAACGTCCGTTAACGGCTGAAATGGTTGTGAGAAAAATGAGAAAGGCCACAAAAGTGAGGGGGAGAAAAAGTTTTTCTTTAACTTTCGGTAGATAGAGTGCCACTAAAATGACTAAAATGATTAAAATATCAAGGATAATGCGAACGCCGGCACCAAAAAGGATGGCGGAATAAGCGTATAGAACAATTAAAAATAGCAAATCCTTGCGACGAGTCAGCCAGAAGAGGGGGAGTAGAATGCCAAAAAGATGCATGCCGATAAATGAGGGTTCGGTGAAGAAAAATTGCACGCGGTTTTTGGCGAGATAGTTGCGTTTGAAGATTAAATTAAAAAGATTTGTGACCGATGTTAGGTGATATTTAATGGCAAAATATTCGAGCAGGCCGATAATGAGACTGACGAGATAAGCAATAATAATGATAGAGGCAAGACGGTTAAGTTGTTTTTTGAGATCCGATTTTTTGTGTTTTGCATAAAATTCAAGAAAACTAGTGAGACAGGCGAGCCCTAATATGATTGGAACATAGGCAGAAAGATAATCATCTAGCCGACCTTTGAAGAATAGGCAGGTGATGGTTCCCAGGATAGAGAAGCTGGTAAAAAAAAGAAGGATGGGGCGTAGCTTAGGGAGAAATGGTTTTAAATAATAAAGATTTAAGATGGCGTACAGGAAAAGAATGAGTGGCGTAATGGTGGCCCAACCGTTGGAGGGGGCAAAGATGAAGTTTTCAAAAGGTAGTGTGGCGGCAGCGAGATAAAAAAGAAAGTCAGAATTAAGGCTGGCAAGTTTTTTCAAAACATATTCGGTAATATGTAGAATTGACTTCACAGGTATATTTTACTCGATATCTTGAGATTTGACTACTTGGATGTGTTTTGTTTTGTACGGAGTCGACCGATTAATTGAAGAATCAAGAAAAGGCGGAACTTAAAACAAAATAAAATAAAGGCTTTTGGTGGGGAGAAAAATCGTAGTGGCGTTAGGTAGATGGCGCGATAAAAAAGAGGAATATTGTATAGAGTTCGGAGGGTTTTTCTTGGATGCTGATTCTGCTGATGGCAACAAAAATTCACTAGGATAAAGAAGAGGTGTGTGGCAATAAAAGCCTGAAGTGATTTTTCGAGGCGTGGAAAAAGATCGGGATACTGAAAATGAAGATAGGTACTAATTTTTTGCAAGGCATGGTGATAATTCTCTGCGTAATCTTTGGTAAAGGTGCGGACGGTAGAGTGCGGGTGAACTTGATAGATATAAAGAGGTTTTTCTAAGATTCCCACTTGGTCGAAGTTTTTTAGAATTGTAAAATTATAAAGAGCATCTTCGGCCACTTTAAGGTCGGGGTCAAAAAGAGTAGTTTTTAGACTATGATGAAGAAGCTTCATGTGGCAGAAATTATATCCAGTTTCGAGATCAAGTAGTTTTTTGAGAAAGTCGGAGGTGGAGATGATTTTATGGGGAGAACTTGACGATGGAGGAAGGGTTGCTTTCTCTGTGAGAGGTGGTTTTTGGTCTGAGGAATAGATGTGACGTTGATAAGTGGAGCTGACATACTTTAGTTGATGCTCGGTTGCAAAATAATAAAGATCAGAAATGAAAGTGGGAGCGAGCAAGTCGTCGGCGTCAAGAAAACAAAAATATTGACCAGAAAACTTGCTGAGTCCGTAATTACGAGTGTGACTGACCCCCTGATGGGGGAGATTAAAAAAACGAATATGACGGTTACCTTTTGTGTGATTTTTATTTTTAGCATTTCGATATTTTATAGCATATGACTCGCAAATTTGCTTTGATTGGTCGGTTGAACCGTCGTTTAGAAGAAGGATTTCAAGGTTAGGATAGTCTTGACTCAGGACGGAGTCGATGGTTTGTGGGAGAAAGGAGGCTGCATTATAGATGGGGATAATGACGGAGATAAGTGGATGCGAGATTACTTGTTGATTCTGCATAATATCTAACAGCTTTTATGATATTTTTTGCCAAAGAATTTGGCAAGCAAGAAGCTAGTGATTTTGTTGCACCAGTTGACGGGTTCAGTTTCAATAATCTTGAGTTCTAGGATATTGGTTTTTTGGTCGAGGTCGGGATATTTAGTATAGAGAAAGACGTCAAGAAGAAGCTCTGAGATACGACCAAAGAATCTAGCATGAAACTCATCGTATTGATTGATCTCAGCTTTGGTAAGGGTTTTTTCAAGATTCATGAGGACATCGAAGAGAAAATTGCAGTATTCATTAAAAATTTCTTTGCGCATAATAAAAATATTAAACATATGTGCGGAGCGACGGATTTTGAGTCGATTAAACTCGGGAAGATATTCTGGATGGCGATCTTGGATAATTTGACGAGTTTTATCAAGCGGCCCGATATGTAAGGTGTGAGCGTAGTGACTATATAGACTTTCAATGTAGTACTTACGTTTTTTCGGGAGAATTATATCATATTTGATATTTTTACCTGGCTCACAGAGAAGAGACTTTAGATAGTTTTTGGTGAGGATCTCTTTGTGGTTTATTTTTGACAGAAAACGGCGATAATGAACAAGACCGTAGAATGAATTCGGGTTTTGGTCTTTTAAGGCTTGATTCTGCCAAAGCCAGTAAAGGCCAGTAAGTTCGGAATAGTTATGATTCTTTTTGGAAATATTCTTACCGGTATTATCAAAAGAGAAGCTGTCAGGTAATTTTATGTCTGAATGTTCGGCTTGAAAAAAATGCGAGCCAACTAATAACGGCCGGTATAACGGGTCGTCGGGCATCGTGTAAAGTTTATGAGTTGCAACGATAACCTCCAAGGTTGGGTCGGTTCCCTTTTTCATCTTCCCTATTATACCATAGAAAAATCCTCTCTAGACGAGAGGATTTTCTGAAAACTATTCTAACGCTTCTTTTCTTTAACTTCGTTGCGACCGAGGTTTTTCTTGGTTTCTACGAAAACAACGTGTTTTCTTAGAATTGGGTCATATTTTCTCAAGCTGAGCTTGTCAGGGGTATTCATGGTATTCTTCTTAGTGTAATAGGCACGGATACCAGACTCTTCAGATACGAGACCAACGAGTTTGCGTTTTGTATTACTCTTCTTTGACATAATTACGGCTATTTTATCATGGAAATTAGGTTTTGTAAACTAAGTGAAGAAAAGAACTCTAGAGAAATAATGGAGGGAGGTCAGCTACTAATCAGTTGGATCGAAATCTTCGGTTTGACTATCTGAATAATCAATGAATGGTTCTAATCGTTGATTGTTTAAATCATCAAACTTTTGTTCAATTTGGGTCTCATAAGCATTGAGAGATTTAAAAGGCATAAATTGGGCGGCACGCTTGGAGTGGCTAAGTGGGGGATGCGTGGGATCTTTGAAATGAGGAAGATAAAGAATATCTTGATAAGGATTTTTAAAATGTTCTGTGCTTGAAGCGGGGTTTTGTTGATTAGCTGGCACGGTGACCTCCTATTTGTTGATTACGTTCACGCATGGTTGCTTCAGGTCGAAAATTCGTACCCAGCATAAGGGCATTTTTACCGAAACGTGATTGGATGTCTAAGGTTGCTCTTTGAAGGCGAAGAGCTTGTTCGGTTTCTTGTTCGGTTTCTACTGGAGAGTCAAAAAGGTTGAGCTGTGTGACCTCAGTAGTATTGTTTTGATTAGATAAAATATGATTGGCAGTGATGCCGACACGACGAACTGTGGCGTGATTTGGCATGATTTTTTGATAGATTTCCAGCGCGGCTTGTGAAATTATTTTTGCACTACTGGTGTTCTGAGGAAGATTTTTAGAAGCGTGAGCAAATGAAGAGCGACTAGGGTCGGATAATCCAAGATCGAGGATGATTTGATCTGTTAAAAGATTTTTTTGGGTTAAATCGAGGGCGAGGCTGTAGGCCATCTCTTTAATAATTGTGATGGTTTCAGCACGGTTATAGGGACGGTGTAAAACTTGTCCAGAGCAGAGACAGTGGTTGGCGGCCTGATAATTTTTAATATCGGAAATAGTGGTTGGTTCATAGCCCCAAGCGTGGTCGATGAGTAATTCGGCGTTCACGCCAAAGACTTTAAAGAGCTTGGCGGAGGCAGTAAGAGAATATCTGGCGAGATCGCCCATGGTGTAGATGCCAAGATTTTGAAGCCGCCTGGAATAGCCTGGGCCAATTCGCCAAAAATCGGTTAAGGGAGTGTGTGTCCATAGTTTTTCACGGTAAGAATACTCTGTGAGTTCGGCAATACGTACGCCGTCCGAATCAGGCGGTAAATGTTTGGCGACGATATCCATGGCGACTTTTGCGAGATAGAGATTTTCGCCAATACCAACAGTGGCGGTAATACCAGTATGCCCTAGAACATCCTTAACGATGGTGCGAGCGAGTTGATGGGCGGTCATCTGATAGGTCTGAAGGTAACTGGTAACATCAAGGAAAGCCTCATCAATAGAATAAATATGAATATCAGTGGGAGCAATATACTCCGCATAGATACCAAAAATAGAAGTGCTTACGTCAACATATTTCTGCATTCTGGGAGGAGCGATAATAAAAGAGCCTCTAGGTACTTTTTTATAGACCTGAAAAAGACGATCACGGCCGCCAACGCCAAGAGCTTTGAGGGCGGGAGAAACGGCAAGACAGACCGTTTTGTCGGTGCGAGTAATATCGGCAACCACTAATTTGGTGGTTAAAGGATCGAGTCCGCGATCTACGCATTCGACTGAGGCATAAAAAGATTTAAGATCAATCGCAATGTAAGTGCGAGAGTTGGTGTCTGTCGAGTCTTGTTTTGGTAGAGTTTGATCAAGCATTGATAAATAATTCCCTGTGGATATTTAAACATAAAATGTTTGGTTGTGGTATAGGCCGACTATTTTTTGACAATCTTTGAATTTATATTATAATATATCGGTATCTAGAAGCTATAGCTTCAAAAATTGTTCTTTAAAAGGAGAAGAAGAATATGAGAAAAATGCACAATCGTGTCACTACGGTGACGGACCTTGAGAATGCAAATGTAATCACTAATTCAGGCCGACATCATGCCGGGGATGTTTTTGCGACGGCAATGCTGTCGATGTTGAAGAAGGTGCGGGTGTTGCGCACTGAGGATCAAGTTCTGGTTCAATATGCTAAGAAGAATGGTCCGAGGGGGCTGGTGATGCTTGGTATTGGGGGAGAATTCAGAGCAGACAAAAAACGTTTTGATTATCATCAAGAGGGCTTCGAGGAGCACTATAGTGATTTTACAAAGCTCTCAACTGCAGGATTAGTCTGGCGTCACTATAGTATGGAAATATTGTCCAAGTTTGACTGCCCATTGCAGTTGATTGTGGAAGCCACAATGGATGTGAGTCATGATTTGGTTCATGGTATCGATGCGAGAGACCAAGGCTGCTTAGCTAGTGGAATTGAGATGTCGGTATCAGAAGCAATCAATTTATTCAATCCAAACTGGGATGATCAGGACCAGGATCCTGACGAAGCTTTCCTGCAAGCTGTTGGTTTTGCGCAAAAAATTCTTGAAAAAGAGATTAGGCGCGTGATTTCCATAGTGAAGGCAAAAAGTAAGATAGAAGATATGATCGCACATAACGAGGGGGAATTTTTATATTTTCCAATGTATATTGGCGGCTGGGAGGAGTATATACTGAGATCTTTTAATCCGAAGGCGAAAAAATTACTATATTGCGTTTTTCCCAATCTTGATGGCGAATGGAGCATACAAGCGGTCTCGGTTTCAAGAGATAATCTGGGGTGTAAGAGAAAAAAGTTACCTACAGCTTGGTGCGGATTAAAGGAAGCACAGTTGGTAAAGGCGACTGGGGTGGCCGAGGCGATTAATTGTGAAGCTAACGGTGCTTTAGCGCAAGCAAAAACTTTGGCAGGAGCATTAGCGCTGGTAAAGATTGCAATTTCTTCTTAAAAATTTGGCTGGAGTTATCCAGCCTTTTTTAAAGGAGAATAATATCTACTTATTTGATGTGGAGGTTGTTTTTCGGAGCTGATTGATTATCCCTCAGCAACTCTAGGATGCGACATTCACGAATCACCATTTCTTCTTTACATTTATCAGGCGTTCCCTGGCAGTTGGCGATAAAGGCTTGATTGGTGGTAATGGCTTCATCGAGACTGACTGTTTTTAAAATAAAATCGGCTTCCTGCTCGTCTTGATCAAGATGTTGAGGGTGAATCTGGTTAGTAGTTTGGCAAATATAATAAAAATTTTGTTGGACGAAAATAGTATCTTTCAGGGTACTTGATTTTTGAATCCTCAAGGCTTCGCCGAATTCTTGAACACTATCTGGGATGACGGTGAGGCCAGTTTCTTCATCGACCTCGCGAATGAGTGTTTCAAGGTGGCTTTCTCCTTCTTTGATGCCGCCACCAGGAAGCTTATAAAAATGATATTTTTGACTATAAATAAGAGAAATAAGGTTATCACTACTAATAATAATTCCTCGAACGGAGGGGCGGTAAGATTTTGGCCAGCTGGGGTCATAGTCTTTTGCATCGATGGTAAAAAGTTGTTTCATAGTTATCCTTGAATAGTTCTGATGGTTTAAATATAACATAAAAAGGTTCTAAATAGAAAAGCGCTTAGCCTTGACAGTGCGTAATATATATTATATAGTTTTAGGGCTGAACACGAGAGTGGGAGGAGTATTTTAAGAATTTACCAACGAATTCTTTTTTTCTTATCTTTTAGGTAGCGTTAAGCTGTTGATTTTATATAATTATCGGTTTGGCGCTGCTTAAAAGAAGCGGTACTACCAATGTGAGGAAAATCTCTTAATCTTATATGGCATTGGGTCCGAAAGGAGAAAGGAAGAAACATGAAGAAGTTGATGAGTTTGGCAGAGGTGAAGGAGTTTTTTGAGAACGAAAAGTGTTTTGAAACTGAAACTACTTTTCTAATTAACGAATTTGGAAAGTATCACCCGAATATTTGTTTTGTGATCGATAAAGAATTTGATCTAAACGAATACAACGGGCCGATGAATCCTCTAGAATTTTTTGAGGACTATGAAGTTCCCGCCAATATGAACATAGATTTCAATGGCTGGACAAGTTTTATGTTTGGGGATTTTTGGGTCTCCAAAAAAGGTGACGCCTGCTTTAGGCCAATGGATGCTGTTTTGGCAAAGCATATCCTTATCAAAGTTAGCTGGGGCGGTAGTTATAATCACACTAGAGGCAGAGAGCCATCAGAAGTGGGTCAGATCAAGGATGTGCTGTATTTTAGACATGCTACATCTAATGGCGGTGGCGAAGGGTTTGACTTCTGGGTGGTACCAGTTGGTTTTCGCTATGTGATTCATGACGATGAATTTGATGGCGAGATTTGCAAGGTTCAAAAATCGGAAGCTCAAAATGTGAAGACTCCAGAATACTGTGAGAAAATTTCCCATAGAAAGCAAGAAGAATTAGATCGTGCTACCAGAATCATAGAAGAAAGAAAGAAGGCTGTTGAGAAATCAAAGCAGGATAAATTTCTCTATGAGGAAGAGCTGATGGAAATTCAAAAAGAGCTGAAGAAGCTTTCTAGGCCACGTAAGTGGGGGACATATTCTGTAGACCAGTTGGAGCTTGGAGAAATGTTCTTTACTTTGGGATATACGCAGTATTTATATAACAGCGCAAATATCTCTTTTGTAAAAGATTATTTGGATAAGAAACAGGTTTATATTAGAAGTGCTGAGAAAGAAAAACAGGCTACCTATGACGCTAAGATGAAGTTCAAACCTAAGTTTGAAGAATTGTCTAGTGATCTTGAGGAGATAGGCTGGACAATTCTGTGCGATGATAAGGTTTATGTGACGAATCCAAATAAGGAAGTAGATGGATACCTTGGCTATGAAAGTGAGGTTTTGTCATACGAGTATTCAAGCAAGGGCTTGAAAGCTTTACGTCACGACATGGTCGTCGAAGAGGATAGACAGGCGGCGGAAAAAACCAGAGAAGTGAATAGTAAACGTATTAAGAGGCTTTTGTCTAGTACGAAGCTACCGGAGAAACTTTGGTTTTTGTTTGAAGGGACAGAAGCTCTCGATTCAGAAATTCTTGAGGAGGTGCAGGCTATTTTAAAGGCATCTTATGACCCAAAAAATGAAAAAGATTTTCATGAGTTGATGAACTGCAGGTTTAAGAGTAAGGTTGAGGCGAGCAAGCGTTTAATTGAGCAAGCAGGTGGTAAACTCCAGCTGAAGCTTGAGGGGGACGCGAACTGTCGCAGACTGGCAAATTTTCTTGTCGGCAAATAATTTTTAGTTGGTAAATATTTTAGGCCCCTGGAGTAATCTAGGGGTATTTTTATTGACAAGTTAGAAAAAATATGTTGAGATGGTATGGATAGCCGTGAGGCGCACATTAATAATTAGATTTAGTTTAGATACTCTAATTTCAATCCATGAAAATGGAAGAGGGGGGAGGCTATATGTCAAAATATTATTTTGGAACTGATATTATGGACGTGATGTTCAGTGAGAGGCTGTTAATTAGACGGAGGAAGCTGAATATTGATGAGGTTTGGGATAGATTAGTTTGTGGTGAAGTGGTAATGTGCTTCGATGATAATTACGACGAACTAGTCATGTTGATTGGAAAAAAGCTGAGGCTGCCGATAGAGATGACGAACAAAGTGACAGAAATTCATCTTCACCCAAGAGATATCTTGATAGTGATGAAAGTCGAAGTGGCGAAGAAATTGATTTTCGAAGAGAATACAAAATCTTTGGAATCCGAACTTTGTGAGGATTTATTTATTGAATATGCAATATTTTAAGAGCTTAAGGTTTTTACTAAATCTAATTTTAGACCCAGAAGTGATATGCTGGGTCTTTTGACTTTTTATGCATTTTATGTTATTATATATGGGTAATTATTGCTTCTAGCAGATTAAGTATTTTAAGGTAGTATTCTATGTTTTTTGCGACTAGTTATGTCGACTAATTTAGTCGGTATGACCAGTCGCAGAAAATTCCTTCTGCGATCAGATTTTTATTTGCGGTAAGAGCCGCAGAAGGAGGTAGAAAATGTTGAAAGAAGAATATAAGTCTCTTGTGGGGATGGATATCCAGAAATGGGCCAAGAGCCCAGTGATGTCAGACGGCGTAAGGCCTTACCCATTAGAAAAAGAACAGGTTACTTTAGTCTTCTCTGATGGTTCTAATGTGACTGTCAGTGAAAAGGAAGATGAAAGTGGTGAGCTTGTTTGGGAATGGTCGGAAAAAAGAGTACCGTTTTCCTGCCGTCCGAGAGATGGCGTGCAGAGAGTGATGATTCTTGAGGATACTGAAAAAGGTTATCTTGAGGTATTATCGCTTAGCACGGAGGAGACGGTACTGATTGTTTCAAAAGACGAGGTTTCCTTTGATGAGGAGATGTTTGAAAAAACAGCTCGCATTATGGAAAAACGTCCAGTCTGGATATTTGCTGGGGATTCGGCACTTGGCAAGTCAACGCTGGGTAGATTCTTGGAGCTCCAGGGAAAAATTGTCTATGAGACAGATTCTGACCAGAGGCTGCCAAATATGATTATGGCAGATGTGATTGTGGCTGGAAACAGAAACAAGAGCCTCACTATAGAGGACATATGCTCTAGACTGCCTGACGGAGTTGAGCCGATTTTCGTCGAGTTTTCTTTGGCGGAGGAGTATCTGACAAAGAAATAAGACAAGATCGTTTCTCACATGGGGTGGCCCGCCCCGTAAAATTGCCCATAGAATACTTTAAAGGCCCTCAATGAGGGTCTTTTTTCTTGATTTAACTTGACATACTGTGCTTGATATGTTTTAATATTGAAGCTAGTCCAGTTATGGACAAAAAATATTGGAGCCCAGGCCGTGTATGCGCTGGGTAGTACATTAAGAAAGGAGGTACTTGTATGAGTACCATGAGAAAAAGTAGCCAAGAAACTTTGGACAATCAGACGGTCCGTTTCAACATCGGAGGAGGTCCTAGCAGGGATAGGATCTTCGATGCATGCAAATATCTGCACGATAAGGTCAAAATTGACCTGGACTTTAAAGTGATTCTGGGGTATTCGACACCAAAAGATGATCCGTGCTGTGCAGCGTTAGAGGTGCCGGTGAAGGATTTTAGAGTGCAGAAGATTATGCACGAGGATGGGTCGGGCGAAAGTTTTATGCTTTCTGGGCACTGTAAAGCAGATCTTGATCCATGTATGCCAATTATCAAGCAATACAAGGAGTACAGCTTCTCGGCTTGGTATAATAGCAAGCGCAGAGTTGGCTGGATTTCTTTGACAGAAAAGGAGGGGTGATATGGAATATTCAATGCAATACCTGAAGAGAATCAGCTTCTTAGCTTATGGTTATGAGGCTGAGGATGAATCCTTCGGTATCATAGATTCTGCGAAGGTGGAGTTTGTGAACGGATTGGTGCTTTTTCTTTCTAAAGTCAAAAGCATCTGTCCAAGTGGCCACGGTACATGCACTTACGGGTCATGGGTCTGGAAGGACAAGCCATTAAACAACAATCCGATAGTAGCTGAGTTCTCTTCCTTACCTGTAAAGGTAGAGGAGGATGAGCGTTATATTTCTGTCAAGGACTTAAATAATCGTGAGATTATAGCGGTCTCTAAAGACGGAGGTGACGGTTACTATCCGGACGGATACATCGATGTTGACTATGAGTTTTTAAATAAACACAAATGTTAAGATCGATGAGGTGTTTCCCCCCCCAAACTTTGGGGGGATTTTTATGGTTTAAAAAGGAAAGCCCCGACCAAATGGTCGGGGAAAATAGATTCTACCTTCTGAAATGGGGGATTCCAATCCTATCTGGAGACTTCTGGGATGTTATTCCAGAGATATCCAAGATAGGCATCGGTGATTTTTTCTGAGCCACTGAGTGGCACCAGAAAATCATCTCTTCTGTAGCCGGCCTTCTCCAGGATATCCATAATGGCCGGATTCTTTGAGAGATAGGTGTGGCCATCTCGGTAGACAAAAGCCACCCTGCCTGAATTGTAGCTATAGCTGCCAAGGCAGCTAATGGCTACAATATCTACGCAGGTTTCATTGAGGCGTGGATAGTATGTTGAATATACTCCACCATCCTCAACTGGAATACCACCGCGTGGAACTTTGAGGCAAGATTCCAATAGATGCTCATCTATCGAACCGATATGGTGTTCATTACACCAGGCTTTGGCATCCTCCTCAAAATCTTTAAGCGTTGCAACACCAGCGCTTAATAAGAGAGATTCCCATTCTGCTCTTCTGTTATATGGGTGCTCTCCATTTGAGAACGGAACGTAGAACGATCCGTTCCTGAACCCAGCCTGGTTGAGCAGCTGTACCAGGCTCCTGGTGTACGGTGCGGCGTAAATTTCGCCATCCATGACCCAGCATACGGTACCGTTGTTCATTGAATACTCACCCTCACGATGTTCCGCCAGATGGGTGAGATTAAGCTGATACGGCAATCCCTCCCTTTTGTCCTTAATTAGAGGATATTTTGTTACTAAAAATCCTCTTTCTTTAAGGCTCTCTTTTGTTGTCATGGTTCCCTGCTTTGTTGTTGTCATATTAACCTCCTTGCGGCTGTTGCCGCTTAAAAAAATATTTCCGCGGCCTATTCCGCGGTTTAGTCTGCCCATCAATCTTTAATAGACAGATTAAACCGCAGAAAAATGCAAGGGGGTGGTAGAATCTTTTAAGGTACTGCTCTTTGCTAGAACCTATATATTATAACATGCTAATGCTAAGATGTCAATGTAATAACAGGGGTGGTGGTAGCTATTTTTAAATTGAGTAATCGATGTTGAAATTACCCAAGATGCCGAACCTTAGGACAAAATCGTGCTTCAGACAAAATGTTAGTTTAGGAAATCATTTGATATATGCTCAAAATTATATTATAATGACCGTGTTTCAAATAAACGTACATTTACGAAAGGGGGTTCTGTTATGGCAGAAAACAAAGGACTCAATGATTTTACAATCGACTGGAATAAGGCGCATAGAAGTTTTTTCTTTACCGTTCAATGGGCGCCAGTGGTTGGAAGGCCAGTGAATATCGAGATGAGATATTCCGCAGTATGTTACAGGGATCTATACACCACTGATGATTGGAACCATTTCAAAACAATGGTTGGTTTAAAATCTCATAATTTGATGATGGTGACCTCTAGTGAGGAAGCTTTTGGTCAAGGTGTAGTACAGATTGTAATCTCTTCGGCGAATCATGATTATAGCGAAAGTTATATCGTAAGCACGCTGGAATGGATCAGTAGAGATTTCTTTGGAGTAAAGTAAAAATAAAACCCCGGTTTACCGGGGTTATTTTCATGGATGAGGATAGATTCTAAAAGTCGGATAGCCAAACCTTTGCATCTTGCTTTCCACTTCCCTGATCGAGCTGAGACCAAGATTTTTGATCCTGAGCCAATCCATGTACGGATAATTAATGATATCCGAGATGGTATGAATCTCAGCCCTTTTTAGAGCTCGAAAAGTACGTGTTGTCAGGTCTAGGCACTCTATCTCCGTCTGATCTTCTACCTCCCCGCTCAAGAATTCCTTGGCTTTCTCCGCACATGTGTACGGAGTAAAGGTAATCTTTCTGAGCTCTTGTCTTAAAACAAATTCCTCCTGGAAAAGAGGGTCTTGTCTTAAGGCTTTCAGTCTGTCGATGATATCATCAACAGTCTTTGCCTGAGCTTCAGAAGGCTTGAGAATAGAAGGCAACGCTCTTGCGCTGCGAATCTTACGAATAGCAAGATCCTCAGTCTGTCTGATCCTATTGGATGAGATACCTTGACCGATTGCGATCTCACAAGCCGACATTACCCTACCTTCGAGTCCATACCATTTCGAGACGACCTGGAACTCTTTCTCGGTCAAGCAGCCTCTGATCCCTGCTTGAATTTTTCTACATTGACTTGTGGTCGGATTCTGATACGTCTCGTAGTTCAGATTTCCGAATGTATAGTCAATGGAAAAAGTTTGATCATCCTTGATGACCTTGCAGAAATCATCGAACTCGACCACTACTGACTCTCCTCTCATGAGATCGTGATGAACGGTCATATATAAGAGGTTGACAGTGAAGGAGTTGGCCGTAAAATCGTGGCGCAAATATCCTTTCTTATCAAGTGCGGAGGCAAGCTCCAGCAAATACTTTGGAGCTTTGCGGATGTAACTTCCGTCGCGGTCGACGAGATAAGCAGTGCGCCTGCCCTGCCAGATGATCTCAGAAAGTGCTTGATAGTACTTTTTGAGATATCTTTCTGTAGACCTTGATAAGTTTAACTCATCCAGGCTTTGCAGCTCAGCGGTCTTTCTGGCTGGTAAACTATAATATTCCCTGCCAGTATATAAATTTATCATTTTTCTTCCCCCTTTGGAAAAATTCTTAAAACAGAGATTATTGCTAGAGATTTACTAGAAAAATCCTCTTTTTAAGGTACTCGCCATATGTGGCGTTTTTTGTATTTACAGACAAAGTCTGCACTTATATATTACAACATAAAGTATCTTATTGTCAATGTTAAACAGGGGTAGTCTTGAATAAGATCTTAGTTTTGGGGCAAGATAAGGCCTGATTGCGGTTTTATCCCACGGTAAGGTTTAAAGCTCTGAATATGATATATTAATAATAGAAAAAGCAGAGAGGTATGACGGGATGAGGCGAGATATGGAATTTGGTGGCGGTAATGCCGAGCAGGATAAAAAAGAAACGACAGATTGGCAGGAGGCAATGCAGGGGGTAAAGTTTCAGGGAGCGAAGACATTTAAATCTGGTGATAATGAATTTTTGATTCCACCAACCCCAGCAGCGGAGACGGATAAGGCTTTAAAGAATCCTGGAATGCTCGGCACTTTTAAGAATTTTTTAGCAGAAAAATTTGGATTTAAGAAAGCGGGGACTGGGGTTTTTGGCCTGCTTGGAAAACAGGGGGCAAATTTATCTGGTTTAAGTGGGGCGGGTGCTGGTCAAGAAAAAATCAAGATTCCGGGAGTTGATGATGGTAGCGAAGCGGACGGGGCTACATCTGATGTGGTCGAGTCGATTAATGAGATTTTTAAGAACGATTATACGCGTGAGGTGGCGGGCCAGATGGCGGATGAGGGCCTAAGGCCTCCGATCTGGGACGTAAAGAGGGTTAGTGAAAAACTTGGCTCAAATGAGGGTGGTTGGTTCGAGAAGCAGAATGGTGAAAAATATTATGTAAAATTTTACGAAAATCCAAATCAGGGACGGGCGGAATTTATCGCTAATGCGATCTATGAAAAGGCGGGTATTAAGGCGGCGCATACTGAGAGAGTAATGATAGATGGACGGGAGGCAATCGCTTCGGTGGCAGTTGAGAATGCGCGGTCGGTGGCGGCAGTAGATCAAGCGGCGAGCTTTGATGTGCAGAATGGGTTTGTGGCGGATGTGTTCTTGGCAAACTGGGATGTTGTAGGGGCGATGTATGACAATATTGTACAAAACCAGGATGGCTTCTATCGGATTGATAATGGAGGGTCATTAATTTTTCGGGCGCAGGGTGGAGATAAAGAATTTAGTGCGAAGGAGATTCCTGAGCTCGAATCAATGCGTGTACGGGGGCGGCAAACTGGGGAGGTTTTTGGTGGTATAACCGAAGAGGAGATCCAAAGACAGGCGCAAGAATTTGTACAGAAAGTGCAACCAGAAGATATTCTTTCGATTGTTAACCAGTCAGGAATATCTGGGAAGACGCGTGAGCGAGTACTGCAGGGACTTTTGGGGCGAAGAGAGTATTTAGTTGATAAATATACGGATGAAAATGATAAAAGAGAGGCTGCGAAGTCACGTCGACGAGTATCGGTGAGTGAAGCATTGCAAGGGTTAAAAAATCAGGAGCTGGAGAGGTCTCATGAGGGGATGCTACGAATGAGGACTGAGGTGATTTGTGATCGTGATCATATTGAGGGACAAAGAATTGATATTATCGATAAATCAGATGTGGGGTTGACAGAGGTACGATTGAAGGTGCGAGATCACAGTAGCCTGATTGCTGCATTGAAGCGAAAATATCTCGAGCTCGAGGAACGTAAACGAGAGTTGAATTTGACAGAGAGTGAAATAGGAGAGATGGATGAGAAGATATATGTGGACAAGTTTGTTTACGAAGGGGTGAATAATAAGAGGCCGCAAGAACTTTGTCAGGCTTTTGTGCTACAAAAAGGTGATATTAAGGTTTATATTGCCGATCCCACAAAGCGTGCAAGAGGACGGCTGGCGACGATCTATACGAATAATAACCAGAGTGGTTTAGTGCGAAGCGCACTAGGGTTGGTAAAAATTGAGATGCCGGCTGGAATGGATCCGATAGAAATTGAGCAGACAGTTGATGAAATTTTAGAAAAAGATCTGGGGATAAATAATGCACTTTCTGAGGTGACTGAGGAAGCGGCACAAGAATATAAGGAATCACGCTTGAAATGGCAGTATAAGATTGAAGGGGAGTTATCTGTCGAGGAGAAAGAACGTGCAGAGAGACTTGAGCGAAAAGAGGTCTTCCCTGGCTATTCAACCTTAGTGGAGGAAGGTAAATATCTTGAATATTTAGAAAAATATGGTGATGATCTGAGGGCGATACATAACATGGGCATAGCGTCGGACGAAGATTTGAAGATGGTCTTAACACAAGGGTTGATGTGCACTACAGAGCGTTTTTCTCGAGGCTTGATGCGAGGCGGACTCTCTTCGGTGAGAGACATGGACTCTGGGGGAGCGGATAATGTGTTTACGCGGATTATGGGAAAGGAGAAACGAGCGGAGCTGGGAGGGGTGGTATTGATTTTGAAGCCTGAGATTTTTGACCGCACGGATTGGTATAGTTATTCCTCTGATACTTATGGGTCGACGGATCGAAGTGAGTTCAAAAAACGTATGTCTCCTGATGAAGTATTTGATTTTGTGGCAAATAGTGGAGACTATGTAAGAAATAATGAGCAGATGTTTCGAATGGGGATTGGGGCGGAATATATTGAGGGGGTGGAGGTGGATGCTCAATTTAGGGAGGAGATGATTGAGAAGTTACATGCAAAAGGGGTGCATGAGTTGAATGGAAAGAAGATTGAAGAGGTGATTGTGGCGCGGGAGCCGGTAGTACTAGGGAGCGCAATGGCGGAGGTTTTGAATCATGAATAGAGATTTTGAGGAACAGGTATATTATGTCGAATCGGACCAGGATGAGTCGGTACTGGTGGCGGTTGGGTTAAAAATCCAGAAGAGTATTCGTGGTGGTGAGAACACAGCTGGGGGTGATGACGGAGGTGTTAATAGTCGCGAGAATGGATACAGACATAAGAATGGGAATCTGGGGGATGGCGGGGTGTATTTTTTGGAGTGGTTTGACACTGTCTATTGGCGACGAATGACTGCGAGTGAGGTGTGGACGGAAAATGGTGAACTGTTTTTTAAAAGGATTGAGCCTGAAGGGGGCGGAATGTATCATTTTACGCCAATGACTGTTGCGACCTATAATCAATTTGTGCGTGATGAATTGTTTGAGGTAAAGGATTTTATGGACGACGAAGAGGTGCGGCTGGCCTTTTTAAGGATGATAAAGAGAGTATAAAGAAGGTGTTATAATAATAGTAATATGGACGAAAATGAGAAAATGATCAGATTGGCAACTGAGGTAAAGGATGAGAATAAGAATAATCTTGAGGCGGTAGATAAGGAGAATGATGAAACCCTCGAGGAGACATTTACCGATAAGGATGAGAGTTGCACTAGGGGCGCGGACGGCAAGGTGACCGGTCATTGCGAAGAGGATGTGAGTTTAAAGAATGAAACGAAGACCCCTCAGACGAACTGGCTCTTGAATAGTGTGGTTGCGGTAGTGGCGATTGCGGCGGCAATGTTACTGAAATATCTAAAATTTAAGATGAGGGATAAGATTAATAAGGGGTAGGGGGTATTTCGTAAAAACGTCGAAGTAATTTGACGTTTTTTGTTGATTATATAATCTGAGTTTTTGAAAAATAAACAATGATTTTTAGATAGTTACTAAAGGTTTATGCTTGCTTTTACTGGAAAATATTATAAAAAGTATTGACAAAAAAGAATGTATATGTTATTATATGACCATAAGCTTGAGAACGGAATAACCGGACAAGAAGTTTAAGAACATTAAGACCAATTTTAGTTGATGAAGCTCTGTTGCTATATATATCTCAAGTAAGATGAGACAACCGCGAATTAATATTAATTATCGGTTGCCTCATCTTACAGAAAAAAGAAGATAGTGGGGCGGTATCCGGCCGATTCGGAATTTTTTTCGCGGCAGAAAACCGCAGATTGGAGATAAAATGAAAATAGCAAATTTAACCCAGCATGAGCCAACTAGTAAACAGGTTGAGGAAGGCGTTATTAACGTTACCCATAATCTGAATTTAGCGGGTCTTCTTACCTTTTCTAGAGTTCCAAGCGAGCAAGAAATGAAGGAGAGGGCTGAAAAGCTCGCAAGTATAGCAGCAGAAGCGAAAGCCGAAGCAGCTATGATTGGCGGTGCCCCTTATTTCATGCGTCCTCTTGAAGAGGCGCTGAAAGCCAGAGGTATCAGACCTTTGTATAGTTTCTCGGAAAGGAGGAGTGTTGAAAAGCACAATCCTGACGGAACTGTAACAAAAGTTAACGTGTTCGAACACGTTGGCTGGGTCGGATAAACCAAAAAGCAAGGCTAGTAAGTGTTTCTAGATTAGGTTTTAGCCTACATGCGGACAATCCGTAAAAAAACATACTTATTAGACTTGCTCAAATTATAACTGAATATTGGTATTCATAGCCCGGACGAATGTCCGGGTTTTTCTTTTTATTAAAGAGAGTTTTTGTGTTATATTTGAAACAGGTAATACTTAATAAGGATAAATGAAGATGGATAAAACTTTTCCAGGAGCGGATTTTGTACGATCGTCTCAAGATGAGAAGCCTATTCGGGAATATAATGAAAAGATAGATGTGGATAAGGCTCCTCTCTCAGCTAATCCAGCTTATAATCTTGGGAAAATTACTATAGAGTCAATGAATTTTGAGGATTTGACTCTTGAGCCATCGATGGATGAGGTGGAAAAGGAATCTTCGGAAGAGCTGGTAAATGAAAAAATGCCAGTCATGGATACGGCTGAGAGGTTGGCTGCAAGACAGGAAAAGTTGAAAAAAGGTATAAAGATTGTAATCGGTGGACCTCCACATTCGGGAAAGTCGGTGTTCATTGAAGCTCTAACCCAAAATCTTGATAAGGATAATACCTTTTCGTTTAGTGCAGCACCAGATGGCGAGGGCCCTTGGTTACAGCGACATTATGATGATCCTGATGTGGTGAAATTGCGACAAAAAGGAAAATTCACTCCAGAATATGTGGCTGATCGTAAAAAGAAGATCAATGATTGGGAAGGACCACTGATGATTATTGACGTGGGTGGTCGAACAAGTGAGGAGAATGCACAGATGATTGAGGGGGCGACACATGCAGTTATTCTTGCGGGTGATCTATCTAAGGTTGCGGAATGGCGTGATTTCTTTGAAGAAAATAATATTGAAGTTATTGCAAAGCTACATAGTCATTATCAGGGTAAAAAAGATATTCAGCGACCAGTGGAAAGCGGAGAAAACCATATAGTTAGCTCTGTACATTATCTCGAAAGGGGGGAGCCGGCTGCTGATCGTGAGACTATTAATCAGGTAGCGGGTTTGATTACTGGCATGGTTGAGGGGAATGTTGCTTATAAACAGGCTCATGAGGGCGAAAATGCTAATCCGTTTGAATTATCAATTTCAGATGTATTTAAGGACTTACCAAGTGAAACTATCGAGAGAACCATAAATACCCTCGATGGCCAGCAAAAGACAATACAAAATAAGCAAATATTACGTTCGGCGATTCCTCAAATTTACGAGAAAGCGCTTAGTTATGATGCGCAGCCGGCGTGGTTGAGCGGACCAGTTAATTCTTGGGAGGCCATTGCGTTAGCTATGGCATTTAAGGAGGCTGGTAGCACGGACGTTCGTTTGCGAAGTCCGGACGGGTTTGTCCCAGTAAAGAATTTACCTGAAGTTGAGGAGTTGGACACTAAATGGTGGATGGAACCAAGACGGCAGGGCGAGATGGATGGTAAGCCAATTTATGTAGTGCATAATACTGCGCATGTATCTAATAATCCGATTTCTCCAGCCGATCTCGAATCAATGACGGTGCCGAAACTGCCAGAGGATGCAATTGTGGTCATTTCCACGCAAGGTCCAAACTGGTTGAAAGCATCTATCGCTGCAGGATACCGAGGTAAGGTGGCCGGGATTGCCGCTTTTCAACCTGGTGAAGGTTCAACTATAGCTTGGGCTGCAGATAAGAACAATCTTGGAAAGATCGTGTAGTTTAATATAAAAACTTTAAATTATACTTGGATACTACGATGCTAATTGTATGCATCGTAGTATTTTTAAGGCCTAGTTGAAGTTGTACCGGGAAGTTGTATCTTTCTATGTGGAAGAACTGTAACATAGTGCTTTGCTTGATTAAAATGCAAATATATTATATAATATGTCTTGACTTAAAGTTGTTTTTAGTTGAACCTTAAAAGGAGGGGTATATGATAAATATTCATAAGTTCTATAATGAAAAGATAAATGCAGTAACACATACTGCGCCGCATCATGCTGATGAGGTATTTGCAACGGCAATGCTTTCTGTATTATTCCCTGTTGAGCTATTTAGGACGCGCGACCAGGAGATTATAAAAAATACAAAAGCCATTGTTTATGATGTGGGGGGCGAATTTGATCCTATCAGAAAGCGTTTCGATCATCACCAGAAGAGTTTTTCTGAAATACGTGATGATGGAATTAGCTACTCATCGGCAGGGCTAATTTGGCGTGAGTATGGTGCGTCGATTGTAAAGTCGATGACTAAAACTAATCCAATTGATGACGTGATGACTGCAGAGGTAGTGTCATTAGTCGACGAAGCGCTAATTCGAGGCATCGATGCGAGAGATAACGGACAAGGAGAAAAGGGGGACTCGATGTCTGTATCCGCGGTGATTTCCGCATGTAATTCCCTTTGGGACGAGAATGAAGATGCTGATATGTGTTTTTTAAGGGCATGTGATTTAGCGACGGCAATTCTTGTGCGCGAAATTAAAGTGGCGATGTCGACTATTCGTGGCCGCAAGTTGGTAGCAGATAAGATTAAGACTGTCGATGGACCTATTTTGGTAATAGATCAGTTTATCGGCGGTTGGCTTGAAGAAGTTCTTCATGCCGACAGTCCGAAAGCTGCAGGTTTGCTGTTTGCAGTTTTTCCTGCCACAAACGGAGACTGGAATATACAGGCAATCCCTCCATCGAAAGAAGATATGATGGGGCAAAGAAAATCATTTCCAGATACTTGGCGTGGACTGAATGATGAGCAACTCGCAGAGGTTTCTGGGGTGGAGACAGCTATTTTTTGTCATAAAGGTGGATTCTTTGCCGTGACAAAAACTAAGGAAGATGCTATTAAGCTTGCAGAAAAAGCCGTAAGTAGTTGATCCTTGGATATGATACCTAATATCTTAAACGGTCAGAATTTTCTGGCCGTTTTTTATAGGTATTCGTGATTAAAGGTTAGACCGGCTGCCGTTTTTTGATGTATTGATAAATTGACAAAAATGTGTTATAATATTAGACGTTCGTAGACCATAAGAGTACGGACGAATAGTATGGATTATCACTTTTATACTGTGGTGATAGAAACTTAATAATTAGCTAGGATAAGGCATAATTCTCTTTTGTGAGTGGCGTTAAATCTATCTTGACGGTGGACTTAGCGCTGCTCACAAAGTGGGGGCGACCTGAAGCGGGACGAAAGTCGCCGTGGAAGTGGAAATCAGAGTGGGGAAAATCCCCTTGAATTTACAAAGCTCTGATATATAGAAGGAGAAATTATGATTAGATTTTTTTATGCAAGCGAGAAGACAAACAGCTATAGACCTGAACCATGGGCTTGGAGCGAGGTTCCGTTCCCTGCTTTCAGGGGTGCGGGACAGCGCTACAATGCGTTTTTGGCTGTAGCGGGTGGATTTACGCCTTGGTTTAATTCATTTAATCTCGTCGATAATAAGGCGATGAGTGACGATTTCTGTAAGGTAATAAATACTAAGAAGGGTACACGTCTTCTGGTACCTTGCGGAAAGAACGACGACGAGCGTATTTTGCTCATTACAGCCCGTGGAGGATTCCGTGGTGGTTTTGGTAAGATCGAGGCGGTCGGAGCCGAGATCCTGTGGCAGAATAGCAGTAGTATGCACTGCTGTCCTGTCGCGCATATTATTGCGCGTGTTACTGAGCCGGACGGATACATCCGTACCGAGACGGGTCGTCGTTGCTCATCAGGTTACACCGAAGTTTACTCCTGGAAAGGAGGCTACTTCGGTATGGATACTGAAGAATACGACGCGGCAGTGGAAACTGGCGCTCTCTTCGTGGCACATGATACTATCCAGAGTGATCTGGAAGAGTGTAAGGCGAAGCGTGCTGAGCAGGCGGCAAGCCGCCAGGCGAGAGGTAAATTTATAGCTGAACTCGAGGCTATAAATTCTCGCCTTAAGGCCTGTGGGGAGACCCAGTATCAGCTGGGAGAAACCTTCTTCGTCATGGAGGAGACTGGCTGGGGTGCTTGCACTATCCGCCATCTCTACACTGAGGAAGCGGTGGCAAAAGCTGAGGCTAGGGCTACAAGAGCTGAAGAAGAGCGCGCAATGCGCGAGGCGGAGGCAACTTTGAAGCCGCTGTTTAAAGAGGCCGCTCAGGGATATTCCTTCCCAGAAGGAAGAGATGCTTGGGGAGACAATAGTCTGAGATTTTACTCTAACGTTGTTATGGTTGGAATTAAGACTGATAGCAAATCCTACAGGTACTCTGAGGAAGGGCTTGCGCAGTTTAAGTCTGATCTTCCAATTTTCGAAGAGAAATATCAGGAGATTCTGCGTGAAAAAGCTGAGACAGAAGCCAAGGCGAAAGCTAAGGCAGAGGAAGAGGCTCGCATTGCTCAGGCAAAGGCCGAGGCAGAAGCTAAAAAAGCTATTGCTGAGGCTGAGGCTAAGGAGATGGGCCTTCCAGGCGATATCCGCTTGTGGCATCGTGATGGTGCGACAAATGCCGGCGAAGCTTGGGTGATCGGCCCAAACGGCATGGAGCGCGAATGCGACTTCGTAGATACGATGGTATGTGGAAGTAATTCCAAGCGCTACCATCAAAAATACGAAGGTGACCATGTATGGAATCAGATTCTCCCTGGAGAATTGGTGCTTTACTGGTCTCACGCCTATACAGCGGCGCCTCATAAGTTCGAGGTTATTTATAGACCAGAAACTTTGACAGAGGCACAGCTTGAGCGTGTTGCCGAGATTCAGAACGGCATCGAGGAGCAATTCTTCGGAAAAGCCGGTCTGACTAGCGGTCGTTCTTGTCCATCTATTGGACAGGGCTGGGGGTTGTTCCATCGTGAGGAGGCTTTGGGTTTAGCGGATACTGAAAAAGATTGTGATGAACAGTCTAATAATGGATCTGGAGCTACCCTTGGGCAGCTTTTCGGAGACATCTTCGAGAAGTTAAACTCATAGCTAACTGCACTTTCTTAAACTAGCTTGTTCTTTTTTACCCCCAGGTTTCTGGGGGTATTTTTTATGTTATTTTTTGTAGTAAAAATAGTTATTGTTCCAATATTTTAAAAGGCAGAGTGTTCATTTAGAGATTTATAGTATTATTTTAATATATGATATTAAACATTTATCTGGATGTAGATGGAGTGCTGAAAGGTTGTGCGTCTCCAAAAGAAGATATCGAAGAATTTCTTGAGTTTTGTTTGGATAATTGTGTTGTATATTGGTTAACGACTTATTGCCGTGGTGGGGTTAACTATGCGCCGCGGGCGCTTTTGGAAGAGTTTAATGAGAAATTGGTCGGTCGACTGAGCAAGAGTGTTAATCAGACTGATTGGATAAGTTCAAAGCTTGAGGCGATTGATTTTAATACTCCATTTGTTTGGTTTGATGATAACATTGCTCAGTATGAACGGGATGAGTTAAAAAAGCGTGGAGCTAAGGATAGTTTTTTCTGGGTCGATAGGAACGATCCGGAGTCGGCTAGGCATATGTTAGAGTTTGTGGGAAAAAATTATGAACAAGATTAACGTTGATGAACTTCCACGCTGGGCTGGATATTCGCTTGGGTATTATTTAGTAAAAAGATATTTAGAGAGAACTGGAAAGAAGATTGAGGAGGCATTCTTTGATAAGTATGCGGATTTTAGAGAAAGGCAAGGATGATATGGAAAGATTGAATAAAAACCGTGAAGATATACCGCAATTATCGAATGATGATGATCGGCCGGATTTTCCTCCGTTTAGAGGTGATATTGTTGAGGGATTGCCAAAAAATACGGAAATGAAGAATCTGGAAGAAATACATAACTATGAAATTAATATGGTGGCTGAGAATCCTGATGTTTTGGGCTACAATATCGACAGCAAGCTTATTATTTGGCCAGAAAGAAGGGCACAAGCGATAAAAGTTAAAGAGTTTTTAGATTCTGGCGGAGATATAAATATAATATCAGATCGACTTGGACGGACAGCGGAGCAAATACAAGAAGTAATAAATGAAGAGCTTCTAAAAGACCAATTATTGGATGATACTTTATCTAAGCTACCAGAGGGGGTAAAATTGAGGATCAATCCACATGCTCCACAGTCGGCGTTTTCGGTGGCAAATTCAGAAAAGTTTGTGAATGAGAAAGGTGAAAGCAGATTTCATATTAATAGCGACGTAATGTCGCAGGTTAGAAAAATTAGGGAGAAAGCTGGTGGATCAGAGCTGTTAGTTGTTATGAACCAACTGCATAAAGGCGATGACGGTAAACTGACTAGCAATATCCCAGAAAACCCATCGGATTATATTTTGCTGTGCCATAGTTTTGTGGAACAAAGTGGATATTCTGAACAAGCTGGAAAGGGATTAGTTTTAGAGCTTGGAAATGAATGTAATATGAGTCACGAAAGTAATGGTTTTTTATTTAAAACTGAAGCCTTTGCTGATACGGTTGATACGGAAGCTTATGCAGATCTTTATTTTGAGACTGCAAAAGTCTTAAAAACTTCTTTTCCTGATATTAAGTTATCACTGACTGGCACCGCGTTTTATGATTATGATTTTACAAAACAGGTCATAAACCAGATTCAGTCTAAAAAAGTTGCTGATGAGCTAGTAAAAGATACTAAACTAATTGATGTCGTTAGTTTTCATCCATATAGGAAAACTGTTGAAAGTCCCGCCCCTTTTATGAGTAAAGGAAGAGGGCTTAGTGGATCCGAACTAAGAGAAAGGTCGGAAACATATTGGCACTCTCTTAGTGATGAAGAAAAAGATACGATTAGGGGTGAAATACTTAGCAATTTACTTGACGAAGAAAAAATTGCAATTTCCGGATTATCTAGCGAAGAAATTGAGAATAGTATTGCGTATAGAGCGTACGCTAACTTTGATTGTCAATTAAAGGCATTGAGGAATATTGCCGATCAAATAGATGCTGAAGTCACTATCGGAGAAATAAGTTTTTATGCAGGAGAATGGGGGGAGTCGGTTAACGAAAATGAACAAGAGAAAAATGCAATCTATGGACGCGAGAAAGGATATACAAGCTTCTTGTGGCCTGGGGAGCAAATAGTAAAACATGAAAACCCAGAACGGCGTAAAGCGCTTGAGGCTTGAGTGAAATAAGGTGATATAATACAAAATATGGAAACAATTAATCAATCTTCTGCGCCTGGAGAAATATTAAAAAGCGACAGGATAGTGTCCACTATTGAATCTCTAATGAACGGCGAAAACAACCAAAAAATTATTGAAAATCTGAAGATGTATCGTGATGTTGGTAGAGGCTCAAGGGTCTCCATTTTTCACGAGAACATTGAGGAATCCGAAAAAACAATGGTTATGACTGGAGCAGTATATGACAAAATGAAATCTCTAGCAGAAAAAACCTCAGAAACGAAAAAAGAACACGCTTTCTTAGTTTTAGGTTGGGTGCAAGGCGGTAACTTTTTGTTTAACGCAATAGCTAGCGACGTCGATATTAATGAAGAGACGAAAAAAGCTATCTATGACAAAAACCCAGAGTGGGAGGCAGATGACTCGGCGGCAGATTTTAATGTTCTTCTATCAGTATATTGGCAAGCAATTAACAGTCATATCGATAAAATGAAAGCCTCCAATTTAAAGCCACTGGTTAGTCTTGGACATACACACCCAAACGCTTCCGAATCGTATGGTAACTATTCGCTACCAGACTTGGTGGGATTTTCGATGCAAGAAGAGACAATTCGCGGGAATCGTGATGGCGACGAGGTTGAATATTGCCATATTGTCTTGCCGGAAAACGGCGACGTAGATTGTATGACTTTCGACAAAGAAGCTGGTCGATTCAAAAAGGTAGCTAACGTGATGTCGGTTGGACAAAACGGAGAAGATAAGGTCCCGGCATATACTTTTGAAAGTCCAAAATCTCTTTCTGAAACGTCTTATGTAAAAGAAAAAAATGAATCCGAAGACGATAAGCTGTACAATGATTGTATCGATGAAATTATTCGAAAACATCAGTGGGATAATATGGCCGAATAAAGCCAAGACACTAGAAGCTGTTTTTTCATCTTAACGCGGTGCAGGGAGTATTACTAATTCATACTATAATATAAAGCATGGTAGTTGTCACCGCTGGGCATAAATGTTCTATTTGTTCTTTCACCCAAAAGAGCCGCCTGGCTGCGCGGCGATGTTATTCGTCGAAATAAAAATAGAACATATAGTAAACTAGCTCTTGTGTGTAAAAGTTTTATAGATTGCTGCCCCTTACTTTACCTGTTTATTATATTCGAAACATAGCGTCCCCGACGTTTTTTCTGAATTAATAGAGTTAACTTCTCGCCGTAACACGAAGTCGATTTGCTGGAATTCAAAGTTATTAAAATGGAGTAGCGCTAGTAAATGATCATAATAGAAATCTAGAAAATCTGCACTTATGAGTACATAATGCTTATCACCTTTAGTAAAAAGATACACCCACGTATCAGGCTCGACCTGATAGTGATTTTCTTCGATAAATTCATCAAAACCGTAAGCTTCGATAATATCTTTGCGCTCTTCCTTAGATAAGTACATAAGAAATTTTATAATACAAAATTAAAAGTCGGCAACTTGTGCCGACTTTCTGAAGATATTTGGTTGCGTGACTAAATTTTGTGTGTAGGTGCATTCTTACCATACTTGCGAGGCTTTATATCTGCATTTTCATCTATTAGATAGTCATCATGATTAGTCCATGCATCTCTAAGATATATAACGTTTCCGTAGGTATCTATTGTAGCATGTCCATGGCCGCAACCGTCTCCGGCTGCAGCTAACTCGGCAATTTCATCATATAATATTAAATATGAATAAAATAAACGTATTGATCACTCGCGCTAACGGAAATCTAGATAGCAAAATAGAAGCTATTAAAAAGGCCGTCAAAGAAGCTGAGCAATATGTATATCCAAAACTGAAGGTTGACTGGGATATTGATTTGCTTGTTACAAATCGCCTATACGACATCATCATTCCTGACGATGGAGTTGGCGGACGCACACAAACTAGCGACTTTATTGAGTTTGCGATAGATGAAGAAAAAGCAACTGAAAATCTGATTTCTGAGATGGTTACCCACGAACTCTGCCACGCAGCTCGCTGGGGTAAAAACGACGAGTGGATCAACTCACTACTTGATGGAGTAATTAGTGAAGGTATCGCAACTTATCTTGAGGCAGAATTCGTTAAAGATCGCAATGAAAAAACAGTATTTATTAAAACTATTCTGGAACGAAGTGATGAGGAAAATGAAAAGATTCTTGAAATACTTCGTAGTCAGCTGGATTTAAACTATTACGATTACGACACAATCTTCTTCAATGGGAGCAATGAACTTCCCCGCTGGGCCGGATATTCACTCGGGTATTATTTAGTGAAAAAATATCTTAAGAAAACTGGTAAGAAAATTGAAGACGCTTTTGCCGATAAATATGCAGACTTTAGAGTAATAGTATTGTAAATGAAAAAGCACGGAGAGTCTCGTGCTTTTCTTTGGGAGATTTGGTTTCTTTTAAGTTCTCTGGATATTGTTGAAACATTGCGCCCTAGGTTTTTGACTATCTCGTGAATGCTCTTTGATTTTTTGCGCAATTTTTCAATTACTACTCGTTCTTCATACGAAAGTTGTGTATACTTTTTAACTTAGACAGTAACTTGTAGTTTTACGATGGATGTACTATATAATATATAACTTGTGAATAAATGGAGCATTACAATTATGCAAATGAGCGAAAGTAGATTAAGCGATGTTATTTCAAAATATCAAATGCCAGAAGGCCGATATTCAGTAGAAGGAGAAGGCTCTTTTGGTGAGAGTGAATTCTTCTGGGTTATCAAAAATCAGTCGACTAATCAAAAATATCTACTAGTGAATACTTACTCACATCATGGTGTCGAGGCTGAGCTTGAGTGTTATCGTGAGGGAGGATTCGAAAATTTAGAAGCTATCCCAAGAAGAATTGAAACTTTGGAAATCGCAAGTTATGCGGATGACGAAATTTCTAAATATTTATTTGGGATGTTTTCGCTTTTTGAAATTAAATCATAAAAAAGAGGAGTATAAAATACTCCTCAATAAAATGGTTTCCAAGAATTATGGGCATATGCTTTTATCCCAGATGGTGATATATTCAGTGTTTGGTTCTCTTAAAAACACAATATTCCCACTTGAATTTTGAATGATCGCATGGCCATGTCCAGGTCCATCTGGTACGCCGTTGGCACCACCGAATAGGTAGTCGGTAAATTGGCTGGGCTTCTTTTTATTTGGGTATTTCTTAGCAGGATACCCCATAAAAGATAGTCCAACTTCGATTTTTTCTGGCGATATAATCTCGACACTCGAACCGATACGCCCCTCATATCCACCTAAATCGATGGCGACATGCCAGAATCCACCTCGTGGAATGACAACATAGTACGGGCTACGAGTAATATACCCACCTAGATGCATGAACGAAATGTCCATTTTGTAGTACATAAAATTAGCGGAATCCAGGACGCATACATTTGCAGCAACATCAAGAGAAACGACAACCGTTGTACCTTCTACAAGATAACCTAAATCATAATGTACGAAATCCAATCCATACACCCCCTTTCATAATCACAATGAATAAACCTATCGGTAAGGAACTTTTTGTTTTAAATAACAAAACAAAAATTATGAGCATCTTAGATTGCTCTGATTTTATTATAATACAAAAATAAAATATGTCAAAATCCCCACTAAGGTTCTGAGTTAATACGACTAGACTCAGAAAACAGATTAAAAAATTAATCATGATCACAAAACAAGGCCAAATTATTGGCGTTTCTGCTTTAATATTGATAATATGGGTATATCGAAGTTCTTGCACGGCGCCGAAGGTACCTACCGCAGGAGCTTCTTTTTTTGGTTTGTAGTATGATATGGTGAAGGGGATGAATCAGTCCTCCATATAGTTTCGGCTATATGCAGCAATCTGGCTGATTTTTGAGCGCATTATGATATGATTAAACTAATAGTAAATAATTTAATCCAAAAAATATGGTAATTAATACACTTAGAAACCTCGATCAGGCGACGGATGGTGTATCCGATATGACGATCCCGGAACAAATGCCTTCGTTTGAAGATCACATACAAAGAAAAGACTTCTCCGACAAAAGGCGTAATTTTGAAAAACCGCAAGACAATTCCGATATAGTCGCTTCCACAGTAGTAGCATATATTCATTCAGACCTTACGAAGAAAAATGATTTCTATGGCAAGATAATGAAAAGTGAATCCGAAAGATGGTATCCTGATATCAGAGGAACTAGAACTAGGGCCGCTGCTGAATTTGAAACATCGATGTTCGAAGAATGGAAACAAAATCTTCTAAACATGAACGGAAAGACTGCGGTAAAAAAATATGGACAGAATCCAAAAACCTTCGAATCGCTCAAAAAATTACATAATTATCTGATAAGTGGAAATGATCCGAAAAATATGCCTGAATTTTTGACATATTGTTTTGATGGCGATGATGACGGCTTTGACGTTGCAATACGACACCTGACCTATAACCACGACAGCGGAGGCGGCTGGAACTATTATTCGTCAAAAAATGAAAAAGTTGGGTTAGAACAACCGATTCGTGCTGATGGACGACTTTATTTGAATGCTGAACCGATGGATACTTACGACATTGCTGGCAAATTTGTATCTGCTTGCAGAGAATCTGGGCTTCCGTACGAGTTCAAGATAAATCAATTTGCGGATCGTGCCGATGCAATGGTATTTTATATTGATAATGGTAATTTTGACGGGTATTTTGGAATTTTAAACAAGATACTCGCTGAGAACCCGCAAATTAAGAAACGTATAGGCAAACCACCTCGCTTAACAGAAAAAGTAAATGATGTAATAGGGTATGGCGATGAAAATGGCGGTATGTCATATAACGACCGCATGTGCACAAAATTTCAGACGGCTATCGAGCAGGTCTCTGCAGATCAAGCCGCCGTTGCGCCATCACTGTCAGTTCAAGAGCGCGCCAAGGTACTCTATGTTAATTTTCATGAACAATTTATTACTGCGATACAAGAGAAATTGCAAAAATAACTAAGCGGAGAAATCTCAATGATATAGAACAAGTTCTAAGTTTTAAATTTTAAAAATAAAAATAGAGTTCTTCGAACTCTTCTTTTTTATTTCTTCTCATGGAGCCGCCTAGTATAAATACAGTCGTCCCATTCGTCGAAATAAAAATAGAACATAAATGTTCTATTTGTTTTTTCTCCTCATGGAGCCGCCTTCGAGATTTGAACTCGAGACCCCTTCCTTACCATGGAAGTGCTCTACCACTGAGCTAAGGCGGCATTTTCTTGTGTCTTGATTATAGCATAGACTACAGTCTTACGGAAGTGGAAAAATCATTAGAGTTCGGTTTTGATATTGCTTTATTCTGCCAATGATTGATTTTCAGTTAAGTTCTAGCCTTATGAATATTCGTTAGATATGTGTAGCGACTATATTTATTTAAATAAAAACCCCCGGGTAGAACCGGGGCAAAAGTTGGAAATGTTTTTTGGTGGGGCGGGGTTAGATAGTTTTCCATTCCTCAAGGTCTACTACCATGCGACTATCTTCAAAAGATAGACTGAATGGCATGTCGAGACCAAGACTCTCATAGAGATCCTCGACTTCTTGCTGGTCGGCCTCGAAGACTTGGTTATTGTGAACTACATAAAATGTAGGTTCGTAGTTATATCCAGAGCCTCCCCAAGTGACGCGGAAAACGTCGCCTTCATTGGCCTTGACTAGGACAACGTCCCAGTAACCAATGCGACCGGCGTCGCCGTCAGCTCCGTTGCCGCGAGCGATAAGCTCCACCTCTTGACTAACGGGAGTCTTGATGACTCCATTGCCACGGCGGGTATAGCCGCGCTCGCTAGATAAGGCCAAATACATATCCTTATCTTTACCGCGATTGATGCGTGGTTTACCAGCCTTGGTGGGACCGATGGTGAGATAGGGTCTCAAACCGCCTACAGTTCCTTCCAAACCTTTTGGAGTTGGTAAGAAAATCTGCTGGCGGCCACGGCCGTACTCACCGAGCGCGATGCCATTTATAGTACCGAACTTGAGTTTCTTTGCTACTACTTCTGTTGTTTTATTTAAAAATAACATAAAAACCTCCTTCCCCTATAGGGGGCAATCCAATGCTCTTGTAGAATTAAGGGGATTTTCCCCACATTGACCTCTACTCTAGGTAGTATAAAACTAATCAAGAGTGATTAGCTTGATACTACTTAGAGTATCTTGAAAGAAATTCCAACTTTATTAAGGTACGAATGTCTTTTTGACGCTATTTATTATGACATAAAATTTGATATATTTCAAGGTAACGAGTGCATTGTTTGTTTAGAGTTGTTCCTTAAAATAGAGCCAAAGTAGCGCCATTGATTCTCCTTACGCTTGGTGTTATGATTTATTTATGAAAAAAGAATCTGCCCCTAATAGTATCGAGTCTGTATCAAAAATCTATGAATATGGAAAAGAAAACCTAGAGGGGTATGAGTATCTTGATCGATTTGAGGAGTTAACTTTAAAGCAAGAAACACGTCTTGACGGGCTGATTGGGAAACTATCAGAATTATATAGTAAAAGAAATGGGCAGTGGCTTTCGAACTTCTTAAAAGAAGAAGAGAGTAACGAATGGAATCGTGACTATGAGACGGGAAATTTTACTTATATCGAAGACTTGAGAAAATCTGAGGTTCATAATGTTCATGATTTTGCAAGATGGTATGATTATGCGTTGCAGAGGTATGCCAGAGAGTATTTTTTACCAGCTGCAAACCGACATGATGAAACATATATGAACGCAGTGCAGAGGTTGATCTCGGACGGTGTATTGCCAGAGTCTACTACTCAGAAAATGCCTAGATTTGCCGAACATAAAATAAAATATCGCGTGGTTGATGTTTTTCGGGAACGAGATAATGCTGGTTGCTGCACATCGCCTGATGTGTATATGGAACTTCATGATGACACGAGTAGTTTTTATCCAGAGATTACCTATGCGATGGATATTGGTTTTGGGCCTAATATATTGTCTTACGATGATGATGTTAGCAGATTGGATAATAGTGCATTCAAGCATGTCTTGGATCATGAAAAAACACATATTATCACGAGGAATATCTTTGAATGGGATTTTAAAAGTGAGCGGAAGGCTGATATTTTTGAGGCGAACCGAATTATAAATGAAGCGAGTGTGGAGTGGCTGGCTTTACTGATGAATGGTAATGCGACATTGGAGCAGGCGTGTGATTCGGAAACTTTTAACGCTGGATTTAATACAGATGCGCCATATTCGTTAGAGAGAAAAACTTTGGATACCTTACTTCAGGAAGGCGACGAAAAAATCTCGCCAGAAACAATATTCTTGCTTTGTGGAAATGAAGATATCAATGATATTCGGGCAAAAGTCTTTAGTGAATTTCAAAAGGCTTATCCTGATGTTTCGACTGAACTTGATCTTGTTGATCGGATTCTTGAACGATTTAATTGGATTGAATACCAAGAAAAGCTGAAAAAGGAAGCCGAATAGGGGCTTCTTTATTACAAAAAAATAAGACCAGAATTGGTCTTAAAATGGTGCTGGAGGTAGGACTCGAACCTACGAAGGTGTAACCCGAGAGATTTACAGTCTCTTGTCATTGCCGCTAGACTACTCCAGCAATGCTAGGCTGTCGTTCGCACTCCGTCCTAGCGCACTCAAGGTATTTGGCTCGCGCCAAGCATACTTTGAATGAATGTATTATAACAATTTAGTGTGGGTTTTTCAAGATTTTCACAGCAGATTAATAAAAAACGCCGGATTTTCCGGCGTATATTGTGTACCTTAGAATGAATTTTACTTCACGAGCTTTCTATCCCATGGATAAGGATAGTCTGTTATTTTGGTTTGCCCAAGGAGTTTTTGGACACCCTGCATATATAGTTGTGCATCATTGGGATCAGACACAGTTCCATGCTTGCAGTTGATGTACTGAATTTCTGCCTCTCTATAGTATTTTTCAATTGCTTGGTTGTCGAGGAATTGATCATATCTACTTAAGAGAATTTTGCGTGGCAGATTTTTTAGACGCAGACTTTCTGAGGGCTTAAGATGTTTCATATCATAGATTTGATCTGCGATTAGGGTAATCGAATAGTAATTATGATCATATGAAATTATTGGTATAAATGACAACCACCCGAGTGTATATTCTAGAACAAACAAAATTGGCGCACAGAAAGCGATAATTGTTCTGTATTTCTGATTAAGAAAGCTATTATAGGTGCAAGGGTTGATAGCGATGACCTGATCAAAAATTTCTTCTATCGGCGCAATGATCTGATCGCCCAGTGAGACACCGATCGCGATGTTTTCAGCTTTCTTCCCTGCCTCGTTAGTTTTCTTGGTAACCATCGAAACCTTATTGAATAATTGGTTCGTGTAGGCTTCTGCGTCGTAGCCAAAATTATCATACTGCATATAGTAGAGATGACAATTAGGCTTTAATAATTTGTCTAGAAAAACGAAGGATAGGATTGGTTCATTTAAGAAACCATGCGCCAGAAAATAATTTGTAACAGTATTATCTTTCTCGGTTGCTTCGTTTTTTATAGATCTGTAGACGAATTGCTTGACATGAATAAAACGTTCGTTGTCATTTTGCGAAAGTAGTCTATAAAACTTGTAAATTGCTGCGGTAGCCACATTGAGGGACAATATGACCATAATTAATAGTTTAATTGTCATTGTAATGACCTCCTTCTTCTAAGGTATTGTTAAGGTACAAAATATGGAAATATTATAATATGAAAACTATAATTAGTCAAAAAAGATACCCCTGATGGGATATCTTTTCGTTTTATTTTGTGCTCTTTTTATACTCTTGATATTTATCGGTCTTGGTGGATTTTTGAAATTCAGTTTTTATGGTTTCAAGAATTCGATTTTGGGTTTTCGTGTCCGATTCGGAATAGCCAGAAAAAGTTTTATTGCCGATGATAAAATATGGTACGCCTTTTGGTGTTTCGCCAAGAAACTTACTAAAGTTTTTCATAAGAGTGAGATTGTCGGAATTTTTCCAGACTTCGAGTGTATATAAATTGGCCATTTTTTCTACTTCGGAGCGATGCTGGTTAAAGAATTCGGCCAGATGCTTGCAGTGTGGACAACCGTCTCCCCAAAAGATATAAATATTTACCTTGTCTTCTGAGCTTTTAATATCTGATTCGGTCATTTTAGCAAATTCGGCATTTGAGCTCTGTGATGTGGTGTGGTTTTTTGTGCTATCTTTTTTAGAAGATTGATTAAGTGTGTTACTTACGTAAATCATCATACTTAGTAAAAGAAGAGTAACTACGGAGACTATTAGGATGATAGTGTGTTTGTTGGATTTATTTTGCATTGAAGTATTTACCTGTATTATATAATTTACCATTATACTCGATATAGACAGAATAATTGCCACGAAGTCCATCTTTATTGATGTATTTTGTAACATTGATCCCATTTTGATTTTCGTCTTCAGAGAATACGTCTACGCAGAGAGCAGTGTAAGGGTGCTTGCTGATGGGGACTTGATAAAGATTGGTGTAGAAATTGCGGTAAAGTCCAACACGTACGTTATCCTCTCGATGGAAACGTCCAGAAAAGACGAGCCGATCCTCTTCATTTTTTAGTGTAATGTCGTGGCGTTTTAGAAAATCTTGATCGATTTCAGTATTTGTGATGAAGCCCTGTTTTCTCTCTTCGGGATCAGTGAAATCGAGAGTACCAAGTTGCTTGGCGCCTTGCAGGGTATAGTTTACACCAGCATATGGATCCATTTTTTCGACACGGTAATTATTAGTTGGAATATGTAGTTCAAAAATGACTTGATTATTCAGTAGCTCCACGGTATTTGAAAGAAGCTCGACGTGGCCGGTAGTGAGGCCGGCAGGCTGGTTTGAGGGGATGCCATCTGATTTGACGATGCCACCGGAAAGAACTAGGTAGTGGTTTTGACTAAGCAAGTCAAAGTCTGATATGTATGGAGAGTAGAAGCCGCTTCCCCGTTCTTTGCCATACTGCCAAACTTGTTCGACGGTTTTTTGCGCTGCATCTATCTTGTAGATTACGGCTCGCGAGTATGAATTGCTAGCTTTAATGTAGGACTCTGGGGCTTTGGATTTATTATTGCCATTATCAAAGAGCGTAAGATATCCGTCTGGGGTGATTTTTGCGGCGTGTTGACTCCATTGATATTCAAAATTCTGTCCAATCGGCTTGAGGAAATATTTCTGATAGAAGGAGGACCAATTTGTGGGATCGCCTAAAATCCAGTTAATGTCGGTGGTGGTATAGTTGATGCTGATTACAGCATCTTGATGTCGACCGGATAAAATTAATGAGTCAGAGTTTTTGTCATAGTAGACAGAGTTGTTGTGGAACCAGTCATATTCGGTCCAATTCTCGTTTTTGCCATCATCTTTTTTGAGAATCTTTTGAAGGTCAATTCTTTTGACGACTTGGCCAGTTTTACGATCAAGCTCTACGATATAATCTTCGACAGTATGGTTTTGGTTACTAAAGTTATTGGAGGCTACTATTAGATTGCCATTTTCTAGCTCAAAATAATCATGATGGTAACCGCCCGGTAATGAATATTCGGCATAAATTTTACCTAGTAAATCAATCTCATAGAAACCGGTCATATAGTATGGTGGATTAATCAAGCGTTCGGTGCTAACAAGAAGATGACCGTTATTTAATTTTGTGTTTTCCCAAAGAGCGGTATTTTTAAGATACCACCTAAGGTCGCCATTGATATCATAGGCGGTCATATAATTATTTTTCGTAGCTGGGCTAAAGAAATAAAAATCTGAGTTTAATTTGGACTTGTCGGAGCTAACTAGAGTAGCTTTTGGGAGATTTTCGGGAAGGGGTTCAGTTTTAATCTCAAACTCTCGATCAATGGTTTCAACAATATTTTTTAGATTTGGTTGACTCTCTTTTTGGAGTTCTTGGTTTATTTCGTGATTGACTGGAGTAAACTGATTTCCGACTTCAGTGATATGTTCAGATTCGTATTGCTCAAGTTTCTTGGCGGCACTATGTTCATCGATTACATTACCAGAACGAGCGATTGAGGTGTTGGTTTTTTGTTCTCCAGTTTTGACTGGAGTCTCATAAGTGACCCTAATTTTATTGGTGGTGTCTGGATACAGTCCATAGATTGGAAGATAATGCTTCTTGGCCTTAACGAAATCATGAGAGAGGGTGGTCTTTGAATCTTTTCCTTGGATAGTGACGGTTGGAGAAACTTCATCTTCGGTTTCAAAGATGATCAAGGCAGTGAGAGGTGAGGTTTTGTAGGGGTTTAAAATGATATTAGGATTTTTTATGGTGTGGCCTGTGGAAGTGAAATCCTTTTCGTATTCTTTTTGTAAGGCTATTTGGCCTGGACTAAGTTTGATGAGGTCGGTATTTTCTCCACGATTACTGAGATAGGCGAGACAAAAAACGAGTGAAACGAAAATAACAAGAAAAACCATGAAGTGTGCGGTGAAATAGGTTGGTTTTTTGAATTTTTGCGTCAAACGAACGCGAATTTTGGATTTTTTTGCTTGTTTTTGTTGCTTTAGCTTAAGCGAAAGATCTGAAATAGTTTCAGCCCGCTCATTACGAGTATCTGTATTACTCATGACCACCTCCAGTTATTTATATAATTTTAGCATAAAGAAAATATTTGTGTACTACGTTCACTGTGGTCATTCGTCGAAATAAAAAAGAATCGCTACGCTCCGTATTTTAATTTTTAAAACCTAAAATTATAGAACAAGTTCTAAATTTTAAATTTTAAAAATAAAAATAGAGTTCTTCGAACTCTTCTTTTTTATTTCTCCTCATGGAGCCGTGTGTCGGCTCTGCCCCGACGACCTGCCGCTTACAAGGCGGCTGCTCTACTAACTGAGCTAACACGGCTTATGTGTTTATTTTAACAGAGATTTTTTATTATCACAAGGGGTATTTGTAGCTTTTCTCTATTTTAATTTTAGATACGGATGGAAAATATAAAGTATATCTCATTTACTATTGGATGACGCGTGGACGATTATTGGAGTGATGATTATTTGAGGTAGTAGTGCTGAGTTTTTTCTGTCTGAGAGTGGTATTATTAATCTCATTCGTTGCAGTCACAGTTTTATTCTTTGTTGATTCTTGTGCGGAGCGATTTTTGTGGATGGAAGAGATAGCGGCTTTTTTAATAGCGTTAATCGGAGCGCTGGCACGAGGGTAGATGATTTTTGGCTGCGGACGTGGGCGAACCCTGGTTGGCTCTTTAACTTTTTTCTCTTTCTTTTTTGTCTTTTCAAGCTCAGCTTTTTTTAATGCGTCCTCGGCAATTTGCTGCTCAATGCGTGCGGTGGTAATATCGATATTTTCTTGATCACCCGCCTCTTCGTAGATACTAAGAATTTGCCTTAATGTTGTAGTAGATTTATCAAGATTGTAGGCTGATTCAAGAGCTTCAATGGCAGCTTTTTTGTGGCCAAGCTTCTCTTCGGCTTTTGCTAAAGCTAGGAAACGAGCAGCTACCGTACTATCGAGTTTGAGTGCTTGTTGGAATGCCATGGAGGCTTTTTCGTAGGAACCAGTCTCAAGATAGATTAATCCCACGTTATGTAATGACATTGGATTATTATCAAGAGATTGTGCGATTTCAAAACATTCGATAGCTTCGTCAAAATTTTGTGCCTTAGCATAAAGAATGCCGAGACGGTTATATGCTGCAGCGTTGGTTTCGTCGAGCTTTAAGATGGTAAGAAGGGCTTTTTCCGCACGAAGGGTCTTGCGGCTATTCATACTGTCTTTGGCAATAGTCCAGAGCTTCTTGATCTCCGCATCGTATTTAGTATTCTCCTTGTTGGAAGACTTTTTGATAGCAAGAACTGGCTCGAAAAATGCGAGAAAGATGGCAAAACTTAAAATCAGCAATGCGCCTAACATATTGTCTTATTTTAACATATTTTGATAGATTTAGAAAATTTTAGATTAAATTTGCGAGAAGTTGTAGCTTCTTATTGCCATTTTTAGAGATATTTTGATATGCCAGATCTAGTCCTGTAACTTTTTTTAAGAAAAGTTGATTGTTGGTTTTATAGAATGACTTATATGCAAGCTCAATGGTGGTTTCAATGATTTTCAGGATAAATGCTTTATCATTATCAGAATCTGGATCAGATTTTTTGGGTTTTCTTTTTACGAGCTCTTCTGCTAGATGTACAAGTTGGTCTTTGTCGGCGACTAGAAGTTTTTTAGCGTAGTCTAAAATTTCTGGAGGAACGTCTGGGGGTGATACGAGATTCCCAGTGGTCTTTAGATAAAAAAGCATGGCCCTTGAGCGTATGGTGGGGAGCAATTGAAAAGGTTTTTTGGTGAGAAGTGAGATATGAATATGTTCACCAGGTTCTTCAATGGTTTTTAGTAGGACATTGCTGGATTTTTCGGAAAGGAGTTCGGCGTGGCGGATGACAAGATAAAGCTCTTTGGTTTGTTTATTTCTGGTGAGCTGCAATAATTCCCTAACTTCGTCAATTTGTGAGTCGATTGAATCCGCATTAAGAGATAGCGACACTTGAGGCGCAAGATTAAGCTCGATGTCTGGATTAACTGCAAAAATAGTGGTAGAGAAAGCACGGGAGATTTGAGGGATTTTTTCTAGTGAATCAATAAACATCTTGATTCTATTGTAGCGTAAAATGTGTTGAAGAAATGGTTTTTAATCGAAGAGATTAAATTCTGGAGGGAGTGGAGCTTCAAAAATCTGTCGATTACTGGTGGGAATGGTAATTTCAAGTGCCTTGGCATGGAGGTAGAGTCGATCGGTGGAATCTGGCTTTGCTGAGCCATAGACGCGATCCCCGACAATTGGTGTACCTAGATATTTGAGATGGACACGTAACTGATGAGTGCGACCAGTGGTTGGTTTAAGTTCGATTAATGAATAAGTTTTTCCCTCTTTAAATTCATGTCCAGAGAAATCAGAGTTTGCAAAAATTTTTTTGAGGTTCAAAAGATCCGAGTGAGTAAATTTCTTGGTTTTTAAGACTTGGTAAAAAGTTTCAGATTCTTTGCCGCCAGCCTCTACAATAAAAGTGGTTGGGTGTTTGAGATTTCTGGCAATGGGAAGATTAATGACAGCAGTAGTTAATTTTGGGCAACCCTCAACAATGGCATAGTAAGTTTTGTGGGTTTTTCTATCTTGGAATTGTTTTCTTAGGAGAGTTTGAGTGGAGGCGTCTTTAGCAAGAATAACAATACCGCTAGTGTCGCGATCTAGGCGATGAACAAGTAGGCCAAAGTCTTCTAAGGTTGGCTCAAGACAGTAGTCTCCCTTGGCCATACTAAGTAAGCCGGCTGGCTTATCGAAGACAACTACATGTTCATCTTCATAAATTGTGGCAGGGCGAACTTTATCAGCTTCTTGTTGTTTAAGATTGGCATTTGTAAGGGTTTTCGGGAGGATTAATTCAATGACTGAATCTTCGGTGAGTGGCGTATTTGGTTTGGTGGCCACCTTGCCGTCAACCTGAACATAGCCAAGCTTAATGAATGACTGAAGAGTATTGCGATTATAGTCTGGGTATTTTTCAACAAGGGTATGATCTAGGCGAATACGTGGCTTCTTGGTATCTCTTTCCGTCAAAACAAGATCGCCATTAATAACGCGAGAAAGTGAGGGCTTGCTAAATTTTTTACCAGTTCGATACATTGCTTATATTATAATATATTTATATTTAAAATCAAGCTTAAGCTACCTGAGACCAATGGATTTCTGCACCTTAAGGAGTGTCTGATTGGCTTTTTGTGTGGCATAAGCTTCGCCTTCAGCTAATAGGTCAAGAATGGTTTGATCAGGAATATTGTCGGCTTTTGTCTGAAAATCAGAGAGGAAATTCGATACCGTGCTTGCTACTTGTTTTTTGAAGTCTCCATAACGACTTTGATTGGACCATTTTTCAATAACAGTAGATAGTGGCTGATCGCTAAGTAATGCTTCAATTTGTAAGAGATTGGAGATACCTGGTTGATTTTGGAAATCAAAATTGATATTCGCCAAAGAATCGGTGGCGGCGGACATAATTTTCTTAGCGGCCTGTGCAGGAATATCTGACATCATAATTTTACTATTATCAGAATCGCTGGATTTACTCATTTTCTTTTCTGGATTCTGCAAATCGCGAATACGAAGACCAGAAGGAGTGTCTTTATCTTGATTGCTGAAAGTATTACCCAGTGTCTCCATGAATTTAACTTGATCTGCGGTTTTTTCGGGAATAGTAAAAATTTCACCATACTTACGATTGAAACGTTCTGCAATATTACGTGTGAGTTCTAGATGCTGGAATTGATCTTCACCGACTGGAACAAAGTTAGCGTCATAGAGTAGAATATCGGCGGCCATGAGAATTGGATAATTGAAGATCCCAACGTTGGTTGAGCTATCGTTATTTTGACTTTTTTCTTTGTATTGGGTCATGCGTAATGCTTCACCCATTGATGTGTAGCAATCGAGAATCCAACAAAGTTCAGAGTGTGCAGGAATGTAGGATTGACGATAGATATGGATATTGGAATTAATTTTGAGGCCAGCCGCAAGATAATACTTCAGTTCGCGGATAGTGTTTTGTTTTAGGTCTCCATCGATGCTACTAATGATTGAATGTAGGTCAGGGATAAAGATATTAATGTGATGAGTCTCAGAGTATTTATTGGCAAGGCGAACCATGGGAAGAAGGGCGCCTAGAAAATTTCCGAGGGTAATTTCGGAGTTAATACGAATGCCAGTGAGAATTGTTTTCATGCTTGATTCCTTATGGAAGTTAGTCTAGTGTGGTGTTAGTTATACTACTGAAAATTATACTGTAATTTTTGGGGTTGGCAAGTTTTTTGGAGAGTGTGGTCTAGTGCGAGGTGTTGAAAAATATAAAAAAGCCTCTAACTTAGAGGCTTAAATGAGGGTGAATTTTTAATAATTAGCAGGCTCCTCAAAAAGTGGAACAGTTTTGTTGCGATCTCTAATATTTGCCAATAAATATTGGTGACGAAAACGATCGATGATGTCCATAATGGAGAGTCCAGCTTCGTGGTCGCCGTCGAACTTAACGATTAGAGTATAGCCATTGGGTGCGCCTTGTAAATTAATGAATCTGCAATGGTATCCACTGAGGATGTATTTTAATTTACTTTGATTTTTTTGCGACACTGCTACGTTTGCTACAATGCGAAGACGCATAGTTATCACCTCCTTATAATGTTCTACCCCCGCCTGAGTTGAGTATAACAGAGATGATAAAAATTAAAAAGACCCGGATGACGGGTCGAAAAAATCTTTAAAGATGGTGGAGCATAAGGGATTCAAACCCTTGACCTCGGCAATGCGAATGCCGCGCTCTATCAGCTGAGCTAATGCCCCACATATCTTTAGTATACTATAAAATCTAGTTTTCGCGGATGGCTTTAATAATTTTTCCAATGGTTGGTTTAGTGCCATACATCAAAACACCAACGCGATAGATTTTTGCGGCAATAATGCCAATTAAGCCGGTTGAAACTAGAAGGATGATAATTGAGCCAAGAATCTGAATGAAGGGGACTTCGCTCATGGCAATGCGAGTAAACATGGCCATGGAGGATGTTAATGGGAAGAAGGAGAGGAATTGCATGGTTGGATTGTTAATGTCGGTGGAGTTCATGGCTGATGAAGTAATAACAAAGCCAACGACGAAAATCATCTGGATAAGTAGGAGAGCAGAGGACATATCTTCAACTTTAGAGACGGTAGAGCCCATAGCGCCGAAGAGGAAGGAATAAATTAGGAAGCCGAGAATGAAGAAAATAATGGCGTAAGCTACTAGTGAGCCTGGAATACTGAAAAGAATGCCAACGAGAGGGTTCTTCTCAAAATAGGAGGCGTTGTATTGATAGGAGAGGATAGCGAAACCAAAGATGACTAATAGCTGAGAAAGACTGGCGGTAAAGGCGGCCATGATTTTACCAAACATTAAAGATGCTGGCTTGGCGCTGGTGATTAAGACTTCCATGGCGCGTGAGGTTTTTTCGGTGATAACACTCATGGCAACTTTTTGGCCAAAAAGCATTATAACTAGGTAGAGAACAAAAGTCATGATGTAGGCGTACCAGTAGTTCTTACTGCCTCCTTCGTCGATATTCTCTATCTGATGATTGATGGCGAGGTCTTGAAGACCGGCAATCTGGGAGGCACTGAGGCCATGTTTTTGCAGATAATCACTAGTATAGAGTCTTTTTAGTGTTTCGTTCATAATTTCAATGTTTGGATCTGCTAGTAAGGCAACATTAGTGAGATAGGTGAAGGATTTTAGGTCACTACTAACTAAGAAGGCAGCGGAGACGGTCTGATCCTTTAGCTGTTTCTTAATTTTGTCCGTATCGTCGTATGTAATTTTGACATCTTTCTGTGGAAAACTACTTACAAATGCGGGTAGTAAGGATTCAAGATCTTTACGGTCCGATTTTATAAGGATAACAGTTTTCTGTTCTTCGTTTGAATGAGATGTTTCGTTGGTCTTAATGGTTGCCTGGATTCTTGGCATAAAGAGTCCGCCAACTACGAGTAGGGTGAGAACCAAAGTGGTAATTAAAAAAACTTTATCTTTAAAATACTTGGTTAGTTCGTGTGTAAAAATTGTGAGAAATTGTTTCATATTAGGCCCTTTCGTTACCTTCAGATTGTTTAATTTCAGCGATTTCCTTTTCGTCGCCTGCGTATTCGACAAAAATATCGTTCAAGGTTGGCTCCATAATACCGATGCTATCGATATCGTATTCCTTGATTAGTTTCTGCATCGTCTTTTGTTTATCTTCTGGTTTCTTGAGATGTAATATAACATTTCCGAAATTATCTTTCTCGGCTTGCTCCGGGAAGGTGTCTAAAATTTGTTTTTCATCCTTAGATGAGATTAGAAGTTTATCTCGCTGATAGCTTTGCTTAATCTTCTTAATGTTGCCCGAGATCATGATTTCACCATTTTTAAGGATTAAGATATCATCACAAAATTCCTCAATGTAATTCATTTGATGACTGGAGAAAATAACGATTTTATTCTGCTTGACTTGCTCTTTTACCACGTTTTCAAGAAGCTTGGCATTGACTGGATCGAGACCAGAAAATGGCTCATCAAAAACAACAATATCTGGATCATGAGCGATACTCGAGATGAGCTGAATCTTTTGTTGATTCCCTTTTGAGAGCGTGTCAAGACGTTTATCTTTGTACTCAGTCATATTGAGAAAATCCAGCCAATAGTTAACTGACTTGATGGCATCTTTTTTATCCATTCCTTTTAGTGTTGCAAAATAAATAAGCTGGTCGAAGATTTTTTCTTTAGGGTAAAGACCGCGTTCCTCCGGAAGATAACCAAAACTGACAGTTTGATAATTGATTGGTTTGTCATCGACATAAATTTCGCCCGAGGTAGATTTAAATACATTCATCAAGATACGGATAGTAGTGGTTTTTCCGGCTCCGTTGCGGCCAAGTAGACCAAAGGCATGTCCACTTTTTACGGTGAAGCTGATATTATTAAGCGCAGTTTTTTGCCCGAAGATCTTTTTAATATTTTTTAATTCAAGTTTCATTAATAGCTTCCTTTCTTAATTATTTATAATGGCGGGTACTGGAAATTTTATGGATAATTCAATAACTGCTTGATGGATTTTGCTTAGTTGATTTTGGATGTCAGGTTGATTCAATCCTTCTTCGTTTTTTGCTTTCAGGCAGAGGTCCATCACTTGTTTCATCCAATCTGCAATTTGTAGCATTTCAGATTCCTTCATGCCGCGAGTGGTGATGGCTGGAGTGCCCAGACGGACACCCGAAGGACGAAAAGCTCCACCTTTGTCGCCTGGCACGGCATTAGCGTTTAGAGTAAGTCCAACGAGATCGAGGGCGCGTTCGTAGAATTTTCCGTCAATGCCGAAGCTTTTTTGGACATTGATTAGAACTAAATGATTATCTGTACCGCCGCCTTGTAATATAAATCCGTGTTTGATTAAACTATTCGCTAAGGCTTTTGCATTAAGGACGATTTGCTTAGCGTATTCTTTAAAGCTCGGCTGCAGGGCTTCAAGGAAGGAAACGGCCTTCGCGGCAATAACATGCTCTAGTGGGCCACCCTGGGTGCCCGGAAAGACGGCGCGATCAATGAGGATAGGGATATTTTCTAAAGTATGCTCAGGTTTTTTGAGGGGTGAAGCGACGTTTCCATTGGAGAGAATAAGTCCGCCACGAGGACCACGCAAAGTTTTATGGGTAGTGGTGGTCATAACGTGAAAACCGTAATCAAGAGGGTTGGGGTGGACGCCGCCGGCAATTAGTCCCGCAACGTGGGCCATGTCGGCCATGAGAAGGGCGCCAACTTTTTGCCCGATTTCGGCGATACGCTTGAAATCTGGAATTTTCATGAATGCAGAATAGCCAACTAGTATAATTTTTGGTTGTTCAGTTTTGGCGAGATACTCAATTTCTTCGTAATTAAGATCACCATCTTCGGTAGTGCCATAAGAGATGAAATTGTAGATTTTTGCAGACCTCGTGACTGGAGAACCATGAGTAAGATGGCCACCGTGGCCAAGATTCATGGCAAGAATTTTATCACCAGGCTGGCACCAGGCAAAATATACGGCTTCGTTAGCATTGGCACCAGAATGGGGTTGAACATTGGCGTGATCAGCATGAAAAAGCTTCATGGCCCTTTCAATGGCGAGACGCTCAATGCGGTCAACATTAGTTTGTCCGCCATAATATCGGTAATTTGGTAGGATTTGTTGTGAGATTTGATCTTCGTTCCATTGAAAATTGATATCTGGTTTACGTTCTTGAATTTGTGTTTCTTGCCAGCTTAATTCTTCGAAGGAGGGATATCCTTCTGAGTATTTATTAGTAAGAATGGAGCCCATAGCCTTTAAAACATTGGCGGAAACGTAGTTTTCGCTTGGGATTAATTCGAGTCCTTCGGCTTGGCGAACTTCTTCCTGCTTTATTAAATTAAAGATGGGGTCTTCCTGTGTATTATGAGAAAAATTTGACATAACTATATCCTGTTTAAAAATTTATGAACGTTTTTGGTATAAGTTATGGATATAATTTAGATCATGTTTTCCTTCCTTAGTCTCAATTATATCACTGTTCTGGCCGAGTTTTTCGACTGTGTATTTTGTTTTATCAAAGTCCGGAAAATAAACGTCGGCTTCAGCATCTTCGCCATCTACTTCCGTTAGATAAATCTTGTCACAGTATGGTAAGAACTGTTGATAAATTGAGCCGCCACCGATGATAAAAAATTCCTGAGAGTCATTTTGATGGTCTTTGATGAACTGGTTTAGATCATGTAGTACTGTGACTTCTTCAGGAAAAGTTGGCTCTTCATCTGGTGAAAGTACATAATGCTTTCGACCAGGAAGAAGTCTAGGGAGGCTAAGAAAGGTGGTTCGTCCCATGACGACTGGGTATCCCATAGTGGTTTGTTTGAAGAATCTTAGGTCGCCAGGGATATTAAAAACTAAACCGCCCTTTTTGCCTAATTCACGGTTTTTGCCGATGGCTGCAATAATACTAAAACTCATGTGTGCTCCTTTGAAAAATATTAATTACCTTAAAGGTTATTCTGTGACCGGCATATTAATGCGACCCTGATGTTTATAGTCAATTAATTGAATGTCTTTTAATTCCTTGGAATTGTCAAACTTGAAGAAGTCGTGAATATCTGGATTAATATAGAGAGCTGGTGCTTTGAAGAGTTCACCGTCTTTTTCGATTTTTTCATCCCGACGTCGCAACTGTTCCTCGATACCTGGTATTTGATTTTCATAGATATGAGCATCATTAATCACATAGGTCATAAGCCCTGGTTTTAGGTTGCAGACTTTGGCGATAAGATGACAGAGTACGGCATACTGGGTGACGTTGAATGGCATTCCGAGAGGAACGTCGTTTGATCTTACGGTAACGATGAGATTGAGTTTTTGGTTGTTATCTGAAACACTCCATTGAGTATTCCAAACACAAGAAGGGAGGGCAGCGGTTTTGATCCATTCATTTTGCCATAAAGACATGATCATTCGGCGGTTGGTGGGGTCATGCTTAATAGTCTCAATTAGGCCTTGAGTTAATTGATAGCGATTAACGATCCAACCATAGGCGGTACCGATGGTGTGGGCAAATTCTTTGCCAAAATGTTTGCCTTGGTAATTTCCTTCCGCGTCAATTTCCCATTCGTTCCAGATTTTAACTCCGCGTTCTTGTAGCCAACGCACATCGTTGCTTTGAGCCTGATAGAACCAGAGCATTTCAAGGACTGCGGTTTTAAAGGCGACAAATTTGGTGGTGAGGATGGGAAATTCTTCTGATAAGTCAAATTGTAAGACTTGGTGAGGTAGGCGAATAGTGGTTGTGGGTTTGATGGTCTGAGCTAGGTGATTAGGGAAATTAGACTGGATATCTTGACTAGTTTTTTGATCAAGAACTTTCGGGTTTGTAGTGACGCGTTCACCAGTGGTGAGAATTTTTTGACATAGCTCTAGATATTGCTCGTCGAACTTGCTCATATGACCTCCATTTTTAATTAGTATAGCATTCGGTTTAGAAATAAAAAAGCCCCAGCAAAGCTGGGACTAAAGGAAGGTATGTATTATAGGGCAAGTAATCTAGCCTTTTTAGATTTCCATTGATCAAACCATTCGCCACGTACGTCAATGACTGCTGCTTTTAATATTTTGTAGAATATGTCGTAATAGTAGCAGTTATGTTGATATATAACGAGACTGGCGGCAAAAATGTCCACTAAGGTTTCACTACCCATAATTTCAGCTATTTTCTCTTCCCCTTCAGATACATGATGATTGTACTTACTGTGCAAGATGCCATAATACCCGGATGATTCGTAGATGAGACCACGCAGGATTGCATCAAGCTTGTCTGCTAACTTGCATAGATCACGGAAGATTCTATCTTTTACTGAAAGCGTATCAGGATTTTGATTGTAGATTTTAAAATCCCTCAGAATCTGCTTACGAAGCTTGCGTTTTGAGTATTTTAACCTTCTCTTCAAGCAGGCGTATTCCTTGTTGTCGGCATCAGGATCCCTAAGTGGATTGTCAGGTATATCACCGTTCTCTGTTTCACCAAGATCGTGATACTGCATAAAAAGTATGGCACGATCAAGGATACTCTTGTCGATTTTTTTACCATACCTGTCACGAATTTGTTGGAGTAAAGCTACTGCTCCAAACGAATGTTGTGACAATGTTTCTGGGCATAAAGCCTGATCTGGATGCATTTTCTTGGCAGACCCATAATTTATGAAACCGGAGCGTGGGAATTGATCCATTTTTCTAAAATTGAAATAGTGCCTCCAGATTAGGTCTGGACGTTTTCTGGATTTTTCCCTTCTCTTCATCTCATGATATTGCTGAGGTGGAAGGCCGCAGAAATCATCATCTGGAGCTAATTTGATTTTATTTGGATCGTAATTCTCTTTTTGCTTTTCGTTATCTGTCATATCAGATACCCCCTTTTCTGAAAACTCGGTTGTAGATACATCCTGATTTGACGTATCTCTGTAACTTATAAATATCGCGTCACCAGAATTCATGGCTACGATGTCGGTGCCTTGTTCAGGCGTTAATAAGTAGATACTAAATTCGCCACTGTTGCTAAAATCTATAAAATAATACATAAGATTCCTCCTTTTTAATGTACTTAAGACTCAATAGAAACATCAAGCTTTAGCTTGCTTTTCTCGTGTATTATCTCTGGTATTATATAACTCATAAGCTTTAATCGCAAACATAACCAGGACGATTTTTATGTTTGACTCGAAAGTTTTTAAGCTTGATTTTTTATAGAAATGATATTAGAATATCCCCTAACTTATTGTTCTTTAAAAAGGAGGTTTGTTTATGGAGAAGAAGGTTTTATTGTCTGAGGACGAAACTGTAAAGACAATCAGTACATTTTTAAGAGGCTTTGCAAGTACTGGAACACATGTGCAGACATTGACGGCGCTTGGTTATGCAAGGTCAAAACATGCGGGTCAGATGAGACGGTCGGGAGACCCATATATCTTGCACCCACTAAAAGCAGCAACTTTTGCCATTTCAAATGGCATTACGGATGATGTCTTAATCGCTGCCATTATATTGCATGACGTGCCAGAGGATACGATGACACCGATTACGGAATTACCATGCAATAGTGAAGTAAAGCATGCGGTAGAATTAATGACTTATCGTCGCTGTGATGGTGAGTCTAAGTTATCTGCTAAACGTAGATACTACAACGGCTTAATGGAGAGTAAATATGCTCTGTTATGTAAGGCCTATGATAGAGTGAATAATCTGTGGACCTTATGCGATCTCTCGCGAGAGTCGGTGGTAAAAAATATATATGAAACTGAATTCTTCCTGATGCCACTTTTAAAGGACGGGAAAGAATTGTGGCCAGAATTTGCAAACCAAATTAGTGGCCTGCGGGATATCTTTCGCGGTGCAATATATTTTTATGCCAAGACTTATGGCTTTGAGATGCCAAAGGATGAGCCAACTGACGATGAGTGGTCGGTAATACTTGGTGAATAATGGGAGGATTTTATCCTCCCCTTTTTAGATTTATTATTTCATGGTTTACATTTTTTATGGTATAATGTGGTTATTGGGGTATTAGCTCAGCTGATTAGAGCGCTTCGCTGGCAGCGAAGAGGTCAGGAGTTTGAATCTCCTATACTCCACCAGATTGTTTTTAAAACTCACCGTTATGGTGAGTTTTTTTATTTTCACTGTGGTTATCTTGCTTTTACTTTATTTTTTTGTGTGACCCTTTAAAAACGAATAATTTTGAAAAGAGATAATTTAAAACTACGGTAATAACATTGCAAAGTAACTTCCAAATCAATTTATCATGATGAAAATGATCAACCATGAGCCACATGATAAAGACCTCCACGAAGAGGGTAATAATTCTAGCGATTAGGAAGTTGATTATCTCTTTTGTGGTTTCTTTTCTGGACTTATTTTTACTTTTAAAAACCCAAATTTTGTTTGTGACAAAAGCAAAAATAACAGCAATGATCCAAGCGATAACGGTGGCCGGAATGGTCTCGACTGCTGTGAATCTTGAGAGGGCCCAGAAAGAAACTAGGTTTATTAAGGTTGTAAGTACACCGAAAAATAAGTAGGCAATGAGGTGTTCATATTTTAGAATGAAATTCTTTAAATCCTTAATTGAAGTAAAAGCTTTAAGTAGGTCTTTTAACATAAGTTTATTATATCACTAGACAAAAAATACCCCAAATGGGGTACTCTTTGTCCAATTTACGTAAATAATTAACGCTTGGAGAACTGTTCGCGCTTTCTTGCGGAGCGAAGACCGTATTTTTTACGTTCTTTCTCGCGAGGATCACGCTTGATGAGGCCAGCTTTCTTAAGAACTGGACGTAGGTCAGGAAACTCTAGGGTAAGAGCTTTAGAGATAGCTAATTTAATAGCATCAACCTGACCAGCAAGACCACCACCTGATACGAGGATGGTGATATCAAACTCTTTTTGCTTACCAGCAAGAGCTAGTGGATCAGTAACCTCGGCAAGAAGTGATTTGTTGCCTGAAAGATAGTCAAGAGCAACTTTGTTGTTGATGGTGATTTCACCTTTACCCTTGAATAGACGAGCACGGGCGGTTGCAGCTTTGCGACGACCAAGACCGTAGGAATATTTGGTAGTAGCCATTATTTGATCTCCTTTGGATTCTGAGCAGCGTGAGCATGTTCAGCGCCATTAAAGACGCGGAGACGAGCTAAACGATCTGCTGCAAGCTTATTTTTTGGCATCATGCCCTTGACAGCTTCTTTAAGAGCGTAAGAAGGATCTTTTTCGATAACTTCTTCAAGTCTTAATTCTCTTAATCCACCTGGGAATCCACTGTGGCGATAGTATTTTTTATCAACCATCTTGTTGCCAGTAACTTGAATGTTCTTGGCATTAATAACAATGACGTAGTCACCATTATCAACATGTGGTGTGTAGGTAACTTTTGATTTACCCATAAGTTTGTCGGCGATGACGACTGCTAATTTTCCAAGTGGAAGAGTGCTGGCGTCAATAACAAACCATTCGCGTTTGATTTCTGCGGTTTTTTGGCTAAAAGTTTTCATTACTTAGCCTCCTTTTTGAGGTCGAGATTGATGGAATCAACAAAGGAGATGGTTGCCATTTCGGCGTGATCACCTTTTCTGAAGCCAGTGCGTTCGATTCTTAGATAACCTGAATTACGCTTGATTTGTGGTGCAATTACATCCATTAAGAGATCTGCAACTTCGAGGTTATCGAGGCGGGAGATGAGGAGGCGACGATTTGCGAGGCCACCTTTCTTAGCGATTGTAACTAATTTTTCGGTACCACGACGCATTTCTTTAGCGCGGGCAAGCGTAACGGTAATTGCTTGATATTTGATCAGAGAACACATCAGCCCACGTAGTAGAGCCCTTCTCTGGTCGGTTTCACGGCCGAATTTACGACCTTTGTATCCGTGGCGGTGCATTTAAATATTTAACTCCGTTAACTTTTGTTTAACTTCGTCAAGCGCCTTTTGTCCGAAACCTTTAAGTTCTTTGAGGTCGGTGTCTGAGAGGACAACGAGATCGCGGATGGTACGAATTTCGTTATTAACAAGTGCGTTGGCGGTACGGGCGGAGAGGCCAAGCTCTTCAATTGGGAGCATAAGACCTGCATCTTCCGCTTCTTCTTTTGAACCTGGAGCAGGTGCTGATTCAACAACAGTGCTTCCGGCAAAAGCTTTATATTGGTTGAGGAGGATAGCGGCAGCTTCCTCGAAGGCTTCTCTTGGGGTAATGGTGCCATCGGTCTCGATAGTAAGAGTTAATTGATCCAAGTTGGTATCTTGGCCAACACGAGTCTTATCTACATCGAAACGAACACGCAAAACTGGGGTGAAGACAGCATCAAGTGCGATCATATCGCTGTGAATACGTTCTTCACTAGCAGCTTCGATTGGAAGATAACCACGTCCTGATTCAACGATGAAATGCATCTTAAGAGTGTAGTTTGGATCGTCGATGTGGCAGATAACCTGGTTAGGGTTTGCGATTTCGACATCGCCAGTGAGTTTAATATCACCAGCAACAACACGTGCATCACCATCTTTTTCAGTTTGATCGCTGCCTTTAATCTCAAGAGTAAGTTCTACTGGAGCGTCAGTGTGACACTTGAAGCGAATATTCTTAAGATTTAGCATGATGTCAATGACATCTTCACGCACACCCTCGATAGCGGTAAATTCATGGGTGGTGCCTTCAATACTGAAAGAAGTGATGGCAGCACCTTTGATGCTTGAGAGTAGAACACGGCGTAGCGAGTTTCCTAAGGTGTGACCATAGCCGTGATAGAGCGGCTTGATAACAAATGAGGCGCTACTAGCGGACAATTCGTTAACTTCTGCAAGATTTGCTTCGTGAATTACTTTTGTTGTCATTGTTCTCCTTAGCGTGAGTAATACTCAACGATTAGTTGTTCATTAATGCCGGCTTCTGCTTCTTCGCGTTTTGGTGTACCGGTGATTTCAATCCTCATTTTTTTAGCATCGGTTTTTAACCAGCTGAGTGGCTGAGCATCAGATGCAGCAACAGTATTCTCAAGATTTTTGAAGTATTCTGACTTGACTGATTTTTCACGAACTTCTAGGACGTCGCCAGCTTTAAGGCGGATTGATGGAATATCAATACGACGGCCGTTGAGTAGGAAGTGACCGTGAGAAACGAGTTGACGTGCTTGGCGACGGGTGGTCGCAAAACCTGCACGAAAGACAACGTTATCTGCGCGGCGTTCGAGAAACTCGAGGAGGTTTTGACCAGAAAGACCTTCGGCCTTCTGTGCTTCCTTCATGAGCTTAGCGAACTGTTTCTCTAGTAGACCATAGAGACGGCGAACTTTCTGTTTTTCACGTAACTGGGTAAGGTAGAGACTACCACCACGAACACGCATGTCGCCGTGTTGACCTGGAATACCAGATTTTTTTGCCATAATCTTATGGGCTTTTGGTGCGAGGGCAAAGCCTTCGCGACGACTTTGTTTGACGATTGGAGATTTATCTCGTGCCATTACGGTTTCCTCTCTCCCTTTGGACGTACACCACCATGAGCGATTGGTGTTTGGTCGGTTATACTATCGATTTTAATTCCAAGGCCGGAGAAGGCGCGGATTGCGCTATCGCGACCAAGACCAATACCTTTGACGTAAACGTCAACTGAGCTGAGACCATGATCTTTCTTAGCGATTTCACCAGCTTTTTCGGCAGCGATTTGGGCTGCATAGGCGGTACCCTTCTTAGAGCCACGGAAGCCATTAGCTCCTGCGGATGACTGAGAAAGAACCTGTCCTTTTTTGTCGGAAACACTAATAATAGTGTTGTTGAAAGTGGCTTTGATGTGTACCTGACCGGAAGTCACGACACGCTTGCCCTTCTTACCTTTAACTTTGGTAGCTTTTACTTCTGCTACTTCAGCTTGTTTTACTTCTTCTGTCATTCTAATTACCTCTAAGTCTTACTTGCTGCTTTTGGTTGTGCTCCACCGACCGCGATCGCCTTACCCTTACGTGTACGTGCATTCGTACGAGTACGCTGGCCGTTGACTGGAAGTCCAGCCTTGTGGCGGACACCCTTGTAAGAATTGATGTCCTTAATTCGTTTGATATTGTTTGTAACGAGGCGACGCAGATCACCTTCGACTTGATATTTGCTAGAAATAATGTCGTTGATTTTCTGTTCTTCAGCCTCGGTGAGATCTTTCACCCGAGTGGTAGGCTCAATTTTGGCCTCCGCAAGGATGGCTTTTGAGGTTGTGCGTCCGATTCCAAAAACGTAGGTTAGAGCAATCCAAACCTGTTTTTCGGAAGGGATGACAACGCTAGCAATTCTTGCCATTCTTAACCCTGCCTTTGCTTATTCTTAGGTTTTTTCTTGTTGATAACACGAAGAACACCTTTGCGGCGTACATAAATGTCATCAGGGGAGATTTTCTTTACACTTGCACGTACTTTCATTTGTGTAAAAATCCTTTCCTTATTAAGCTATTCCTAGGTACTCCTCTAGTTTCACTAGCGGAAAGTGGCTATAAGTTTCGCCAAGATAGCGGTTGATATTATTTGAGGCGGAAGCTGATACGGCCCTTAGTAAGATCATAAGGGGTGAGTTCAACTTCTACCTTGTCACCTGGCACAAGACGGATAAAGTTTTTGCGCATTTTTCCGCTCATGTGCGCAATAATAATATGGCCATTCTCAAGCTCCACTCTAAACTGAGTGTTTGGTAATGCATCGACGATGGTGCCGCCGAGTTTAATTACTTCCTTTTGACTAACCATAAATTACTCGCTAATTATAACAAAAAATAATTAAAATGTAAATATTGGCTTTTATATTGACCAGTAGATTTTGGTTAATCGTTTGAAGCTTGTGATTAAACAGTGATTTTTTCCATTTCGTTAATAGCTTTGTCTCGATAAATAAGATCTTCTCGTTTTTTGAATCCAAGTTTTTCCCAAAAAAGGTTACCGAGATTATTATTGGAGAAGACAACCAAAGCGACTTTATTAATACCTTCGTTTTTTAAGGCAGCCAGTGATGATGTTACGAGTTTTTGCCCGATACCTTTCTTTCTAAAATTCTCGGAAACTGCAGTGTGATAAATATAGCCCCTTCGTCCATCATGTCCCGTAATAATCGTTCCAATAATTTTATTATGTAATGTGGCTACAAAACATGTATTTGGATTACGTTGCAAAAAAATATTAATCCCTGTTTTTGTATCATCTAAATTATTTAAACCCATTCCTTTGGTTAAAGTCCAGAGCTTATAGATATTATCATAATCTTCGATGGCCATTGGTCTTATGTAAATGTCATCCATGTTCTACTTTGTTCCATTATATTCGAACTGCTCTTAAGAATTGACGTGATAGATAGGTTCTTTGTAAATTCGACCATTCGCCGGTACAAGTTATGATACTAATTGATTCCACTCCTTCAACGGGTGAAGTCTGCATGGAGCGCATTTTTTGATTGGCCTCTTTTAAAGTATAGGTATAGTTATCGTAGACTTGATAAGTATATTTTGTGCCATCACCCATTTCGATGATGATATGGTCGCCTTTTTCAAGTAGAACAAGATTCTTGAAGACACCTTGCATGGTTGGACCACCATTGTGTCCATCAAGAATAGCAGTACCGTTTTTACCTGGAAGACTGGATTTAGTATACCATCCAACGTCAAAAATGCTGAGCGGGACTGCGATAGCGCCTGCGGCTGTTTCGTTCACAGGAAGAATTCTTGCATTATTTACGCCAATTTTTTCTATACTTAAAAAGCGTGGTTGATTGGCAGCGACGATATAGTTTTGTTTTTGATCGTTGGTGATAATTGTTTCGTCGACATCTGTGCTGTCGATGGAGATGTCACCAGAGGTGCGTGGTTCTATGCGCTCTTTGCCTTCTTGAGATTTGTAATATTGATTTTCCCAGATAGCTAGTCTTGCGATTACTACCATGAAAAGGATTAGTACAACAATTTTTAGAATCGTACTGATATGTAGTTTTGATCGTGAGTTCTTTAATTGCATATATCCACCCTATATTTTTTTTATTTAAAGTCGTCGTAGGTGACCATCAGAGCTCGAGAATCTACTTGACGAAGGTTTTCAAGAGCAACCGTTACCACGATGAGAAGACCAGTTCCGGAGAGGGATAGGCCCATTGGTGAGCCGGTAAGAATAATAAAGATATAGTCCGTGATGAATGGTAGCATGGCAATAAGACCGAGCGAGAATGAGCCAAAGAGATTTAATCGGTTGACAACATTATCAAGATATTTTGCGGTTGTTTTTCCTGGTCTTACGCCTTCGATGAAGCCACCTTGTTTTTGTAAGTTATCGGCAATCTCATTAGTGTTAAAGATGATGGTTGTGTAGAAATAGGTGAAGAGAACGACGAGAATGAAGTAAAGTGCAGGGTAAATAAACCACTGCGGAGTTATGCCGTTTGGATATAGCTTAGTGAAGTTCTGAGCATTTGGTGCGGTAAAGAGTGACGTGAGCGTAGCTCCAATATTGTTGTCTGGTTTAATCGTGGTAAGGAGTTGTCCAAGCAGTGAAGGCAGAGAGAGGAAGGCGGTTGCAAAAATGACAGGAACAACGCCGGCGGCAATTAATTTAATTGGGAGAATAGACTTAATACCACCATAGGTACTATTGCCGTGTACGCGCTTGGCGTAATTGACTGTAATAATTCTCTGTGCTTCATTTAGCTTAACAAGCCAATAGAGGACGAAGATAATTGCAAGACCCATGATGAGTAGTGTCCAGAAGACCGTAGGATTGACAGGGAGATTAAACCATCCAAAGAGGTTTAAGGTGCCATATTTGGTTTCAAAAAGGCTGTGGGTAAGGCTGGCTGTTGTGGTTGGGAATTGAGAGATAATACTAGCAAAGATTACCATCGAGATACCATTACCAACGCCCTGTTCGGTGATAAGTTCACCAAGCCACATTAATATGATTGAACCTGCCGTCATGGTGGTGATTGATAGAATCCAGTCACGAGTGGTTGGAACAAAAGATACGGTGTTAGTCGCGGCGATTGACTGGTATAGAATATAGATATAGGCAATAGATTGGACGATGGCTAGAGGTACGGTGATCATGCGGGTCCATTGATTGATTTTGCGGCGTCCTGTTTCGCCATCTTCGGAGAGCTCTTCAAGACTTGGAATAGCTTTGGTGAGAAGTTGAAAAATAATAGAGGCGGTGATATATGGAGAGAGTCCAACTAGGATTATGGAAAAAGAAGCGAGGCCGCCACCTGAGATTAGGTTTAGGAAACCGGAGAAATCAGATTTTGAAATTAGGTTAGAAACAGCATCCTTAAAGGTTTTGGCATCTCCCATTGGTACTGGAATATGTGCGAGTAAACGATATGCGACGATGATGCCAAAAACAATGGCAATACGTTTTAACATGTCTTTGTTTTTTAGGGATTTGAAAATTGTCTTGAAATGCATTAGGACCTCTCTTGTATTTACTTATATATAGTATCATAAACTAGACAAAAAATAACCCCAGGAAGGGGTTATTTTTAATATGATCTATTCTGATACTTTATTTTCAGCTTTTGGACGAGCTGGAACTTTAGTTTTAGTAAAGTTGCCGCCTGCTTTTTTGATCATCTCAATAGCGGTTTTACTGGCAAATTGAGTTTTAAGATCAATTTTAGCTTCTAGCTCACCACGGGTAATAACCTTAACTTTGACGTATGGGTTGGTGATGAGGTTTGCTTCAGCGAGAATGAAGTTGTCGACAATGCCAGATAGACCATTAAGGTTATCGGTGTAGACAAGCTCTGCTTTCTTGTGAAGAGGCTTGAAGCCTTTAAGCTTTGGAACTGCTTGCATAAGAGCACGTTGACCACCCATGAAGGTTGCTGGCATTTTGCGGTGACCAGTACGAGCTTTTTGACCCTTGGTACCACGACCTGCAGTTTTACCACGACCAGCTGCGATACCACGACCGGCGCGGGTTGGGCGAGAATTGCGCTCAACGATTAACTCATTGTACTTCATTATTTATTCTCCTTTTTGGAGGTTTTACTTTTTTCGATAGTAGTATTCCATTTTGCGCGTGGAACTTGCTGTCTAAGACCTTCGATAACGGCATAAGCAATGTTTACTTTATTGGTTGAGCCAAGTGATTTGGAAATTAAGTTCTTAATTCCAGTGAGGCCAATGACAGAACGGACGATACCGCCAGCGATAATACCAGTACCAGGAGCGGCAGGCTTCATTAAGACGCGAGCACCCGTGGTTTTGGTTTCAACTTCGTGGCAGATGGTCTCTTCGTTTAAGTTGAAGGTGATCATGTTCTTTTTAGCAACACGAACAGCTTTTTGAACAGCAGTAGTAACGTCACCGCCTTTTGCTACACCGACACCAACTTTATTTTTCTTATTACCTACGGCAACAAGAGCTTTAAAGCGCATACGGCGACCGCCTTTGACGGTACGAGAAACGCGATCAATATTGATGGTGATTTCTTCAAATTCTTTTGGTGTATTGTCGGCTTTAACGCGGTCACGACGTGTGTTTTTGCGCATTGGTCGACCTGACATATCGCGGGTCTGCTTGGTAGCGGCAACTTCGTCAGTCATCTTTAAAGTACCAGACTTATTGACAACTTTTGGTTGCTTTGGAGCAGTTGTATTTGCGTCGGCCATATTAGAACTCCAATCCTTCCTTACGAGCTGCATCGGCGAGTGAAGACATGCGTCCAGCATAGAGTCTTGAGCCTCGGTCGAAAACAACCTTGCTGATATTTGCTTTTTTAGCTAATTTGGCAATTTCAGTACCAATTTGAGCTGCTTTTTCTGACATTGAACCAGTCATCTTTTTGCCGACGGTTGTTGCGTAAGCAAGTGTAGACATCGTGTCATCGTTAATGATTTGTGCAGTAACGTTTAGATTACTGATGTGGACAGTAAGACGAGGACGCTCCTCGGTGCCGTGAATCTTAGCACGGGTTCGATTTGCACGAAAAACTTTATTCATTATTTCTTTCCTGCCTTTCCTGCCTTACGGAGAATAACTTCGTCGGCATATTTAATACCTTTACCCTTGTATGGTTCTGGTTTCTTGAGGGCGCGGATTTCTGCTGCAGTTTGACCAACTTTTTGTTTGTCAATGCCAGAAACGATAATTTCCATCTTGTTAGTTTTTAGCTCAACGCCTTCTGGAGCTGAGTATTTAACAGGATGTGAGAAACCGAGAGACATCTCAATTTCTTTTGGTCCGCCTGAAAGACGATAACCAACACCATTAATCTCAAGTTTCTTTTCAAAACCTTGAGTGACGCCAATAACGGCGTTATTCAAAAGTGCGCGTTGTAGACCGTGCCAAGAACGGGACTTTGGTTCGTCATCTTTACGAGTGACGATAGCTTTTCCGTCTTCGATAGTGACTACAACGTTTTCCTGAACAGGAACCTCGAGTGAACCTTTAGGTCCAGCGACAGTAATAATCTGTTCGCCGACCGTGATTGTCACTCCTGCAGGAATCTGTACAGGTTGTTTTCCGATACGACTCATATCTTCCTTTCAATTAATATTATCCTCGTGATGATAGCATATTTTGCTATTTTAAGCAAGGTTACCCCTATTCTTATATATATAAGAATTTAACAAATATTTATAGTAAAATAGTTATTATGAATAAAGATAAGAACTTCGAGGGCGATTCAACCTTCAGGGGTGCTAGTGAATCTGAAGATGGCTCTGATTTTGAAAATAAACCAATTGATTCTTATCTTGAAAATGAATTACAAATGGTCAAAATCCTGAAAGGGTCTATTGGGCAACAAAGGGTATTAGATTCTGCTAATCGAAAACTCGATAAACAGACTATCCATGATGTACTTGAGGTTGAGTTGCAGGAAAAACTAACTACGCTTTCAGATCTTGATTTGGCTGTTTCTCGGGGAGAACCTGGTATTTCTTTAGGGTTTTTAAATACTAACGAGTCTTTATTTGATGGTGAACCTGATGGTGAAATGTTTTTTGATAAGGTGGATAATAAGAGTAGTTTAGACCAGGTGAATGAAATTTTAGTATATAAATTATCGGGTCTTCCAATTAGGTTTTTGCAACATACAGTGGATTATCGATTGTCTCCGGACACTGATATTAATTCAACTGGATTTATTAGGTCACAGAATTTACTCTTGAATCCTGAGTATTGGATAAATCAGGAAAATGATATTCGGGGTGAGAAAAGTAATACTTTGAGTTGTTCTTATGTTGATAGTGAAATTAATATTATGCATGGGGCAGCCACGAGTTTTTTTGGAGTGGCTTACGGTTTTTGCAAAATCGAGAAGAATGCCTTGATTGGTATATATAAAGGTGATGGCCAGACGGCTAATAATGTGGGTAGGATGGCCGTATCTGACGGACGGTATGAGGTCGAATCACTCGATGAGCTGGCTCATAAAAGCACAAGTTCTTATAATGAAGTATTTCTTAGACGTTTTGATACAAATAATCAGAGTTTAATGCCAGATTTTATGATTACATATGATGGGTTTTACTCTGATCAGATGGTCGAGCACGCCAAATTCTTTAATGTTCCAATTATTGATATCGAACGGAATAGTTACGTATTAAAGCAACTTGAAATTGCTAAAGAAAAAATACAAACGATTAATAGTATGAGCCAATATGAGGAAATTTTGGGCGTTTTGAATTACTTAAAATTTTCTTCACTAGACATTGACGCTTATCAATATCTGTCAGGTAGTGAGGAGGATGAGTCTAAAAGTGAGATTTTGAATAATTATTTTATAAAGCGTTTTGATGAAGATGAAATTCGAAAAATAAAAAAGATATTCAGCTTAGAGAAGCAGAAAAGACCGGTTACTGCTAAAAATCCAAGATTTGAGGATGAGGATCTTTAATATTTAATAGTTTTCGTATATTGATGTTTTATAAAAACAGTCAAAAAAATAGAGCCGGACGGGCTCTATTTTTAAGATTGAATTACCAAACTTTGACTAGGATTTCACCACCGAGACGAGCTTGTTTTGCTTCGTCACCAGTCATAATACCCTTAGAAGTTGAGATAAGGACGATACCACGACCTGACTTAACTTTTGGTAGTTCATCAACGCCAGCATAAACGCGACGACCTGGTTTTGATACCTTGGTGATCTCGTTAATGCGTGGAGCTTCGTTGATTTCGTTGATTACGACGCGGATGGAGTTACGTGGAGTAGCTTCAACAACGCTGTAGTCTGTGATAAATTTGGTGCGCTTTAGACCTTCAAGAATTGCAAGCTTAAGCTTAGAAGCTGGAACGCTAATTTCGTTTTTGTTAACCATGATAGCGTTACGGATGCGGGTGATAAGGTCTGCGATCTGATCTGTTGATTGTAATGACATAACTTACTCCTTTCCTTACCAACTACTCTTTGTTACACCAGGGATCTCACCCTTGCTAGCTTTTTCACGGAAGCTAATACGACTTAGACCGAAGCGGCGCATGTAGCCACGTGGACGACCATCAAGCAGGTCGCGGTTCTTAAGGCGGGTTGGGCTTGAGTTTTTAGGTAATTTTTGAAGACCTTCTAGGTCGCCAGCTGCCTTTAATTCAGCGCGTTTGGCTTTGTATTTGTCAAACATTTTCTGGCGTTTGAGGTCGCGAAGGACTGCTGATTTTTTCGCCATATTATTTGCTCTCCTTCTTTTCAAAAGGCATACCAAATGCCTCTAATAACTTGCGGCTACCTTCTTTGGAGCCATTCTTGATAATAAAAGTAACTTCGAGGCCGTGCAATACTGAAGCATCTTCGAAGGTGATTTCTGGGAAGACGGTTTGTTCTTTAAGACCAATTGAGTAGTTACCTTGCATATCGAATGAATTTGCAGGTACGCCGTGGAAGTCACGAACATGTGGTAAGGCGATGCTGATGAAGCGATCGACGAATTCATACATCTTGTCGTTGCGTAATGTAACGAGATAGCCAACTGGGGCGCCCATACCTTTACGGATTTTGAAAGATGCGATTGATTTCTTTGCAAGACGTGAGGTTGGAGCTTGACCAGCGATTTTTTCTAGGGTCAAAGCTACAGTCTCTGTAAAATGCTTATCTTCGCGTTTTTTACCAACACCACATGAGATGATGACTTTCTCAAGCTTTGGTAGCTTATTGACGTTATCGATGTTTAACTCTTTTTCGAGATTATTAACGATTTTATCGTTGTAAAGTGTTTTAAGACGAGGAATATATTTATCTGACATAATTATTTCCCTTCTTTCTTAAGGTTTGAAAGATCGATACCGACATGAATATCTTTCTTGCCGCCCTTTGGATTAAATTGAGTGGCACGCATGTGGCGTTCACGAATTCCAATCCCTTCGATCATGGCTTTGTGGTTTTTGCGATCCATTTTGACGATCTTACCAGATTTACCTTTGTTGTCACCGGCGATAATGGTTACAACATCGCCTGATTTGAGATTTTGGGCCATATTAGAGTACCTCCGGTGCTAAGCTGATAATCTTGTTAAAACCAAGTTCGCGAAGTTCGCGTGGAACCGGTCCGAAGACACGAGTACCTTTAGGGTTTTTGTCGTCATTGATAATGACGGCAGCGTTGTCGTCGAAGCGGATGGTTGAACCATCTGCGCGGCGGATTTGGCCACGAGTGCGTACAATAACGGCACGAACGACAGCCTTCTTTTTAATGTTGCCTGTAGGTGAAGCTTCCTTAACACTGGCGGTAACAATGTCACCAACACGAGCGTAACGAGCACGAGTACCACCAAGGACACGGATTACTCCAAGTTCCTTGGCGCCACTGTTGTCGGCTACATGCAATCTAGTTTCCTGTTGAATCATAATTAATTTTCCTCCCCTGTGGTTTCATCTTCAGGTAGTGCATTCTTGACATCGTCTCTAAGTTCAACTGTACCATGTGATCGCTCAAGAATCTTGACGAGTTTATAGGTGCAGGTCTTTGAATAAGGACGGCAAGCGGTGATTTCAACCTTGTCTCCTAACTTTGCCTCATTATTCTCATCATGGGCGGTGTACTTACGAGTGTGTGAGTACTGCTTGCGATAGAGTGGGTGAGTTTCGCGGTTAGTGATGGAGACAGTGATGGTCTTGTCACGTTTGTCAGAAGTAACTACTCCTTGAAGTGTTTGTGCCATACTTAGGCTCCCTTTCCTTGATTAATTAACGTTTTTGATCTTGCGATTTCTTTTCTTAAAGCTTTGATCTTGTGTGGATTTTGAAGAGTTCCTTCAATTAATCCACGACGAGCTTCGAGTAATTCTTTTTGAAGATCAGCTAACGGTTTTAGAACTTTTTCAGCTTTTTTAGCTTGTTTTTCTGCCATAATTACTGATCTCCTTTCCTGACGAACTTACAGCGGACAGGTAGTTTGTGGGAAGCAAGACGGAGAGCTTCTTTTGCCTGCTCTTCGGTAACTTCGCCCATTTCGAACATAACTGTACCGGTTTTAACTTTGGCAACGTAGAACTGTGGCTCACCTTTACCAGAACCCATTTTGACATCAAGAGGTTTCTTGGTGACTGGGGTGTGTGGGAAGATGCGGATCCAGACTTTACCACCACGCTTGATGTAGCGGGTGATAGCCTGACGGGCAGCCTCGATTTGGCGTGAGTTGATACGCTCGTTGTCGAGTGACATGAGTCCAAACTCACCAAATGCAACTGTATTACAGCGAGTTGCTACGCCATTGTTTTTGCCTTTTCTAACTTTGCGATGTGCAACGCGACTTGGAAGTAAAATAGCCATAATTATTTCTCTCCCTTATAGATCCAGACCTTGACACCTACAATACCAGCGATGGTTGGAGCGTGGTGGATGTGGAAGTCGATATCAGCGCGAAGAGTATGTAGAGGAACTGAACCCTCGATGAACTTTTCACGGCGTGACATTTCAGCACCGTTAAGACGGCCGGAAACTTCGATACGAACACCTTTAGCTCCTGCAGTCATAGTGGACTGGCTAGCCATCTTGACGGCACGGCGGAAATTCATACGCTTACCGAGTTGGAAGCCAATATTCTCAGCCACTAATTTGGCAGAAAGTTCTGGTTTTTTAACTTCTTCAACATTAATACGGATTGGCTGTGAAACAAATTTTTCAAGCTCTTTCTTGATTTCGTTAATACCTGCACCTTGTTTACCGATCACGGCACCTGCTTTGGCGGTACGGATAGTAATAGTCGTTAGGTTGTCGGTACGCTCGATATCAATGCGAGCAATAGTTGGACGAGACTTAAAACGATTTTCAATAGCCTCGCGAATCTTAACATCTTCAATTAACCATTTTTTGAAATCAGTATTTCTGGTAAACCATTTGGAAGACCAGTCTTTGCTGATTTGTAGACGATAAGAAACAGGGTTAACTTTTTGTCCCATTACTTGTCCTCCTTTTTAGTGGTCTCGGCTTTTTTAGCTTTCTCTTCACCAGCTACTTCAACAAAGATGTTGCTGGAGATTTTTTCGAAAGGAAGAGCGCGACCGCGTGATGCAGGAACAAAGCGACGAATACGTGTACCTGCGGTGACTGAAATGCGAGCAATACGAATTGTCTTAGGATCGATTGAAACGCCAGAATTCAATAGATTAGCCTTGGCGGAATCGATGGCCTTAAGGACAGGACGAGCAGCACGACGTGGAGTATGTTCGAGGATTACGATAGCGTCAGCTACGTAACGATCGCGAACTAGACTTGCGACAATGCTGGTTTTGCGTGGCATTGAGTCAATACCTTTAATATATGCATGTGCAAAATGAGTAGACATTATTTACCTCCTCGTTTTGCAGCTTCAGCGGCTTTCTTACCACCATGGCGTTTAAATTTGCGAGTTGGGGCAAATTCGCCAAGCTTGTGACCGACCATATTTTCTGAAACGAAAACTGGAACATGAACTTTACCGTTATGAACGGCAACTGTGCGACCAACCATCTCTGGGAAGATTGTTGAGTAGCGTGCCCAAGTTTTGATTACGGTGCGATCTTCGGCAGAAAGAGCTTTGATTTTCTTTTCTAATTTAAAATCCACGAAAGGACCTTTTTTGAGGCTTCTTCCCATAGACTATTTCCTCTTTCCTTCGTGACGACTGCGCACGATCATTTTATTAGTTTTCTTATTGTGGCGAGTACGGAAGCCAAGAGTGAGCTGACCCCATGGTGTACGAGGAGCTTTACCGGTACCGTGACGGCCACCATCACCACCACCGTGTGGGTGATCTGTAGCGTTCATGACAACACCACGAACAGTTGGGCGAATGCCTTTGCGGCGAACACGACCAGCTGAACCGATTTTAATATTTTGATGTTGCATGTTACCAACTGTACCAATTGAAGCTTCACAGGTTGCAAGAACTTTGCGAACTTCGCCGGAAGGCATACGAAGAGTTGCATAAGCACCTTCTTTTGCCATAAGCTGAGCTGAGTTACCAGCAGAGCGGACCATCTGTGCACCGCGACCTGGAGTTAGTTCGATGGAGTAAACCATGGTACCAACTGGAATATTGCTAAGTGGTAGACGGTTAGATTCTTCGATTGGAGCCTCGGCACCGGTTTGGAAGGTTTTACCCTTGAACATCTTAGAATCTGCAATAACGTAGTAGAAAGTATTGTTAGTGTCTTTGACACGGGCAATACGTGCGCTACGGTTTGGATCGTACTCAATTTCCATAATCTCAAAGGTCATATTCTTTGGAAGATTATGGGTAACTAAGCGATAGTGACGTTTTACACCACCACCACGATGGCGGACAGTAATACGTCCTTGGCTGTTTTTACCAGCATTCTGCTTTTTGGCTTTTAATAAAGACTTAAGAGGCTTTCTTGTGGTGATTTGATCGAAATCCTGGGTAGTCTTCTGGCGCTGGGCAGGAGTGGTAGGACGATAAGCTTTAATGCTCATTATTTATTATCTCCTTCCTCAACTTTTTCTTCGTCGAAAATTCGGATTTTATCGCCAGCGCTTAGAGTAACATAGGCTACTTTGCGATCGCGGCGGAATGTTTTACCTGGGTAAGCATGTTTACCTTTTGAGAAACGAGTTGCTTTACCTTTTCTAATTAAGATGCGAATATCTTTAACGGTGACATTGTATTGTTCAGCGATGGACTTTGCAACTTCTTGCTTGGTTGCATCAGCTGGAACATAAAAGATATAAGTGTTCTTAGTTTGTTCAGTGTAGGCTTTTTCGGTTGCACGTGGAATAACTAACATTAGGCATTCTCCTTTCCGATTAGCCAGTTATCGATAGAGGCGACTGCATCTTTGACGATAACGATGGTATCTGCGTTCATGATATCGAAGACATTAAGGAAAGTTGGACGGACGACCTTGGCGAAAGCAATGTTATTGGTTGCGCGCAAAGTGAGCTCATCTTTCTCTGGAACGACGATTAGGACGTTCTTTGGAGCAACTTTGAGGTCGGTAAGAGTCTTAATGACCTCTTTAACTTTGCCGTCTTTGATACCAAGGGTATCGATAACTTGAATTGCCTTAGCGGTGTTCTTCATGGAAAGAGCTTGCATAACTGCAGTTCTCTTGGCATTTTTGCTGAGTTTCTTGGTGAAGTTTTCTTCGCCAGTACGACCACCAGCTACACCACCGTGACGCCAGATAGGGTTACGAGTTGAACCAAACCTTGCGCGGCCAGTTCCTTTTTGTTTCCATGGCTTCTTACCACCACCACGAACTTCACCACGCTTCAAAGTTTTGGCGTGTGAACTACGTGAGTTAGCAAGGTATGCGTCGTAAGCTAATTTAACTAGCTCATGATTTGTAACTTCGAGATTGAAGATTTCTGGGTTTAAATCTGCCATATTACTCCTTTCCCTCCACAGTTACGATTCCTTTCTTAGGACCTGGGACTGCGCCCTTTACGCCTAAGATGTTATTTTCTTTGTCGATGTAGGCAATGACTAAGTTCTTAACTGTAACTTGATCATGCCCCATGCGACCTGGCATGCGCTTACCCTTGAAAACTTTTTGAGGATACATTGAACCGATTGAACCGACTCTTCTGATGTTTCCCTTAAAGCCATGGGTGTTGCGTGATTCTTGGAAGTTCCAACGCTTGACAGTACCAGCGAATCCTTTGCCTTTCGAAATACCAGTAACTGCCACCTTGTCTCCAAGTTCAAAACTTTCTACAGTGAGTGTATCACCGAGTTTGAGCTCTGGAGTGGAATCCGTACGAAATTCCTTCAAGATTTTAGGACTTAATGTTTCGTCAGCTTTTTTGACGTGAGCTGATACCGACTTGCTCAGATTCTTACCCTGACCGTATCCAAGCTGCACAGCATTATAACCATCGGTGTCGACGGTTTTTATCTGAGTCACTGTGGCTGGTCCGGCTTGAAGAATTGTAACTGGAGTCACTAATCCATCTTCGCCGATGATCTGGGTCATACCAATTTTGGTGCCGAGGATGACTTTCATCTTTTCCTTTCCTTTAATGGTTACACTCTAATAGCTAGACTAAGAGGAGTTCCAGATTGTTTCTCTGCTTGGCCTATAATTTTCTAAAAAAATTATTGCAGTCGGAAACGATCGGCTTTTTCTTTGGTCTAGTTAGTCAAATGTCACCTTGATAAACTTACATGTGTATTTTATCACAAAATAAGGATAACTACAAGGGGAGTTATGGTTGATGCGGCGTGGTTTTCTTGGTTTTTTCTTTAGTGGTATTTATTAAGCTCGTTTTTGATAATCTTTCATAGAATAGTGGTTTTTTAATTGCAACAATGATTGATGAGATAAAGAGATATAAGAGATAGATTAGGGTAAAGGAAATGGCGATAATTGCAATGGCGTCGCCAGTGATAATTTCTTGATCGATAAGAAAATGAATAAATAATAGTATGAGATATGGAGCTAGGATGTATTGCAAGATAAAAACGGCAAAGCGGATAAAATAATGGAAAAAGCGATTAAAGCTACTTTTTTGCTTAGTTTCTTTGCTGATGACTATTTTAATATTGGTCATAAAGAACCCTGGGGTTCGACCATCTGTAATGGTGGATATGAGTGATAAAAATAAGACAACCATGAGTAAACTAATTGGGATGGCATTATTAAAGTTAAAGAATTTGATGAGGGGAGTTCCTATTATGAAGGAGAAAATAATAGAGGCGGCTATATCGAAGAACACTGCAATGAAACGTCGCAGTAAAGATATTTTTTGGCTACGGTTATAACTTTTTTGATCGATTTCTGCACGAGTAGGTAGAAATTTAGTTAATCTGCCTGCTAAGAAGAAACCTAAAAGTCCACCTAGGGTATTTGTGATTAAATCATCCACGTCAAATAGTCGATAATTTCCTTGATAGATAAAATAAAGTCCACTAAGTTGCGTAAGTTCAAAGAAAAGGGAGAGAAGGAATGATTTGATGAGTACTTGCTTTAAGTTATTTTGAAAATAATAGCGAAGATAAAAACCAAATGGTAGGGTCATAAAAATATTAAAGATAGTAGTAAGGAAGCCCCAGTTATTAAAGATTGTAAGGAAAGACTTCGGATGATTTAAATCAATTTTGGTATTTTTAATGATATCAAAAATAAAATTAAGAGGATTGAGTTGTAAGTGATGGCCTCTGAGGGCTTGTGCTTTCTCGGCTGATGGAAGAGGAAGTATGATCAGACAGTAAGTTATGAGCATATAGAGAATAAAAGAATAAATAATCCAAAGTCGCAGACTCATAATAGAGCCATATTTTTTGTAATTGTAGATTAGGTATGGAATAGTAAAAATGACAGCAATGGCCGGAAAAGAAATAGCGGCCTGTTTGATGGTTTCAAGATAAGTATGCATATAATATATTCTAACAAAAATAGCCTCAGACGAGGCTATTTTTCCGATACTCTAACTTTTAGAAATCTTCATCTTGAACGATCTTAAAATCGCCGAAGTTGCCTTCAATTTCTTCTTCAGAAACATCTAATTTACGAACGCCAGTTCCTACAGGAATCTTGCGACCGATAATGACGTTTTCCTTCAAGCCGTGGAGTTTATCGACGCGACCATTGATGGCGGCATTAATAAGTACACGGGTAGTATCTTGGAAGGAGGCTGCTGAGAGGAAGGAGTCGGACCAGATGGAGACCTTAGTGATACCAAGGAGAAGCTGAGTATATTCTGCTGGAGTGCGACCAGTAGCAATACATTCGCGGTTAGCTTCTTCAACTGCGTTGATTGAGGTAATATCGCCAGCAACAAAGTTGGTGTCGCCAGACTCTTCAATCATGACGCGACTAAACATTTGACGGACAATTACCTCAAGATGTTTGGCGGAAACATCGTTACCGTTTGCGGCGTAGACTGCCATAATATCATTCATGATATAACGAGCAGTTGCCTCAACCCCCTTGTATTTGAGCTGATCCTGAAGATTTAGTGAACCGGTAGTGAGGCGATCACCAGCTTGAACGGTGTCATTACTCTTTACGAGCATTTCTGCTTCGTTTGGAATTTCTACACGAACTGGACCACTTGCGCCCTCAGTGATAAGGACTGCATGATCAACGATCTGGGCGTTGCCATCAAATGGAGCAATAATTGGTTCCATGCCTTTAGCTTTAGCGGCAATAACGTCACCAGTTTTAACTGAGGCACCGTCTTTGACCATAATCTTACGATCTTCGCTAATTTCAATACGTTCAGTTTTGCCAGAAGTTGGAGTGATTTGAACGACAAAGTGGTTACCGTCCTCCCAGACTTCGCAGAGACCAGCGACTGGAGCAATCCAAGCTTGACCTTTAGGATTCCTGGCTTCGAGAAGCTCTTCTACACGAGGAAGACCACGAGAGATAGCACCGGAACCGGCAACACCAGAAGAGTGTTTTGTATCAAGGGTAAGCTGGGTACCCAATTCACCAAGTGACTGAGCGGCAATAACACCAACTGGCTGGTTTGGCTCAACGAGCTTCCTAGTAGCCATATCTACACCGTAGGCTTTTTGTGGAATACCGTTTACTGATTTTGTAGTGAGTACTGATTGAATACGTACTGAGTCAATGTTATCATCAGCAGCAATCTGTTCGGCTAGATCACGAGTGATTAGTTGATCGGCCTCTAGGTAGCCTGGAATTGGAGCTGCTGTGTAGCGACCCGTAATACGTTGGACAAATTCAATACCAGTTTGTTCAGTTTCAGATTTAAAGACCTCAAAGCCTGGATCTTCAGCTTCTTCTTCAGTAGTGAAGACGTCTTGAGCGACGTCAACAAGACGACGGGTAAGATAACCAGAGTCGGCTGTACGAAGAGCAGTAGAAACCTGACCCTGACGAGCACCTCGAGTAGCAATGAAGGACTCAAGAGTGTTAAGACCGTTCTTGTAGCTAGACTTAACTGGAAGCTCGATCTCGCGGTTGTTAATGTCGACCATGATACCGATGGCTGCAGAAGCAAGCTTAATACCGGAAACGGAACCACGAGCACCAGAGTTAGTCATTACTGCGATGTCGGTGTCCATGGATGAAAGTTTTTGCTTAAGGAAGCTTGAAATTTCACCGTCGATTTCACGCCAGTTGGCAATGGTTAGGTTGTAACGTTCAGTATCGGTGAGGAGGCCCTGTTCAAACTGATCCTGGATGAGGGCAGTTTTTGCATCACCCTTGGCGATGAAGTCGGCAATTTCTGGATAGGTTGGGTAGTCATCTTTACAGGTTGAAATAGAGGCAATAGTTTCATATTCGAAGGCAAGATCTTTAAGTTTATCTGCAACTTCAACTGTTACTTTAGAACCGTAGTCATTGAAGATGTTAGCCATAACTTTCTTAAGGTGCTTTGAGGTTTGTACACCGTTATCGTATGGATAATCTTCTGGAAGGATTTCATTGAAGATGACGCGACCTAGTGTGGTATCACGAATTTCCTTCTTTGCGAAGACGCGAATTGGGGTTTGAAGAGCGATATCACCGCGATCATAAGCCATTTCAGCTTCATAAACTGAGCTGAAGGCTAGAGGCTTATCAGATTCGGTGCCTGGTTTGTCGTAGGTTAAGTAGTAACTACCAAGTACAACGTCCTGATAGATAGCAAGAACTGGAGAACCATCGGCTGGCTTCAAGAGGTTGTTTTGTGCAGTCATAAGCTCTTGAGCTTCCTTCTGAGCTTCATCGGAAAGAGGAAGGTGGATAGCCATCTGGTCACCATCATAGTCGGCGTTGAAGCCGGAAGCGACAAGTGGATGAAGCTGAATAGCCATACCATCGATCAACTTTGGCTGGAAGGCTTGAATGGAAAGACGGTGAAGAGATGGAGCACGGTTTAAGAGTACGTAGCGACCCTTAATTACTTCATCAAGTGCATCCCAAACAATCGATTCTTTAGCTTCAATCATACGAGAAGCAGCACGAGTATTTGGAGCATATTCATGAAGGAGCAACCATGAAATTACGAATGGCTTAAAGAGCTCTAGAGCCATAAGTTTTGGCAGACCACATTCGTTAAGTTTGAGATCTGGACCGACGACGATTACTGAACGACCAGAGTAGTCAACACGCTTACCAAGAAGGTTCTGACGGAAGCGACCCTGCTTACCTTTGAGAAGGTCGGAGAGTGATTTAAGTTTACGACGACCGTTCTGTGAGCTAGCTAGACGACCGTGAGAAGCGTTATTATCGATCAGAGAATCGATCGCTTCTTGGAGCATACGCATTTCGTTATGAACGATTACTTCAGGGGCGTTAAGGTCAAGAAGTTTCTTAAGACGATTATTACGGTTGATAACACGACGATAGAGGTCATTAAGATCGGAAGTAGCAAAGCGACCACCAGGGAGAGAGATCATTGGACGTAGGTCTGGTGGGATAACTGGAATAACCGTAAGAATGAGATCGGTTGGTTTAATGCCAGCATTTTTCATACCCTCTAGGACCTTGATGCGCTTGATGAGTTTACGTTCCTTTTGGCCCTTAGCTTCAGCTGCTTCGACAGAAAGATCATCAATCATCTGGTTGATATCAATTTGATCAAGAATTTTCTTAATGGCACCAGCACCCATTTCTGCTTCAATGAGATCCTCGTACTCTTCTGGGAGATTACGGTAGTCAATTTCAGAAATAACTGCGCCTTTTTTAAGACCCTCTAGAATACCCTTGCGAGTGATGAAATCTTTATCGACTTCTTCAACTTCTTTAGCTTGTTCGTTGGCTAGTTTTTCAGGGTTAGCACCAGGTTCTTTAGCGGCTTCGCCGTAGCGAATTTTAATCGCTTGGAGACTGGCCTCATGCTGGGCTTTGAGATCGTTTAAAGTTTGCTCAACTTCAGCATCCTTGGCATTAATAATGAGATAGGAAGCAAAATATACTACCTTCTCAATATTCTTGACGGTTAGATCGAGAAGAAGACTTAATGCAGATGGGGTGCCACGCATAAACCAGATGTGAGCAACTGGTGCAGCAAGTTTGATGTGACCCATACGCTCGCGGCGAGCGATAGATTTAGTGACTAAGTTTCCTTCCTTGTCAACAGCGGCTTCACGAGAACGAACACCTTTAAGTTTGCTGTCGTGTGGATTAATATCCTTTACTGGACCGAAAATACGTTCACAGAATAAACCGTCACGCTCAGGTTTCTGAGTACGGTAGTTGATTGTTTCTGGCTTCAATACCTCACCATAACTCCAACTCAAGATATCTTCAGCACTGGCGATGCTGAGACGAATTGAGTCGAAGTCGCTGGCTGAAATGTAGTTGTCCATCCAAGCCATTAGAACTCCTCTCCGAGATCAATGTTATCTTCACTGTCTCCGTCTTTAATTGTAATTCCTTGACCGTCGAGAGATTCTTCGATCTCTTCATCGGTAAGGTCGATTATGTCATTTTCGTCATCATTAATGTGTACGTTGTGTTTGGCGTAAATTAGGCGATCATCTTGGGATTTTTCGATTTCCCTAGAAGTATCCTCAATTACACTATCAGCATCTCTAGCTTCACCATTATCAAGAAGATCAACTTTAAGTCCAAGGCCTTGTAATTCCTTTACTAAGACGTTGAAACCTTCAGGAAGTTTTGGACCTTGAATTGGTTCATGCTTAATAATGGATTCATAAGCCTTAGCACGTCCGTAAACGTCATCAGACTTAATTGTAAGCATTTCTTGTAAAATACTGGATGCGCCATAAGCCTCTAATGCCCAAACCTCCATTTCTCCGAAACGCTGACCACCGTTTTGAGCCTTACCACCAAGTGGCTGCTGAGTAACCATAGTGTAAGGACCGGTTGAACGAGCATGGATCTTATCTTCAACCATGTGATGAAGTTTGATCATATGCATGATACCAACTGAGGTCTTTTCGTTAAATGGTTCACCTGTAAGACCATCATAGAGCTGGACGCGGCCATTACGATCAATGCCAGCTTTTTCTAACTCATCTGAGATTACTTCATCTGGAATACCGTTGAAAGATGGGGTAGCAACTTTGTATCCTAAGATACGAGCAGCTAGACCAATGTGGATTTCATAAAGCTGACCAAGGTTCATACGGGAAGGTACGCCCATCGGAGAAAGTACGACATCAACAGGTGTACCATCGGCCATGAATGGCATATCTTCAACTGGTAGAACGCGGGAGACTACACCCTTGTTACCGTAACGACCAGCCATCTTATCACCGATCTGAATCTTACGCATTTCTGCAACAAAGATTTTGATCTGCATGAGAACACCAGCTTTTAGTTCGTGGCCTTGTTCACGAGTGTAAATGCGGACACCAATAACTTTACCAGAAGTACCACCACTCATGCGAACTGAAGTATCGCGGACATCTTTGGCTTTTTCACCAAAGATAGCACGAAGTAGACGCTCTTCAGAGCTGAGTTCCTGTTCACCCTTAGGTGTAATTTTACCAACAAGAATATCACCAGTAGAGACCTCTGAACCAATAGTAACAATACCATCTTCACCAAGGTGACGAAGAGCATGTTCTGAGACGTTTGGAATATCACGAGTGACTTGTTCTGGACCAAGTTTGGTTTCACGAACTTCAACATCAAAGTCTTTAATATTAATAGAGGTTAAGGTATCATCCTCAACGAGTTTACGTGAAACAACGATAGCATCATCCATGTTGTAACCACGCCATGGCATGAAAGCAACTAAGAGGTTGCGGCCAAGAGCAATTTCACCATCTTCAATAGAGGCACCCTCAATAAGAATATCGCCAGCTTTAACTTTTTGGCCACGAGTAACCATACAACGCTGGTTGTAGCACTGGTCAGAGTTTGTTTGTTCAAAGTGAGCAATCTTATATTCTCTTGAAGCACCATTATCATAGTCAACGATGATTGAGATACCATCGGCCTTTTTAACTACACCATCCATATCGGCGACAATTAATTGAGAAGTGTATCTTGCGATATCAGCCTCAACGCCGGTACCAACGGTTGGAGCAGTATTCTTGAGAAGTGGAACTGCCTGCTTCTGCATGGCGCAACCCATGAGTGCACGGTCAACACGGTTTTTCTCAACGAATGGAATTAGAGATGCGGATGCACCAAGAATTTCCTTATGTGCGGCATCAACGTGAGTAACACGACTAGATTCAACCTGAGCTGGCTGACCATTAATACGAGCAGAGACGCGTTCGTCAATAAAACTACCATCTTTGTCAAGCTTGGCGGAGGTGTCGGCAATAACCATGTCTTTTTCAAGGCTAGCATCAACGTAGACGACCTCGTCAGTAACTTTACCATCTTTAACGATGCGATATGGAGCTTCGATAAAGCCGTATTCATTAATTCGGGCGTAAGTTGCGAGGTTTAGTACGAGACCGACGTTGGCACCTTCTGGAGTTTCAACAGTACAGATACGACCGTAATGGGTAGGGTGAGTATCACGAACATCAAAACCTGCACGTTCACGAGTAAGACCGCCAGGACCCATAGAACTTAGACGACGCTTATGTGAAAGTTCAGAGAATGGGTTGTAAGAATCCATTAGCTGGGACAACTGAGAGCTGCTGAAAAATTCCTTAACGGCAGCGACTACTGGACGTGAGTTTAAGAGTTGAGATGGAGTTACTTCCTCAGGGTTTGCCATAGACATACGGTCTAAGATATTGCGCTGTAAGCGAAGCATACCAAGGCGGAATTGACGTTGAATCAATTCACCAACCATCTTTACGCGACGATTTGCGAGTGAATCAATATCGTCGGCTGGCTCTTGGGTGTTATTAAGGCGAATAAGTTCGCGAATAATGGCAATAACATCTTCCATTTGAAGAGTACGGTGGGTACTATCATTTGGAGTGTCGAAACCAAGTCTCTGATTAATCTTAAAACGACCAACCCGGGAGTAGTCATAGCGTTTGTAGTCAAAGAATGTTCGCTCAACCATAGAACGAGCGTTTTCGACAGTGGCTAGATCACCTGGGCGAAGACGGCGGTAGACCTCAAGGAGGGCAGCAGCCTGACTGGTGGTTGGGTCTTTATCAATAGTGCTATCGATGTAATTAATTGGTCCATTATCGACATCAGCAAAGAGTTCTTTAAGCTCAGAATTCTTAGTAACACCAAGAGCGCGGAGGAAGGTAGTGACAGGAATTTTACGACGGCGATCAATTTTGACATTGATTGAACCATTAGTGGCGGTCTCAAATTCGAGCCAAGCGCCACGACCTGGGATTACCTTAGCGCCATAATAGTTCTTACCGTTATAATTATCTGCGGTAAAGAAAACACCGGCAGAACGGATAAGCTGAGAAACGATGACACGCTCTGTACCGTTAATAATAAAGGTGGCACGGTCGGTCATCCATGGATAATCACCAAAGTAGATATTTTGCTCTTTGATTTCACCTGTAACTTTGTTAGTAAGCTCAGCTTTAACATGAAGTGGAGCTTCGTAGGTTTCAAGGTTATATTTAGCTTCTTCAACGGTACGTTTTGGAGCTTTAAACTCATAGTCCTTGAATCTTAGAGATAGTTTTTGGCCAGTGTAGTCGTCGATTGGGTTCAATTCGGTGAAGACTTCACGGAGACCGGATTTAATAAATTCCTCCCAGGAATCTTTCTGGTGTGCAGTAAGATCAGGGATTTCGAGATGATCGCCGTCTGTGAAAAAGACACGCTGATCAGCTGTACTGATATTCTTTGTACTCACGTTTTCCTCTATTTTAGTGTTAATAATCTTTAGCGCCGAAGATTACTGTCATCTAATGACATCCTAGCTCGCCAGTTTAGGACACCCTCGCTATTAGAAGACACACTACTTCTTGTGTTCGATTTTACTATATTTTGCCAGATTTTTCAAGAGTGTCTATCACTTTGACAATACTGGTTATTATGTTATAATACTGTCGTCCATAGTATATTTATAATATAAAAAGAAGAAGGGGGTACTTCTATGGAAGGATTTTTTAAATTTAATTACAGCGATCAAGTAGTGGGAGCCTTAATTGGTAATGTGGTTGGCGATGCGTTGGGGCTTCCTGTTGAATTCTCTAAGAGAGAAGATCTGAAGTCGAATCCAGTTCTTGAGATGCAAGGATTTGGATCATATCTTGTGGCAACTGGCACATGGTCGGAGAATACTTCGATGAGTCTAATCTTAATGGACTCTGTGCGCGAGTGTAAGAGTATTAATGTCTCAGACATTATGTATAAGCTATCGAGGTGGCTAAACTTGTCAGAGTATACCGCAAATTCGGAAACCGTAAATGTCAATACTACTATTGAGCTTGCGGTCGAGAAATTCAAAAAAGGTACTATACCGCAAGATTGTGGCGATAACTTTGAATTTGCAAGTGATAATGGAGCGCTGATGCGAATTCTGCCAGTCGCTTTGCTTTGTCATAATTACAATATTATCGGCAAACAACGCTACGAGTTAGTATCTGAAATCACAAAGTTAACTCACGCAAACGAGAAGTGTGTAATGGCGAATTTAATATTTGTCAACTTTGTTTGTTATTTGATGGATGGTTTTTATCCAGCAATAGCATTACAGAGGACACAACAGGAATGTTATAACTTCTTCTCGGATGCTTGTGTGGCGCGATATGACCGTCTCTTGGTTGGAAATATCGCGGAGCTGCCTGAAGATGAGATTCGTTCAACTTCAGATGTAATCGATAGTCTTGAAGCGGCCATTTGGAGTCTAATTACTACACGTAATTATGAGACTGCGGTGATTCGTGCCGTAAATCTTGGTTCGGATTCGGCGGCAATTGGGGCTCTGACTGGCGCCATAGCAGGAGTATATTATGGCGAACATGCCATACCGAGGCGTTGGCTTGATCAGGTGAAGAAAATAAAGGAGATCAAGGAGATTGCGATAAGTTTTGCAAAAACCGATGTAATCTTTGCTCTTTAATATCTAACACCTCCTATATGGGGGGTGTTTTTTATTATTTCATTGATTAAATAACCAAAAAACCACCTAGACGGTGGATTTTTTTGAACATATAAGCTCTCAACTTTATGTAAGCTGACTCGCAGTTAGCTTGGTTCAACTTGAACTGGTTTAAGTATAAGATTTTTCCATAAAATAGTCAAGATATTTTCTGAAAATAGAGCATTGATTTTTGATCAAAAAAATAGCCCCGAAGGGCTATTCTTTATTAATTAGATGTCGAGATCATCGAGATCAGCGAGTTCGGCGCGGGTATTTTTGGTAAGAGTAGAATCTTCAGACTCTTCTTCATAATCTTCAACTGTACGAGCAGCAACTGGTTCGCCAGTGGTTTCGAAATTTCCGTTTTCATCGGTATTAACAATTTTGAGATTGTAACGAGCATCATTTTTGGTTCCTAGGGCACGTAGTAAAGTGCGGATGGACTGAGCGGTTGCACCACGGCGACCAATCACGCGACCGACATCTTCAGGGTCGACACTGAGAGAAAGGAGAACACCTTTTTCGTCAATGGCGCGTTCAATGTTTACTTTGTCAGGATTATTTACGAGAGTTTTTACGATGTATTCTACGAATTGTTGGTCAATGGTTGACATAGGTTCTCCAAGTTAATTTTTGTTATTAGAATTATACCATAATGGTTGCGGTTTGATAAATAAAAAATAAGGTACTTAGAGTACCTTATTTCTTTTCTTATTCTGCAGCTTCGGTTTCTTCTTTTGGCTGATTTTTACGAAGCTTATCTGCGTGTTTTGGCTTCCTGGTCTTTGGATTAGCTTCCTTGTACCATGATGGAAGAGTGATGCCTTCTTTTTTGAAGATGAAGGCGACGCGTGAAGATGGTTGAGCACCATTCTTTAGATAGAATTCAATTTTTTCTTTGTCTAAAGTAGTCTTTTTAGTTTCTGGGTTGTAATTGCCGACCTCAGCCACAACGCGTCCAGAAAGTGGATGACGCTGGGATTCTTGGACGACTAGTCGAAAGGTTGGGTAATGAGTTCGACCATTACGTTGCATACGAATCGCAAGCATGTTTGCTCCTTAATTAATTTAATATTATTATTTTAAACTATTTTAAAGTTTTTTTCAAGGATCAGATGAATTTAAAAAGCCTCCAAAATGGAGGCCTATATCTATGACACTTTCATAGCCCTTATAAGGTGCTGAAAGTTATTTTCTAGGGAATAGAGTGTCTTCACTCTTATTATGAAAGGCAGCACCCTATCAGCTGCAATAATGCTTTCGATAGAACTCTCCACCCCCCCTGTTAATCCTAAGTATATTTCTCTTGACAGTTCTTTAACTTTATCATCGGTAAAAAAGCTGTCTACATACTCACGGTCAATGGAAGATATTTTATCTTCTTTGATATTAGCAAAATCGATTAGGATATTCTTGACGATATCCTTTGTATTTTTTCGCCTTAATTTTGAACCGTAAGTTGTTTTACTATAAATGGTACAGAAATTTTGAACTATCAAGCCATCATCCTGCCCCATGATTAGCTCACGTTTCCCCGTGCGGGGGTTAATCTTATCAAAATACTGCTCAATGCCAATTTGTCTCGACAGACTGAGCAATTCTTTTAATATCTTCTGACTGTTTTCAGACTTTATGAAAACAGCATTCTTTAATTCCTCCTCACTGCCGTTATAGTATTTTTCTAACAGGCGCTGATAGTCGCTATGTGGGCGTGAGGTATTTTGTTTTTCTAGATTCATCTGGAGATATTTTGTTCTAGCAAAATCCCCCAGTTCATAAAGCCATTTTGCCATCAGTACATAATATCTGATGACGCTTTCTATTTGGCTTATATTTATTTTTTTTGCTTCCATTTTTTTCTCCCCTTTCTTAAAGTGCAAAGCCATTGACTTTAGAGGATATTTTAACATAATTTCAAGATATTTCAAAACATAAGGGGAATCCTCTTCTTGGCTAAAATGGATCAAAAAACAACTGATCCTTTCGGATCAGCTGCTTTATTTAATCAAAGATAATTTACCAGTGACGAGACTTTGATCAGTTGACTGTTTTTTATAATATTTAATCCCCTCAGCTGCGGCGGCGGATTGAGCTTCCTGCTTGCTGTGGCCGATCCCAGTACCTCTGTTATGGCCGGCAACTACGACATTAATGGTGAAGATGCGGTCATGATCAGGCCCTTCTTCTTTAATGACATGATATTGAGGAGTGCTGCCTTCAAATTTTTGAGCTAATTCTTGCAAATAACTCTTAGCGTCGCGCCAGGATTCAGAAAGAATAACCTCGTCCATTTTACAGATGATATGTTGATAGATAAAGTCTTTGGCGGCATCAAAGCCCTGGTCAAGATAAATTGCGCCAGTTACCGCTTCAAAACAGTCGGCAATGATGGAGGCGTGAGTGCGGCTACTACCTAGTTTTTCACCTTTAGAGAGACGAATTAGTGAAATATAACCAATTTCTTCGGAGGCAGCACCGATTGATTCAGTGCGCACTAAGGCCGACCTCCAGGCAGTCATAATTCCTTCTGGCTCATGAAAATTCTGATACAGAAAATCCGAAACGACAAGCTCTAAGATAGCATCGCCAAGAAACTCTAGACGTTCATTATGTTCGACGATAAATTTTTTATGTTCATTAACAAAGCTACGATGAGTAAGGGCAGTAATAAAGAGTGAGATATCGTTAAATTTGATTCCCATTTTCTCTTCAGCGAAGTTACTATATTCGTCAAGTACGTCTTTAGTGTAGGTTTCTGGCAAACGATCGTCGATAATCTTCTTTTTCACCGAAGCTTCACTGATGTGTTTTTTGATGGTTTCTAGATCGATGTTGTATTTTTTTAGATAATTATCCATGTTTTCCTTTCTGGAACTCACTTTGGTACTAGAGAAGGGTCTAGTACCTGATGAAATCCCGAATGTTAATTATTGTAAGTCTCCAGCGCGAATACGTTTTTTAGCAATGAGCATAAGTTTTTCGATATCATCGTACTCAATTGCATTTAGAGCGTCACGGAAGCTAAACCACTTAATACCATTCATCCACTTTTCTTTAGTTGGGCGTTCTTTTCCGTCAAGAGCGCGAACTAGATAGATCTGGGTGGTCATAAGGACAAGCTTATCGACACGGCGATACTTAAAATGTATCTTGCCAAGCCAGGACAAAACTTTAATATGGTTTAGGCCTGCTTCTTCACCGATCTCGCGAATGGCGGTCTGCTTTGCGGTTTCACCCGTTTCAATATGTCCCTTGGGGATAGTCCAACGGTTCTTGGAATCTTGGATAAGTAGAATCTCAATATCGTTTTTCTTTTCATTAAAACGAAAGACTATGCCGCCTGAGGTCGGTTCTCTGACAATTTCCTTGATTGCTGGCTTCTTCTTGAAGGTTTTTTGATCAAGAGTTTGACTGCGCTCAGTTTTTAACGGACGAATACGTGAACGTGATCTAGTATTAGTGTTACGGTTTGAAAAATCTTTTGGTTTATTTGATTTATTGTTCGGAAGCGTTAGTTTGGGACTCAACTTGCGATTTTGATCCTTCATGTTCTCCCTCTTCATTATTCAATCCAAGTTGCTTGAAGGCTGTGCCTAAGACACCATTAATAAACTTGGATGAATTATCAGAACCAAAAGCTTTTGCTAGCTCAACAGCTTCGTTGATAACTACTTTTGGTGGAACAACTCTTATTTCAAGTTCATAAAGACCGATGCGTAAAATATTACGATCGATGGCTGCGATGGTTTCTAAAGGCCATTCTGGAGCCAAGGGTTGCAATTCACGATCAAGTTTAGCTTGATTTTCTACAACACCGTTGGCAAGACCGAAGACAAATTCAGTATCTCCGAGTGCCTTGGAATATGGTTCAATATTTTTAGCGATGATAGACTGGATTTCGGCTGTAGCATCGCCCGCCTTTGCTCTAAACTCGTATTCATACAAGCTTTGTAATGCAATGATTCTACCGAGGTGCCGATTACTTGCCATTATTTTTCGCTTTTCTTTGTGTTATTTGAAACTTTAGCAGTTCTTGGGGTTTTGACCTTTAGATTAGGGGTCTTCTTGGCTGTTTCAAAAGCCTTAACTGGTGATTTCTTATTAACAGCACGAGCTAATACAAGACGTAGGTGGCTTCGGCGAAGACCGGTCTTTCTTGGGCTGCTTTGCTTTTTAGGTTCAGGCATTAAATGCTCCTTATTAGTATATTGACAATAATTTAGGTTATTATATACAAAAAATCATGATTTTTCAAGTGGAGTTTTGAAATTTTGAGAGGTTAAGCTACGATATTAATTAGCTTTGCGCCCTTTGGCATAATTATCTTTTTTGGCTCACCATTTAAGTATTTTTGAACGTTTTCTTGTGACAAGGCAAGTTCTTTAATTTTTTCTTGATCTTCTAGATCATCGGAATTAATTTCTAACTTAGCGCGAACCTTGCCATTAACCTGCACAATAAGCTGCACGGTATCTGAAACGAGATAAGCTTCGTTGTATTCAGGCCATCTATCATCAACTTCTTCTTTTTCTAGAATTTCAGATGCTAGGTGAGGTGCGAAAGGCTTAAGTAACTTAGCTAAGATAATGATATCTTCAGTTGAAGCACCGATCTTATAAAGCTCATTAACGTATTCCATTAAGGCAGCTACTGCAGTATTAAAATTGGTATTTGCGATATCTTCTGTAACTTTTTTGATTGTTTTATGTCGTATAAGTTGAGTAGGTGTGCCAGAGTGAAGTCGATTATTTTGTTGATTAATGGCCAGATTAAAACAACGATTGAGGAAGCGGTAGACTCCACCAATTGCCGTAGTGCTCCAGGCTGCATCTTCGTTATATGGGCCAATGAAGAGCTCGTAGGTCCTTAAGGTATCTGCGCCGTAGCCAGAGTCGATGACATCGAGGGGATCAATCACGTTTCCTTTTGATTTTGACATCTTTTTACCATCTGGGGCGTTAATATAGCCATTATAGAGAAGTTTTTTGACTGGCTCTCTGAATGGCAGGTATCCCTGATCGGCAAAGAATTTACACCAGAAACGGATATAGAGCAGATGCGCAACAGCGTGGTCGGCACCGCAATAAATATCGAGAGGCTCCCAGTATTTAATAGCATCTTGCTCCCAAGCCGTAGAGGTGGAGTGTGGTGATGCGTAGCGCCAAAGATACCAGGAGGAACAGGCGTAACCATCCAGCGTATCGGTCTCTCGAATCATCTCCTCGCCGTCAATAGTGACTTTTAGCCAATCTTCAGCTTTGGCAAGAGCAGAACGGCCAGTTTTATCTGGACGGTAATCAGATACTTCAGGTAAGACTACTGGTAATTGATCCTCAGGGATAGCATGTGGTTGACCATTCTTATCATAGGCGATTGGAATTGGGCAACCCCAGTATCGTTGACGGGAAATAAGCCAATCGCGCATACGATAAGTGACTTTTTTATTGGCAACAGATTCTCCAAGGTCTGATAGGATTTGGCTCTCGGCCTCTTTAGAGGTTAAATTATCATATTTTCCTGAATTTAATAGAATACCTCGATCGTGGAAACATTGCAGAGCGTCACCATCCTGAGCTTCAGATTGATTATTTAGCTCAACTGGCTTAACCACTGTTTTGATTTTTAGCTGATATTTTGAGGCAAAGGCAAAATCACGTTCATCGTGACCTGGCACTGCCATGACAGCACCATCACCATAATTAATAAGGACGTAATCTGAAACCCAAATTGGGATCTCTTCTTTAGTGACTGGATTAATAGCGAAACTACCAGTAAATACCCCGGTCTTCTCTTTGTTTTCTTGGCGTTCAATTTCTGATTTCTTAATAGCGGCAGCACAGTAGTTTTTTACTTCTTCTTCTGTGTCTTTGGTAATTAAATCAGGAATTCTCGGGTGTTCAGGTGCAAGTACCAAAAATGTTGCGCCACAAATAGTATCAAGGCGAGTGGTAAAGATATCGATAGCATCTTCTTGATCTTTGACTTTAAATTTCACATTGGCGCCCTCTGATCGTCCAATCCAGTTCTTTTGCATAGTTTTGATTTTTTCGGGCCAATCTAGCTGGTCAATTTCATCTAAAAGCTCGTCAGCATAAGCAGTGATCTTAAAGAACCACTGTTTCATCTTTTTCTTTTCGACTTCGGTACCACAGCGCCAACAGTGACCATTTTCGACCTGTTCGTTGGCTAAAACAGTTTGGTCGTTAGGGCACCACCATTGATAGCTTTCTTTCTGATATGCGAGTCCTTTTTTAAATAGCTGCAAGAAACACCACTGGGTCCATCGATAATATTCAGGATCTGAGGTATTAATTTCACGATTCCAATCAATATAGAATCCTAGGTGTTTGGCTTGTTTTCTGAAGTTATTAATATTGTTTTTGGTGGCTTCGGCTGGAGAAATGCCAGTCTTGATTGCGTAGTTCTCTGCAGGAAGCCCAAAAGTATCATAACCAAAAGGTCGAAGAACATTTTTACCATTTTGAGCATAGAATCTTGCTAAAACATCGACTATGGAGAAGTTACGAACATGGCCGACATGGAGGCCAGCGCCGGATGGATAGGGGAACATTTCTGCAAGGTACATTTTTTCTGCACCATTTTCTTCAGCACGAAAAGCTTGCTCGGTTTCCCAGATTTTTTGCCATTTTTCTTCTATTTCTGTTGGATTATATCTTTCCATAATAACTCCCTAATCTTAATTATTATACCAGAGTTTAGGAACGATTTAAATTGATGCCATATCTAAGATAGAAGAGGGTAATGGCTGAAGCGATTGAAACGTTAAAAGACTCTTTGTTGCCGGTCATGGGAATCTCCAAAAATAAATCAATAAATTGATGAAGCTCCGGCGAGATTCCTTCCACTTCTTCTCCAAGAATTAGAGCAACCTTAGAGCCTAGTAAATTTGGAAGAGAATGTTCGGTGATTTGATGTAGACGAGTATCTTCCAAATTATTCTCTAAACCCACGATTTGATAACCCTGGGTCTTTAGGGTGCGAATTGATTCAATTATATCTTGAGAATATGAAGATAGTAGGGTCTTCTCAGCGCCAAGCGCGGTTTTATGAATTTGATTCGTAACTTTTTCTGCAAGATGAGGTAGGAGAGTTGAATGGGGGATTGGGGCTGGAGTAAAACCAGAGTAAATAATTTGGTCTACAGAAAAACCGTCGGCAGTTCGAAGGATAGAACCAACATTGTAGGTTGAACGGATGTTATGTAGAATTAAGACGATTTCCATATCTCTATTTTATCATGTCTATTCAGGGGTTATTTTGTTATAATAAGCTTATGGATAAAATTACAGAAGAATGGCTAAATGAATTATCAGCCAATAAAATTTCAGGGCCAGACGTTGACCGTTCTTTAGCTTATGCTAAGGATCTGCTAAAAGGCCTATCAACGATTCGTCGATTCTCGCAAGGTGTAACAATTTTTGGTTCGGCTAGGACGCCAGAGACGGACAAGTATTATATTAAGGCTCGCGAATTAGGACGTTTACTAGCGGAAAATGGCCATCCAGTAATCACTGGTGGTGGTCCTGGTATTATGGAAGCGGCCAACCGTGGCGCATATGAATATGGGGGACGTAGTGTGGGACTAAATATTAAGTTACCTTTTGAACAGCACGAGAATCCTTATCTTACCGACTCAATGGAGTTTAATTACTTTTTTGCTCGTAAGGTGATGCTTGTGATGTCTAGCAAGGCTTACGCTTTTTTCCCTGGCGGGCTAGGTACACTTGATGAAATGTCTGAAGTTTTAATTTTAATTCAAACAGGTAAGATGCCAAAGATGCCATGCTTCTTAATTGGTAAGTCGTATTGGCGCCCACTAGTGAAGTTCTTCAAGACTACCATGCTAAAAAACAAGATGATTAAGGAGGAGGATCTTGATCTTTTTGTAATGACAGATGATATTACAGAGGTAGTACTAGCAGCAAACAAAATTGGTCACATCAATATTAACGATAATATTTATAATCGCGTTAAATCAGTGTAAAGATTTATTTAAAAATATGAGGCTTCCACCTCATATTTTTTTATAGATAAAGTCGCTGAATAGGCATTGGGTGATATTTTTCATTTGCTGAAAGTATACCCTTAGTAGAGCCGATTTCAGAAATAACTGAGGTAGCATTAGCGGCTGCTGCAATGAGGCTATGTTTAAAGTCTAAGCCATCGAGAAGGCCGGCAAGAAAACCAGAACCAAAGGCATCACCTGCGCCCGTAGGATCGATAGGGGCTTTTTGTTCATATTCAGCTAGACGATAGATTTCTTCTCCAGATTTGGCAATACTACCACTTGCGCCCGCGGTGATGATTACTGTCCTAGTATATGCAGAAAGCTTAGTGATGAGTTCTTCAAGGATTTCCCCGCCAACTAGCATCTTAGCTTCTTGTTGATTAACGAGCAGAACATCAATATCAGACAAAAGCCCTAAGACTTTTTTCTTTTGTTTTAGTTCTAGTTCGCCGGGGTTCCAGAAAATTTTAATTTGTTTTTCTTTAGCCTGTTCAATAAACTCTAGGGCCTTATCTAGGTCACCATTTAGGGTTGTGAGATACAGCCAATCCGGATTAGCTAGATTAAGATCGTGAGATTCTAAATTATTTGAGGTTTTAGCTGCGCCTAGACAGTTCATTGTGGTCCTGGTGGCGGTTTTTGAATCCAGCAGAACAACAGAGGTACCAGTCTGAAGCGGAAGCTGATTTAGATAACTTGTATCAACACTTTCATCAATCAGAAAATCCTTAATAGCTTCTGCTGAGCGATCCTGACCAAGATTACTAATTACGATTGACTGGTGACCATGACGCGCAAATGTTACAGCCACGTTAACACCACTACCACCTATTTGATAATAAATCTGGTCGATGTCGACTTTTTCGCCGATAGAGACTTTTTGCTTATTGATAATAAAGTCATCATGATCTACTAATATAATCTGCTGCATTGCCGCACCAATAGTAAGGACACGAGAGATTGGCTGTTCTTTGTAGTGGACTTTACGATAAAGTTTTGAAGCTACCATTACATGATTCCCCGTTTTTTTGATTCCTCAACAAGCTGATTATAGGCCGCTTTTTTGTCTTGTGCTTTGGAAATAGCGGAGCCAACATTAATCACATTTAGGTCAGCATGTGCAAGAGCGCGGACATTGGTTAGATTTGCACCGCCATCCCAGCCAATTTCAACCGTGGGGTTAATTTCACGAATGAGTTTAATTTTTTCCATCTGTAACAGGTCTGCTTGGCCGCCTTGTTTACCGAGGGAGCCAGCAAAAATAAGAACATGATCCACAGCTTCAATGTAGGCCTTAACTAGACCGGGATAAGTGCCTGGTAAAAGCGCTAAACCTGATTTAATACCAGCTTTTTTAAATTCACTAAAAAATGGGGTTAAATCCTCGCTAGCCTCGGCGTGTAAGATACAGAGTGAGGGTTTGAGTCGGAGAAGATGGGCGAGATGATCGCTTGGTCTTGCCGACATCAAATGTAGATCAAAAGAAACTCCTTGAGGCAGACCAGCAATTGTGGATTCTGGGAGGCTTTTATCAGCCGTGAAGGTGCCATCCATTAGATCAATCTGAATTCTTTTAGCAAACTGCGGATAGGCCTGCAACTGTGTCGCAAAGACCTGCGGATCATTAGTTAGAATTGTCGGTACTATATATACATCCTCACCCATAGTTTTCCTTTATTAATAAATTGATTCCTCATCAAGTCGTTGGTTGCGCCTAATATATCTTTCTTCGGGTAGAAAATTACCGCGAAGGAACATATCGATGGCCTGATCAATATTTGCATCATCCATAAAATCTGAAGAAAGACAGAGGACATTGGCATCATTATGAAGTCGACCAAGACGAACTAACTCTGGAGTGTAGCCGCAGATGGCACGTATTCCCTTAAAACGATTGGCCTGGATGGCAATACCGTGGGCTGAGCCACAGATAAGAATGCCGCGAGAATTAGCAGTTTCTCTGACGGCGCGTGAAACTGCGATGGCATAATCGTTAAAGTCATCGTCTGGACGAATAGTCTCTGGACCGAGATCAACGATTTCATAGATATCTTTCCATTCGGAGTTTGCTAAAGTGGCTAGAATATGTTGTTTGGCGACGAAGCCACGGTGGTCTGAGCCGATAAAAATTCTTGGCATATTAGTTTTTCCCAAAATCAGCGGCTAGCTCTACGAGACGGTTTGAATAGCCCCATTCATTATCATACCAAGCAACCACTTTTACTAAATTTTTGTCGACAACGTTAATCAGAGGAAGGTCAACGATGCTTGAATGTGAGTTACCACGATAATCAATCGAGACAAGAGGCTCCTCAGAGACACCAAGAATTCCTTCATAGAATGGTTCTTTGGCAGCATTTTTAAAGACTTCCTGAAGTTCTTCAATAGTAGTGTCTTTCTTTAGGACCGCAGTAATATCGGCAAGAGAGACAACTGGGGTCGGAACACGAATTGAAAGACCGTCAAATTTGCCTTTGAGGGCAGGAATGGTGAGAGCTGCAGCCTTGGAAGCACCGGTTGAAGTAGGAACGATATTCTCGGCAGCTGCGCGGGCCTCACGAAGATCCTTGGCTGGCGCATCCAAGATACGCTGGGAAGCAGTATAGGAATGAACAGTAGTCATAAGAGCTTTTTCGATACCAAAGTTGTCTTCAAGTACCTTCATAACTGGAGCAATACAGTTGGTGGTACATGATGCGTTGGATAAAATCTTGTCATCTTCTGTTACAGTATCTTCATTAACGCCAATGACGATGGTTTTGGCGCCTTCTCCTTTGGCTGGAGCGGAAATAACTACCTTCTGAGCGCCAGCCTCAAGGTGGGCGGCTGCTTTAGCTGGATCTGTGAAAAAGCCTGTCGACTCAATCACTACATCAACACGATGATCTTTCCACGGAAGATTTTTTGGTTCTTTCTCTGCATAGACGCGGATTTTTTCGCCGTCAACAATAAGGTTCTCTTCGTCAAATTTAACATCGCGGTCATAAGTACCATAACTTGAATCGTGTTTTAACAAATGAGCTAGCGTCTTGGTATCTGTTAAGTCATTGATGGCAACAACCTTGACGTCACGACGCTCAAAAGCAATCTTGAAGGCATTACGACCGATGCGACCGAAGCCGTTAATTGCAAGTTTTATCATTTTACCTCCTTATTTTAGATTATTATAGCATATCAGCTTAGGCTTAAGGGGATTTAGCATGAGAATAATCTATTTTAAATGGGAATTTTACAATAAAAAAACACCACCGAAGTGGTGTTTTTAGAAAACTCTTGATTAGCCGCGAGCAAAGTGTGCGAAAGCACGGTTGGCTTCAGCCATGCGGTGTGTGTCTTCCTTCTTCTTGAAGGCAGCGCCGGTTGCATTGTAGGCATCGACGATTTCGGCTTCAAGACGACGTTCGTATGGCATACCCTTGCGAGCACGTGCAGAGACAACGAGCCATGAGAAGGCAAAGTGCATCTGACGGTGGCCGGAAATTGGGAATGGAATTTGGTAGTTAGCACCACCGACACGGCGGGATTTAACTTCAAAATCTGGAGAAACATTGGCAATAGCTTTTTCAAGAACTTCTACTGGATTCTCTGAGCCAAGTTTCTTTGCTGCACCTTCGATGGCAGAGTAAACTGCGCGTTCGGCAACTTGTTTCTTACCATTAAGCATAGATTTGTTAATCAAACGCTGAACAAGAATAGACTGGTAGCGGCGGTCTGGATTAACTTTACGTTCAAGCGATTTAGTAGTTTTGCGTGGCATAATTACTTACCCTCCTTCTTGGCGCCATACTTTGAGCGACCCTGTTTGCGGCCGTTAACACCCTGAAGATCGAGCGTACCACGGACGATGTGATAGCGGACACCTGGAAGATCAGGTACACGACCACCACGAACGAGAACAACGGCGTGCTCCTGTAGGTTGTGACCTTCACCACCGATGTAGGCCCAAACTTCTTGGCCGTTAGTAAGACGAACACGAGCTACTTTACGAAGAGCTGAGTTTGGTTTCTTTGGAGTCTTGGTGGTGACTTTGATACAAACACCACGTTTTAATGGGGCTGGCTGATCGTAGTAACGAGTCTTAAGAGTATTAACAATACTACCAAGAGCTGGTGACTTTGACTTTCTTGCAGCCACTTTACGTGGTTTCCTAATCAATTGATTGATTGTTGGCATTTTATCCTCTTATATTAAATCGATTTATAGTTTACCTTTTCGGTTTGAAGTCTCTCAACTTCGTAGCGTCCTCCTTTACAGCAATGGGATTCCGCTTGAAACTCTTGTAATATTATACTACTTGCCTGGAATTTCGTCAATTTCTGGTTTTTTGTTAGGGTTCACATGGTCTGTAGTATTAACAAATATGTGAAAATGGAGTTTTAATTTTTTCTTAATAATCATCGAGATTTGCGCCATATTTTCGGAGGAGGTCTATATTATCTTTAATGCCTTTTTTGTCTAGTCTTTTTATTACGTTATCAACATCTGCGCCATTCCTGAGAAGGGTATCTAGGTTATCTGTGATACGAAGAAAATCTAAATCTGAGACTAATTTGTTGACATCAATTTCTGCACCGTGTTCGAGGAGATAATTTAGTCTTTTTTCGATATCTTCTGGATACATGTGATTTACGATATTATTAATATCTGTACCGTGTTCAAGAAGATAATCTAGTCTTTTTTCGATATCTTCTGGATGCATGTGATTTACGATATTATTAATATCTGCACCGTGTTTGAGGAGATAGTCTAGGTTTGCTATGATATCGTAATACGCCATATTATTTATGATATTATTAACATTTGCACCATTCTTGAGGAGGGGCTCTAGATTATCGGCGATATCGTCTGGGTCTAGGCTCGAAACTAATTCGTCGACATTAATATCTGCACCATGCTTGAGGAGAGAATCTAGGTTTTTTGCAATACGTACGGAATCTAAGTTTGAAGCTAATTCGTCGACATTAATATTTGCACCTTGCTCGAGGAGGTAGTCTAGATTTTTTGCAATATCGTCTGGGTTTAGGCTTGGAACTAATTCGTTAACATCTATCCCTTTTTCTAGAGCGTATTCTATGCCATACTTTTCTTTTAACTCTGTTATTCTAGGATCTTTACTATTGTAGGTGTCTAGAGTAGCAATTGGGCGATCTAGCTCATAGAGGAAACTAAGCTCTTCTTTAGTTAAGTCTTCGCCATTTTGCATTTTATGATCTAATCTAATGAGAGTTTGTTTATCTTCGAATTTCTGAAGAAACTCTTTGCCGCCTGGCAAAGACAAGACTTTTTCTTTTACAGTGGGGATCAAAGAATCTTCAATGGCCTGCCCCTCGTTTAATCCTGAAACTTCAGTAACTTTGCCATCTAGATCAAGACGAATGGAGGCAACGCCATTAGTGGAATAACCATCTGGGGAATTTGGAGCTTTTAGTTTAAAGACGATGAACTTAGTTTTGGGGTCACTTTGGTTATCTTCTTCTGGATTATTTTTATTTTCTTCTAGATTATTTTCATCTTCTTCCAAACCATTATTGTCTTCTTCTTCCTTCCAATCTTCATCCTTATCTTCCCAGTCTTCATCATCTTCCCAATCATTTTCATTGACAGTATAATTACTATAAGAAAGATAGCTATGGGCAACGTTTGGATCAGCAATACACCAACCAGTACCCTCGGCGGTTTTAGCAAGTTCATCTTCATCGCCAAGTTGGTATGTGAACCAATCGCCTTCGACATCCTCTGGGTTCTCAGGAGTTTTGATGATGGTCTTGGTATCAAAGAGTTCTTTAGCGTAGAGTTTGGGGAAGTTACCAGATTTAATTAGAGAAACTAGTTTTTCGTCATCTGGATGTTGTGCTAACCAGTCTTCTTTATTTACAGCATAAAACTCGTTGATGTTGCGATAAACCTTAGCTAAGACTTCAGGGTTAAGGGTTGGGAAACTTGCAACGGTAGTTTTGTCGCGTTTCTCAAACTCTCTGGTTTCTTTATTGATGAGTCCCATCTTAGAAACACCATCGAAAGCATAGACTTTGAACCAGGTAGGATAGGGGCAGTCTTTATCGCCTAGATAGTTAGACCAGGTATTGATAGACTCTCGTTGCTTATTAATAATGTCCTCTGTGAGATATTCTTTTTCGTCTCTACTTAATTCTCTACCTTGACCGTTGTCTCTTAGGATTTGTTCCTGTTGTTTCCAGTAGGTGTCTGGGATATCTTCATAGTCCATGACGAGATTTTCGGCAGAGGCTGCCCAGAGCTTTTGTTCTAGAGCATCTCCATGTTTTTCGATCATGCTATTGAGACGGGAGAGATAAGCGAAGTTTCTGCGTTCGTTATTTTTACCTGGGAGCTTTTCTTTTTTATTGCGGGCTTTATTGAATGAGGTTGTAGCATGAAATAAAAAATAGAGCGTTTTGTGCTCTATTTTTTGTAAAATGCGGAATTAACAAACATTTGAGAGATTCTTATATGTTTGTTTTGTGTTAGATTTGACTATTTTTTTGATGTTGCCTTGGAACGTTTATTTTTAACAGGTTCTACTATTTTTTCGTCTTCACCTTTGGAGACTTCTGATTTTTTATGATCATTTTTAGTAGATTCGTCCAGAAGCATACGGACAAGCGCCCAAACAATCATATTGGCAGATAGGGCTAAAAAGGAGACAAATGGAATAATAAGAAGCGCGACACCAAGAGATTGATTTAGCAAGGCAATGACGGCAGCGACCAAAAAGGAGAGGACGGCGATTATGAGATAGGTGACCTCTAGAATAGTAAGTTCACGCTGTTCTTTATATAACTGTTTGAGATATTGAAGAAGTTTAGATTGTGACATATATATATTTTACAATATTTTACGGTTTTTATCAAGTTTTACTCTTTAAGTTTTAAAAAATAGGCCAAATATTTGGCCTATAACATGAATGAGTTTTGTCACTTTTAGATATTCGAGGTGTCTATGTCGGCTAGAGCGAAGCGTTCACAGAGATCTAGTAGATATTCAGAACGTTGCAATGCTTCAACCCAAAGACCGGGGATCTCATTAAAGCCATATAGAATGCCCGCCATAGAACCAGTGACTGCACCAACCGTGTCTGTGTCATCCCCAAGGTTGACTGCCGTAATTACTGCATCGCGATAGTTGTCCGTGTTAAAGAGGCACCAAAATGCAGCTTCTAAGGTGTTCAAGACATTGTCTGTAGAAATAATCGTCTGACACGCATAACTACCAATATTTTCTTCCAAAATACGATAGTAAGACATACGAGTATCTTCTTCAAAGTCCGAATAGTCATCTAATTGGGTTTTTTGATAGGCCTCAAGAAGATTATCTCCATCAAGAAGATGGCAGACAAAATTTACATAGATTAAACAACCCAAGATACAGAGCTCATTGGCGTGAGTGATAGCTGAAAGATCATGTACTAACTGACGGCGCTTTTTGCCAGTGATCTGATTGTAATAACAGACATAAGCGACTGGCAGAATACGCATCAGAGAGCCATTTCCAACGCTTTTGGCGTCTTTGACTCCACATTCGAGTGGACTAAGCCCATCCATGTAGTTACGGATTGCTTCTTCACAGATAGGTCCTATCCCGAAGTTTTGACCGGTGGCAGTAAAATCGGCATCATGAAACCATTTATAGAAATTGTGCATAATATCATCTAGATCAAAGCGTTTCTGCCTGATTAATGAATCCATTAATGCAATTTCCATTGAGGTATCGTCAGACCAAGTGCCAGCAGGAAGCTGATAGACTCCAAAGCCCATCATGTCGCGAATCGGACGGCTCGCTAACTGTAAGCGACTTAATGATTCGACAGGAACTCCTAAAGCATCCCCGACAGCATGCCCAATAATTCCTGCATAGATCATATCCTTTATACTTTCATGTTTTGAATGTACCATAAGTAACCCCCTTTTAATTTCTTATTTCATTACATTATAGTACAAGTATTTAGATTTAAAAAAATTAGGACACGATGTGTCCTAATTTCTATCTAGAATTTGGTGGTCTTACTTAGATTTTTTATCTGTTTTCTCAGTTTTAGAATTGAGTTCGACTAGGAAGCTCAAAGTTTTTTCGATAACCATACGGTTCTTGATATCCTGGCGAACATTATTATCTTTAAGGTTATTTAATGCTTCCTTGGATTTTTTATAGACTTCACGAAGCTCATTAATTTTAGCATCGACGATTTCGTCCTCAATATCGATTTTTTCTTCACGTGCTACCATTTGGAGAGCAAGAGAGGCCTTAACGCGAGCTTCAGCAAGTTCTTTGATCTGCTTCTTCCAGTCCTCTTCGGTTTGTCCGGTCTGAGTGAGATAGTCCTCAAAGGATAGACCTTGAACTTTAGCGTTGGCCTCGATATCTTGTTTAATAAAGCGGATCTGGTCCTCAATCAGAACTTCTGGAGCTGCAATTTTACTCTTCTTCACAAGTTCGCTAACTAGATCATCCTTAAATTTCTCATCGGATTTGACCTTATTTTGCTCTGTTAAATTATTTTCGATATCACTTCTTAGGTCGTCCATAGTTTTGAATGGACCACATTTTTGAGCAAATTCATCATTCAGTTCAGGTAGGATAAATTCATTAACTTGCTTCAAGAGAACATTGAAGACGGTTTTTTGGCCAGCAAGTTTTTCAGCGTGATAGTCCTTAGGAAAAGTAAGCTCAAGATCGAAGCGATCGCCAGAATTGTGACCAACAATCCCCTCCTCAAAGCCTGGGATAAATTGGTGAGAACCGAGCTTGAGTTTAAAATCTTTAGCTGCGCCACCTTCAAACTTCTCACCATTTAAGCTACCTTCAAAATCAATAACAACTTCGTCATCCATTTTGGCTGCGCGTTTTACTACCTGTTTTTCTGCATAGGCACTTCTGACACGAGCCACGACATCGTCAACATCTTCTTTTTTGGCCTTAATTTCTTCGCGTTTAACTTTAAGATTTTTATAATCACCAAGCTTAATTTCTGGTACGATTTCGGCAACTGCCTTGTATTCAAGAACTTCACCAGGGACAAATTTGACAATATCGACATTTGGAATAACGAGAGGAATATTCTTAGCCTCGTCAAAGGCCTTAGGTACAGTACGTCTAACAGCGATGTCAGCGGTGGTACTGGCGAGATCGTTTGGATTAATATTTTTCTTGGCGATTTCGGCAGGAACCTTGCCTGGACGAAAACCCTGAACGCGGATTTCTTTGGACAGACGTAAGACGGCCTGTTCCTCGGCGACCTTAAGGTCATTCTGATCAAGAGTAACAGTAACCTCGACCTTGGTTTCGGATAAATTCTTTGTAGTAACTTTCATAAGATGATTATAGCATGCTGAGCTATTTTTAGATAACAGATAATAATCGATTAACTTGGCTTATAAAATTAATCCTGACGAATTAAGCCAATCTGTGCAGAGGTACGCATAAAACGCGCTAGGTTAGCCAGACTGGCACCCTGCTTGATCTTAGGATTCAAAATGTTGTTTGGATCAAAAAGTGTCTTTATTTGATGATAGAGATTGAGCGTACGAGCAGAAGTATTTTGATTAACCATTAATGCTTGAACCTGACCTTCAGCTGAGCCACCACAGAGGCTACCGTTTGAATCGGTAACCAACTTTCCAAATTGCTGCAAGAACCGTAGTAGCTGTTTGCGATCGTTCACCTGTGACAAATCAAAGCTGGGACGTATTGAGTAGAGATTAGTCATGAAAGAGCCAAAGAGCGGCAACTCCTGATCAAAGATTTTTTCTAGCGTTTTTAGACTGTCAACGAAGGAAGAAAATTCTACCTCTGGAATATAGGAACGGTCAACCACAACAACTCGCTCAACTACCGAGCTATCATTGCGATACGCGACTAAGTTTTTATGAATTTTAGCTATGATATTAGCAATTTCCGGTTGATCAATAATAGCTAGATCTTTCTGGCAAGAAAGTTTTTTCAGTCTTTTAAGATTGCTTTGATTTTTAAAATAATGATCATCAAATTCCGTACAAATTAAATACTTAGCCTCACCGAGATTTAGATTTGCTTCTTGAGCATGAGTTTGACCTAGATTAATTAGACGTTGGTCGTAAAAATCGATACGAAGAGGCTGAAGTTTTTTTAGTTCTGACATGAAACTGGCAGCTGCTTTTAAATCCTGAAAACCAAACAGAGCCTGTTTGGTAGGTCGCGAAAGTGGGATGACCTTGATGATTAATTCGGTGATAATACCGAGGCTACCCTGAGCGCCAAAAAAGAGGGGCGCCAGGTCAAATTCATGCGGCGTAGGTTGTACCTCCGTGACCATATGATAACCAGTGCGAGCGTGATTATGCGCTTTGAGCTCCTCCAGTTGCTCTTTATTTTCCTGTCGAATCGTTTCGACTCTCCTGTAAAGGGTCGAGACAAAATCTTTCTTAGATTTAACATATTTGAGTCCGCGAGGGGTGAGAGTCTGAGATTTGAAGAGATCGCCATTAGACAAGACAGCCTCAATGCGATCAACATAGTAATAGATGCTGCCATATTTTTTTGCAATTTTATCTGTATAAAAATTTGAAACTAGGCCACCAATAGTCTCGCGCGGATCCGCCTCGATTGGCAGACGCAGACCAAAAAGTGCTAAGGCTGAATTTAATTGACCTAGCGTTACTCCAGCCTGCACTCGCACTAAGCGAGCTCGATCGTCAATTTCTTGAATTTGGTTTAGTTTTTCGGTTGAGATAATCATACCCTCGGTTAGGTCGGCCCCGCTTTGGTCTAACCCAGAACCACGAACGACTACTGGCAATTGATATCCTTTTTTTGCTAATTCATTAGCAAAACGAACAAGGTATTGTATATCTTCTACCGATTGGGGAACACAAAGAAGCTTTGGTGTTATTTCTAAAATACTGGCATCCCTTGCGTAGTCAGCAAGAATCTCTGGTTTACTTGTAACCAGACCAGAAATTTTTGCATTCAGAAAATTAGTTATTTTATCCACTTCCCACCTTCTTTTGCTTTATTTTAGCATAAACAGTTCTAAAATACTATTTTTGTTAAAGGTTTTTGAGAAATTTTATTTTAAGACCACACCAGTCTCACCAACCAAGTCCTTGAGCGGGTCAATAAGATCGCTGGAGGCATCAATTCTAAATGGCATACGTAGTGGTTTTTTGCCAGATTCATCTTTAAGAACCAGAATAATTTCTTGAAAACCTGGATTCTCATCACAGAGTTTGCGAATCCTTGTTAATTTCTCAGTATCTTCAGGGTTCTCAATCAGGACAAAGAGTTTTTGAGACCTTGGATCAACGGGAGGAGTAATAACCCTAGTAACTACTTCTTCTATGCCTTGTTTTTCTTGGGAATTTTTTACAGAATCGGTTTTATCTTTTTCGGTATTATTTGAACTGCCTTCTTTTGTGGTTTGGCTGCTAGACAGCCTGGAGGCAATATTCTCTGGGACAGTTGCTTTTTTACGTTTAAATTCCTTTTTGGGGGCTTCCTTTGGATCCTCCATTTTAATTCCAGTAGACTGATAATTTTCGAGTTTTTCATCTGAAACAACGGAGAAGGAGTCGGCAATAATTTTTACGTCAGAAGTCACATTACCATCTTTATCCCTAGCGTTAACTCGACCTGTAACTTTAATAATATTATCTATTACTAATTTTGATCCTTCCTGCTCGTATAATGACGGGAAAACAATAAATTCAGTTTCAGCAGTCTTACTTTCGATCTTAACGAAGGCCATTTTGGTGTTTGATTTTGTAAGAATCGTGCGAATACCAGTAATAATACCACCCACAACGACTTGTTTGCCATCATTTTCTGCGGTAACCATTGTGAACGGATGGGTATTTTCTTCAAAATAGAGGTCATATTTATCCAGAGGATGAGCGGAAAGATAGAGTCCCATCAGGTCACGTTCCCAGAGTAACTGTTCTTTTTCTGAGACCTTAGTAGGGGATTCCTGAAGGGTGGGTTCAGGAATTGCACCGGCATCACCCATGAGGCCAAAAAGATCAGTCTGACCAGAGGCACGATCTTTTTGAACTTTGCCTCCATAGGCCTGGATTTCTTCTAAATTAAACAACAGATCCGTACGCGAAGCAAAGCGATCAAAGGCACCAGTTTTGATTGCAGATTCCCATGATTTTTTATTAAATTTCGTATTATCGACGCGAGAGGCAAAATCACAGACGGATTTGAATTGACCGTTTTTGTCACGCTCAGGGATAACAATATCCTCAATCAAGGCCTTCCCCATACTTTTAATGGCCGCAAGACCAAAACGAATCGTTTTTTCACCACCCACAATACCAAAATCGGCATAGGATTGATTAATGTCTGGACCAAGCACCTTAATGCCCATTCTTTTACATTCTGCAATTTCAATTGCAAGTCGGTCGGTCCAACGCATATCTGAGGTCATTAGCGCAGCCATGAAAGCGTCAGGGTAATGAGCCTTCAGGTAAGCTGTCCAATAAGCAACCAGACCGTAACACGCGGCGTGGGACTTGTTGAAACAGTAGTTAGCAAATTCGAGAAGCTGATTCCAAAACGTTTCGGCTTGCTCTTCAGTGGCACCACCAACTTCTTGCGCACCCTTAATGAACTCTGGTTTCACCTTATTCATTAGAGCCACTTTCTTCTTACCGACTGCCTTACGCAGAGTATCGGCCTGACCGCCGGTAAAGCCGCACCATTCCTTAGAAATCTGCATGAACTGCTCCTGATAAATCAAGATTCCATAGGTAGATTTTAGGGCATTTTCAAGACCAGGATGGAGATAAGTGATTGGCTCTTCGCCGTGTTTTCGACGAATGAAGGAATCGATGAACTGCATCGGCCCTGGGCGATAAAGGGCGACCATAGCGATAATATCCTCGAAACTAGAGGCCTTCAGATCCTTAAGATAGCGTTTCATGCCGGCAGATTCAAGCTGAAAAACACCAGTGGTTTCGGCATTCTGCAAGAGCTTATAGGCCAATGGATCATCTAGTGGTACGTTATAGAGATCGATATCGTCGTGATAAACCTTACGAATCATACGCAGGGCATTATTAATCACCGAGAGGTTAGAAAGTCCCAAGAAGTCCATCTTAAGAAGGCCTAATTCTTCGACCTGCGTAGAGGGGTACTGTGTAGCGAGTGGACCCTTGGCGGAGACTTCAAGAGGAAGGAATTTTACGAGATCATCAGGAGCGATCACGATACCACAAGCGTGGACACCGTGCGAACGAATAGTGCCTTCAAGCTTTGAGGCATAGTCAATCACCTGCTTGGCGACTGGATTATGCTCATATTCATATTTGAGGTCTGGAGTATTAACAATGGCATCAGTCAACTTAACATGATGACCCTGGATGGGGTCTGGCACCAGTTTAGCGATACGATCAGCTTCGGCGTAAGGTACTTCAAGTACACGAGCCACGTCGCGCACGGCGTTTTTGGCCATCATTTTACCAAAAGTAACAATGTTAGCAACACGTTCCTTACCGTACTTATCTGTACAGTAGTCAATAACCTCATCACGGCGGGTGTCCTGAATATCGGTATCGATATCTGGCATAGAGATACGATCAGGATTTAAGAAACGCTCGAAGAGCAGATCGTACTTCATAGGATCCAGCTCGGTAATACGTAAAGCATAAGCTAGGATGGAGCCTGCGGCGGAACCACGACCAGGACCATAAATAATACGGCGAGTCTTGCCCCACATAATAAAGTCTTGGACGATTAAGAAGTAGCCGTTGTAACCCATTTTGTCGACGACGGCCAATTCATAGTCAATACGTTCGAGAATTTTATCAGAGAGCAGTTTTCGACACTCTTCAATTGAAAGTTTTTCCGCCTCTTCCTGAGTGACGCCACCATAACGGAAGGCGAGTCCACGAAAGACGAGCTTATCAAGATAACTTTTCTCGGAATCACCATCTGGAACTGGGAATTTAGGAATTAAAATCCGGCCGAGTTGAATTTCTGTACTACAACGCTCGGCAATTTTTCTGGTGTTTTTAATCGCTTCAGGATAGTCTTTACTCCATCGATCAATAATTTCCTGTGGTGGAATGACGTGTAGCTGAAAATCCTTCAAGGTCATACGATTAGGGTCGGAGAGGTTTGCGGCCGTACCAATACAGAGTAGAATTTCATGAGCGTCCTGATCCTCGTGTTTGAGATAATGGCCATCACAGGTTACCACTAGTGGTAAACCAGTCTTTTTAGCGATTGCCTGCAAGCCACGGTTGATGCGATCTTGCACATCCCAGTGGGTGGGAGAATCTGGATGACCATGATCCTGCATTTCAAGGTAGAAACGATCCTTATAGACTTTACTATACCAGTCCACCAGTTTTTCAGCGCCCTCCATGTCGCCGTTTTTAAGACGTACGGAAATTTCGGAGCTCGCACAGCCTGAAAGACAAATAATTCCCTCGCTGTATTTTTCCATGATTTCGTGATCAATACGAGGTTTATAATACTTACCATTAACCTCTGCCTCGGTAGCGAGGCGACAGAGATTCTCAAAGCCTTGATCATTCATTGAAAGAAGGGTGATATGATAACGAACCTTATCGTAGGCTGGATCACGATCAAAACGTGATCTTGCGGCAACATAGGCCTCAAGACCAAGGATAGGTTTAATCTCAGCAGCCTTGGCTTCTTTATATAACTCAATCAGGCTGGACATGGTGCCATGATCGGTAACGGCAACCGCCTGCATTCCCTGTTCTTTGACATAACCGATTAAATCTGGAACCTTAGTAAGACCATCTAGTAGACTGTAGTGTGTGTGGTTATGTAGATGTACAAAATCACTGGGGCCGATTTGATGATTTGGATCATCTAATTCACAACAAAAATCATGATAGGCCTCTTCCTGGCTTTTTTGATCTGTGTTTGCTTCTACCTCACTTGACATCTATCTTGCACCTATTTTACCACTAAAATACTCTCTTCAAATTTAATTGAAGAGAATACTTGTAATTAATTTAATCTTTACTATTTTGCTTCTTCAGCTGCTTCAGCTACATCTTCAGCAACTTCTTCAACGACACCAAGAGCTTCGTCTTTTACGTCTTCTTTCTTCTTAAAGAATTTATCAAACATTTTTTGACCACCAGTTTTGGTATCCTGATATAGCTTCTGGCTGGTTTTTTTGGTTTCATCAAGGGCTTTCTTACCCTGCTCTTTCAATTCCTGACGTGTTTCTTTGCCGGACTTTGGGGCGGTGAGAATACCTGCGACAAGACCAGCTGCTGCACCTAGGACTACGCCTAAGAAGAATTTGCTATTATCTTTTTTCATATTTGTACTCCTGTTTAATCTGTTTATTATATCTATTATAGTCGATTTTGAGCGAACAGTATAGGGGTTAGCTTCTAGCTTTTGGTTTTACGCTTTTAATTGGCGTTTTCGTGGCTTTAGTTGCTGCGCGTTTTACTGATTGTCGAGTTATATCTTCTTCTTCAAACTCATCAAAATAGGATTTTTTAGGCTTGCGATCAATTTTTAAGAGATTGAATAACTTTCTGCCGATATATTCTGTGACGAACCCTTTAGCAAGTGGACCAACTGACGTGAGATCCTTAATATTATCAGCCACATCGTCAGCTTTATCAAAAATGGATTGACCAGTTTGAACCATAATTTCGATTTCAGATAACAGACTAGTGAACTTAACCAGAAAAACGATGCCGACAATTAAGAAGATCAGTAGTGCAACTGATAAAAACATGACTAGGATCCACTCGGCAAGATTCATTTATAACTCCATTTTAGATAACCTTTACGCTTATATTGTATTATATTTTGTAAATGTATACAACTAAAAAACACCCGCTTGGGGTGTTTTTTAGTAGTTTAACTATAATTATTTTTGAAGAAAATCTACAAGTGCTTCACCATAGTCCTCAAATTCGGTTGCATAATAAAGACTAGCTAGGTTGTAGTTTTTTGGATCACCAGTAGTCATCCAGTGACCTCTTGTTTTTTCAACATAAACATTGCCATCTTTAACCATGCGCGTAATAGCGTCAACGGTCCATAATTCACCGTCTAGGCCGGTATTTTTTGGATCAAGATACTGGAAGACATCTGGCGTGAGGAGATAACGACCATAAGAAGTAAGATTGGATGGAGCATCTTCAATTTTTGGCTTCTCGACGATGTCATGTAGGGTCATTTTAGTCTCATCTTGAAGGCGAATGATACCATATTTATTCAATACTTCCCTAGGCATTTCCTGAGCAATAATAATTGCCTGTGCATCTTGATGCTTAGCGTAGGAATCAATTAGGGTTTTAACATCTGAAGTACCGAAGACTACATCATCCGAGTAAGCAACAATGAAGGCCTCATCATCACGAATAAACTTACGGGCTGAAGCAATTGGAGAGCCGTTTCCGTATGGATAAGACTGGTCCTGTTCGATCACAGTAATTTTTGGATAATCAAGGATTTCTTGAATCGGAGTATAACGGTCTAGTTTACCCTGTGCTTTTAGTTGCTTACGGATGTGATTTACGGAATTGTTGAAATAATCCTCGTAGATAGGCTTTCCCTCAGGCGTGGCAACGATAATAATCTCTGTAATACCGGCCTTTATACATTCATCAACAACAAGTTGCATGATTGGACGATTTCCTAGTGGCAACATAGCTTTTGGGATAGTTTTAGTGATCGGTAAAAAACGGCTAGCAAAACCAGCATCAGTGATGATAGCCTTGGTTGGCATTTTATAGTTCATATTTTCTCCTTGAGACATAATTATAACATATTTACGTTTATAATGCCAGTTTTTTGAAGAAGAATGAGGCCTGCCTATCTATATTTAAGCCTTCTTAGCGGTTTTCTTCGCGGTTTTCTTGACTGTTTTTGTCGTGGTTTTTGAAACTGGGGTTTTTAATTCCAGAGTCTTTGATATCTTCTTTTTTGCTGCAAGCTTCTCACTACGATAATCTTTACCCTGTTCATTGTTATGTACGGAATAAATGAGATTTACTACACCAAAGACCATCATATAAGAACCAAAGTATTTAATGAAGGGGATGGTACCGAGGTGACCGGTATTGAGAATAACGACACCCATAATACAGGCGCAGACGCCAGCAAGAATCCAAATGAACTTGTCCGTAAGATCATCAATGGCTCTAAGTCCGAGAATGATTTCAAAAATACCACGTAAGATTGTATAGGCGGCAATAACAACAAGATGCCAGGCAACATTTTGCTCGTAGGTAAAGAGAAGAGCGAGGCCGGCAGAGATTTCTAGAATAGCCATCACTAATGAGACGCCCCAAGTATTTTTTGTACGTGTACGTGCTAAGAGATTCAATAGTTCGATAATTCCGAGCGAAAGAAGCACGCTGCCAACAACGATTACTAATGTCTGAATATCACTGGAATTAGTGAATAAGGCGAACCAACCAAACAATAAGGCAACAATTCCCTGCAAGGCAAAGATACCCCAGTGACTATCAATATACTTTAGTTTTGTAGACATAATGCTCCTTAGTTATAATTCTTATGTTTATTTTAGCACGTTTTATAATTACTGAAGAAAATATGATTTAAGCTACTGCAACAGCTTGACGTTGAGTTTGATAATTCGATGCAAAGAAGACCAGGGCACTTGGCATGATCTCAGCGATAACGGTGGTAGATTCGTATTGATAATTGTCATACTGCATAGGTTTTTCTGGACCTTTCTCCTTGGGCTGATAACTTGCGAGGAAGGTATTATATTCTAGAAGTCCAAGCGCAACTTCAGCCTGATCTTTTGTCATACCAGTGTAGCGCGCCACAATGCCGGAATCGGTGAAATCGAGTGGGTTTTTCTCGAAGTAGCGATCCAAGAAGCTTGTGACGGCAGACTGCTCAATAAGACCTGCTGCTTCTAGGACACGCTGATCCTCGGAGTAACGAGAGAAATATTTATACTTTTCTTTGACGCAGTTTTCGCCGGTGGTCCAGCCAATATTGGACGCTTCCTTGCCATTGTAAATAGTCTGAGCGATACCACCAAGCACTGGGATAGCACCAATAGCAGCGCCAGTATAGGATTTAATAATACCAGAGCCTACGCCAGCTGAACCACTCATAGCCTCAGAAATATTACCATCGGCAACGCCATAATGAGATTCACGCACAGCACACGCTAAGGTCCATTTGGCTAGTTCCGAGTTATCTTTAATCTCTGGATTACCATTATTAACGTTCTCATCTATTTTATCCAATTCGAAGTTTTCCGCACCAACTTGATCAAAAACCTCATCGGGTGGAGTCCTCATTGTAGAATAGTCGGTGGTAATGTAGTTGTTACAAAATGCATCCATGGCTAAAGGCTCCTCAAATGCATTACCTGAAGGACAGTTATCGTTTATAGAAGTCTTGATTTGGTTAATATCGTCAGCAGCAGCCGTTGGAAGAAGGCGAGAAATTGAGGATGCGACCGTGCTGTTTATCTTTGAAAATGTGGTAATTGGTGAAGACATCGTAGTGGCGAGTGGAATAAGAGAGTTCATTAGACTACCCATAAAAGTATGTGGAGAGGATGGATCCAGCGGGCTTTTAGTTTGCCTATCATAACGAGACTCGCTTGCAATCACTGACTGCTGTTCATGGTATTGCGCAATGAGAGCCTTCTTGGTTGCCGGAAGCCCAGAACTCATACGTTGTTGAATGCCGGTATACATATTAAAGCCGCTATTTATGGCGTAGCCAGCATCTTCGCCGACCATATTACTAACTAGACTCTTTGCTAAGGCACGTGCAACATATGGAGCAATCATAGAAACTAGTACACCAACCGAAGCAACAATAGCAACAGTGAGAGCTTTTTTCATTAGCATTTTGCCCATTTCACCAATAATTATAGAGATACCAGCGCTTGGAATGGCAGCAGCGATTTCAGCGATATCAGCAAAAATACCTAGTAGATCGCCTGTAGTTTGCAATGCAATACAGCCTTTATAGGTGTTGAGACTTCCGGCGGCTTGACTTAGCAGCTTTCCAAGAGTTTGCGGGACCTGATGGATGTCACTTGATTGAATTTCATCACTATGGAAGACGGCCTGCTGCATGGCATTTTCAGTGTTAAACTTCCTTGCGACTGGATCAGATGATTTTACCTTCAGTTGGCCATTACTAAAGAACTGACTAATGGCAGAGCTTTTCATTGCCGAACTAGATTCTTTACCTGGAATAATGTTGCCGCCCATGTCACGAGTAGGTCCATCCGTATTGAGGCCTTTATTATAGAAATGAAGTTCAGTCGAACCATCGCCAGCTTTAGTCTTATGAACCGCTTCTGTATAGCCGGTGACGTAATTTAAAACCTTGGAACGCATGAGGGCGCCCACAGTTTGTGAAATTGTGTTAATTACTTTAAGCACGGTACAAGCGTAGCCGAGGCCAGTCGTAATAGCAGAGGCGCTACCAATGGTGGCAGCGGCTTTTTTTGCGCGAGACTTCAGAGCGCTTTCAACTGCTGGGGTGTCCATACCTTTGGTTAATGCACTTGAGCCCTCATCGGCAGGCACACGATTCGGCTCTTCGGCGTCGGCATCCGAATCGTCAACATCAATTGACCCCTGGGAGTCTTCCGCCTCTTCCTTTAACCCATCTTTTTCAGCGTTGGCCGTAATTTCCTCGTCAGAGGCATCCTTTTTAGTGTTTGCTTGACGGTTACGTCCGCCGTTATTTAACATAACATCAACTTTTTCGGCTATCGAGTCGAACCAACCCGCAACATGACCTTTTAGAGTTCTGGTTGACCTCTCTTCGGCTTTGAAAAAATTATCATTGACATCAAGGGCCTGTCTAAAACCCATTTTATTATCGGAGTCAACATTAATTTTAGTGGTGACTGGCGTTGACACACCGTCGGCATCAATTTTATTAGTTGTAAATTCGATAGTATCCGGAATTCTTGATGCATCTTCGTTATATGCGGAAACTACCATCGGTTTACCGTCGGGTCCATCATTATAGACTAAAACATTGAGTGGCTTTCCATCAGTGCCAGTCGTCTCAAGATAATTAATACCGTTAGCAGCGAGCTTTTTAGACATTGAAGCAGAGATTTTAAACTTATCCTTACCAAGACCAAAAAGACCCTTAGTCGTTATTTTCGAATTTAGGCCACCACGCAGCATTCTTGGCAGAAGATAAGACGAGCGTGCGTTCATACTATAATGCGTAATATTAAACTGCTGCAAACCATTAGCGACAATAGCAAAAGATGAGAGACTAGTGGCGCCAGAGAAGGTAGCCATCATAAAAAGTAACATTCCCAAAATCGCCCCTAAGGGACCATACTTTTTTGTAGCTTTTATTTTAGCCTTCTTATCTTTGCCGTCTTTTTGTCGATAAAATGAGTTTTCAGTCTGCCCACCTGCAGCCTCTGCGGCTCTAGCATCATCTGGGGCTGACTGATTGAGGGCAGACTCTTCGGCGCTTTTAGCAAGATCCTGTGCGTCTTTCTGCTCCGCAACCTTCTTAGCTTGATTATTACCCCATGCACTATCACTATTATCCGTCGTAGGGTCTACATTTGATTTTTCGAGATTCTCAGAAAATGACTGGTTACCAAAACTATTTTCATCAGGTCGACCAATATTCTCTGCCATATTGCTTATGATTATACTATATTTTTTTAAAAAGCTAAACAGAATGAAAACTTAGATTTTAAACATGACGAATTTTTCGACGTATAGTTTCAATAAGATAGGTTTTTAAATAATATTGTTTTTTATCTAAGATAAGATCATGGGCTGGAAGGTATTTTAATTCGGACACACCAAAGCCACGCTTAAAGACGGAAACACCATAAAAGCGATGTTTTATATCTTCTTCATCAACGATTCCCCAGAAGTTATAACGAGCAATGCCGCGCTTTCTTGCGTCGCGCATGGCCTGCATATGAAGAAGTGGGGCACCAGAATACTTTGTCCCGAGTTCTGAAGAAACTCCGTAATGATATGAGGCCTCGTTGCCGTAAAAAATCATGAAATTTTCTGCCAAAATTTCACCATCCTTCTTAGCAATATAAAGGACAGCCTCTCCGCCTTTTGTAAAGGCTGCGAACTGCTTAGTAAGAAATTCTTCGGAAAAAGCATAAAAAGAATGGCGTTTGGCGGTCTGGAGTTCAATCTGATAAAACTCCTTAATTGCTTCGGGGTTGGTGGAGGTTTCGATTGTTATTTGATTCTTTTCCGCTTTTCTTAAGGCTCGGCGAAGACGTTGTCGCATATTTGTCATGATTTCATCTTCGGTTTTATGTAGATCAAGAACACCAGCATATTCAACGGATAAATACATTGGGGCTTTTCTAAAATTATGCTCCTTAAAAATTTGGGCGGAATCCTGATTATATTCTAGTTGTGGACGCACCCGGACAAAGACACATTGTAGGTTCTTTGCAACGTTTTTCATATCATCAAAAACCTGTTTCACTAGGCTCTGATCTTGCCAGTCGAGAATAGGACCGCCGGCGATAGCTAGGTGACGACCCCTTTTAGCTGGCTCAACTTCACCGGCATAGGCGGCAACAATCTTTCCGTTACGCTTAAAAGTCCGTCGAACAATTTGATGATTAATGCTCTGGTAAAATTCGTAAAAATCCCATGATTGTAAAAAATTTGCTTCTTTAAAGCTGGTAATAAAAGCATCCCATTCTTTTTTTGAGGTGCATTCTTCGACGGTGACTTTTGGCCTAGTTGTTTCTTTCATGTTTTTCCTTTTATAAATGACGTCGTTTTTTTCGGATGGTCTCAATTAGACGATTAAATTGATAACGTAATGGACTCACCGAAATATCTTGAGCCGCAACATAGGTGAAGCGGTGCTCGGAGAATCCAGTCTTAAAGGTGGTAACTCCAGCATAACGGTGCTTTGTTTGTCCTTCCGGGGCGATTCCCCAAAGGTTATAACGCTGGATACCCCGTTTTTTAAGGTCGCGCATAATTTGCCACTGCAATGCATAAGCGCCTGGTAATTTGCGATTAAGTGGTGTACTGGCTGCCTCGTAGTATTCCGCCTCTATCCCATCAATCAGGATAAGACCATAGGCAATTGGCTCATGAGTTTCGTCATATGCAACGTATAATCTAAGATCTTCTGCGAAGCTATCTTTTAGTGCTTGCAGCTCTTTTTTGGTGGGTGGAATAAAGTTTTGACGTTTTGCGGTGTCTAACTGAACCTGATGAAATTCCTCCAGGATACCAGCATCATCTGATCGATCCTCTACAGTGATTTTTAGCTTTTCAGCACGGCGCACCTCGTAGCGGGTCTGTCGTCGGAAGGTGGCTAGGAGATCTTCTTCGGTTTTTGTTAAGTCAATCATGACGGTATGTTCTGCGCCTAGATGGAACGAAGCCTCAATTGAACCTAGTTGCTTTAGAATAAAGCGATTTTCTTCGGAATCAGCAAGGGCTGGACGAAAACGGATGAAAGCGCATTTATATTGCTTGGCAATTTGGAAAATTTCTTGAAAAACAAGAGCGACAACGACGGGATCCTGCCAATTAAGCAGGGGTCCATTAGGGATTTCTAGGAATCGACCACGCTTGGCGTCCTTAATAACCATAAGTACTTTAACATGTCCATAGAACTCACAGAGAAGTACTCGGCGGCCTAGGAGTTCGTTATATTTTTGCCAGCGAGGAGATTGCAGAAAGTTTGCAAGGTCATAATCCCGAATCTGGTTGTTCCAATCCCGTTGCGATAACTTGACTAAGCTCTTTGTAGCTTTTTGCCCTTTTAACAAAGCCACAGAATCTTTTTTGAGAAGTTCTGGCTGTCCTTGTTGATTGACTTTTATTTCAACTAGCTGCGGAGCAATAATCTGCCAGGCTCTTTTCAGCTGCAAAAATGAATAATTCGTTGGAAAATTAATTAGATGTTTGGCCACCAACGTAGCAACAGGGCAGTCGTTTTCATTGAAATCTGTTTTTTTAAAGTAGCGCTTAGGTGCCACTGGCGAGTCGTACCAAACTTCGTCAAAGAAAAAGCCGGCTTTTTTTAGTTTTGATAGAACACTATTTCGATCCCTAACAAGAAGCGGGTAGCGTAAAATTGAATGATATTTTTGACTCTTTTGTAGCTTTTTTAGTAAATATCTTGACTGCCAATAACTGAGTCGGCGCTCAAAATCAAGCTCAGCGTCGGCAGAACGTTGAATTAGTTTTAGTTTCAATAGGGCAAGGATCCAGATTTGACCTAAATTAAAACGACCAAATGAGAGATAAGAAAGCGTACGGGAAATGAGAGCAAACAATGGATAGAAATTGTCTCGTAAGGAGCTTGAGATCTTTGGTGCGCGACTAGCGATATTTTGAGAGTCCAAGAGGTGATTCTTGGGAGCTACTCGCATAATTAATGCTCCACCAGAAGTTGCATCCAGTGATTTTCCTTTACCAAAAGAAAGGACAACGGCGTCACCAATATTTCCAGCAAGACGTCCGTCCGAATAATGAATGTTGTATGAATGAGCAAGATCTTCAATAAGAAAAAGATTATGTTCTTTTGCTAACTTTTCAATTTCCACTATTTCTGCTGGGATACCAAGATTGTTTTGAACAATGACGGCTTTAAGGTTGGGGTACTTCTTAATGCATTTCTTTAGGGCGTCTGCATTAAAATGTAGGGTTTTAGGGTCAATATCTAGGTAAATTGGTTGATATCCGGCAGCCCTGATCGCCTGTACAACTGCAAAACAGGTTAGTGAAGTTACAGCAACGGCTGGAAGCGATTCTTTTCTTGAAGTTGTCTCTATCTTAACTTTTTTATCAACAGAAGAATCCTTAGATACTGCTGGGATTTGCGAGATTAGAGCCAAAGAAAGAGCGGTACGACCAGAATGAAAGAGGTAGACATTTTTTTGGTCAACTTGATACTGTTTAGAAAAAAATTGTTTTAATTTTATATAATCCTTTTTTGTACCAAAACTTGCAAGAAAACGCAGGGTTTCTTTAAGATTAAAATTATTAGCACGACCTAGGAAAAAATGTTTCACCTCTTTGCCTCCATAACTTCACTAATAGCAAGTGCAAGTCCCTCCGGGTCGCAGATATAGGGTGCGTGTGTCCAATTTGGAAATAATTTGAGTCGGCTCTTTTTGATTTGCTGATGCATTTTTTGCGCATGCCTTGGAGGAGTGATTGTATCTAATTCACCCCACAGAATATCGGTTTTTACTTTAACCTTGGAGATATCTAGTTGGCGGTCCGAATCCAGCATATTAGTTAAGGTTTTTTTCATGTTTTCAGGAGCCTTTTCGTAATCACCAGCGCCAATGATACGATGAAGCAGTTTGCGCAGAACTTTAATCTGTTTTAATGGGGCGAACAGCTGACTGATTGCTCTTAAAATATCACGTTTTTTTGATGGCTCATAGACACCGGCGGCGTCAAGTAAAATTAGATGAGAGACCCGCGCAGGTTGTCTTGATAAGAGGTTTAATAAAATTCGACCTCCGTTGCTATGACCAAGAACCACTGCGTCTTCTGGTAGTAATGAGTCGGCCCATTTAACATATTCATCGATATTCCACACTTTTTTGCTGGGATCAGTAAGTCCGGGGACGTGTAACATCTTTACCTTAATCTTATAGTTATCATTTAAAAGTTTAATGGTTTTATTCCAGGGTTCCACGGAATAGGTCCAACCATGAATGATGTAAAGTGTTTTTGTCATTAATTTAATCCTCGTTTTTGTCGTCTTTTGATCGCAGCTTTTTCGCGTCTAGGTAGCTTCTTAGCGTCGTCTGGATTTTTTAAAATCTTCTCAATGATCCATTCGAGATACTGAGAACCTTTAAAGAGAATTGTTTCTGAGCCGCTCAAATGTTTCTCTAGATAGACTAAGGCTTCTTTAGGGTCATTAGTCACATAAGGAACAATACTAGCTTCTTTCAGAAGTGGTGCCGTATACTTCTTAGTGCGACGACCGATTAGAATAACTTTTTCTGGTTTTACCTTAATAATTTCAGCGGCGAGTTTTGCATGTTCCTGCCCCTCAATACTACCCTGATCTACAATATCACCAATCACAAGCCACTTATGCTCCACCTTCATAGCTTTAAACATCTCTAAAATTGATTTTACCGAAATTAGATGAGCATTATAACTACTATCGATAATCTGAACACCATTTTTGCCTTCAAAATATGAATTACGGCCTGGTGCTAGACGAAAATCTGAGAGATCTGAAACTATTTTGATTTTTAAGTATTCAGCCAACTTTTCAAGCATAACCAACTGAATAGTAAGGTCTTTTGAAAGAGGTCGGTTAAACTGATACCGCCTTGTTTGATCACTTTCGGCAGATTGAATCTCAAACTTAGTCTGATTTGGCATTACCTGATATTTAACGAGATCTTTTTTGGAGCATTTAATTACTCTAGCCTGAGTAAGTCCTTTTTGTTTAATGCTGTCGAGGGCACGGACCATCAGTTCGACGTCGTTATCGATGATCACAAGCTTCTGTGTATGTTCTGGCAGCATAGCGAATTCGTGGGTAATAGCTTTATCAAGATTTTCAAAAAGCCCATCTTTTACTTGCTGCTCGAATTGGACTGCATGTGATAAGCCAAGAGAAATCCATAATGTGACCTCAGGTTTAAGCCAGGAGGCAAGGAATTCAGCCTCGTGTGGCCTTTCCCCATCAATTTCAACAACATAAAACTCCTCTTTATGAGCATAAAATAATGATTTAATTGGTGCGGCAAGAAAAAGATAGAACCACTTTAATTTTGAGCCATTTACGCCAGTTAATTTTAGAATATCGAAGGCAATGCCATAGGCAGAGTTAGCATCATGAGAATAATGGGCGCGGTCTTTCAGAATACATTCCACCAAGTTCAACATAGTTGTTTTACCGACAGAGCCAGTAATGGCAATCACACGAGGTCGCCAGCGACGAAATGAGATGTTAGCAAAAAATCTGAAATAGGAAGCTACTAGAAAGTAAAATCTTTTCTTTAATTTCATCACTGGAGTCATACCGTCATTTTAACATAAAGACGATAAACTTGGCAAAGGGGGTTATTTTTGGATTGAAGAGAAGAAGCGAGCAGCACGCTCGGTCTTAGGGTGGTCCATAACCTGTTCTGGAGTGCCATCTTCGATAATTTTACCATGATCAAGAAAGATCATACGGGTGCCAACCTCACGAGCAAAACTCATTTCGTGAGTTACAATGACCATAGTTAAACCCTGCTTGGCTAGGTTGCGAATAACATCAAGAACCTCGCCAATCATTTCGGGATCAAGTGCCGAAGTCGGCTCGTCGAAGAGAATAACTTCCGGGCGCATAGCTAGTGCACGTGCGATAGCGATGCGTTGCTTTTGACCTCCGGATAGATTCTGTGGGAAAGAATCAGCTTTATTAGATAAGCCTACCATTTTAAGTAGTCTTCTAGCTTCCATATCGATATCCCGTTCTTTTTGATGAAGTAATTTTTTAGGCCCTAGTTTGATATTTTCAAGTACGGATAAATTATTGAAAAGGTTGAAATTTTGGAAGACCATTCCAACTTTACGTCGAATTAGATTTAGATCCACACCTGGCTCTGTAATATCTACACCGTCAATAAGAACCTGACCTGAAGTGGGTGTGGCTAAAAGATTAAGACACCTTAGAAAGGTAGACTTCCCAGAGCCACTAGCACCAACAAGGACTACCACCTCACCATCATGAATCGTAAGGTTAACGCCACGTAGTACCTTAGTATCTTCAAAATTTTTATGAATATTTTTAGCAACAATGGACATTACTTTTCCTCGTCATTATTTAATTTCTTTTCTAACCTAAACATGACCTTCGAGAAGATGAGGGTAAGTGCAAGATAGAGGATGGCAGCGGCGACTAGTGACTGAAAGGCAGTAGCTGTGAGTGAGCGTATATCATCTGCTCCCCGCATAAGATCACTTAGCCCGATCCAACCGACGATTGATGTTTCTTTAAACATAGTGACCCCTTCACCAATAAGTCCTGGCATGGAATTCTTTAGTGCTTGAGGTAAGACAATATAATACATGGCCTGAAGATGAGAAAATCCTAGTGAACGAGCTGCTTCAAGCTGTCCTTTATCAACACTTTCAATACCGCCACGAATAATCTCTGCAATATAGGCAGCGCTATTCATTGCAAAGGCGATGGCAGCAACGATTAATTTTGGCATAGTTCGCATTGAGCCAAACACTACATAATACATAATAAGAAGTTGTACGAGTACTGGAGTTCCTCTAATTAGACTGATGTAAATTTGAGCAAAAACCTGAAATGGATTAAAAACCGTGATGTATCTTAATAACTTTGAGGCCTTCTTTTTTTGAAAGTGAGACAGAAAAGCAAAGGGAGTAGCCTTTGAAGTACGGAGCAAAGCAAGTATTAAACCGAGAAATAGTCCTACTATAACTGAGATAGTAGTCAGGACGATAGTTACTTCTAATCCATGCCAGAGGTAAATCCATCGACCATTGCCAAAAATTACTTCAAAGAAATTCATTATAATTGCCCCTCCGCGGTACCAAAGTGTTTCATTAGGATTTTTTGCATGCGACCATCTTCTCGCATTTCTGTAATCACATGATTAACCTGATCTAATAATTTTTGATTTCCCTTCTTTATTGCAACAGCATAGGGTTCGCGGCTAAGGGGGAGGCTAAGAATTTTGAGATTAGAAAAACCAGCAACATATTGAGCTGCCGGAGCGTTATCTAAGATCGCAGCATCGATGCGACCAGTTGTTAGCTCCTGGAGGACATTAGGGACGGCCGGAAATTGAACGACTCTAGCACCTTTAATCTGCCTAGCCATTTGATCGCCCGTAGTCCCCAATTGAACACCAATTGACTTATTTGCTAGTTCATATTTATTTTTAATACTACTTTCATCACGTACAACAATTTGCTGAGAGGCAACATAATACGGATCAGAGAAGAAGGCGTTCTTAGCACGATCCTCCGTAACAGACATCCCAGCTACGGCGAGATCAATCTGCCCGCTCTCCAGGGCTGGCAAAAGTCCATCGAAGGACATGTCTTCGATTTTTAGCTCCGCACCTAAACTTTTAGCAATTTCTTCCGCAAGATCAACATCAAAGCCGACAACCGTGTCGCCATCCTTATATTCGAAGGGCTTAAAGGTGGCATTCGTACCCATAACGAGAACATTGGAATCCTTGGAGATTACTGTCTCACGTCGCATAATGTCTTGAAACATGAAGAAGTTAAGAATTAAGTAAATAACAGCTAGACTAATTCCCAATATTTTTTGTTTTTTACCACCATTCTTCATACCACTAGTATACTAGATTTTAACTTATTTTCATAAAAAATAGCACCTAGGGTGCCATTTTTTAAATACTATTACATCTTAATTTCTGCATCTACACCAGCAGGTAGAGATAGATTCTGTAAAGCATCAATAGTCTTTGGAGTTGCGCTTGTAATATCGATTAAGCGTTTGTGAACTTTCATCTCAAAGGCCTCACCACCAGTTTTGTAAACGTGTGGAGACTTGACGACAGTAAAAGTACTACGCTTAGTTGGCAGAGGTACTGGACCAGAGACGTTAGCACCGGTACGGATGGCGGTATCAACGATTTGTTTTGCGCTTTGATCAATCACGCGATGATCGTAGGCCTTAAGACGAATACGGATCTTAAGTCCTTCACTCTTGGTTTCAACCATATTATTCCTTCTAGCTCTATAACTTCAGATATACCTAGACAGTATGTCGATGAGTTTTTAGGGCTCAATTAAATTTTATAGTTGCATAATAATATATTATCCGGCTTAAGTCAAGTAGAGATGATAATAAATTGGTAAACAAAAATCCCCAGACATAGTCTGGGGACGGACGTGGCCGATTAGCTCTATGATACGGAGTAAAATAGATTAGCTTCGTTGTGGCTGTATATTTTAATATTAGATAAATTACAGCCAAGCTGATTTAGGCGCTCTAAGGTATACCTAATATTTGAACCATCACGCCCAACAATAGTACCAGCATCACCTTCGAAAACATCTAGATGCAAAATACCATTACGTAAATTGCGAACACGCTCAACGTTTATTATGTAATCATATTTTCTACCTTCAATCAGAAATAAATTTTTCTCATCACTTAAAAGAACACCCAAATCTTCTCCATGACGAGAATTGATTGCTACATAGTCCTTATTGCGGGGATCATAAACTGATTTAACCACTACAACTAAGTCTTTTGTGTCTTTAATAAACTTAGCTAACTTGGCCGCTTTTCTAGTACGTGCTTTTTCCTGTTCGAATTTTCTTGCCTTTTCCATAGCCTGAAATTGATCAATCCATTTTAGCCCTTCCTTAAAACCATAATTTTGATAATAATCGAAAAGACCTGGATTATACCTTGAAATCAAATCATCGGTCTCTAATTTATAAATAAGTCCTCTAATCTCATCTGGTTCTTGCCCAGAAATTAAGGATATTTTAATTAAAAAACGAGCGGCAGATGTATCCCTAACTTCAAAGAATTGATGAAATATATCATAATCTTCTTTTGTAAGATTTATATACCTATAATTAAAAAGACTACGAATAGCATCAGCCTTGACGATTTGCCCGGACTGTTTTACTTCATCTAGAACTGATCTGAGGTGATCTTCACGGGTACAGGTCTTTAGCCTCTCCGAGATATACCATTGATAGCAACCGCATAGACTCCATGCATGTTGAACTACCTTTACTTCACGCTCTGGGCTATTCATGAATTTAGTAATCAACTTCTCGAGAGAATCATTGTCGATCTCGACAAGGTCACGATACTTGAGAAATAGATCGATATCCGATGTGCGAAGTTGATATTCTTTGATCTGCTTCCAATCTATAGTATCTTCTGCTACTTGGCGACGGAGATGTAGATTTTGAGAGGTTTGCTCTGTAATGCGTAATACTTGCTTAATTAATTCATCTGGCAAGGTAAGAATAAAATCCTGAATTTTATCAATATTAATATAGTTAAATTTTGAATCTCGATAAAATTCACCGCTCTTATCATATTCTGAAACCCTAGACTTTAGGTAGCTTGTGACTGATTCACGCATTTTTTGATCACGCAGAATCTCGCTAATGTCTTCAGACTCATGAAAAATATCGTCAAAATGATCCTGCATAGTTTCCGCCGAAATGTAAAAACGATCATTTACATAGCTAAAATCACCGATTGCCCTGTAGAATTTGAGCATATTAGCATTTTCATCTTCCTCTCTCAGATAAGCCATGAGCATACTAAAGTCGTGAACGCCATGCTCTATTACATCATCGTCTACCAAATATTGCTCATTGAAGTTTGTAAACTTAATCTTAGTCAATCCAGTATCAAAATCCTCAATATACATATATGCGTGAATCAGATACACACTATCATAATTTAGTATTTTAATATTCAGCTTCCTAAAATCTTTTGCGATGTCTTTGAAATATTTACGGAACGATTCTTCATTTTCTGTAAGATCGACAGTGGTAGTCTCAAAAGACTCCTTCCTCCTAACTACAGTCATTTCATACCAGACCCCCTCAGGAACAACTCGTGGATTCTGAAACAGATAAAGATTAGTCTCTACTGCTTTTTTGGAATTTGCAGGCTGCAAAAACTCTCCAGTCTCTTCCTTGAAATCATAATAAGAATAGTTTGTTTCAAAATCTAAAACTTTCTTATTTAACAACACTTGTATCATCTTATACCCCTCCTTTAAGAGAAAAATACTTGCTCTTTATGAGCAATTAAATAAGATCTAATCATTCACATTAAGATACTTAACCTGGATAATAGATCACAGTTACTTAAATATTATACTATTTTTCTACATCGAAACAAGTCTTATTGCATATATTTATATTTTTTCAAGTATAAAAAATTGGACCACCGAAGTAGTCCAATTCTTCAATTAGTATTATCTAATTATTTTACAATCTTGGTAACAACACCAGAACCAACAGTACGGCCACCTTCACGAATAGCAAAACGGTCGTTGTTGTTCATAGCAATTGCTGCTAAGAGCTTAACAGTAAAGGTGATGGTGTCACCAGGCATGACGATTTCTTTGTCAGCTGGAAGCTCAACTTCACCAGTAACGTCAGTGGTACGGAAGTAGAACTGTGGTTTGTAACCCTTTGAGAATGGAGTGTGGCGACCGCCTTCTTCCTTCTTAAGGATGTAAACCTGAGCCTCAAATTCGGTGTGTGGAGTGATTGAACCTGGTTTAGCAATAACCTGACCACGTTCGATTTGATCACGCTCAATACCACGGAGTAATAGACCTGCGTTATCGCCAGCTTCACCTTCGTTAAGAGTCTTGTGGAAAGCTTCGATACCAGTAACGACTGATTTCTGAGTTGGGCGGATACCAACGATTTCAACTTCGTCGTTAATCTTGACGATACCCTGTTCGATACGACCAGTAGCAACAGTACCACGACCCTTGATTGAGAAGACATCTTCTACAGGCATGAGGAATGGTTTGTCGAGATCGTGTTCTGGAATATCAAAGTATTCATCCATAGCGTGGACAAGATCCATGATGCGATCTTCCATTTCAGTATCGCCTTCAAGAGCCTTAAGAGCAGAACCCTTGATGATAGGAGCGTTGTCACCGTCAAAACCGTATTTATTAAGAAGTTCACGAACATCCATCTCTACGAGTTCAACAAGTTCTGGGTCAGCAAGATCCATCTTGTTGAGGAAGACGATGATTTTTGGAACGTTCACCTGGTGAGCGAGAAGAACGTGCTCACGAGTCTGTGGAAGTGGACCATCGTTAGCAGCAACTACGAGGACAGCACCATCGATCTGGGCAGCACCGGTAATCATGTTCTTGATGTAGTCGGCGTGACCTGGCATATCAACGTGAGCGTAGTGACGCTTTTCTGATTCATATTCCTGGTGAGAAGTAGCAATGGTAATACCACGAGCTTTCTCTTCTGGAGCGTTGTCGATCTGGTCGTAAGCGACAGATTTGTTAACGTCAGATGGAAGACGCTTTGATAGAACTGTTGTAATAGCAGCAGTAAGAGTTGTTTTACCGTGATCAACGTGACCCATGGTACCAACGTTGATGTGTGGCTTGGAACGGTCGAAATTTGCCATTCTAAATTTTTCTCCTTTAATATTAATTTCTTTTAGGCACTAATATTAACCAGCCCAAAAGTCTATATCTTATATTTTAGATGATGAAGGTCTTAAAGTAAAGACTCTATGTGGGTTTTAGTATATTTTTTATTTCAAGAACTGATCAGTGATGCTCGAGAGCTGGTCGGCGGCAAAGTTCTTCAAATCGAGATCTAAGCCAAGACCAGTTTTCTTTTTTAGATTCATCGAAGCGCCGCGAACAGTGGTGTTATTTTGGTTTTCAATCATCGAATTTCTTAATCTTTTACGGTGCTCAACAAATTGATCCATAGTTTTAAGATTTGTGACATTTGTTTTGGTTTCAGTTTCATACTGGTCACGCGCATTTTGATTGCGGTATTTTGTGTTAATATAAAAGAAGTAAAGTGGACCAACGAGTAGAAGTAGGAAATCGTAATCAAAATCTAACTTGATAAACCCAAAAATACCTAAAAGCTCAACTAGGAAGGCAAAGAGGAAGAGTTTTGGAAGATAGATAGGAACACTACCCATTGATTCTTTAGTACGAGCATTGACGGCGACATAATGAAGTAATTTACGGTCACCCTTATCCTCCTGATAGCTATAGAGCCAAACTGGAAGATAGGCTGCCTTCCACTGCTGCCCTTTAATATCAAGCTGCTCGGACTGCCAAGAGACCCCACGGTCATAATTTTTAAGACTGGCATTTGCCGAAAATCTAGCAATGTCTTTTGCGCGCTCTGTAATGATCGGCGTTAGTTCAGTAATATTACTGTCACGTCGCTCAGAGGTAAAACCCTTCAGATAATTTGAATCATATTTTACACTATTTTCAACATCAAACGGCATGATGGAATTAATGATATTGTTTGTTTTAGTCTTATTGGTCGTATCTAGGCGATCCTTATTTGATTCGATAGAGAGACCATGAATTGTGAGATCAAAATCTCGACCAACTTGATAAAGGTCAGCATCATAATAGGTTACACGATGTTCCCCACTACCTTCAGTATAGGAACGAGTTTGATGTTCACCAAGCCCCGTGAGGTGGCTGTGTGCATTTAAGTCAACTACCATGTATGGGAAATATACACCCATAATATTATTGGTAGTAAATTCTTGTCGGAACTTTGGATGTGCATAAAATTTGCGCTTTCCAACAAAGTCTTCGATTGCTTTTTTCGCTTCATCTTTTTTCACCTTAAAGGCGAGCACCATGTCTGGTATTGCGCCATTAGGGATTTGCTGATTTAGCGATAAAGTGTTACGACACCAGTGACAGCGCGCCTGGTTGGCTGAGGCGGTGTCAATGACCACCTCAGCACCACAGCTTGAACACTTCAAGGTTATTTGATCTTTCGTGTCGGCAACAATATCTTGAGCACCCGAACCGATGGTTGTGCCAGAGAGCTTCGAAATATCAGTCTCCATTTCAAGCTTTTGTGGTTCAAATTCAAATCGACAGAAGTTACAACGGAGCTGTCCTGTTGCTGCATTAGTGGAAATATCCGTGGAGCCACATTTTGGACATTTAATCTGTCCGTCTTTGCTGCCAACATCGGTCTGGACAACTTTTACTCCATTGTCCACATAGGCTTGATCTTGTGTTTCAGTTTCAGCCATTATAAATCTCTAGAACCCGAGAATCTGGGCTTTTACTTTATCGTAGTCCTCTTGAGAAATAGCACCTGCGTCAAGAAGCTGTTTCATCTTCATGAGTTTTTCAGTTGGGTCTTCTGCAGGAGCTGGGTTAGCAGTAGGTGCAGTAGGATTGGTAACAGGAGCAGGGTTGACCGGTTGCTGAAGATTACTCATCATACCACCAGCCGCATTCATGCCCATACCCATGAAGGCCATACCAGCAGCGCCACCACCATTTTCACCAGAAGCCTGAATGCCACGAGCGATGGACTGTTGCATAAAGGAGTTGCCACGAGCGCCAGCAAGAGCATCTGCTTTCTTAACATCCTTCATTAACTCCTTAGTATCTTCGTCGTATTCAATAGCGAGAATTGCGGTACTAACGATTTCAAGACCACGGTTTGAACGCCACTGGTAACCATCTTCGACAGCCTGTGAAAGAGACTTGGCAAAGCCAATTTGATCGCCTTGAATCTTTGCCATGCGGTTGCCCTTGCTTGGGTCGTTGGTGTAGTTTGAGAAGGCAGCAGAAAGTGAACCAACAACTTCAGTAAAGAGCTGGGAGGCAGCGTCATTGTCCATATCAGCAAAGTCAAAAATTCCTTGATCGCTGAGATAAGAAACTGGAACAAAGTTTTTAATGAAAGCTAATGGATCAACAATCTTTAGGCTATAAGTACCACGAGTGATAGCACCAACCTGAGTATTGAGGAAGGCATCATCCCAGTAGATTTCAGATTGAGTACCAAAACGGTTGTTTGGAATTTCTTTTAAGTTAACATAGAAAATTGCTTGGCTGGAGCCTGGCATACCACCAAACTTAAAGCGTTCCCAGCTAGTCTTAATGATTGAGGAGATTAGACCGTCGCCTGCAAAGATAGATTGAGCATTCTGGTCCTCTGAACTATAAATAAAGCCACCTGGTTCAGCAATAACACCAGTAATGCCGCCATCTTGCATAGTAACAAGAGCAGTACCTTCAGGAACAAGGATTTTACTACCATTAGAGATGATATTAGCAGACCCCTGAGTATTGGAGCCACGTCCATTATTTGTACCAACTTGTTTACCTGGGAAGAGACCTGCAGTTGCAGGAAGTCCTGAAATTGGTTGATAGAAATCTTTCCACTGGTCAGCAAAAGTACCGCCAATAGCACCGGTAAAGGCTTTAATAAAACCCATATTCCTCCTTTAGTTATTTTATTTAGTATACACTAGATGATAGTTTTTTAGAATATAAGCTGAGCGCTTCGGTAAAAAAGAAATTTTGTAAAATAAAAAAGAGGCCTAGAGACCTCTTTTTCTATTAGTTAATTATTTAGAACTGTTACGTTTTTCAATAATTTCCTGTGCTACGTTTGGTGGTACTTCTTCATACTGAGAAAGTTCCATTGAAGATGCGGCACGACCTTGGCTCATAGAGCGGAGATCTGAAGTGTAACCGAAGAGGTTACCGAGTGGAGCAAAGGCAGTGATAAGCTTGGCGCCACCTTGAAGATCTTCCATAGACTCAATGCGACCACGACGAGAGTTGATATCACCAATGACGTCACCCATGAATTCTTCTGGAGTAGTAACTTCAAGCTTCATGACTGGCTCAAGAAGAACTGGTTTAGCACGCTTAATACCTTCACGAGTTGCAAGGCTACCAGCGAGCTTGAAGGCAAGTTCGGAAGAGTCGACATCGTGGTAGGAACCATCATAGAGGGTAGCCTTAATATCAACGACTGGGTAACCAGCAATAACACCACCGTTAAGAGTTTCTTCAACACCTTGCTGGACTGGCTTGCGGTATTCCTGTGGAACTACACCACCTTTAATCATATCGATGAACTCAAAGCCCTTACCAGCTTCGTTTGGCTCAAACTTAATCCAAACATCACCATACTGACCACGACCACCAGACTGTTTGATGTGCTTACCTTGAGCTTCAGCTGTGCCACGGATAGTTTCACGGTAGGCAACCTGAGGAGCACCAGTGTTTGCCTCAACATTATGTTCGCGCTTCAAACGATCGATAATAATTTCGAGGTGCAATTCACCCATACCTGAAATAATGGTTTGACCAGTTTCCTCATCGGTGTGAACGCGGAAGGTTGGATCTTCTTCAGCGAGCTTTGCAAGACCGAGACCCATTTTTTCCTGATCAGCCTTAGTCTTTGGCTCAACAGCGATAGAAACAGGTGGTTCTGGGAACTCAATAGACTCAAGAAGGATTGGATGGGCTGGATCACAAAGTGTGGTACCAGTTGTGGTTTCTTTAAGACCAACGATGGCAGCAATATCACCAGCAGCAACTTCGGTAATTTCTTCACGCTTATCTGCGAACATACGGACGAGACGACCAACACGTTCCTTATTGCCAGTTGTGGCATTTAGAATGTAGGAACCAGACTTAAGAGTACCGGAGTAGACACGTACGAAGACAAGTTTTCCAACGAATGGGTCAGATGCAATCTTGAAGGCAAGAGCAGTGAGTGGCTGAGCAACATCGGCTTTGCGAACAACATGATCGCCAGTTTTTGGATCAGTACCAACAGTTTGACCAAGATCACGATCGAGTGGAGATGGAAGATAATCTGCACAGAGGTCAAGAACCTTCTCAACGATAACACCACGGCCGTCACCACCAGTAACTAAGAAGAAGTCACCGTCTAGAACGCGCTTACGGAGTGCAGCTTTTAGTTCAGCCTCAGTAATAGCTTCTTCACCCTGGTTGAAGTATTTGTTCATTAGATCTTCATCAGCGGCAACTGCTTCTTCGACGAGAAGAGCACGAGCTTTCTTAGCCTTATCAAGCATATCAGCTGGAATTTCACCAACGGTTAGTGAATGATCGGCATATTCCTTATAGGTGTAGGCCTTCATATCGACAAGGTCAACAACACCACAAATATCCTTCTCAAAGCCGATTGGGAGGTGAATTGCAACAGCATTCTTGGAAAGACGCTTATGGATAGATTCAAGTGATTTGTAGAAGTCGCCACCAATTTGGTTAATTTTATTGATGAAACAAATACGAGGGACACCATATTTAGTGGCCTGGCGCCATACGGTTTCGGACTGAGCTTCAACACCCATCTTACCGTCGAAGACAGTAATAGCACCATCAAGAACACGGAGAGAACGCTCTACTTCAGCGGTGAAGTCGATGTGGCCTGGGGTGTCGATAATATTAATTTTATAGCCTTTCCAGGTTGCAGTAACAGCAGCGGAAGTAATAGTAATACCACGTTCCTTTTCCTGCTCCATCCAGTCAGTTGTTGCACCACCAGTGTCACCCTTTACAAGGTCGATTTTATGTTTCAAACCTGTACGGTAAAGAATTGCTTCAGAGGTTGTGGTTTTACCTGCGTCAATATGGGCAATAATACCAATATTGCGAAGCTTTGATAAATCATGATTGTCAGTAGCCATGAATTTCCTTATTTAGTTATTATTATTGTCTTTTCGGTGTTTTGCCAATTAAATTACGGCAAAAAGACGTTGGTGATATTTTACCATGCTATCTGTTAAAAATAAAGTTGTATTTTGGATTTGGAGATTAATTGCTTTCTTGATACGTATCGAGATTTGCGCCGTATTTTCGGAGGATATAAATATTATCCTCAATTTCTTTCTTACTCAATTTTTCTGTTATGAGATTAGCATCTACACCATAATCGAGGAGAATAAACAGATTATCTGCGATACGGTCTGGTTTCATGTTGCTTAATATATTATCAATATCTGCACCATGTACGAGGAGAGTAAATAGTTTGTAATCGATATCTCTTGGATTCATATTGCTTACAATATTATTAATATCTGCACCATTCTTAAGGAGGGTATCTAGATTATCTGATATCTCAAATGAGTTTAGCCTCGAAACCAATTCGTTGACATCAATGTTTGCATCGCGGGCGAGGAGGAAGTCTAACTTATATACAATATCGTGAGATTTTATTTTACCTACAACGAGATCAATATCTGCACCATTCTTAAGGAGGGTATCTAGATTTTGTAAGATGTCGTATGATTTTAATTCCGAAACTAATTCGTTGACATCAATGTTTGCTCCGTGTTCGATAAGAAAGTCTAATTTATTTACAATATAGTAAGGGTCCATTTTATTTAGAGCAACGTTAATATCTGCACCATTCTTAAGGAGGGTATCTAGATTATCTGATATATTAAATGAGTTTAGCCTCGAAACTAATTCGTTGACATCAATGTTTGCTCCGTGTTCGATGAGAAAATCTAATTTATCCACAATATCGGAATACCGCATTCTATTTACGACAAGATCAATATCTGCACCATTTTTAAGGAGGGTTTCTAGATTTTCTGAGACGTTATATGTTTTTAGTTCTGAAACTAATTCGTTGACATCAATAATGGCACTATATTTAAGAAGAGTGTCTAGATTTTTTGCGATATGGTATGAATTTATATTATTTACAATATTATCAACATCTGCACCATTCCTAAGAAGGAGATCTAAGTTTTTAGTAATATCTTTAGACCCTAAACTTGAGACCATTTTATTAGCGTCTACTCCTTTTTCTACGGCATATTCTATGCCATACTTTTCTTTTAACTCTGTGATTCTAGGATCTCTACTATTATAGGTGTCTAGAGTAGCAATTGGGCGATCTAGTTCATAGAGGAAACTAAGTTCTTCTTTGGTTAAGTCTTCACCATTTTGCATTTTATGATCTAATCTAATGAGAGTTTGTTTATCTTCGAATTTCTGAAGGAACTCTTTGCCACCTGGCAAAGATAAGACTTTTTCTTTTACGGTGGGGATTAAAGAATCTTCAATGGCCTGCCCCTCGTTTAATCCTGAAACTTCGGCAACCTTACCATCTGGGTCAAGACGAATGGAGGCAACACCATTAGTAGAATAACCATCTGGGGAATTTGGAGCTTTTAGTTTAAAGACGATGAATTTGGCTTTAGAGTTAGACTCTTCATCTGCTTCTTTATTTCTGGAGTGTCCATAATTGCCATATTCAAGATAATGATGGGCAACGTTTGGATCAGTAATACACCAACCAGTCCCTTCAGCGGCCTTAGCAAGTTCATCTTCATCGCCAAGTTGATATGTAAACCAATCACCTTCAATGTCTTCTGATTTCTCGGGGGTTTTGATGATGGTCTTGGTATCAAAGAGTTCTTTAGCGTAGAGTTTGGGGAAGTTACCAGATTTAACTAGAGAAACTAGTTTTTCATCATCTGGATGTTGTGCTAACCAGTCTTCTTTATCTATACCGTAGAACTCGTTGATGTTGCGATAGACTTTGGCTAAAACTTCAGGGTTAAGGGTTGGGAAACTTGCAACGGTAGTTTTATCGCGTTTCTCAAACTCTTTGGTTTCTTTGTTGATGAGTCCCATTTTAGAAACACCATCGAAAGCATAGACTTTGAACCAGAGAGGATAAGGGCAGTTTTTATCGCTTAGATAGTTAGTCCAAGAAGTGATAGACTGACGCTGTTTATCGATGAGATCTTCAGCGAGAATTTCCTTTTCATAGCTACTTAATTCTCTACCTTGGCCATTGTCTCTTAGGATCTGTTCTTGTTGTTTCCAATAGGCGTCTGGGATGTCTTCATAGTCCATGAAGAGATTTTCGGCAGAGGCTTCCCAGAGTTTTTGTTCTATGGCATCTCCATGTTTTTCGATCATGCTATTGAGACGGGAGAGATAAGCGAAGTTTCTGCGTTCGTTATTTTTACCTGGGAGCTTTTCTTTTTTATTGCGGGCTTTATTGAATGAGGATTCGACAATATCTTTATGTTTAGATTCGAAGTTAACAAGAGAGAGGACTTTGGAGCCGATTTCGTTTTGAAGGCGAGAACTAGCCTTCTTTTCTATTTGTTGATTTACGTTTTCTGCAGTATTATCATTATCGCTGAACTGGCTCAAGTTGTTTGCGAAGTGATTTTGATTATGCTCCGGCATACTCTTCCTATTACCCAAATATTAGATCTTTATTGTCTATATTTTAACATATGCATTTTAAAAATGGCCGAACTTGGCGGTGTCTTCGAAGTGCTTATTAAGAAGCCCAAGATCTTTAATCATTTGTTTTGGCGTACATTCGACATACAAGGATTTTTCCGGTTCAAGACTTTTACCATCACCTAGAATATAGATAGCTAAAGGTTCAGCAATACCAATGGCATATGAGAGCTGGACCTCACAGCGAGATAACTGATGTGCTTTGAGATAGCGAATGGCAATTTCGCGAGCTTTATAAGCACCCGAACGATCTACCTTGGATGGGTCTTTACCAGAAAAAGCACCGCCGCCGACCGGGGCAAATGATTGATAGCTATCAACCACGATTTTACGACCAGTGAGACCGGCGTCACCTTGAAAACCGCCGATAAGGAACTTACCTGTCGGATTGACCCAGAATTTTTCAATCTTTAAGCCGAATTGAGCAGCTAATTCTTTTGCTTTGTCGATCAAAATTTGATCAGTTTCAGTACGATTTTCTTCGGTGTTTTGATAACTAATGGTCCAGTCTTTGATCTTCTTAAGGCGCATTTTGCGATCATAGACACCAGTAATTTGGGTCTTGCCATCAGGCAAAAATCTCTGGTCTTTTTGACGTAGCTCATCATAGAACTTTGAAAACTCTTGCAGTAAATGCATGGCGACTGGCTTATATTCTAGTGTGTCATTACAGGCAAAGCCGAACATCATACCTTGATCACCCGCTCCACCAACTTCGTCATTGGTGCCGAGTGCAATATCATGACTCTGCTTGCCTAGATTATTGATAATTTCAATATCCTTTGGATCTCCTGATTCGACGACATTGATTGCACGATTATTTTGGTCAATATAGCCAACATCTTTTAACACGCGCATAACAATTTCTTCGACATTAACCTCAGAGTTTGAGGTTACTTCTCCGGTAATAAAGATTTTACCCTTACCGCCCATAACTTCAATCCCACAACGCGAATGCTTATCTCCTTGTAAAAAGGCGTCAAGTAAGGCGTCGCTAATTTGATCGCAGACCTTGTCAGGATGACCACGAAAAACAGTTTCATTAGTATATAATTTCATACAATGCTTTCTTGTGGTCCCTAATTTTTACTCTTTAATAGTAGCACAAAAAGCTCAAGGTTAGAATACTTATATTAAGTAGGTTGCCTTGAGCTTGATTGATAATGACTTTAACTACTCTAAAAGTCTTACTGTAACTTCTTGCGAAGAATTTCTTGCGCCATGCTTGGATTAGCCTTACCACGAGAGGCTTTCATAACCTGTCCGACTAGAAAACCGAGTACTTTTTCAGAGCCAGCCTTAAAGTCAGCCACAGCCTGTGTATTATTTGGATCGGCGAGAACTTCATCAACAATTTTTTCAACGGCACCGAGATCGTTTTCTTGAATAAGATTGAGTTCTTTAGCAATAGCCCTAGCTTCTTTAAAATGCATCTCTGGTGTAAAGAAGCGTAGGAAGACTTCCTTAACGCTGGTGCTTGAGAGTTCATTTTTAGCAATCATAGAACTTAGGTCCATTAATTGCTTAACGCTTGGCATTGGATCGTTCAAGAGGCTGCTATTCTCTTCAGCTAAGAGTACAGAAGTAAAGAGGTTGGAGATTTTTAGGATGGCAGCTTTGCTAGTTTCTTTATCGATGCCATGGATATCATATTCGGTCTTAAGGTCGGCTAGACGATCAACCAACTGTTTATAATCAAGGAGAATTTCCAAGATATCTTGAGAAATGATCATGCCAAGAGTATTACGATAATCGGCTGGAAGAAGCGGCATAGCTTCACGTTCCTTTTTCACCTGCTCCTCTGTTAATCTGATTGGTGGAAGATCTGGCTCTGGCATATAGCGGTAATCTTGAGCCTCTTCCTTAGAGCGCTGAGAAGTGGTCTTACCAGTGGCGTCATTCCAGCCACGAGTTTCTTGAGTAATGACTTCCCCAGCGTCAAGCATTTTGCTTTGTCGTTCATATTCATACTCAATAGCACGTTCAACCGAGCGGAAAGAGTTGAGATTTTTGATTTCAGCACGTTTGCCAAGAGTTTTACTTCCCTTCTCGGCTAGAGAAATATTAACATCAAAACGCATATTACCGTTATAGAGATCGCCAAAACAAACTCCAGCAAAGGTCATTAGGCGCCAAAGCTCTTTACAGTAGTCATGGGCATCATGAGCAGTATGAATATCTGGCATTGAAACAATCTCAATAAGCGGAGTATCGGCACGGTTAAGGTCTACGAGAGAATAATTATCAAAATGATTTAGCTTACCAGCATCGCCTTCAAGATGAGCATGCTCAATGCGGATCTGCTTACCGTTTGGAAGCTCAACATAGCCGGCACCGATGATTGGCTGATACATCTGGGTGATCTGATAACCCTTTGGAGAATCTGGATAGAAATAGTGTTTGCGATCAAAACGTGAAAGAAGATTAATTTCGGAATTAAGTGCAAGTCCGGCACGTACTGCCATATTAACAGCTTCACGATTTAAGCGTGGCAACATACCTGGTAAGGCATATTCTACAGGTGAAACACAAGAGTTTGGTTCTTTGCCACGAGCATCATTATCTACCTCAGAGAAGAGTTTGGTTTTGGTGGCGAGTTGTACATGACACTCGATACCGACGGTGATTTCATATTTTTGTTCAGTCATAGTTTCTCCAATTAAATTGCTCCTAGATCTTTTAAGGCCTGACGAAAACTCGCTAAGGCATGCTTAGCTTGATTATACTCTAAATTAAAATCTTGCTCATGGGCAATTTGATTACGTTGCTTATGAGCATACCAAACAGAGTTGAGCTGAGTAAAGCGTGTGCTGGAAGCTTTTAGTCTTTCTCCCATAGTTTTTCCTGGCACCCCAAGCTCCATAAGCGCACGGTCGAGTAGTTTGTCCGCTTCAATGACGGCTGCGTTATAAGATAATTTATTATCACGAGTTAGCGAGTTTTCAATTTTTAAAAACCTGGTTTGATAATCCTCAACATCAAAGCGGTGACTGCGGCGGCCAGTGGAAGAAATGGCGATAAAGACAAAGACGCCGACAATTAAAATCGCGATTAGGAGGATTAAAGTTGAGTATGGCATTAATTTAACTCCTTAGCGAAGTATTTAGCGAAATCTAGAATACTTTTATCGCTTCTTCTTTGACCGATCAATTGCAGACCAATCGGCATCTTAGTATCCTGGCTTTCACCGGCAGGATAGGCGAGGCTTGGAAGTCCGGCAAGATTAATTGGCACGCTCATAACATCTTCAAAATACATTGCAACTGGATCACTAACTTTCTCGCCAAGTTTAAAGGCTGGAGATGGTGATACAGGGGTGAGGAGATAGTCGCACTTTTCAAAAGCTTTTTGATATTCTTCAATGATCAGAGTACGTGCCTGCTCGGCTTTTTTAAAGTAAGCATCATAGAATCCGGAACTTAAGACGAAGTTACCAATCATGATACGACGCTTGTTCTCTGGCATAAATCCTTCATTGCGTGAGAGACCGAATACTTCACTTAGGTTCTTAGCATGTTCGGAGCGGTAACCATAGCGAATACCGTCATAACGTGAAAGATTTGAAGCGACCTCTGCTGGTACCACAATATAATAGACAGCGAGAGCATACTTGAGAGTCGGCATCTCTAGCTCAATGATCTTATGTCCAGCCGCTTTCAACTTTTCAACTTCAAGATCTAGAACACGTTGTACTTCTGGGTTAATGGAGTCATTTCTGAAGTCTTTAATGATACCAATCTTAGCGCTTTTTGGAGCAATTTCTGGAACAAAATATTTTTGCTCCTCGTGGTTATAGAAACTAGGTAAAGTAGTAAGGTCTTTTTCATCTTGGCCGGCACAGATCGACATTAAAAGATCTATATCCTCCGCGTTTTTGGTAAAGAAGCCGATACAGTCGGTACTAGAAGCCATTGCTACAACACCATAACGAGAAATCGTACCATAGGTTGGCTTAAAACCATAAACGCCGTTAAACGAGGCTGGCTGACGAATGGAGCCGCCGGTATCTGTACCCGTAGCAAACTCAACAATATCAAGTGCAACGGCTGCAGCGGAACCACCGGAAGAGCCACCAGGTACACGATCAAAATCCTTGGCGTTATGAGATGGACCAAAGTAGGAATTTTCGGTCGAAGAGCCATGAGCAAAGGCGTCGAGATTGGTGCGACCAATCATGATGGCGCCAGCTTCTTCGAGTTTCTTGACGGTGGTAGAATCGATTGGAGAATGAAATGACTCAAGGATTTTTGCGGAGGCAGTAGTATTTCCCTCTTTACTTAAGAAATTATCCTTTAAAGCATAAGGCACACCAGCCAGCGGTCCGACCTCTTCGCCAGCGGCAATCTTCTTATCAATTTCTTCAGCCTTCTTTAGGGCTTTCTCTTCGTCTGCTAGTGAAACGAAGACATTATATTTTGCAAACTGGCGAGCTTTCTCAAAGGCTTCCTTCACCAGACTAACGGCAGAAATTTGCTTACTTGCAATCTTCATTTTGGTCTTCCTTTTTTTAATTTCTGAGATATTAGATGTTCAATAATTTAGAGTACTTTTGGCACTTGAATCATGTCTTGCCTTGATGCAGGAGCTAGATTTAAAAGCTGCTCTCTCGAAGCATCTTGTGGTTTGATTTCATCCTCTCGCCAGACATTTTCCATTTCAAAAACCTGATAAGTTGGTTCAACACCATCAGTATTTAACTCATCTAGTTGTGAAATATAGTTAACAATATTATCTAAATCTCGCTGCAAGCCTTCTACTTCTGTCTCTTCGAGGGATAAATTAGAAAGTTTTGCTAAATGCAAGATATCCTCGCGTGTATTCTTCATAGCTTAATTATACCAGAAAATCAGAGACATAGCCGAGCTTCTGCATGGCACGATGTATTATGTCAAAATCTTCACAATTACTCTTAGTTAGTTTTGAATATGGGACATAGTGCCAATTTTTTGGAAGCTTTTTTATCTTTGCTGATGTAAAAATAGCATTTTTATTTTTTGCTTGAAGAATAATATAACCGAAACGAATTTTTGCCTTAAAAAGCTCTTCAACTTGCCGCCTTACACCTCCCTGGGAGTTGAAAGTAGGAAGTTGATTTTTATTATCCAATATAAATACGATTTTATTTTCTGATTGAATGTCAGAATATTTTATATTTTTTGCGAGAATTATTTTGTAATTCATAATATTAGTATAGCAAAAAAATGCCCCTCCTATGAGGGGCTAGATGTTTTACCATCTGTTTCATCTGTGGTTTTATTTATTCCATGTTCTCTACAGATATTTTTTATTGATAGCTGCATTAGTCGCGGCGTAATTGCTTTTCAGAAATAATACGTTTACTACTGAGGTAAGTTAAGAGGAAGTAGCCGCCATAAATCAGAATAAGCATAGAAGCGGTGATTGGGATTGAAGCGAGTAGTCCACCGGAACCGAATATTTCGATGATACTGGAGGCAAATTTAATACCGAAGACAGAATGGAGAATACCGACAAGAAGTGGGAAGACGAAGAAGATGGCGATTTGAATAAAGAGAGCATGATTCAGCATTTTATTACTGGCACCGAGTCTTCGCAGGGCAGCGTATTTTTCAATATTATCAGATGATTCAGAAAGCTGTTTGAGGGCAAGAATTGCGGCAGAAGAAATCAAGAAGATAATACCAAGATAAAAACCGACGAAGGTAGCGATGGCCTGCAAACCAATTGAGGAAGTATAAATAAGGATTTTAGTCATAAAACTAAAGGAGACACCGCTTGGACGCTGCTCTTCTGTTTTACTCTTCTCTTTTGTTTTCTGTAAAGCCTCATCCGTAGTATGAACTTCAATTGATAGATTACCAAGATCATAGATTCTACGTAAGTCATTATCGATTTGTTGAGCAGTATGATCTGCACTGGTATTGTAGTTTACTAACAACACACGGCTACCAATGGTCTGTCCGGAAGCGATTTTATCCGGCACAATTAGAATACCGGTATTAGATTTCATACCAGATGAATTCACAAAACCTTCGACGTGTTTTTTTGAGGCTGGACTTAGAGCCTGTCCTCGATAATTAATCTGAAAACCTGATGCTAACGACTTGTCGATTGAATCACTCATAGGTTTATAGTCTGCAAGGATTTGATATTGATTGTCAGCCAGAGAGATTTCTTCACGATGATAGAGTTTTGCTATTTTATTATAGTCAGAAACACGAAGTATGGGCACTGCAGTTTTTGACATAAACTCACCCACTAAACCAGTGAGATACTCAGCTTGGAGAGCCTGCTTAAAAGTTAGGGTGTGGTCGGCATAGACATTAACTTCAAGATACTCCTTAATACTTTTAGCAATTTCCTCATCTTTCTCAGTTAATCTTTGATAGATAGACTTTTGCATATACTTTTGTGACTCTTTAACCTGTGAATTCCAGTCTTGGTCACTACTGTCAACCGAAGGTCCATAGCCTGGACCATTTGGGCCAAAAACGGCATTGTAATCGGTAAGCTCAATGAAGGCATCAACTGGAGTATTATAAGCTAACTCTTTTTTCATGGATTCGTTAATTGAAAAACAGAGTGAAAGAATACTGATAGTCAAAAAGAGGAGAAGACTAATTAGGGACATGGAAACCACAGCGGTATTAATCTTACTGGAGACTTGACGAAAGATAAAAGAATTGAGACCACGATAATAAAATCTTTTACTCCTGGTGAGGATTTCCATAATTAAACCCGAAAATGACCAGAAAAGCAGAAAAGTCGTAATCACACCAATTGCAACTGGCCAGAGGAGATTATTTATACGGTCCATCATTGAAACCTTATCATTAGTAACCCACCAGTAGGCATAGCTTAGACCAAAACTAGCAAGAACAAAAACAATAGCACGGAGTAGTGGGTTCTTTAGGAATGCCTTCTCAGATTTCTTACTACCATGGAGAAGATCAATAATCTTAAGGCGACCAACGATAATTGTATTAAATACGATGACGACGAGATAGATGAGGCCAAAATAGAGGATGGTATCAAAGAAAGCTTTTTCGGAAAATACAAACTGAAATTTACTCATGTCTGCCTCAAATAGACGTCCGATGAGAATACTGATCAACTGCGAAGCACCAATACCGACTAGGAGACCAACGGCGAGTGAAATAATGCCGATCATCAGAGTTTCAAAGAAGAGGAGGCGTGAGATTTTACGTTTACTCATTCCTAATGTTAGATAGATAGCAAATTCTTTGTTGCGACGTTTGATTAAGAAACGCGAGGCGTAGATAATCAGGGCGCCAAGAATAGCTACCACGAGAATGCTCATGCCAGAAAGGATTTTACTAAGTAACTCGACAATCAACTTCTTAGCATTATTAAGTTCGATGACCGCTGCTTGAGATCCGACTGAGTTGAAAACATAAAAGAGAGTAACGCCGAGTACTAACGTGAAGAAATAAATCGCATAATCCTTGACGCTACGCGTGATATTTCGAAACGAAAGTTTAAATAACATCAGAGTCGCCTCCACCAAGTGTGGCCATTACACGAATAATTTCGTCAAAGAACTCTTTGCGCGTTTTACTGTCACGATGAATTTCGTTATAGATTTTACCGTCTTTGATAAAGATGATACGTGAAGCAAAGCTAGCCGAGAAGGCATCGTGGGTTACCATAATAATGGTTGCTTCAAGTTCCTGATTAAGATAATCAAAACGTTCAAGAAGTAGTTTTGAAGATTTTGAGTCAAGTGCACCAGTTGGCTCATCGGCAAGGACTAATTTTGGATTGGTGACGATGGCACGAGCAGAAGCAACACGCTGTTTTTGGCCACCAGAAAGCTGGTATGGGAACTTGTCGAGAATCTTCTCAATATCAAGATTCTTAGCGACCGCCTTTACACGCTGATCAATTTCTTTTGCTTTGACATTCTGGATTGAGAGTGCAAGAGCAATGTTTTCATAAGCGGTTAGGTTATCTAGTAGATTGAAATCCTGGAAGATAAATCCGAGAGATTCACGCCTAAAGGCATTGAGTTTCTCACCTTTTAGTTTTGTAATATCAGTATCATCGACCAGGATCTTTCCTTCAGTCGGACGATCAATCGTTGAAATCAAGTTTAGAGTAGTACTCTTACCAGACCCAGAGGCACCCATGATGGCAAGAAACTCACCCTTTTTGACTTTAAAAGATAGATTATCGACAGCCTTCGTAAGACTGGCCCCCTTACCGAAAGTCTTTGTAACTTTTTCAACGGCAAGAATAGTTTCTGCTTTTGTCATTTACCTCCTTAGATAGAAAATATATTTTTTCTATTTTATCACAACAAACCGCTGGTGATTAATTTTAAATATTAATCAGATTCTTATTTTTGGCCTTCTTCAGCATCTTTAATCTGCTGAATCATATCACGAATTTCTGCCGCTTTTTCATACTCTAGATTGGCTGCGGCTAGCTGCATTTGCTCGGACAATTCTTTTACCAGGATCTTAAACTCTGATTTTGGAACCTTTTTGAGATCTAATTTATTTTCTTTGGCCTTTTCTGGGATAATTGCACGAAGCCCCAAAGAAATTTCCTTCTTGATACTGTGCGGAACTATATTGTGTTCGTGATTATATTTCATCTGAATATCGCGACGACGATCGGTTTCGGTGATGGCCCGTTCCATACTTTCGGTAATATTATCAGCATACATAATCACGTGGCCTTCTTCATGACGAGCCGCACGACCAATGGTTTGAATTAAGGCAGATTCAGAACGCAAGAAGCCTTCTTTGTCTGCGTCCAGAATAGCAACTAGTGAAACCTCTGGAAGATCAAGCCCTTCACGTAGAAGATTAATACCGACTAGAACATCATAAACACCCGTGCGTAAATCTCTTAAAATATCACCTCGCTCTAATGTATCTATTTCAGAATGAATGTAGGCAGTTTTTATACCGTGGTCCTTGAGATGATCTGAAAGATCCTCGGCCATGCGCTTTGTGAGAGTTGTGACAATGACGCGCTGATTTTTTTGAATGCGAGCTTCGATCTCTACCATCAGATCATCAATTTGCCCATCCGTGGGACGAACTTCAATCTCAGGATCGAGCAAGCCTGTGGGGCGAATCACCTGCTCGGCTGGAGTAGGAGAAACTTCTAGTTCATATTTACCTGGCGTGGCTGAAACATAGACTGCGCGATGAATATGTTTTTCAAATTCATCAAAAGTGAGTGGTCGGTTATCTAAGGCACTTGGTAGACGAAATCCATAATCAACGAGTGTGGTTTTCCTAGCGTGATCTCCGTTATACATACCACGAACTTGGGGCAGAGTCATATGTGACTCATCAACGAGAAGGAGGAAGTCATCTGGGAAAAAGTCTAAAAGCGTCGCTGGCGGCTCCCCAGCCTTACGTCCGTCCAGATGTCTTGAATAATTTTCAATCCCCTTAACAAAACCGGTTTCTTTGAGCATTTCTAGATCATACTTGGTGCGCTGAGATAAACGTTGCGCTTCCAGATATTTATGTTCTGCCTCAAAATATTTTAGCCTACTGTCAAATTCAGCCTCAATCGTCTCAATGGCCCGAGAGAGTTGATCACGAGGGGTCGCATAATGAGTATTTGGGAAAATATGAACCTGTTCAGGTTTTTCAAGAACTTCAGCAGTAAGTGGGTCAATAATTTTAACGGATTCTAGATTATCAAAATCGAACTCAAAACGATAAGCCACTTCGCCAGATGCAGGAAAGAGATCAATAGTGTCGCCTTTAACCCGAAAATTACCACGTTCGAAGGCAAGGTCGTTTCGGTGATACTGCATGGCAATGAGGTAGATAATAAAATTGGTTTGGTTGAGAGAACCTGCATTTTGCGTGGCGGTATTAACAAGCGATGGCGAATGGAGACGGCCAAGAGAAGCCTTAGCAAGCTCGCTAAGTTCCATGATTTGCCAAGTACCCTGTTTTTTAATCAAGGGAAGTGACATTTCAACATAGTGATCAGGAGAACCAATACCATAAATACAAGAAACCGAAGCCACAATAATAGTGTCGGGCCGAGTTAAGAGAGCAACCGTGGCAGCATGACGAAGACGATCAATTTCATCATTGATTGCCGAATCTTTCTCAATATAAGTATCAGTACTGGCAATGTAGGCTTCAGGTTGATAATAGTCGAAATAAGAGACAAAATAATGTACCTCGTTTTTCGGGAAGAATTCTCTAAATTCAGAGTAGAGTTGCGCCGCTAGAGTCTTGTTGTGCGCCAAGATCAAAGTTGGCTTCTGGAGATTCTGGATAATATTTGCCATAGTGAAGGTTTTACCAGAACCAGTCACGCCAAGTAAGGTCTGCTCGCGAATGCCTTTTTTAAGACCATCAGTAAGCTGCCGGATTGCAGTCGGCTGGTCACCCGTAGGGGCATATTTACTCTGTAACTCAAATGCGGGCATGGTTTTATTATATCATTAGTTACGGTTCGATTCTGATTCCGAGAACACCGTAATGACGCTGTTTTTCTGCTGGATAGAACTCATTGAGGACATTTAGCAGTTCAGCTTTAGACATTGTAGCATCTGAAAGAAGTTCGATAGGAAAATCTTGAAATAGAGATACGAAATCCTGATAGTACAATAAGCCAGTTATTTTGGTTGAAAGTGATTCCCCTTCGGAGCTAGTAAAAACTAATGTATTGCCAAGTTGAAGCTGTCTACGCTTTTCATCATTAAGTCGAAGCTCGATACGCTTGGTGCCGTTTTTTATGTAGTTAAAATAACGGGGTTGAAGATTCATATAATGTGTTGTCATGTATGTATTATAATTTAAATTTTCTATTTCAAATAAAAGACCCAGGGATTTTACCCTGGGTATAAAATTAATCAAAGACAAGAGTTTGGTTTACGCACTTGACCTCGATGAGGTGCACGTCACTACCCAAGGTTGTCTCGACTTTTCTAAAGTCCGCCTCCTTTCCAATAGTAACCACCGACTGGGCATCAGCCAAAGTGTTTTGACATTCAGCTCTAACGAACTCTTCATCATCAGCAAGTCGCCCCGCTAATGAAAGATCATAATAGCCTGGCTGGTCCACTGGTTTATCCTGTTCCTGAAAGGTTTCCAAGTCAGTAATAAACCAGGCAAGTTTCTTTGGCTTTCTTGCTTCAAAACCGGCTTGAGCAAATCCTTCTGGATAATACTCATCTGAGCCATATTTATCAGCAGAGGCGATTAAATCACCATTACCAAGGATAACTTTGACAGCCTCCTTATCTTCTCTGAGAGCTTCAAAGATATTTACTTCAATTGGCTTCATTTGCCAGTTGAATTTTATATCTACACTCTCGTGCCAGGACCAGTACCCATAGGTACACGCCTCGCATCCAGAAGGACTAGTATCCCCCTGCTCCCAAAGACTAAGGACAGAGCTATCATCAAAGAAGACGTTATATCTTCTAGATGCATAACTCTTGCCTTTTTTATTGTGGCCATAGATTTGTTTCTCTATTAAATCAATAACCATGCCTAACATTTTCTTCTTCATAATCTACTCCTTCTGCGGCTTTATACCGCCAAAAAATTTGCAGAAGAAGCTTTTTCTTCTGCGACTGATTATACCTACTAGGAAAAGTTTATTAGTAGAGATAATCCGTCACAGAAGTAAAGAAAATAGAGACTAGACTTTTGTAAGGTACTTATTTGTATAGCTTTAAAATTATAACATAATTTTCTATTCACGCAACCAACTTAGACCGAATAGTTAAGGTATCTTTTAACTTCTTTATACGTCTACTTAATCCACTTTATTAGCTCCTTGATAGCAATTTCTTGATAGACTGGTCCCCTTTGACTATTTCTATAGCTATGGTCCGCATCTACAATTTCAACTACTTCAGCTAGATCACCGACCATCTTTTTGACTTCAACTGGAGACGCAAAACGATCATTTGTACCCTGAATAACTAGTTTTAAGTTGTTCGAAATAGCTCTTTGCTTGATTTCTCCTGGAATGTATCCAAGAATTGAAAGTTCTATTTGACTATCTGGATATTGTTCAAGATAATAACTAGCAATAATACCGCCGAGCGATTTTGCAACAATTCTAATTTCATAAAACCCTTCAAGATGAGCAAAATCAACAACTTGCTTGAGCGCATCTATCTCTTCTTTTAATTTTGGTCCACTCGAAGACTCTTCTCCTCTCTCACAGTACGGAAAATTAAAACATAGGACACTATTTTTAGTGGCCGCAATAGCGTCAAATATAGATGAGATGAAATCGGTCTCTACCCCCACTGCACCTCCACCGTGCAGGATTATATAAATTGTTTTGGTCCCATTTTTTCTATAATATTTATACGTAAGTCCTTGCATATCTATCCAAATAGTATCATATATTGAATATAAATACTTCTACTCTTGAAAAATACCTTGGCTAAGCGTACCATCTATTTTAAAGTAGGAGTAGAAAATGATAAGAGAAATGGATATCAAGGATCGAAAAAGCATAGATAGGATGCAGTTCGAACTTCAGAAATATTTTTCAGAAATCGATCAAACACACGAATCACTACCCTACAAAGATATGGACGATGCTCATCATTATATGCAGAAAATGCTAGATGACGTCAAGAATATGAACGGTAAGGTTTTCGTTTCAGAAGAAAACGGCCAAGTTATTGGTTTTATTCAGGGCGTGATAATTGAGCATAAAAAGGGTGGTGACGAGATCTATGATCTGTCACATAAGCCATCCAAGGACGGCTGGATCGGTCTATTATTCGTGAAGCCAGAATTCAGGGGATCTGGCATAGGACAAGAATTATTAGACAGAATGAAAGATTATTTCGTAGCCCAGGGGTGTACCAGTATCAAGCTATTGGTTTTATCAGACAATATTAATGCTATAGACTTTTATAGAAGGAGTGGATTTATGACCCACAACTTAGAAATGGTAATGAAAATATAGGCAAGGGGACAAAAACAACAACAAGAAAATAGGGCCCCCTTTCAGATGAAAGAGACCCTATAAAGCATCTATAAACAACACTTGAATTCAAAAATTCCAGTATGGTGCCCGAGACTGGACTCGAACCAGCACGCACGAGGCATATGCTCCTAAGGCATACGTGTATACCAATTTCACCACTCGGGCCTGTGTTAATTATAACACAATCTTAGGAATTTTGGAGAGCTAATTTTGCTTTGATTTCGCGATTCTTGAAGAAAAGATAACTAGCAATACCGATAAGGAGGGCGGTGGGAAGAAGATCTTCAGGACCGGTGGTAGGAAGATCGGTAGTAGCAGTATTTGAGCTATTAGTTTGCTGACTTACAGGATATTGTGCAGCAGGGGAAGTGGTACTTGCAGCTGGCTTATTTGAGGCAGTACCGGTACTAGTAGAATTTGACGTGTTGCCAGTAGTCTTACCATTGCTTGAGCTAGACTGCTCAGTAGATTTATTATCAGTGGTGTTTTTTTCATCTTTCTGAGCGGTTGTGTTCTGTTCCGAACTAGCTTGCTGTTTCTTCTCTACGCTTTTAATAGCTGAAGTAATCAACCATGCGCCAAAAATAAAAATGATGATTGCAGCAATAATAGTGATGATAATAATTTTGATACGCTGTGGGCGGTTAGCGTCTTGATTTCGCATAATAATTCTCCACAATCTTCGACACCACCTCGAGATTTTTTACAATTTATTGATTGATATTATACGATATTTAGAGTTTATTGTAAAGAGGGGCTAAGCTTCGTGGGGGCGAAAAATTGTAATACGCGAACCAGCGTAGGCTTTGGTCGAAAGCAACTCGGCATCAATAGCATGAGGGTCAAAATCGGAAGGATGAGATAAGACGAAGTATCCCCTAGCGGTTTTAGCAAGACGATCAAGAACAGATAATGGCAGGTCGTGAAAATACTCATAAGGCGGATCTGCAATAACGATATCAAATGGACTATCGAAGTCAATTTTTTCCGCTTTTGTATTATAAATGCGCACCTGCTCAAAGACACCAAGAACAATGGCGTTCTGCTTTAAGATTTCGGCAGCTTTTTTATCAGCCTCAATAAAGGTAACGTGTGAAGCGCCGCGGGAAAGAGCTTCAAGTCCAAGCGCACCGGTGCCAGCAAAAACGTCGAGAATAATCTTATCTTTAATTTTATCGCTTAACGAATTAAAAAGGGCTAATTTCTCGCGAGAACCCATCGGATGTGTGACGCCATTTTGCGGAGCCTTAAGTTCACGGCCGCGGAAGAGCCCGGAAGTGATCTTAACATTAGTAAATTTCCCCTGGTGGAAGATTTCGCGTGCACTTTTCATGCTTTTATTTTACCACAAAGCTATTTGGCAGGATCGGTCAATTCAGGAATGGAGGACGCCCAGCAGAGAGCGATCGCACGTGCAATCTCCGGCAAAAGAATGTTTTTAGTTTCAAAGGCTAAGTCTGTATTCCAACCTTGTTCAAGAAACCTAGTATACATATTAAGAGAGGCAACGCGCTCAAGGGATCGATAGAAAGCCTGTTTTAGGTCGACATTTTTTAATTCTTTTTTGTCTAGCTTAGGAGTAACAGCTCTCTCAGGCAGAGCCGTCATAGTAATGGCAACGCCATATTCAAAGGCGACATGTTTGCTCATATAACCATTAGCACCCCAATAAAGCCAGTTATTACGTAAGGTCTCCAAGGAATTACGACCACGCATGATTCCCTTGATTGGAATACCAAAAATTTTAATAAATTCTTTTTCAGTCATCAACTCACCCTGCGCTTCAGTGAGGGGAAAGTGATGAGCTGGGGTCAAGCCGTCAGTAATGGCGTGCGCCATCCAACCGGCTTCAAAGGCAGCGCGAACCTTATTATCTGTAGCGAGTGCTTTCCTTAAATTATACTGGTGGTCTAGGATCATTTGAATGAGTTTACCGTCGTCTTGGCCAGGAATGATAAAGTGCATTGGTTCATCAACGCCAGGACTTTTTCTTTTTAAACCGTCTGGGCCACCCATACCTTCAAAAAGCAGGATTTCCTTGATGTCGGGAAAATAGACACGCGGCGGTAGGCTTTTTTGTAATATTTTACGAGCAATCTTATCGAGTTTTTGATGCGTGCCGACAATATTGCCTGATCTTTTACTATTGTTAAGAGCAAGAGTTGAATACATAATAACTTTCTGATGTAAAACTAATTTAGAGTAGTCAGCTGCTGATATTTCTGGATAGACTGACTAAGCTCTTTGTATTTTAGCATATTTTGTGGATCGGAAGCAAAATTAAACGCTTGAGTTCTTGCAGCTTTAATCATTTCTGTATCAGCAAGACTAGCAATACGTAAATCCAATTCGCCGTGTTGCATTGCCCCGTAAACCTCACCTGGGCCACGCAATTTAAGGTCAACCTCGGCTAAATAAAAACCATTATTGGACTTTTCTAGTTCCCTTAGGCGAGTAGTGGGAGGGTTGTCACCGGTGGTAATCAAGAAACACTGGCTAGCTTTTTGCCCACGGCCAACACGCCCCCTTAGCTGATGAACCTGAGCCAAACCAAAGCGATCGGCATTCATAATTACGATTTGCGTGGCATTAGGTACGTCAACACCAACTTCAACAACAGTGGTGGAGACTAAAATATCGATCCGATGTTCTTTAAAGTCGTTCATGACCTGGTCTTTTTCCTGTGGCTTCATCTTACCATGTAAAATGGCGAGTTTATATCCAGGAAAGATTTTAGTTAAACGTTTTATCTCTTCCTTAACCGTGTGTTGATCCTTTTCCAGTGGCTCATCTTCGTCCTGCTCGATTAGTCGGCAAATCCAGTAAACTTGTTCGCCGGCTTCTAGATGCTTTGTAATTTCTGGATATAGAAGCTCACGAGTATTGGTTTCGCTAATAATTTTTGTAATAATCGGCTGTCTGCCTTTCGGCATTTGCTGAATCAGAGAAACGTCTAAGTCACCAAAAATAGTGAGCTGTAATGAGCGAGGAATTGGCGTTGCGGTCATTGCAAGAAAGTGCGGCGCAGTGATTTTTTGCCCATCAACAGTGTTTGGGTGAGAATTTAGGGCAACTTTTTCTAAGAGTTTTTGACGTTGCGCCACACCAAAGCGATGTTGCTCATCAATAATACAGAGGGCGAGACGAGAAAATTGGGTGTCGTCAGTTAAAATAGCGTGTGTACCTACGATTAACTCGATCTCGCCATCTTTGATTTGCTGTTTGAGTGGATCTTTCTGCTTAGTAGCGCCAATAAGCAGAGCTGTACGGATGCCGAAGGGGGTAAGTAGACGTTCAAGATTTTCGGCATGTTGGGAGGCCAAAATGGCGGTTGGGGCCAGTATTGCCACCTGTGCACCCTGTTTAATAGCTTGGAAGGCTGCAAGGGCGGCAACAATCGTTTTTCCTGAACCAACATCACCTTGCAGAAGGCGGTTCATTGGTGTTGTTTTGGTGAGATCTTGAAGAATTTCCCACGCAGCACTTTTTTGAGCATCGGTGAGAGTAAAGGGGAGCGAAGAAAGGAATTGCTTAGTGAGATTTAGGTCAAAAGCTAGAGGCTCCGCCCTTAACTTCTGATTCTCCTGTCGATTAAGCTGGCTGGCAAGAATTAACTCAAATAATTCTTCGTAGCCCAGATATTGCTTAGCCTGTTCTACATCTTCAGGCTGTTTGGGGAAATGAATTTTTGTCAGTGCTTGACGGCGAGCACCCTGAAAAAGATAACTTGGTGCATATTCAAGAGGAAGTAAATCTGGAATTTGAGGTAAAATAGGTTGAAGTTTTTCAAAAAGCTTTTTAAACCATGCGGAGTTAAAGCTACCTTTAGCCGGATAAATCGGTTGAAATCCCTCAATTTTCTGCTCTATTTCGTCGGCAGTGACGACAGATGGAGCGGTGATTTGATAGCGATTATACTTAAAATCATACTGGCCGGTGAAATAATAGGTAGTTTCTTCGTCAAAGTTTTTAATGCGGTAGGGCTGATTATACCAAACAACGCGTACCACCCCAGTTTGATCGTAAATCTCACCCTGAGTAATGACAAAATTGCGACGTCTGGTATGAAGATTACGGAGATTACGAATTTTTCCACGCAAAATCACACGGCCGGGTTTAATATCGGCGATATTGGTTTGAGACTGATAGTCTTCGTAACTGCGTGGAAAATAATAGAGTAGGTCCTTAATGGTGCGAAAACCTCGTTTTTGGAGCGCTTCGGCGGTTTTAGGACCAACCCCTTTTATCTCTTCCAAACCTGCTGATAAAATCATTAGGATAATTATAGCATGTGAAGATATGAGAATTATGACTGAGAGGGGCGTTGGTGAGACTCGCGCCACTCTTTAATTTTGCCGTGATGGCCAGATAATAGAACTTCTGGAACTTTCATACCACGAAAATCAGCAGGTTTAGTATATTGCGGATACTCAATAGTGTTTCCTTCGGAAAAACTTTCAATGATAGCGGAACTTTCTCCACCTAAAACACCAGGAAGGAGCCGAACGATACTATCAATGATAATAAGAGCTGGTAATTCCCCGCCCGTTAAAACAAAGTGACCGAGGCTCACCTGATAGTCAACCAATGTTAGGATACGCTCATCATAACCTTCATAATGCGGACAAAGAATAATGAAGTGGTTTTCTTCCTGTGATTCTATTTTTTCAGCAAATTGACGGATGAGTGATTGACGCCAAATTTGACCAGCTGGGGTGGGAAGAATGACTTTTGCCGTGGGGTCATCTTGTTTGATTTTTTCGATCGCTGAGAATACTGGCTCACAGCGGAGCAACATACCGTCACCTCCACCATAAGGAGTGTCGTCAACGGATTTATGTGGACCAAGACCAAAATCTCGGAGATCAACAAAAGAAAATTCGGCAATATTATTTTTGGTAGCCTTCCACATCATCGAGGTTGACAAATAGGGCGCTAAGGCGTCTTGAAAGAGAGTAATTATTGTGAATTTTACTTTTGCCATTTCATTAATTATATCACAGTATGAATTATGCTTTTTTTGACTGACTTTTCTCATATTTTATCCATAAAATCTTGACAGTTTATGGGATTTTGGATATAGTAAGCATAAGCTGATACGCTTCACGGGGTTCCGCTTCGAAAAATAGTGGAGTGTGGAGATTTCATTAAAAACAAAAAGCGAATTAAAACAAAACAATGTGCCCCAGGGTGGGCGCGCATCAGTGAGAAAAGTACTCCTTCGGGAGTATTTTTTTATAATGAACTAAAGAAAGCGTACTGAAGCAACAAAAGCAAGTTACCAATTACCAGAGTCCGCCTGGAAGTAAGAGTCCAATAAGTCCCCAGAACATAAAATAGATGATTAGACCAATGACAATATTAAGCATACGAGTCTTAATCTTAACGATAACTGCAGGCTCGTTTTTGGAGGTGATATACTGATAGCCACAGAAGATAAAACCACCTGTGGCGGCAATCCCGACCCCAAAAGTGAAAATATTAAGGATCATACCAAGAATCTCAAAGATAGCCTCTTCGCTGTTTTCAATACAGTCCTTGCCCTTGATTTTAATGATGGCCAGCTTGATGCATTTTTCGTCCGAAGAACCGGAAGAGCCAGAGGCGCTGCTTGAAGAACCGGAAGAGGAGCCGCCCGAAGAACTGGAGCCGGAAGAAGAGCTACCTGAAGAGCTTGAACCGGAAGAAGAGCTACCTGAAGAACCAGAGCTAGAAGAAGAGGCTTTTTTATCTGTGTAGCTGGCGGAAGGAGACGCATTCGAAGCGCCGGATACGGATGAAGTATCAAAGGTTGGAGTACTACCAGTCGAACTACCGTCTGCCTCCTCATAAATCATGCCTGTTGCGTCAGTTTTTTGCCCATTGGGTGTGATGCCGTTTTTAAGAAGTTGCCCAGTACCATCTTCCGTATAATAATATGTTTTGCCCCCGCGCTTAACTTCACCGGTCATTAATTCACCGTCCCCCTCAAAGCAATAAATAGTGCCATTAATGGTGCGACACCCTTCACTTACAGGCTGACCGTTAACATAATAAAACCAAGAGCGCCCCTCTTGAACCCAGCCAGACTGCCCCTTGTTGCCTGAATACTCAGCGCCAACGCCGGAGTCATCAGATTCATCAGATTCGTCATCCGTATTCTGCTTGTTCTGTTTATTCTGCTTGTTCTGTTTCTTTGCCGCTTTTGAATTCCGTTTTATAACAGTCGCCGCAAAATAGTCTCTGCCTTTAGCTTCAACTATTGGCGAAACCGAAGAGAACGTGAGGACGGATAAGAAAAGCGCAATAATACTTGCAAAAAATACAGTTGCAGAACGATTTTTCATACCTAAAGTATAGCATAAACTTTTTAATGGGAATATGTTATGCTTACTTTATGAATGATTACGAGAGTGCTTTTATACATGATGTAAGAAATCAGGTTACACAGGAGGCGCAGACTGCTGCCTCAAAAAAACCAAAGAATAAGAAACTCCTAGCAATAGTGGCCGTGATTTCCGTACTCGCAGTTGCACTAGTTTCAGTTTTTATATGGTCAGTCTTTTTTAAACAATCCAGTCTGATCTGTAATTCTGACAAGGGCGACATTACAATTTACTATAATCACAGTAAAATTACCGATTATAAGTCCAATGGAATGGAACTTAACATTGAGGAGCAAAATAAATTATTCACCAAACTCGGTAGCGAGGAATATATTAAACAATTTAAGTCTTGGCACAAGAAAACTACTGGTGCCGATTGTAAATAAGATATAAAAACACGGACCATTCAGTTCGTGTTTTTAGTTTGTCAACGTTTTAGATTTTTGATATTTTTCAATTAATACTGTTCAACGAGAGTAAAGGTCTTGCCAGAGATTTCAATTAGAGAATCTGGGCCAGCGCCCTGATTAGTGAGCTCGGCTCGAATGCCAAGTTTCTTCATAATATCACGTAAACGGTTGACAGAGGCATAATTAGAGAGGTCGGTACGTCGTGCAAACTTTTCAATTTTTTCTCCAGTCACATGATAGACACCATTATCATCCAGGGTAACAGACCAAGTGTTACGGAGTTCCTGAGTACTCAGAGAAATGACCGGTAAACCTGCTTGGCTATTTTGCACTTCAGGACGATTTTCTCCTAGATTAATTTCAGTGGTTTGAGATAAGGCTTGAGTCTCTCGGCCTTTCTGCTCTTTAGATTTTTTAATTTCCTGCCATAAGAGGCGAAGCAAATCATCAACTCCTTGATGAGAGGCAGCAGAAATAGAGAGGATATTTGCGCTAGGATTATGCTGTCTAATAGACTGAATCTGCATTTCAATAATGTCCTGATCCACACCCTCACATTTTGTGAGAGCAACAATTTCAGGACGGTTCTTTAAGTCTGAATATTTGTCGAGCTCACGGCGAATAATATGATAGGCTTCACCGGCGTCGTTGTTGTAAACATCTATAAGATGCAGAAGAACTGCAGTACGATCTACATGACGCAAAAAATCGTGACCTAGACCCTTGCCTTCTGCAGCACCTTCTATGAGGCCTGGAATATCTGCAATAAGAATATCGTGACGGTCTATCGTAGCAACACCAAGATTTGGAGTTAGCGTAGTGAATGGATAATCTGCAATTTCTGGCTTAGCATTACTGACGACTGACAAAAAGGTTGATTTACCGGCATTTGGAAGGCCAACCAAACCAACATCTGCAAGCAGACGTAATTCTAACTCAGCCTCAAATTCATCGCCTGGCTCACCAACCTCGGCAATGACTGGAGTTTGGCGTACACTTGACTTAAAGTGAGCATTACCAAAACCACCATCACCACCTTTAGCAATTACGGCCTTTTCGCCGTCATGAGTAAGATCAGCAATGACCTGCCCATCGCGCTTAACGACAGTTCCGATAGGGACCTCAACTAAAAGATCCTTTCCAGAACGACCTGCACTACGAGTACCAGAGCCATTACCACCATTTTCTGCAGTTAAAATCGGGTTAAAACGAAAATCAATTAGGGTGTTAGTATCTTTATCGGCTACAAAGATAATGGAACCACCTTTACCACCATTACCACCGTCAGGACCACCCTTATTAATATAAATTTCGTGGCGAAAAGATACGGCACCATCGCCACCTTTGCCGGCTTTTAGACTAACTTTTGCAGTATCACAAAACATATTACTCTTATTTTACCATTTTAGCGACTATGAATAAAGAGGTAGCCGGACCAGACACTTTGAGGGACGGTTTTGCGACCAACATGGCCCCAACCAGCGATACCATTCATATCGGAAATAGTAATAGTTCCATCATCATTTACGGAGTCCACAATACCGACGTGACCATAATAACCAGAGTCGGTTTGGAAAACGTCACCGGCTTGTGGGTTGGTACCACGACTAGATGGGAAGCTGGAAATTAGAGCGTTGTCCCAAGTATTAGCATTACCAAGGCCACCTGGAAGAACATAACCACCACCCAGCTCATAACGACGTTGCCAGGCATACCAAGTACACCAACCCCATGGCATCTGGTTGGCAGAAGTCCAATAGGTACGATAGTAGACAGACTGTGTATAGCTTTGCGATTGAGAGTTGGTTAAACGAGGAGCGACATAATCTGGGCGTTCGGTTTCTGGAAGATTACCATCCGGAAGAAGAATTGAGGTACCTACTGCAAGACTTTGATTCAACTCAAGGTTATTTGCGGCAATAATTTCATCACTTTTTGCTCCATATTTACCAGCAATTGATTCAACGGTATCGCCACTTTTAATCTTATAGACGAAACCAGCACGGGATGGGAGATAAATTACCTCACCCACTTTTGGTTCATATGTATTCTTGAAATTATTGGACCAGCGGACCATAGTTTCAGTAACACCACAAGCGGCATATTTTCCAGTAATCGAGGCAATTGTGTCACCCTCAGCAACGGTGTAAGCAATTGCACCAACTTTGAGACAACTAGTAGCGAGAGGCGCAATTGGCTTCTCCATTTTTTCAGTAGAAACCTGACCGGAATCACGAAGAGTAGTGAGGGAGTTATAGTTAACATTAACAACTTCTGATGAAGCTAAGCTAAGATTACTGGCAAGTTCGGAGACGACGTAAAATTCGGAGAGCTGGTCAGTTGAGACAGCATAGTCTTTTTTCGAGATCGATTGAAGATTTAGATTATTTATCGATTCGTCTATATGTTTGTTCTTTGAGCCATAGTTAATAAGCCCCATGGTTGCGAGAAAAACAAAGAGATATGGAATAATCTTCAATTTACTTTTTAATTTATTGCGTTTATTCTGTTTTTTCGTTGTCATAACTTGCCGATATTTCCACCTAGAGTCCTACGTTACAGAGTTTTTGACAAAAGTCACGTTTTTTCTGCTCGTGCTCAGTATCGGTTACACTATAATACATCTTTCCATCGTCTCCTGTCAAGAAATAATACATAGATTTCATATTTTCATCTGGCTCAGCAACTGCTAAAAGTGCTGAAATAGATGGACTACAGATGGGACCTGGAGGCAGGCCTGTGTGTTTTCTAGTATTATATAGACTATCGGTTTCGAGGACGACAAGATTATTGTTAGGATCGTTTTTATTGCGATTTGGGTTGACTAGGTCAGCCGCATAAGTAGCAGTCACGTCTGAACCAAGACTCCAACCACGACGCAAGCGATTCTGGAAAACCATTGAAACCCCCGGCATATCCTCCGTATGTGCTTCTTTTTGGATAATTGAGGCGAGAATAATCCCCTCCCTTAAGGTGAGCCCGCGCTTTTTGAACTTCTCTTCTAGTTTATTTAGATTAGCAATATTATTTAGCTGATCAATCATGGTTTTAAAAATATGCTCTACCGTTTCACCTTGATAAAATTGATAAGTTTCTCCATATAGATAGCCTTCAAGTGCGACACTTTGTGGCTGTAATTGGTTTTCTAAACGTCCTTCAGAGCTATATAGGCCTTTTAGGACTGGACTATCATATTGTTTTGCCAAGGCAGCATCAATTTGAGCATCTTGATAGCCGAGTTTGATTAATTTCTGACGAATGTCAGTGATTGTCTCGCCAGGCAGGACAGTGAGATTAAAAACTTTATTAGAAACTGCACCCTGCTCAAGTAGATCTGCAATTTGCGGCGTGGACATATTAGTACGTAGGTGATAGATGCCGGATTTAATCTTTGAAGACTTTTGATTCAGCTTTAAATAAAACTTGAAGATTTCGCTTGAATGGATCAAATTCTGCGTTTTTAAACGTGCAGAAATTTCGTTAATCGTCTCATTGGTTTTGATTTCAAAAGTTTGATAACGACAATCTGCTTCCTTCTCTTCTTCGGTTCCAACAGCTGCTTCGGCTGGAGAATTATAGAGACAGTTTAGATTTTTTACGGGTAACAATTGTTGCTGATACCAGTGATACGCCCCGCCAATACCTACACCTCCTAGCACAAAAATAATAAATAAACTAATTACTACTTTTTTAATAAAGGAATTCTTTTTTTTAGGCATCTTTTCGTCTTGTTCCTGGGATTTTAAGTCTGTCTGCTCGCCTTCAATGACTCCAGTAGGAGTAAATTCAACAGGTGCGAGCGTTTGCTGATTATTAAGAGCAGACTGCAGGCGTTCTACAAAGTCCTGCAAAATAATGGCAGCAGACTCGGCATCAATTTCGCCTTTTTGATAATTATTTTTTCGACTTTTTAGGCGGTTTTCAGCCTCAACAGAGGTGAGAGATTCATCCTGAAAATAAATTTTCAGGCCAGGGATTGTGGCTGCAATACGCTCCGTAAAAGACTTCACAAAGTCCGACTGCGCCGTTTGATTACCATCATTACTGCGCGGCATGCCAATAACGAGTACGTTTGAGTTATGAAAACTTAGCTTGCGCTGAATTTCCGAAATTTCTTGACCGTTTACATTAATATAGCCGTCAGGAATAGCAATTTTAGTTGTTGTATCAACACGGGCAACGCCAATACGTACTGTACCAACATCCAGTCCAATTATTTTCATCTCACCACCTTAGTTTTCTTCAATTGTAATATTTACACTAACTTTATTAATATCTTCCGGGATACTGCGCACCCATGGGAAGGAAGTATCAACCTTAACTTCACTAACGCCATTGATGGACTTAATTAAGGTAGTAACTTCGCCAATTTTCTTGCCAAGGGATTTATCAAGAACAGTTTTCTCCGTTACTTCTGGACCAGTTTTGACAATGGCTTTGAGTTTAGCGGAGGACGCATTATTTTCTTGGAAGCGTTCAATGAATAATGAACCGATTTCATAAATTTTCTGATCTTCCCCAAGGCGACTACTGACAAGAGTGCGAATATATTCTTCAATTGCTGACTTATCAAGGACATTTACCTTATAAGTAACTTTTGCAAGCAACTTGGCTTTTCCTTCCGCAGCGACCTCCCCGATGGCAGGACTAGGAATAGCATCACCAAGAGTCTTTTTATAGCTTGCCTCTATTTTCAGTTCGGTTTCCTTAACCTTGGCAAATAATTCTTCTTTACCGTCGTCAATTTGATTGGCCTGATTCTTAGCCTTTTCAACGTCACTTGCGGTAACGATTTTAACAATTTTATCGGTACCACCAGTGAAGGCACTGGAATTAAAGGCGTCAACTTTTTCGACTGAAGACTGCCAACCAGAGGCAACCGGGTCAATATTGAATCTAGTACCCCCCTCAAAGGCAACTACATCAACAGTCTTACGAATCTGGCAGGTGTTAGTAGTACGTACGGTACAGCTAGTAGTGGAACCATCCCAACTAAAATCAGTACTAACAATGGTGAGGTAATTAAGGTTTCCCTTCGCAAAGGCACTGCCGATTGGTACCGAAATACGGTCAGGATTACTTGGAGAAGCAGTTGAGGTGGAAAAACTAAAATTGGCAGTGAGGGTCAGCTTACCACTTGCTTTTTCGCCATCATTGCGTTCACCGGTGGCTTCAAATTCAATGGAACTTTCTTTTTCAAGAGTTTCCGATTCAAGCAGAATTTTACCTTCTTTATTAACAGCTTGGTCAGCTGCAGCAACCAGTGTAATATTCTCGGAGAAATTATCTGGTGTGGTTTTAATCTTTACCATAATTTTAGCGGCTGGTGCAAGGACAAAGGCCCAGACGCTACCAATAATTAAAACAATGAACAGAGCAACGCCTAATATGATCCATTTCCTAAGAGACTCAAAAGTCGGAATCTTCTTGACGGATTTTTCGTTACCTTCTTCCGTGTCTTGCTCAAGTTCATTGGAATCTAGATTCTCTACTAGGTTTGACTTCGATTTGTTCGCTAAAGTCAAATTATCTTTTGTAGTGTCTTTTGGTTCAGCTTTTTTGACTGATTGAGACTCAGTGGTTTTTGAAGCCTGGGGGACACCTTGCTCAGACTCTTCTACGTCATCGAGGTCACTGATGTCCTGATTCTTTAAGCTCGATTTATTAGAAATTGGAGCATCTTTATATTCGCTTGGCAAAACTGGCCTAGATTGAAGGTTTTTGGAAAAAGGTAGACCAGATACAGCTGCTAATTTCATTAATACTGGATCAAGCGTAACGATGACGACGGCTTTATCAAGATTTTTTGCTGTTTTTGCGATTAATTTTAGATTAATAGCACTACGCAGAACGCTGAGTTTTTTGGGCGGAACGAGAGCGACCACTTTTTGTTTTGACGACTTAAGATGATTGATAATATCAGTAATATCATCCTCTGGCTCTATATAGTAGATGTCCTTATTCATGCTCCGATTTTATCACATTACATAGTTTTTATGTTAAAATTTAGGCAATGAGTATTTTTAACTTGATTAAGAAAAAGGAGCCAATTGACAACGGACAGGCGCCACAAAATCCGGCTACAGCGCAGTCGGCTAATCTTGCTAATTTAGTATTAAATTCGATCGACGAAGGCGTAATGATTGTTCATTCTTCTGGAATTGTTGTGTTAGTTAATCCAGCTGCGATGAGACTGCTTGGGACGAGTGATCCAAATATGGTCGAAAATCTACAACTTGCTTCAATTCTTAATCTTGAAAACTCTGAAGGTACGAAGATTGAAGATGATGTTAATCCCGTACTCAGAGCTGTAATGAACGGAGAAAATTTTGAGACTCGCGATCTAATATTGGTGAGTGTTCAGGAACAAAGAAGGCCAGTAGCAATCTCTGTAGTTTGTACTACCACTGGCCAAAATGAGCGAATTATCACGCTGCGTGACATCGCGCGAGAACTAGAGGAAGAAGGCGAGCAGGCGGACTTTATCTCGACAGCGTCGCATGAAATGCGTACGCCAGTTGCTTCGATTGAGGGATATTTGGGGTTAGCTTTAAATCCTAAAACTGCAACAATCGATGAGCGTGCTAGAAAATACCTTGAGGAAGCCCACGCATCGTCGAAACACTTAGGTCGATTATTCAAGGACTTACTCGATGTTACAAAATTGGATGATAAGAAAATCCGAGTACAGCTCACCCCTGTTGAGATGGCCTCAACGGTGCGATCGATTGCGAATGGTCAAGTGCCAATGATGAGTGAAAAAGGCATTCATTACACCTTTGGCGCCAATGCGGCAAGATCAGATAATACAGCTAGGGTAGTTAATCAGGAAGTCTACGCAAGTGTTGATATTGATTTTCTACGTGAAGCTGTAAATAATTTGGTGGAAAATGCAATTAAATATACGGCCTCTGGTGGAGGTATTTGGGTGAATGTACGTGGGGATGATGACCGTGTTTTAATTAATGTGACCGATACTGGAATTGGAATTTCTCCAGATGATCTTAAACATGTTTTTCAGAAATTTTATCGTGCAGATAATTCGCAAACTCGCACAGTGGGCGGAACTGGTCTTGGGTTGTATTTGGTTAAGCAAAGGGTTGAGGCTATGGGGGGTAAGGTTTGGGCGGAGAGTTCGTTTGGTGAAGGCTCCACTTTTTACCTTTCATTCCCTCGCATTACAGCTGAAGAATATCAACGTCGAAAACAGATTGCCTCTAATATCGAGGCAATGAGCCAGAATACACAAACGCTTCCTGCTCAACCAATGATGCAGGCTTCACAACCGGCTGATTCTCAACCAATGATGCAGGCTTCACAACCGGCTGATTCTCAACCAATGATGCAGCCGATGACGCAACCTACGGCTATACAGCCACCTATACAACAAACTTCACAACCTATGACCGTACTACCTGCACAACAAACCTCTCAGCCTACGGCTACACAATTACCTACACAACAGATCCCACAACCTTCAATACAGGAGGTCACTCCAGTGCAGCCATCACAGTCAGTAACACCCCAGGCATTGCAACCAGTTGCGCAGCCGACTGTAGAGCAGCCAGCGATGATGCAATTCTCACAACCGGCGACACAGCAGTCACCCGTCATACAACAACCGGTTACACAACAGCCGCCTGCCATACAACAACCGGCTTTATCACAACCAGTACAGCCACCACAGCAAAACATGCAGCCTTTACAACCTCTGCATCAGCCTTTACAGCCGGCAGCAATGCAGCCATTAAATAGCCCGCAACCTACAAGCAATAATCAACAATTACCAAATAATAATTAAAGGATAGATATGGCAAAAATATTACTTGTCGAAGATGATCAAAGCTTAAGAGAAATCTATGGAATTCGCTTGACGGCGGAAGGCTATGAAATTGTGCCAGCTGGAGATGGCGAGGAGGCATTAGCCGTTGCGGTACGTGAAAGACCAGATTTGATTATTTCAGACGTTATGATGCCAAAGATTTCAGGATTTGATATGCTAGACATTCTGCGTTCGACTCCTGAAACAAAGGATATTAAGGTGATTATGATGACCGCACTTTCTTCAGATGACCAGAGGGAACGTGGCGAGAGCTTAGGAGCTGACCGCTTTTTGGTTAAGTCTCAGGTTGGCATCGAAGATGTAGTAAATGCAGTGCATGAGGTCCTGGATCAAAATACTGGGGTAGAGACATCTAGCACAATGAGTACTGAGTCGAGTTTTAGCCAACCTGTAGAAGGTAGTGGTGTATTCCAGGTTCAACAACAGGTAGAACAATATACGATTCCGCAGAATCAGCCACAAGCAGAACAATATCCTGTTTCACAGAATCAGCCACAGGTAATACAGCAACAGGTGACACAACAGGCCACTACACAACAAGTTGCGACTCAACAGTTTACGCCTGATTTTTCTAATCAACCAGCTTACGGACAGCCCAATACAGCTTTTACGCAACAAACTGCTTCTCAGGGTCCATCTTTTAATCAAGTTCAAACTCCAGTACCTCAGAACACACAGACCCCTAGCGCACAAAATGACGCCTATTCAATTAATTCAGTCACAGATGAAAGTGGAATGAATATTAAAGATCAGATGGATCAAATATTGGGTGGAATGGGGTCTATATAAATATCACATATATGATATATTTACGATATGCGTTTAAATAAATTTTTAGCAGAACGACTGGGGATTTCACGAAGAGATGCTGATAATCTGATTAATTCTGAACGAGTTAAGGTTGATGGGATGATCGCTAAACTTGGAATGCAAGTTCTGGAGGCGCAGGACATCTTAGTGGACAATAAAAGGGTAGATTTTTCTCATCAATATACTTATTTGATGCTAAATAAGCCACGTGGTTATGTCTCTTCAAGAAGACAACAAGGTAGTACCCCCACTCTCTACGAATTATTGCCAGAGAAGTGGCAAACTTTAAAGACAGTTGGACGACTTGATAAGGATAGCTCTGGATTAATACTCTTAACCGATGACGGTAACTTTGCGTTTGAGATGACGCATCCAAAATTCTTCAAAATTAAGACCTATATTGTGGAGCTTGATCACGAAATAGCTCCGTTACATCAGCAGATGATCTCTGACATCGGTATAACATTGCCGGATGGAGTAAGTAAGTTATTTTTAACCAAACTTCCGGATAAAAATGGCCAAATAACTGGAAAAAATCTTCAGGTTGAGATGAGTGAAGGTAGAAATCGCCAAATTCGTCGCACCTTTGCGGCACTTGGTTATGAAGTTACGGCGCTTCACCGTATTGAATTTGGTAAATATCAACTCGGTGATTTGAAGCCTGGCCAATACCTGGAAGTTAAAAAATAATGATCAAAAAAATAGACCCCGTTAGGGGTCTATTTGATTACTCTTCAGAACTGTCTTCGAGGGCAGAAAGGAGAGAATCCTCAGCGTTGCCGCGCTTTTTCTTCTTTGGAGTCTCTGCAAGTTCGATATCAAGTTCAATGCCAGTTAGCTTAGAAGCAAGACGTACGTTTTGCCCCTGACGACCAATAGCTACTGACTGCTGGTCTTCTGAGACATAAACTTTGGCACGCTTATCTTCAAGCTCGACTTTAATAATTTCAGCTGGACTGAGTGCTTCACGAATATATTCAGACATATTATCACTCCAGTTGACAATATCAATTTTTTCACGATCACCAATTTCATTCATCACGGCTTGAACACGGACGCCACGACCACCAACGAAGGTGCCGACAGGGTCTACGCCAGGGACGGATGAAGAAACTGCAATCTTGGTACGACGACCCGGCTCACGAGCAATGGCATGAATTTCAACAGTGCCATTTTCAATTTCAGGAACTTCTTGTACAAAAAGCTGCTTAATGAATTCAGATGAACCACGAGAAACCAGTAAGTCAGCGCCACGTTCATTGCGCTCAATAGCCTTAATGAGAACTTTAATGCGTGATCCTACTTTATAATATTCACCCTCGATCTGATCTTGTTTTAACATTAAACCAGTAGCCTTACCAAGATCCACACGAACAAGGCGTGGTTCGACGCGGGAAATTGTACCATTGATAAGAGTATTAACTTTATCTTCATAAGCGGTAAGAATAGCGTCATGCTCCGCTTCACGAAGACGCTGAACGATGACTTGTTTGGCGGTCATAGAAGCAACACGACCAAAGGTGGTAACCTTGTGTGATTCTTCAACAATTTCGCCAATTTCCTTACCGCCAGCAAGGTCGGCTGGGATTTCGGTGGCTGGATTGTATGCTAGACCGTCTTCAATAACTTCCTTAGCAACATATACTTCAGCTTCACCATTATCAAGGTTAAGGACAGCGCGAACGTTCATATCCTTATCACCTTCTTCTTTGCGCCAAGCGGCAGCAATAGCGGTTTCAATAATATTTAAGACTACCTCCTCTGGTAAGCCTTTTTCCTCTGAGATGACTTTGACCATTGAGGACATTTGTTTAAGATCTAATCCCTCCATTTAATCCTTTCTATTTTCATATAAATTATTTATCTATCGAGCTTGAGTCTAAAATATCCGACCTTTCGGCCGGATAGAATATTCAAGTATGTTTTTATTATAGCAAACTTCACTCAGAATAGCAAACAGAAAATATTCTGCTTGTGGTATAATAAGATTAACTAAACAAAGAGAGTTATGCAAGGTACTAAACAAGAGACAACAACAGCGCATAAAATTAAGCCCGAGAACATTTTGTTGGCCCTTGATATTGGTACAGAGTTTGTGAAGGCTGTGATTGCCGAAAAAACTAGCGACGACAATCTAAATATTATTGGTGTGGCTAAAGAGCACCAGAGTATGGGAAATATGTATGCGGGGGCAATTGCCGATATTCAAGCAGTGGTTTCAACTTGCGAAAAAGCCTTGTCTCGTGCCGAGGAAATGGCTGGCGTAGTTTCAAGGACCTGTGTAGTGGGGATTGCTGGTGAACTTATTAAGGGTAATACCAGAACCGTGAGATATAAGCGCAAAGATAGTAATAAGCCAATTTCTGATAATGAAATGCAGCAGATTATTCAAAAGGTTCAGGATAAGGCTGGCGAACAGGCAAGACAGGAGATTGCACTTGAAACTGACAATCCTGAAGTTGAGGTTCGACTAATCAATTCTGCTATTGTCTCCCTGTCAATTGACGGATATAAGGTTTCAAATCCAATTGGTTTTAAGGGTTCCGATTTGATGATTCAGTTTTATACAGCTTTTGCGCCGCTCGTACATATTTCGGCGATTGAAAAGGTCTGCGCGGAGCTTAATTTGGATCTCTTAGCTGTCGCCGTAGAGCCTTTTGCTGTATGCCGTGCCTGCCTCGGAAATGAACTGGACTCAAATTTTTCAGCAATCGTGATGGACATTGGTGGTGGAACCACTGATATTGCAGTAGTTGATGACGGCGGCGTTGAAGGAACAAAAATGTTTGGAATTGGTGGCCGCAGCTTTACGCATCAAATTGCCACAAAGACTGGCCTTGATTATGATACGGCAGAGGCGATAAAACTACAGATTGGGGGAGTTTCATTAGATCAATTAACTTTGAGACACCGTGAAGAAACTGTAGCGGAAGCAGAACACAGGAATGAAATTCAGACAATCCTATCTACGCCTGAACGATCTAGAAAAATTAACAAGGCAATTGCGGATAATATTGAAGTGTGGCTAGGTGGCGTTACGGTGGCATTAGAGGATTTCCCACTGGTAGAAGCACTACCGACTAAAATTTTACTCTGTGGTGGGGGAGCTGGATTATCCGCACTACAGGAAGAGCTTGCGACGAGTGATTGGTATACTGATTTACCTTTTTCAAGGCGGCCACTTGTGCATCTACTTGATGACGTTGATATTCCCGGGATAGAGAATTCCACAGAAGAAAACCTTGACTACTCATTCATTACGGCTTTTGGCTTGCTTAGAGTCGCTATTGATACTTTGGCGGGAACAGATGAGCCTACTGGATTAAGGGCTAAATTAGCAAAACTATTACAGAACTAGTATTATTTATAAAATATTGATTTTATAAATAATACTTTCCCTAAATCTTATTTTTTTAATATCTTACCAAAGATAATATAACCAATTGTCCAAAAAATTACACCAAAGAGAAGAAAAATGCAAAAAATATTTGTTTTATACATCAACTATTTAGATACCCCTAGTTTATATTTAAATTCAAAAAACAGAAAACCACCCGTTAGGGTGGTTATTCCGTATAATTTGGCACCTTGCTACCTTCCCGCTGTTGCAGTATTCTCGCCGCCGCTGAGCTTGACTTCTGTGTTCGGAATGGGAACAGGTATTTCCTCAGTGCTATGGGCACCAATTGCGCTTTTTGAATACTCAATGAGCGTTGATTGATGTCCATCAGGTGTATGAAATTAAATAAACTTGCGGTGTTCTATCGAGCACCGATTACTAGTTAAGTCTATCAAACTATCTGTGTCTACAAAAATGTAAACGCTGATAGTTTGAACATAAAAAGGCGATGGATCTATTAGTACGCTTCGACTCCATACCTTGCGGTACTTCCATCTTGCGCCTATCAACCAGATCTTCTTTCTGGGATCTCATAGGGAATTCTAATCTTGGAGTGGGCTTCGCGCTTAATATGCTTTCAGCGCTTATCTCTTCCGGATATAGCTACTCGGCAATGCAACAGGTGGTCACAACCGATACACTAGAGATCCGTCCACCCCGGTCCTCTCGTACTAAGGGCAGATCTCCTCAAAATTCCTAACGATCATGCCGGATATAAACCGAACTGTCTCACGACGTTCTGAACCCAGCTCGCGTACCACTTTAATCGGCGAACAGCCGAACCCTTGGAAGGTGCTCCCCCTCCAGGATGTGATGAGCCGACATCGAGGTGCCAAACAGCGCCGTCTATGTGAACTATTGGGCGCTATAAGCCTGTTATCCCCAGGGTAACTTTTATCCGTTTGCGCTGTCGATCCCACATTCATGTACAAATGTACGTACAGCGGATCACTTGCTCCGACTTTCGTCTCTGATTGGAATGTACTCCTCACAGTCAAGCTGGCTTATGCGCATACACTATCACTTCGATTTCCATCCGAAGTTAGCCAACCTTTGAACGCCTCCGCTACTCTTTAGGAGGCAACCGCCCCAGTTAAACTACCCGCCATGCACGGTCCTTTTGGCCGATCAGGTCAAAAGTGAGATTACTAAAACATTCAGGGTGGTATTTCACATTTCGACTCCACAAATACTAGCGTATCTGCTTCAAAGTCTTCCACCTATTCTACACAAAATGTCCCAATAATCAATGCAAAGTTGTAGTAAAGCTCCATGGGGTCTTCTCGTCCTGGCATGATCAGACGGCATCTTTACCGCCAATGCACGTTCACCGTGGCCTTCGCCGAGACAGTGCCCACATGATTACTCCATTCGTGCGGGTCTGAACTTACCAGACAAGGAATTTCGCTACCTTAGGACGATCATAGTTATCGCCGCCGTTCATCGGGGCTTCAGTTCGAACCGTAAAGCTCTCCCCTTAACCTTCCGACACCGGGCAGGAGTCAGCCCCTATACATCCGCTTTCGCGTTAGCAGAGACCTATGTTTTTGGTAAACAGTTCCGTGGGCTCTTTAGCTGCGGCCCTCTCATCAAAATGACGATTAGACTACTAGAAAAGACACGAATTTGTTAAAACAAATCCTGATTTGTGTTCTGTCTCAACGAAAAAATTCAGTTAAAGGTAAATCATTTGATTACATTTTTTTCGACACGCTCAAGGGCGCTCGCCCATGCTTATGGTCTCAAAAAATGTAATTTTAAATAACCAGATATTTTTATCTGAATCTTCTGCTGAGTTTCTAGCAAATCCTCATCTTAATGAGAGGGCAGTCCTTATTCCGAAGTTACG
>CAUUHT010000002.1:0-110742 GCA_963545055.1 Candidatus Nanosyncoccus nanoralicus
GCCCAAGTTCTATATATAGTTTAGCATGAGTGGATTATTCGTCAACCTTGTTTTTTACGAATTTTATATTGTAATAGTTGATTATTTTTAGTTGCTTTTTTCTTTTTTTATGGTTTTGCGGTATACCCATAATTGTTCGGGTTTCGGTTTTAGTGTTCGGTTTTGTGCTTTTGTTCGGTTTTACAGGGATAGATAGTTTTTTTAGTGATAAAAAAATAAACGACAAGTGCCGTTTATTTTTAGCTGATGAATCTTTTGCGTTAATTTTTCTGGTGGTTTTCTTGCCTATTTGCCTCGCAAGCTTCTTTATCGCCTTCTAGGCAGCTGATTTTCTCCATAAGAAACATAAAGTGATTACTTGATGTAACTGTTGTTTTTGTATGTAAATCTTGTAAATAAATAAAGCTCGCTAAACTAAGAATAGAAAGAAGTAGGCTAATTAACGAGACTATCAGAGCGATAAATTGAATATAGTTTTTTTGTTTTTTGACTTTCTTTAATGAAAATTAATGTTTTCTTTTTGGCCATTTATGAGATTTTTAAATTCAATTTTACGGTCTTCTACCTCCTTTTCGCCAATTACGCCCACATATTTAGCAATTTTGCCAGCGTATTTCATTTTATCGCCAAGTTTTTTATCAGAATATATAATATCTACACTGTGGTTCTTGCTTCGTAAATCCTCTGCAACTTCTCCGGCAAAAGCATATTCTGCTTCAGATAGTGGAATAAGCACATAGTCTATAGGGGCGGATTGAAAATTATCTAACAAATTATTACTCTGTAAGACATAGAAGAGACGGGTAAGACCAATGGAGATACCGACGCCTGGGAATGATTGATCGGTGTAGTTGCTGGCCAGGTTCTCGTAGCGACCGCCAGAACAGATCGATCCGATTTGCTTATAATCAGGGAGAATGGTTTCAAAGACCGTACCAGTATAATAATCGAGACCACGGATAATTAGCATATCGGCAATCACTGATTCGCCAAGTCCGCGCTGCTCAAGTAGATTCAAAACAAAATCTAACTCTTTAATCCCCTGTTCAAACTGAGGGCTCTCTAGATTAAGGGCCTTTAGTGCTAGAACAGATTTATTTCGAGGGCCATTGATCTGTACGAACTGAAGAATCTTCTCAATCTTATCTTCAGGAATATTGAGATTCTCGAGGGCGTTTTTTGTTTTTTCGAGAGGAACCTTCTCGGCGTGATCGATAATGTCGAAGACATCCTTAGTTTGATCAGATAATGTAAGAGCCTCGAGAAAACCGGAAAGAATTTTACGGTTACTAATTCGGATAACCATTTTTGGCTTAATAAAAGTCTTAAGTGCGGAATAGGCAGTTTCCACGACATCAGCATCATAGGCGATAGATAAAGTATTGCGGCCGATCACATCAACATCAAGCTGATAAAACTCACGAAAACGCCCCTTTTGAGAACGCTCACCGCGGAAATTACGGCCAATCTGAGTAACCTTAAAAGGAAAAGTGAGTTCACTTTCGTGTTCCACAACGTAACGAGCAAGCGGCACGGTGTGGTCAAAGCGAAGTGCCTGATCGGCATCATCGGCGGTCTCTGCGGTCTTTACAACCTTATAAATCTGTTTTTCGGTATCACCACCAGCCTTCGCCAGTAGAATTTCGGTGCGGTCAATAATTGGGGTTTCGATGTATTGATAACCATGAAGATGATACATCTTGGCAATTTGGTTTTTGATAGTATTAAAAACGATCTGGGCGTTTGGCAAAAGCTCCTGCATCCCAGAAATTGCAGATGTATTGATTCTTTTCATAATGTCTTGATTATAGCACACTATATGATATACTAAATTAAAGTGGTTCTGTAGCTCAGTTGGTAGAGCAGAGGCCTGAAGAGCCTTGTGTCACTGGTTCAAGTCCAGTCGGAACCACCATTTTTTATGTCTTCTTAAGCCGCCCCAGATAAAAATGAGGCGGTTTTTCGTGAACAGCGGTTAATGATATAATATAAATATATTTATGGCAAATATTAATGATTATTTGAGCGTAGCTGGGGCGCAGAAAATTTCAAAGAAGGCACCTTTCTCAGAGGCTGATCAGCTGATTTTGGCCCGAATTTCTTATCTACCATTCCATAAAATTAAACTGGGCTTATTTGAGACAATTGCATCAGTAGCGAATAAAATGCATTCGCTGCCAGCTTCGGCTTTTGGCTGGCCAGATGATCGTAAGTTAATTGAATTACTCGGACAGGCAAGGCGTTTTAATAAAATGCGCATCAGTAATTTTGTACGTCATAACGACAAGGCACTCGAAAAACAGTTTTCTGCCATCACTATTCACTTGAATCTGCAGAGAGCATATCTTTCCTTTTATGGGACTGACAGTTCCCTGACTGGTTGGAAGGAAGATTTCAACTTAGCCTTTCTTGATAATATTCCTGCCCAGATCGAAGCGCTTGAGTATCTTAAAAAAGTCAGCCTCAAGTTTTTTTGGAAAAAATTATACCTAGGCGGACATTCTAAGGGTGGGCACGTTTCAATCTTTGCCGCCATTCATGCCGCGGACCACATTCAAAAAAGAATCCAGGCTGTTTATAACTATGATGGACCTGGAATTCGTAAGGACTTAGTCGAACAAGATTTAGGTTCTTTTAAGATTCTCGACCGTATTAATACTTTTGTGCCACAAGAATCAATTATTGGGCGCCTGTTTGAACACCGTGAAGGACTGATAATCGTACATAGTACTGCGAAGAATGTTTATCAACACGATATTTACTCTTGGCAGATTGAGGGCAATAAATTGGTTCGCTCAAAAACGACAAAGCGCAGTAATATGATCAATCGTGCGATCAATCAATGGATGCAAAATGCTAGTCGCGAGGAAATAAAAATCTTCATCAACGGGATGTTTGAAATTTTTTCATCAGTAGAGCTAAACAATCCGATAGAGCTAATGCGTGAATGGAAGCATTTTGGTCCTAAAATTCTAAAAGAATTTATGAATACGCCAAAAGAAAAGAAGAAGGCAATTTCTGACATTTGGTTAAAACTGGGTGAATCACTAATCCGCTCACAGATTGAGCAGAGCGAGATTCTAGCAAAATTTAATAAGACTTTTAAGGTTCGGGGGAAATAGGCGTAGATGCGGAAATTTCAATTGGATCAGAATTTCCTAAAAAGTCCAAAACTGGCATTATTTCTGATTGGGCACTCCAATATTAAGAAACGAGATTTAGTGATTGACCTTGGCGCCGGCTCTGGCGTAATAACGAGCGCACTGGCAAGACGCTGTAAAAAGGTAATCGCTGTCGAAAAAGACCCGGAGACTGCAAAAAAATTGCGAGCAAACCTGGAGCGCCAAAAAATTTCTAATGTGAAAATTTTTGTGGGTGATCTTAGGGAGCTAAAACTACCAAATGAACCATACAAGATTTTTGCCAACCCACCTTTTTCCCTGTCCGCTGAAGTGTTTTATAAATTACTCGATTTAGAAAATCGGGATGGACAAATAGTTGAATTAGAAAATAAAAACCATCGACGACCAGATGCGATTTATTTGATTCTACAAAAACAACTGGCCTTAAAATTAATTATTACAGAGAGACACTATACCAGCCAACTCGGTAGAATTCTAGCTAAAAATTATGCGACCCGAATCCGGTTACCACTGAAGGAGACTGATTTTACACCGCCTCCACGCGTGCCGACTGTTTTATTTGAAGCGAAACAGATTACTTTAAACCTTGAGCCAGGAACCGCTCAACATAACTGTAATCCCAGCTAGTATCAAAGCCAGAGGTTGCAAAGGAGCCAAATTTAAAGCTTGGCATACCACCTAGATTATATCGCCCCATAAAAGTGGTGGCTTCAGCAGTATTTTGCTTAACCTTATCTAGCATTTTATGTTCAGATAAACATTCATTAAAGGAAGGATCGAGATTAACTTCTTTAGCAATGCTCTGCCAATATGCGGGAGTGAGATCCTTGATGGCTGGCGCATTTTTAGAAGTACCAATACCCTTGCTTTGATAATCTTGCCAAAGGCGACGGATCACCTGGTGGTAGTAATCCCAGAATCTATTTTGCTCAGTAGCGCAGGCCACAGCCTCGGCACTCATTCTTGAAAAACCATAGTGATCCATATTATTTTCAGACAAAAAGTCGGTGACACGTAGTTCAAAAACAATATCGTGATCTTTGAGATATTTCTCAAATTTTTCCTGATTCTCTAATGTGAGACGTGAGAAGACCGTACAATATGGACACATAACATCGGTCACCATGACATAATGATTTTTGGCGTTTTTATCACCTAGAATCGTACGTTCGTCGCGAATACTATTTAAATCTTGATTCTTGGGCGCAGAAGTAAGAGCTAATGCAAGAAAAACTACAATGATAACACCAATAACAATAAGACGAATAGCGCGGCTAAATATATTGGTTCTAGTATGTTCTTCATAGTCTTTAGAGTCGGTAGAATCTATTTGCTGATGATTATTTTTGCTCATGTTTTTCTCCTTCGGGTGCTTTTTGGGATTTTATTTGTTGATATTTTTCTGCCTCAGAAATTATATATGCCTCATAGCCAAGTTTTTGGAAGACGAAGAACGCCATAATTAACGATATAAGATTAAGAATCACGGAAACGGTACCGATTAACGCCAGCCCGGACGAGCCAAGGATCGAAATAAAAATAGGTGCAAGCAGTGCAGTGCCACAGGTGGGACAACCAGAGCTTAATAGAAAGAAGCTGGCAATAATGCCGGTACTTTGAAGATTATCGGAAAGATTCTGTTTGCGAAAGTGTAAGATAAAGAAAAGTAGACCAATGAGTACTGATTGAACTAAATTAATTAACGACATAAAGAAGAAGTCTGGCAGGGTGCGGCCTACACCAAACACGGCGGCAACCGTATGAGCAATAAGGATAAGTTTTCCACGTAAGTTAGAGAGCTGGAAGAGCTGCCAGTTGGCCGAACCAGCCGCAAAGAAATTGAGAAGAAAACCAAAAACTAGGAAACAGATTAGGAATGGTAAAAGAAAATGGCGACTACCAAAGAGGCTCGGAAGATTTTTGATTGCGTCATGGAGATGCGCGAAAAACCGTCGAAAACGTCGCTTTATTGGCTGCTTTTTGATAATTACCTCCTAATTTTAGTTTAATTTGATTATAATTCATTAATTTTGACACGAGTTTGAGCCAGTGTATCACGGTCTCTAATTGTAACAGTATCATCTTCAAGAGTATCAAAATCGATGACCACACATTTTGGAGTACCGATTTCATCCTGCTTACGATAACGCTTACCAATATTACCAGAATCATCCCAAGTAACATTACCATATTTCTTACGAAGAATTTGATAAACAGTTCTGGCTTTTTCGACTAGTTCAGGCTTATTTTTAAGCAGGGGGGAGACACAAAAACGGAATGGAGCGAAAGCTTCAGGGAGTTTTAAGACGACACGCTTCTCACCATTTACTTCATCTTCGTGATAGGCAGCAGAAAGTACTGCCATAACTAAACGTTCAACACCAAAGGAAGGCTCAATGACATGGGGGACAAAGCTTTCGCCAGTCTTCTTATCACGATACTCCATATTCTTACCAGATGCGCGGGCCACATTCTGAAGATCAAAATCCGTACGGTAGGCAATACCCATTAACTCTTCGGATCCGATTGGAAAATCAAATTCAATATCCACGGTACGCTTTGAATAGTGTGCACGATCATCGGCTGGAACCTCATATTCATGGATCATATTAGCTGGAAGCTGCATTGTCTCCTCAAGAAAAACATGAACATCTCGAAGCAGTTCAGTGAAGATACGCTCCCAATCATTTGGATGCACGAAATATTCGATCTCCATTTGTTCAAGCTCACGACAACGGAAGATAAAATCACGTGGAGAAATCTCATTACGAAAAGCCTTACCTTGCTGAGCAAGACCAAAAGGGAGATCTGGATAAACGTTATCGACAACGTTTTTATAGTTCGTAAAAATGCCTTGGGCGGTTTCTGGACGCAAGTAGGCTATGGAAGTCTCATCAGACACGGCACCAACATGGGTTTCAAACATCATATTAAATTGTTTAACTTCTCCCCAGTTGATCTTGCCACAGGTCGGGCATTTGATTCCAGCGGTCATTAATTGTTCTTTGGAGACATTGGCAGACAAATCATGACCTTCGGCGGTTTTAGCTAATTTGTCAGCACGGAAGCGACCATGACATTCATTACATTCTACGAGCGGGTCGGCGAAAGTGGCGGCGTGCCCTGAAGCGACCCAAGTTTTAGGATTCATAATAATAGCAGCGTCGACACCAAGCATGTCTTCACGATCCTCAACCCAGTATTTCCACCAGGTTTGCATAATTTTACGCTTTAAAGCGACGCCAAGAGGACCAAAATCCCAAGTACCAGCCATGCCGCCATAAACATCAGATCCTTGGAAAATAAAACCACGACGCTTACATAGACTAACGATATCCTCAAGTTTTGCCATATCAACTCCTATTATTTCTTTTTATTATAACATCTTAACTGGCAATATAGGAAAGTATCGGCAAATAGGTATAAAGGTTTTTAATTTTTAAGATAACTTGAATATTGGTCGACAAAATGAGGCGGAGAATTTTAATGACATTTTGATCAATCATGCCTTCCCCATCTGGTCTTCTGATAAGAACTTTTTCAAAATTATCCCAGTCGTAAGTGGCTGAGGCCTCAAGCCTTTGTCCATCACGATCAAAGAAGACGTTAATTTCTTCACCAGAGATTCTAGCCTGATTTAGGTGAAAATAGATTTTAATCAACTGTTTAGTTGAGGCATCAGATTGCGATAAATTTAGAGCAGTGAGAGTTTGATGTAAAAGATTAAAAAGGTCAGCTGAGTCAATTTGATGCGAAAGACGTGAAACTTGTTTTAAAAAGCTAGAGGCTAGTTCAAGAGTTTCAAGATCACCAATGATTTGATGATAAAATTCCTTAGGCCTAGCTGAAGTGAGAATACCAAATGAGTCATCAGTCGCGTTTTCGCTTTTTTTGGAATCATTTTGGTGAACGACGATACTAGAAAGAGTAAACATCTCAATACCACCGGCAAGCTTAGATTTTTCTTTACGAGCACCCTTAGCGATAGCAGAAAGACGACCATCAGGGGTGAGAAAGGTAATAATTCGATCACCTTCACGATAGTTTACGCGCTTTAAGACAATTGCGTCGGTCTTAAGATCAGCCATCTAAACCTCACAGTCTCTTTTTAAAGCTTTAACGACGGCGAAAAAAAGTGCCTGTGGAGTCATGGTAGTTTTATTTAAAATTTCCACGACATTATAGCTTTCGTAGGTCTGATCGGGAAATTTGAGAGAAGAAACAATAATAACTGGTATCTTGGAGAGATCGGGGTAGGAGGCGATTTCATTCAAAAAGGTGAAGCCGTCCGGTCCGGTCAAAAGAACATCCAGAATAAAAAGAGCCGGCGGTTTGCAGCCATCCGGTAATGCGGCAATGGCTTCTATACAGTTTGTAAAGCAGCGAATTGACAGATTTTGACCATTTTTTTGAAAAGCCTTTTTTAAGTTCTTCGAAAAAAGCTGTGAAAGAATGGGATCATCCTCAAGCAGGAAGATTTCGATGGTTTCTTTAGTGAAAGCGAGTTTGTTCTTTAACATAATAAAAACCTAAAAGGCAAACGCAACTTGCTTAGAGACGGGAAGGCGAAGCTTAAAACTAGTGCCGTCACGATGACGCACCGCTAAAAGTTCTGCCTGCATATACTGCGAAAACTTTGAGGCAATGAAGAGACCCAGACCGGAACTGCCGGGGCGCATGGAGATACTTGCAGGACGAACCATACCGTCTTTTAGTGACTGCCAGATTTGTTTAGGCAGACAGGGCCCAAAGTCACGCACCGTCACCTCTACGGAATCACCACGGTCAGAAATTACCAGCGACGACTCAGTCTCAGAAGTGGAATAATACATTGCGTTAATGCAGAAGTTATATATAACACTGAAGAGGAGATCTGAATTCGCAATGGCGAGGTCGTGACGATTTTTGTAAAAAGCGACGACGCTACGTTGGTTAATCTGGAAAAATGGCTGAAGTTCAGTGAGAACATGATCACAAATTCGGCGCACAGAGACTGGCTCCATTTCGAAGAGACCATCCTCGAGTCTAGCAATTTTAGTAAGATCATTAACTTGCCTGAGAGCACGCTCAGAAATATTAATTAGCTGCCTCTTAGTATCCTTTAGTTCAGCGAGGCTGTCTTCCTGAAAATCCATTGAAAGAGCAAGCTGACGCATCACCGCAAGCGGACTTTTCAACTCATGAGCAACGACTGCTAAACCTCCAACCTCACTTACCATAGGTCAATTATAGCAGAGAAAAATTTTATAGTCAGATTTTTAAAAATTGCATTTGAGAAAACTAGACTAATTAACTATTGAAGCGGATAGTGGAGAGAATACGTTCAAAATCAGCACGGAAGACATTGCTCGAATCGGTTTGAAGCAGAGCAGTCTTATCGCGAATCTTAAAGACACAGACAATACCCATAAGATCGCTGTCTAATTTACCAGTATAGACATTAACATTAACACCATTAACCACTGTTGAAGAGACAGTCATTTCTTGTGACTGAACTTTATCAGTAAAATCCTCAAGAACGCGATCGAGTTGTTCGTTTTTAATTGTGACCCGAAGAGCCATAACGGTATTATCGGCTACAACATTCACCTGGCCAGGATTGAGGTAGGCATGATAGTCGCCACCACGACTGGCATCATCAGGAATGTAGAGGTTCCAAGTCTTAGGATATTCAAAGTTCAAGGCGCCGAGATCGGTGGGACCGGAAAATGTTAAGAAAGGATATTTTTCTTTTTCTTCAAAATCATTTTCTAGCTTAGTTTGTAAACTATTTCTAGCCTCGGCAACAGCTACGTCGATTTTTCCCTGGACGTTAGTATTGGCTTCACTCCATTTTAAGGTCATCCAGATAAAGAGTCCGACAAAGAGGACGGCGAGAAGAGAAACAACAATCAGACCAATGGTCTTAAGGAGGTCGACACGGTTCTTAGCACGAGCGATACGCTCAGCCTCTTTTTTCTCCTCATCGGTCATGAGATTAAAATCTTTATTTAGGAGATTACCGGAAGGATCAGTAACCTGAGACATAAAGGAGGCGTTATTTACTGGAGTAGATGAGGGTGCGGCTTGAGGCATAGCGGAGGGCTGAGGTGAAACTGTAGGATTTACTGGGGGATAAGGAGACGCAGGTTGATTAAAACTCTGAGGATTAAAGCCAGGAGTGGAGGTCGCAGAGGAAACAACAGAAGTGGCGGGAGTAGACGCAAAACCAAAAGCCTGTGAAGACTGTACTGGTTGCGGGGCTTGAGAAGCTTGGGTAGTTTGCGGAGCTGGTTGTCCTTGTGGAGAAATTGGATTCCAAAAATTAGCGTCTTGCGGCGTAACACCTTGACCATTATTAAAATTATTTGAACCCTGATTATCCATATATTTATATTTTACTTATGATTATTTATTTGTAAAGTTGCTTGACTACTTTACGTTCTATTCTTTACTAAAATCGCGATCGATAACTTCGATTTGATTCTTAATTTCATTGAGACTTTTTTCAATTTCTTTTGCCGAGAGAGCTACTTCCTGATATTTTTGACTGGCCTCTTCAAGAGAAAATTCGTCGCCGTAAAACCACTCAATCTGCTGATCTAATTGCTCTAAACGTTGATTAATTGAAAGAACAGTGGTTTTAGTTTTCGTCTTCTTAGGACTGGTTGATTCTGCCATGATTACTCCTTATTTTTGACTTTAATTATTTTTGCTTCGGCTTGATGAGTTTCGGTTTCAAGATGAACAATCGCATTCTCTGATAAATGACCATGAATAATAGCATAACCACGCCTTAAGACGATGTCTGGATTTAAATTTTCGATAATCTTCTGCTTTTGTTGGATTTTTTGAAGTTCAAGTTGCAGGAAATTAAAGATTTTAGTGCGAATACTTTCAATTTGTTCCCTTAACTTATGTTCTTCAAAATTAATTTTGTTCACAATCTGCTGATGAATACGTGACACCTGAAGTTTAAGTGAGTGAATCTCAGCTTGGCGATCGCGAGTCAAAAATTGAGCGGCATTACTTGGAGTGGAGGCAGCCAGGTCAGCTGCAAGATCAGCAAGAGACTCATCAACTTCATGACCAATACCCGTGATGACCGGGATACGACTTCCAGCAATGGCGCGAACCAATTTTTCGTCGTTAAAAATCGCGAGATCATCTTTAGAGCCACCACCACGAATCAGGGCAATCACTTGATTATCCGTATATTGATTCATATATTCAATCGCACGCACGATTTGATCAACGGCTGGCAACCCTTGAACCTGGGTATGTGCCACCTGAATCTTAAGCTCACCCCAGCGTTCGTTAATAATTTTAATAAAGTCAGCATAGCCGGCGGCCTGAGTAGAAGAAATGACGCCTAGACGCTCAAGGTTGCGAGCAACGGGACGTTTTTTAGCCGGATCAAAGAGACCTTCTTTCTGTAATTTAGCTTTAAGTAACTCAAAGGCTTTTTTAAGACTACCCTCGCCTAGAGGATGAAAACGCTTGATAGTGAGACTGAATTTACCAAAGTTAGTGAGTTTGGGCGTGGCCTGAACAGCGATCTTCATGCCATCTTCAAGAGGAAAACCGCCAAGTTGATAGATTGTCATAAAACAGCCAATGGACGATTCGGAATCTTTTAGATCAAAGAAGACCCATTTGCCTTGGTTGACTTTAAAGCTGCTGACCTCACCAAAAACTACAACGTCACCTAATCCAGTTTCTAAAACTTGATTTGTAACTGAAACGAATTGACTAACGGTAAATCGCGGAGCTTCCGACATATTTAGGATTCTTTTGAAGATTCAAAGACCTTCTTTTTATCGGCTTTACCAATCTTTGAGATGGCATTTTGGTAGAAACCATAACCAGAGACAATGGTATTAAGAAGGACGATAACACGAGTGACGATAACGACGGTACTTGCAACGGCAAGGTTGGTGCCAAGAATACACATAACGGTAATCATGGAACCTTCGTAGCCACCGACGCCGCCTGGAGTAGGAAGAACAGCGCCTACGAGTGAACCGAGAGCCTCTGCAACCATGATCTGTGGGAAGATTTCGCCGTGACCTAAAGATAAGGCAACGATTTCATAGGTTGCAATTTCAAGGAAATTATAGAGAAAGCCCCAGATAACAGGTTTAACGAGAAGCTTTTTATCTTTCTTAGCAGTAAGAAAATCTTCGTGTAGATCCATGAAATACTTGTTAACTTTTTCGAGCTCAAGAACCTGCTTCTTTTTTCCAAAAGTAATTGTTTTAACAAACCAGTTAGAAAAGGCGGTAAGTTCTTTGGCTGCCCAGCGGATCATCTTGCGACTGGAAACAATGGCGATAAGAATAGCGATGGCAGCAATAATACCAACACTCATGGCGCCGACTAACCAGATCATCCAATAGGCGTTAGCTGGGACGCTGCTAGTAATAATAAGGAAGATAATGGCAAAAATTGTTTGAGTCTGGTTTGCAAGGATGGTGATTAAATAGCGCAAGATATACATAAAGCTAACCTGACCGGCTGTGGCTCCGTAATTTTTTAGGCGCCAGGTGATATAGCCAAGGCCAGAGACACCACCAGATGGAATAGCATGGTTTACGAAATTGAGCTCAAAAGAGATGCGAGCAAGCTCCCATGTGGAAATTTTCTTAGTTTCTTTAGCTCCCTTATTCTCCTGCTCAGCAATTCTCTGTTTTCCCGCCATGTAGGCGAAGAAAATTTTGCCAGCACAGTAATACATAAAGAGCTGTTCTGGAATGAGGAGGAAGACAATAAATAAATTAATACTAAATTCACCACCTTCAATACAGTGTCCCCCAAAAATACAACTAGTGGCGGCGGTGATTTGGTCCCAGGCACCCCAAATAACAAAGGCGACGAGGGCTAAAGTAATTAAGCTAAGAATTTTTTTAAACATATCCTAGATATTATAGCATAGGTGTCCTTAGATGAAAGAGAAAAATATAGTTTGCGTAGAAGGATGTTAGATGGTTTAATATTAGCCTAATTTTTGATATAATAATTATATGAAGTACCTCGCAGTTGCAGGCCGCCAACCTCTAATTTCTTTGGCAGAAATCCAAGCATTATATGACAAGCACGCTAAATTGGTTGGAAAAAACTTAATTATTTTTCAGTTAGAAGATAAAAGACCCGAGATAAATCGACTGGGCGGAACAATGAAACTCGGCGAGTTATTTGATGGTGATTTTAGAACTTTAGTCAAATATCTCAACGAATCTCATCCTGAGGGGAAGCTGACGATCGGGATTTCAGATTTCTCAAAGCAGAAGAAAGCTGGTTTTACTTTCCAAAAAAGCATGGAGATTAAGCTAGTCTTGAAAAAGATGGGACGTAGTGTTCGCGTGATTACTAGCAAGGATCCTGAGATTCCTTCTGCAACCGCACATCATAATCAATTAGGTGAAAAGCCAGGTTGTTATGAAATTTTAGTACTCGACCGGGAACTTTATCTTAGCCTCGGCACTCAAAACATCACTGCATACACTGAGAGAGATCAGGCACGACCAGCGAGAGATGCTAAGGTAGGGATGCTACCGCCTAAACTTGCGCAAATTCTAATTAATTTATGCGGGCCTTTGCCCGAGGGGGCGAGAATATTGGACCCGTTTTGTGGAACAGGTGTAGTTCTACAGGAAGCGGCAATTATGGGCTACATACCATATGGTACGGACCTTAGTGAACGCATGATTGAATTTTCAAAGAAAAATTTAAACTGGCTTTTTAACGAGAGGAATAGTAAGAGATTTAAAATTAAACCAGAACTAATCTTAAAAAAGGATGCAATCTTAGACAAACTGACGGTGGGCGATGCTACAACCTTTCAGTGGGAGGGACAGATTGATGCGGTTGCTTTCGAAAGCTATCTTGGAGCACCAATGTCTAAGCCACCAGTGGACATAAAATTTAAGACGGAAAAAGCTAAGTGTAGAGAGATTGCTTTGGGCTTTCTTAAAAATATTACCCCTCTCATTAAATCGGGTACACCTATTGTAATGGCAGTACCGGCTTGGCTACGCGAAACTGGCAAGTATGCACGCATGAACGTTCTTGACGAAATTCAAGAGATGGGATATAATTTTGAAAAGTTTCAAGATTTGAGTCAGTCGGATTTACTCTACTTCCGAGAAGGTCAGATTGTGGCTCGAGAAATAATAGTAATAAGGAAAAGATAGGCTAAAATATGTCACATGTTAAAGCTGGTGGTACCGCGAAGAACATTCATAATAACGCTGGTCAGCGTCTTGGTGTAAAGCGCTTCGGTGGTCAAAAGGTTCGCAATGGCGAAGTACTAGTTCGCCAAACTGGTAGCACTAAAATTGCAGGTCCAGGTACTTATGTATCTCGCAACTTCACAATTCACGCTGCTAAAGACGGTGTTGTAACCTTTGTAAAAACAAAGAAAACTCACTTCTCTGGCCGCTCACTACCACGTGTTCGCGTTGAAGTTCGCTAAACAATTAGACCCTTCGGGGTCTTTTTTTATTCCCTTTTAAACTCGCGAGATTTCTTTTAACAGATATTCTATGATAGAATATGCTTATGAATGTATTGATCGTGGGCAATATAATTAAGGATACTTATCTTGAATTTCCGAAACATCTATTTGAAGCTGGCGATCATGGTCGTGTTTTTCTCGATACAGAGTTTGACGAGGAAACCCTGCACTATAAGAATAAAGAAAGTGTACTGAGCGGCGCTAGCATCATTGACGAGGTATTAAAGAATTTTAAGCTAAATAGCCTACTATCAAACCAACAGGCTTTAGAAAACCATAAATACGATTGCCGCTACGTTCTGAAAACTGGTAATACTGTAAAATATCTAACTACAAGTTTGTATGGAAAGACTGACTTTTTAACACCAGAAACGAAGCCAGATTGGATTTTTATTGACCGTTCGGCAAGGCTCGGAATTGATGACTTAAAAAGATTAGAACAGTATCTAGAATTGCATCAAGAAGTTAAATTAGCCATTCATACTAGTCAGATTTCCTGTGGTTTTTTGCATCAAGCAGATGATTTTATGGCAAAAGAAATTGCTAAAAAATTATACACAAAAGCTAAGCTAGTATTTGTGACTGGTAAAAACATAGAGTCACTTTTACCACTAGAGGCCAGCCTGGATAATCAAAAGGTTTTTCTGATTACCCCAACCGCAATTACGAACGGAGAGGAAAGGATCTTTCTGAAACGAAATAAGAAAGTTTTTCAGACCCATTTGACGATTTATTCCATTGCTGCCGGCACAATTTTCGCAGCGCTTTCGTCTGGTTGGAATGTGAACCGTGCGTTAAGGTTTGCAAAAATAAATATCGAGAATGCCAAGATGAGTCGTACCCTAAGCATCGATAAATTATACAACAAATTAAAGACCTCCCTTAAGCAAGAGGATAATTTACGACTGATGGCCAAAGCACTGACCGCCGATTATAGGGGTATTTTAGCAATTGATGAATCAAAAAAATCAATTCGCCGTAAGCTTAAAAAATATGGCCTACCAGAAACACGGACAGTACAAGAAGAATACCGTGAATTATTAGTAACGACGCCACACATTAATAAATATTTAAATGGTATAATTTTAGCCCAAGAAACAGTGGTGCAGAAAATAGCAAACGGCCAGAGTGTTCCTGAATTTTTAGCAGCAAAAGGCATTTTACCTGGGGTAAAAGTGGATCTTGGTCTTGAAAAGATACACAATCAAGTCAACTGCCTCACATGTGGACTTGAAGACCTAGACCAGAGGCTAAGCAGGTATTACAATTTGGGCCTTCGTTTTACAAAATGGCGTGCGGTCTTTGAAGTGGAAAAAAATTCACAAATCCCTGAAGGCGTGATTCAGAAAAATACAAGAGACCTAGCAGTCTATGCGAAAAAAGCACTTGAAAAAAAGCTGGTGCCAATTATAGAGCCGGAAGTATTGCATGGAAAACAGAGTATTGCAGATTTTTATAAACACACGAAACAGGTCTTGGTTGCATTGTTTGAGAAACTGCAGGAGCTGGGGGTCGATCTTGAATGTTGTATTTTAAAAATCAATATGATTTATGCCCGGGAAAACGAGCCTGAAGAGACTGGTCGCATGACGATGCGATTAATCTCAGAAACTGTGCCAAAAAATATTGGTGGAGTAGTCTTTTTATCAGGTGGACAGAGCGAAGAGCAGGCAACAAAAAATCTTCAAGCCATCATTAATGCGAATCAAGATAGATATAGATTATCTTTCTCGTTTGGTCGCGCAATTCAGGATCCAGCATTAAAAATCTGGCAGGGTGAGACCCAAAAGATCGATGACGCACAGACAGAATTAATTAAACAACTTAAACTAAACTGTCTGGCATTAAATAAAAAACCGCGATAGTTTTATCGTCGGTTTTTTAGATATTTTTAACCTAGTTTTTGAGGGCCTCGCGCAGGAATTTACCAGTTGGAGTATCATCACGCTTTGATAACTGTTCAGGAGTACCTTCGGCAATAACCAAGCCGCCATGCTGGCCACCTTCTGGACCCATATCGATCACCCAGTCAGCCGATTTAATAACATGCAAATTGTGCTCAATAATCACCATGGTATTACCGCCATCAACTAAGCGATTAAGGATTTGCAAGAGGCGCTTAACGTCGTCAGTGTGAAGACCTGTAGTTGGCTCATCTAGAATATAGAGAGTTTTACCAGTACTACGACGAGAGAGCTCGGTGGCGATTTTAATGCGCTGAGCCTCACCACCAGAGAAAGTAGTTGCGGACTGGCCAAGGCGAATATAGCCAAGACCGACCTCTTGGATAGTTTTTAGTTTATTAACAATGACTGGAATATTCTCAAAGAAATCAACAGCCTCATCGATGGTCATATTTAAAACATCAGATATATCTTTACCCTTATATTTTACTTCGAGAGCCTCGCGATTATAGCGCTTACCATGACAGGTTGGACAGGTAACGTAGACGTCAGGCAAGAAATGCATCTCGATCTTATTTACACCATCACCCTGACAGGTCTCACAGCGACCGCCTTTAACGTTAAAACTAAAACGGCCTGCTTTATAACCACGAATTTCAGCCTCTGGCTGGGCGGCGAAGAGTTCACGGATGGCGGTGAAGACGCCAGTGTAGGTGGCAGGATTGGAGCGAGGAGTGCGACCAATTGGGCTCTGATCAATTACAATACATTTGTCCAGATTCTCAATACCGTCAATACGGGTATGCTCGCCTGGCACGGTTTGAGCACGATGGAGTCTTGCAAGAAGCTCATTGGCGAGAATTTCGTTAACTAGAGTGGATTTACCAGAACCGGAAACACCGGAAACAACGGTCATAACGCCAAGCGGAAAATGGACATCAATATTTTTGAGATTATTTTCCCTGGCGCCAACGATAACTAATTCCTTGCCGGGCTTAGGTTGACGACGCTTCTTTGGAATACTGATTTTATTTTTACCACTCAGATATAGGCCAGTAAGAGACTGTTCATTTTGCATGATTTCGGCAGGGGTACCTGCGGCCACCACGTGACCACCTCGAGAACCAGCACCAGGACCAATGTCAATCAAATAGTCTGAATTTAACATAGTATCTTCGTCATGCTCGACCACAAGAACGGTATTCTTGAGGTCGCGAAGATGCTTCAAAGTGGCGATTAGTTTATCATTATCGCGCTGATGAAGACCAATGGATGGCTCATCGAGAACATACAAAACGCCCTGCAAACCGGAGCCAATTTGGGTGGCCAAACGAATACGCTGGGCTTCACCACCAGAAAGAGTATTAGCAGAACGACCAAGCTCAAGATAGCCAAGACCTACGTCCTGCATGAATTTTACACGTTCCTTAATCACTTTAAGAATTGGCTTAGCGATCAATTCTTCAGCTTCGGAGAAACCTAGATCCTGTGAAAGAACTTCAATAGTCGAATCGACATCTAGATTACACATGTCGACAATATTGAGGCCATGAATAGTAATCGCAAGAACGACTGGTTTTAACCTAGCACCATGACAGGTCTGACATTCACGCACGCGCATGAAGCGTTCGATATCTTTACGCATAAAATCAGAGTCAGTTTCACGATGACGGCGTTCAAGAGTCGGGATCACACCTTCATAGACTGATTCGTAGGTTGCACCTTCTTGCCATTTACCAGAGCCAGAGATCTTGATTTGATATTTCTCCTCACCAGTACCATAAAGAATCAGATGTCTTTCAGCATCAGTGAGCTCACCGATTGGAGTATGAACTGAAAATCCGTGACGATTCGCAACAGCTGTTAGTCGCTTCAGCCACCAAGAGTCGCTCTGAACACGATTAAACGGACGAATACCGCCTTCGGCAATAGTAAGATTATTATTGAAGACTAGGTTGGGATCAATTTCCATGCGAGTACCAAGACCCGTACAGGTTGGACAGGCACCTTGAGGAGCGTTGAAGGAGAAGAGTCTAGGCTCAAGCTCAGGAATCAGCTCATCTGGGTGAACTGGACAGGCATAGCGCTGTGAATAGGTGAGTACTTCTGTGTTTTGAGCCCCCAAGGTTTTCCCTTCGATAGTTGAACTATTATCGTTGATTTTGAGAAGTTGAATAATTCCCTGACCGAGGTCCAATGCCTGTTCGATGGAGCTTGAAATACGAGAATAAAGCTCAGTATTTAAAATAAAGCGATCAACTACTAATTCAATGTCATGACGCTCCTGTTTTTCAAGCTCTGGAAACTCATCAAGAGCATAAACAATACCATCAACACGAACGCGCGAAAAGCCTTTCTGGAGGTATTGCTCGGAGATATACTGAAATTCACCTTTTTTCTGCTGCACTAGCGGGGCTAAAAGCATAAGTTTAGAGCCGAGGGGCAATTTCATAACTTCATTAACGATGTCTTCAACTGAACGACGAGAGACCTCGCGATGGCAGATGGGACAGTGGGGGACACCAACACGAGCAAAAAGGAGACGGAGATAATCATAAACTTCGGTAACAGTAGCAACAGTGGAGCGAGGATTTCTTGAGGTAGATTTCTGGTCGATTGAAATAGCAGGAGAAAGGCCGGTGATGGTATCAAAATCTGGCTTGTCCATCACACCGAGGAACATACGAGCATAAGAGGAAAGAGACTCAACATAACGACGCTGTCCTTCGGCATAGATGGTATCAAAAGCAAGACTGGATTTACCGGAGCCGGAAAGACCGGTGATGACAACTAATTTATCGCGTGGGATATCCAGATCAATATTCTTAAGATTGTGCTGTCTGGCACCGCGGACCTTAATACAGTTCTCGGTCGATCCGCCCTGCAGTTCTATTCCCCCTTTGGATAATAGTCCATTACTCTCTTCGTTCATTAATTCCCCTTTCTCAAAGTTGGTATATTCTATCATATTTTGACCCAAAAAGCTAGCGGGGGCTATTCTGATTTTGTCCAGAAAAGTTTCAAATTGATATAATAGCTATATGAATTCACGTTTTGATCCGGACCAGGCAGCATATTATAAGTCTGGGATGAAAAAATCTGCTTGGACTAATTCTTCGGATGTCCAAAAAGATGAGCCGAGTTTCTTCTTTTATGACCTCGAGACATCTGGGATTAGTCCACGCGAAGATCGCATTATGCAGTTTGCTGGACAACGAACAAATCTTGAATTAGAGCCGCTTGGGGAGCCGGTGAATATTTTGATTAAGTTAAATGATGACACATTACCAAGTCCAGATGCGATTATGGTGACTCATATTTTACCGCAAGAGACAGTCAAAAACGGAATGACAGAGGCAGAATTTTGCCGTATTGCGATGAATAAAATTTTTACACCAGAAACTACTGCTTGTGGCTATAATTCTGTGCGTTTCGACGATGAACATATGCGCTATCTGTGGTGGCGAAATTTTTATGATCCATACGAATGGCAGTGGAAGGATGGCCGGAGCCGCTGGGATCTGCTAGATGTCGTACGAATGGTGCGAGCACTGAGACCGGAGGGTATAACTTGGCCAGTCATGGTCGACACAGAATCTGGCAAAATGAGGCCAACCAATAAATTAGAGCTTTTGACAAAATTAAATAAAATTGATCATTTTAAAGCCCATGATGCCCTGTCTGATGTTGAGGCGTTAATCGCGCTTGCCAAATTATTACGAAAAAAGCAGCCGCAAATTTTTGATTACCTATTAAAGATGCGTAATAAAAAAGAGGTCCTGAAGCTAGTTAATCTAAATAGTCCTCAACCTTTTGTTTATACTTCTGGTCGCTATAAATCTGATTATTTAAATACCACTGTGGCTTTTCCAATTGCGCCAAGTAAAAATGGGAATCTAATCGTATTCAATCTGCGATATAACATTGAGGATTTGCTTGAAGAGGAAAAGAATTTTAAGCCAGAAAAAAAAGTAAGCCGACAAGGCAAGGAATATATGACCTGGTTTGACTTTGGCGAGGCGGTGAAAGAGTTTTGTCCAAACAAATGCCCGGCGGTGGCACCGATTTCTGTTCTTGATGTAGTGTCAGAGGAAGATTCAACAGATGAATTTGCGCCACACAGGGCAGGGACTTCTGGTTGGGAAAAAATCCAGTTATCACCAGAAATGGTCGAAAGGAATTTACAGATCCTTTTAAAGCATCCTGATTTTATCGAAAGAATGCGTGGAGTTTATGAAAAGAAAGCAGATTATCCGAAAAGTGAAGAGGTGGAAGCAAGCCTTTATGATGGATTCTTGCCTGAGGCAGATCGTAGGATTTGCCAAAAAATTCAAAGAGCGGATGCCGGAGTACTCGGTGATTTTACGCCTAATTTCGCCGACGATAGATTACCAGATTTGTTTTTGCATTTTAAAGGGCGTAATTTCCCACAGAGCTTAACAGAAGACGAATACTTAAAATGGGAGGCAGATCGAAAAGCGAGAATCAAAAAACAGAGCGGTAGATTCTTTGCTTCTCTCACGACCTTAAAGCAGCGAGGCGAGGCCGGCGAAACAACTTTTGACGGCAGAGAAATTGATTTAAAGATTTTAGAACAATTAGCTGAATGGTATAAGAAATGTAGCGAATAGCGAGGCATTTTAGAAAGAAAATAGCCCCACGACTGTGGGGCTTGAAACAGGAGGGAATAAAAGTCAAACCAAAAAACTGGTTGCGTCTTTATTGGTATGAAATTCTACCCCCTCTTACTTCTATCTTCTGTGTCTTCGGAGCCAGTTCCTAATAACGGTTGGCCCGAAAACGAGCTCTCCTCTTCTGTTTCGCCAGAAGGTTAAATAACCATCCTGGTATAGGCTGTTGAGTATACTCTCCAGCCATTCTGAAACAGCGGTGACTAATGCGAAGTACATCGCTAAGAAAAGCGCACTTCTCAGTAGCACCCATACGACATAAAAGGCTGTAACTACCCAACCATACGCCATCATGGTTGGTTCCCTGAATCTATCCCACTGCCTCATATCGTATAATACGACAGCAAGTAAGACTGCCGCGGTCATGGCAATCACGATGATAAGGCACCAAGCCCCATTAAATCGTGTGCCGACGGCCAAAGTGCCGTCCTTTTTTCTTCCTTCCACTTTCGGAAGTATCAACCCCAACAATATGGAACTTACGAAAAAAAATGAGAACAAAAAAATATAAAATTTCATGTTATACCCTCCTTTTAAGGTACGATTTTCCGCTTTATGCGGACTATAGTGACTGTATTATTATATAATACTATTGCTTATTTGTCAATATAATGAGGGTAGTATACGGCTAACTTAGCACTGTAGGATTTTTATGAAAACTTAGGCGCCGATGCTGTTGATTTCAGATTGGAGCTTGCGATACTTAACGTAAATCTGATTATACTCAGTGGAAAGTTTCTTATAGTCCTCGGAGACTTCAATAGGAAGAACTAGGAATTTGAGGGGGGAGTTTTTACTGCCACAGATTTCACGTTCACTACCATAGGCGAGTGGACTTGGAATATCAATTTCACGGACACCACCGAAACGCATACCCTTAATCCCCTCAGACCAGCCGGCGATCAAGCTATTTGGATTGGTGACTGCAAGAGGCTCTTTGAGACTCTTTGGATTCTTCGCATCGTCAAAGGAGGAATCAAAAACAGATTCGTTGGCACACCAACCAACATAGTAAGCATAATAGGAAGTGGTTTTATCGGTAATTTCAGCGCCTGTGCCATTTTTAAGATCAAAAGTCTTAAGACCAGCATCCTCAACAGAGGTACCATTATAAGCTTTAATCTTATTGCGGAAAGAGGCAAGTGTATCAAAATGTTGCTTCGACATTTTATCAGAAGCAGATTTTAATTCGTCTTGTTTGGCGGAGAGCTCTTTCGTGACTACTGCAAGCTCTTCTTTTTTGGTGGAAGAAGTCTGCTTATTCTTTTCACCATTAAGCACGATCAAAGCATAAATTGCGATAGTAGAAGACAGGAGTAGAACGGCAATTACCCCAATTATAATACGCTGACCTAAACTGGTCTTTAATTCTTTTTCTTGCATAAACCTCCTTTAGTTTTTCTCGGTATTTGTATTAGATAATCTCAGCACCGAGCGCTGTAATATTTTGTTCAATTTGTTTCATTATAGCAGAGATTTCATCTGCACTCATAGTTTTTACCGTACTGGCAAAGCTAAGATGAAAGCTACAATTTCGGGTAGTGTCATTTTCTGATGGTCGATAGATGGAGACTGGCTCCAGGGTATGGATCAGAGAATCTTGGGCGAGAGCACGCGTGATTTCCTGCTCAAGTGTAGCGTAAGAGACGGCGTCTGGGGTCTTAATGGTGAGATCTCGCGAGACGGATGGGAAGCGACTAATCTTTTGTGCGCCACGCAAGATTCGAGGAGCATTAAGTAATGGCTCAAGATTTAGCTCAAGAGCAGAGACTTCTTTTAGTTTCAGTTTTTTAAGTACAGAATGTTTAACCTCACCAAGGCAGCCAATGATTTCTTGGCCGAGCTGAATACGGACTGAATGAAGCAGTTCAAAATATGGGTATTGCTGCTCCTGATATTCGATAAACTTAAAATCAAGACCGAGACGAGCGCCAAGGGCGAGACAGAGCTCTTTAATTCGATAGAAATCACCCTCAAGACAGATTGAGAGATGCGATTCGAGCTTTGGGGTCTGATCCGCAAGAAAACCAAAGGAGCGCTTGGCGACTTGGTTCATTTCATAGAGAATAAAGTCCTTATATCCAGCCTTTTGATTCTCATAGACCTTCTCAAGTAGGCTTGGAGTTATGGACTGTCTAAAACATTGGAGCTCTGGAGAGATAGAATTACTAATCTCGTAACTATCAGCGATATCTTCACCTACTTTTTGCTGAAGATTTTGCGAAACGAAGCTATAGGTGAGGAGTTCATTGGCACCCTGCTGATCTGAAAGGATGTTGCGAATTTCACTCTTGAGAGCAAAAAGCTGATTTTTTGGGCTACCTTTGAAAGAGCGGAGCGGAAGGGTTTGCGGAATATTATCAAAACCATTGAGGCGGCCAACCTCCTCGTAGAGATCCTCTTTAATATGGATGTCGGTACGCCATAGCGGGGTAGTAACATTTAAGAACTGATTATCTGAGAGAATATCTACTACAAAACCAACATTAGAGAGTGTTTGTTTAACCTGCTCTAATGAAAAACTAGAGCCCAGTGTTTGATTAAGGTCGCTGAGATCAAGTTTAATGGTTTGCTGAGCAGGGCTTTGGGCAAGACAGTCGGCAAAAATAAGATTAGAAGTATCTTTAATACCAAGTTTTTCTAGGCAGGATTTTAACGCTGGCACTGTACCAAAAACTGGTTGGCCTTTAGTGAAACGCGTGATAGCCTCAGAGAAAATACCATGAGCCATCTGGGTTTTTCGTAGATTATAGAGACTAAAAGTGGCAGATTCGATAAGGATTCGTTTTGTACTTGCATCAATTTCAGTATTTTTACCACCCATGGCGCCAGCTAGGGCAACTGGGATATCATTGGAGGTAATCACAATGTCGTTTGTATTAAGTTCGATTTCAGTATCATCAATTAAAGTGATTTTTTCACCTTCCCTAGCAGCACGTACAATGATTTTTGGGGAATCGGTACCACCGATGGCAATAAATTTATCATAGTCAAAAGCATGCAGAGGCTGACCGGTCTCAAGCATGGTGAGGTTTGTCGCATCAACAATCGGCGAAACAGGTCGCATGCCAGATTTATAAAGCAGAACGCCGTCTTGAGTGAGAATGCGCTCAAAATCAGTAGAATCTTGGTCAAACTTAAGCTGGGTTTGATCGACGACAACACAGGAATAGCGAGGACATAATGTTTGATCCTGGATTTCAATAACTGGACTCTTGATACCTGAGGTGTTATGAGAATTACTACGGATAAATTCTGATTGTGTAGCTAGGTCACCCTCAAAGATTGCAGGATTTTTGAATGGCTGGCCTAGGATACCAGCAACTTCACGAGCAAAACCAATTAAGCCAAAGGTATCTGGACGATGTGTGAGAGATTTATTTTCAATATCAATAATCAGGTCGTCAAGATCTAGGGCCGCAGTAATAGGGGTGCCGGGTTCAGCAAGATCAGGAGCAAGCTCAGCGATATATTTATGATCAGTGCCAAATCCGAGTTCATCGGCACCAGCAATCATGCCATAACTTTCATAGCCACGAAGCTTGCGAACAGATAGCTGAAAATTCTCTATTCCATAGGTAGTAGGAACGATGGCGCCAGGAGCGAGCCAAACTACAGAGAGACCAGCACGGACATTTGGTGCACCACAGACAACCTGGATTAAGCCGTTTTCTAGTTTACCAAACTCTTGGTTGAGAGGTCCGGCATCTACTTCACAGAGATGAAGGTGCGTGTCCGGAATGTCAGTACAGCTGACAACCTTAGCGACGTAGATATTCTGATATTTTTCAGCGAGACTTTCAGTTCCCTCCACTTCAACAAGGCGAGAGCCGATCAGTTTCATCAGATCTTCGGTAGAGAGAGAATCTGGAATTTTAACATAACGTTTTAGGGCATTAAGTGAAATAAGCATTAGAATTCCTCCAAGAAATTAAGTTTACCAGATTCGAAGAAACGAATATCGTCAAGTTGGTATTTGAGAATGACAAGACGATCAATGCCGCCACCCCAAGCAAAGCCCTTGTAGACAGCGGGATCAATGCCAGCGATTTTTAGAACATTGGGATGGATCATGCCACAGCCCATCATTTCTAACCAACCATCACCTTTGCCGCCGAGGGCTTTTGGTTTCTCGATTTGAAATTCAAGAGAGGGTTCAGTGAATGGAAAGTAACCTGGCTGAGTTTTAGTATTTAAAGTTTGACTATAATAGGTTTCGAAGAAATTTTTAAGAACGCCGAGCATCTGCCCCATGGTGGCAGTTTTGGAGACAAAAACACCTTCGCATTGGTAAAAAGTATGCTCATGAGTAGCGTCAACATCTTCATTGCGAAAGACGCGGCCAGGAATGACTACAGCAATCTGACCTTCGGTTTCAAGCTGATCTCGACGAGAGGTGAGCGCACGATATTGCATGGTAGAAGTATGGGCTGGAGGGATAAAACCTTCTTTGGTGCGGAAGGTATCATAACCATCACGAGCAGGATGCCCTTCAGGGAAATTTAGAGACTCAAACATATGAAATTCGTCGTCAAGCTGAGTAGACTCCATGACTTCAAATCCCATATTAGAATATATATCTATTACTTTGTCAAGTTCAACCATCAGAGGATGCTTGCTGCCACGCCTATTTTTCTTCGGAGTAGAGTTTTCAGCCATAGGAGCGGTGAGATCGATGGGCTTGATATCGACTGCTGCTAATTTTTCTTCCTCAGCCTGAATTTGAGCTAAGATTTCAGTTTTGCGACGATTAATTTCCTGCCCAAAAGCTTTGCGCTCTTCAGCTGGGAGGTCTTTAATTTTACTATATTCAAGGCCAAGATCTTTTAGGGCCTGTTTTAGGTCTGTAAGTTTCATATCTGTCTCTTATTATACTCTGTTTTTAGTGGTTTTTTAAGAGAAAATAGGAAAACTTGGACTTTGGGATAAAGAGCACTAGATAACAACAATCAGAATTAGAGAAAGAATAGCGAGGCCAACAAGGATGAGCCAAATCCAACCGTAGCGACTGATGGTCTTTGATCCATTTATATAATCTGAATCATTAACAAGATCAGGGTCGGCACTTAAGGCCGTCTGTTCCGCTTTTATCTTTAGGTCTGCGGCAATACGGCGACTAAGCTCTGCATTTTTATCCTGTTCTTTATGTACGATTACTCCCATCCTATACCTTTCATTTTAGAAAATTAAACTTTAAGTATTTTACCACAGATGTGTTATAATTCATTCAATATTACTTAAGGAGGTATATGGCAACAAGTAAGTCCAAGAAGGCTAAAAAGTCTACGGAAAAGCCAAAAAATACTAATACAAAGCCAGAAGTTACTGTCGTGGAAGAAGTTGTGACTGTAACCGAACCGGAAACAATCGTCACTGAGATAGCCGAAGTAAAAATGAAAGAAAACAAAAAGAGCAATGTTATTTTTGCAAATTTCTTCGCTAAAAAAGGTGATCCAGAAGAAAATATTCTAACTATTTTCAAAACACCAAAGATCTGGGGTGCGCTCGTCGGAGAATTAATCGGAACAATGTTTATCACAATGCTCCTCTTAACTCTCGGCATCTACCAGCCACTTTATGTTCTATTTGGCGTAATTGGCGTAACTCTAGCCGTCTTCACCCTTTCTGGGGCACATTTAAACCCAGCGATCACTGCAGGTATGATGGCAACCCGTCGCGTCTCTGCAATTCGTGGCGTACTATACATGGTTGCTCAGGTTGTTGGTGCTTGGCTCGGTCTAGTTATTGTTAATGCCTTCCGTATGGCTGGCGAAACTAAGGTTGACCTTCCTGCACTAACCGCAGTTGAAGCTTCAAACCTATGGCAATTACTTGCGATTGAATTCTTGGGTGTCTTCACTTTGGCATTCTTCTTCAATCGTGCACAAGAATACAAGTCTCGTCGTAGTGCTTTCACCTACGCTGCAATCATTGGTGGCGGTATGGTACTTGCGGTACTATTTGCAATCGTAATCTCAAGCAATTTCTTCAAGATCTCAAACAACTTTATCTTGAACCCAGCAGTTGCAATTATGTATCAGATCTTCCCAACTTCAGCTGAGAATTTTGGTACTTTGATTAGCAAGGTTGGCCTTGAAGTCCTAGTCTTTATCCTAGCTCCAATCGTAGCTGGTGTACTAGCTTTCTTCGTTGGCGACATTGCAACCACCCTTGCAGGCGAGGATGAGTGTGAAAAACACCACCACTGCAAAGATGGACACTGCCACGAAAAATAATTTGTGATAGATAAAAAATAGCCCGATGGGGCTATTTTTTTGGTTTGATTTTAGCGATTAGTTTTGATTATCTTATTTTTTATTATATAGACAATTAATCTTTAGGGAAAAGTGGAGTTTCTGGAGGAAGGATTTGGCCACTTCCGGTGAAGATAGACTCAACCGTTTCTGCGACGGGGAGGAAAGGTTTGAGATGATGATTAGCGACTAAAAGCTCTTTAACTAGCTCAGATAGACTTACTCTTGCCTGCTCAGGGGCGGTTTTAGCGAGCTGCCACGGCTTCTGCTCTTCGATATGACGATTAACATCTTGAATCATTCCCCAGGCCTTGTTAATAGCATTGGTGAACTCGAACCGATCCATTAGTTCAGCGTACTCTGGGACAAAAGACGAACTAAAATCAAGTTTTTCGACGGAATTTTTCTGACAAAGTACCGAGAGGCGCTGAACAAGATTACCATAATCATTGGCTAATTCATTACGGTAGGCGTTCTCGAACTTTTCCCACGTAAAATCGGCATCAAGAAAGGTGTCGATGTGTTTAGAGAAGAAATAGCGAAAAGCATTGATGCCATGTTTTTCCAAAACTTCGACCGGATCAATACCATTGCCGAGGCTTTTACTAATTTTCTGACCATCCACTTGAATAAAGCCATGAGACAGAATAGTGCGTGGCAGAGGTAGGCCTAGTCCTAGGAGAATAGCCGGCCAAAGAATGGCATGAAAACGCAAGATATCTTTACCTACCACCTGAACAGTGGCTGGCCAGTAGTTTGAGATGTCTTGATCTGGATAACCAAGGACTGTGATGTAATTTGTCAATGCGTCCATCCAAACATACATCACTTGAGATTCGTCGCCTGGAACTGGAATACCCCATTTGAGATGGGCGACCGGGCGAGAAATTGAAACGTCAGGAGCATCCTCAAGCAACTTGAGAATTTCATTTTTACGAAATTCTGGGAGAATTTGCATCTTGCCATTTTCGATAGCGGCTTTGATTTCATCTTTAAAATCAGAGACTCGGAAGTAATAATTAGATTCTGTAAGATGTTGATAAGGGGCTTGATGATCCGGGCAAGCACCCTGATTATCTTCATACTCTTTTTGCGTGACAAAACGTTCACAGCCCTCACAATACCAGCCATCATAACTGGAAGAATAAATATGTTTTTCTAGGCGTTGCCAAATTTTCTGCACGCGCTCAATATGAGATGGGTCGGTGGTACGGATAAAGTCGGTATATTTTATATCGAATTTCTGAAGAAAATTCTGAAATTTGGCAGAATTTTGGTCAACGTAGTCCTTAATATCTACCTGCTGTTCCCCAGCCTTTTTTTCAATTTTATTACCATGTTCGTCAGTCCCAGCCTGAAAGCGCACATTTTTACCCTGCATGGTTTGATAGCGAGCATAGATATCAGCAAGTAGATAATCCTCAGCATGCCCAACATGAGGAGCGCCGTTAACATACGGGATTGCCGTCGTAATATAAATTTCTTGAGACATGAGATCCTTTGATATTTTTTAAAATTATTTTCTTATTAATTATACTACAAAAAACGTATAGAAAAACTGAGAGGTCGCATTCAGGGCCTCCCAGTTAATTAATTGATTTTAGAGACTACTCAACTGTGGAGCAAGAAAGTCCGGTTTGGTTCTCGGCTAGCATGAGGGAGTTTAGATCATGATTCGTGATGGAGCTAAATTCAGATAAGGACTTAAGGTAGTTATCTACATTATTTCCCGAAATAGCTGTTTTTTTCTTTAATTGGTTGAGATTAATCTCAGTCGTGACCTTAATATTATCATCAGATTTAATGCCGGCATCAAGAGTGGTCTTTGCAGCAACAGCCTCATTTTCACTATTGTATTGATAAATATAATGCTCAGAAATACCACTAAGGTTATCGTTTTCAAAGGTAAACTGCCTTTCAAAGTTGCCATAAGCGGCACCAACTTCAGAGGATTCATTAGTACTTAACGGACGAACACAGGTCAGCATTTTTGTCGAAGCCTTCTCAACCTGATTCTTGCCAGCAGCTTGGGTGGGCTTCTTCTGTGGCTCACTTAAAAACATTAGCGCAAAGACAATCCCAGCAATGACAAAGAGGACAGCCGCGGCAATAATCAAAATCATGGTGCGATTCAATTTAATCTTTGGTTTATTTTGATTCTTGGCCTGCTTGGCAGCTTCTTCAGCTTGTTTCTTTTCAAAATCAGCATAGGAGATGGCACTACCAATAGAACCGGGAGCCGGAGCGGCCGCCACGAGAGGCTGCTCCTCCTGATCCTCCTGATTATCATCTTCATTAGCTTCGGTTTGTACTGTCTGTGAAGCTTGCTCGCCGCCAACCATCATGTCGGCGCTGGACTGCGTCGAAGCAGAAGCCGTAAATGGGGTGGAGTCTAGAGCTGAGTTGTCCTGCTGATTTTGAACTGGATCAAACATAAGGCCCGGATCAGAGTTAAGACCTGAATTAGATGCGCTAGGAGCAGCAGAAAAAGAAGATACAGAAAGCGTGTGGTCAGTTGGCGCAAGCGAGGAAGGTGAAGCGTTTGAGGTCGATTCCATAGAGGCGCTTGACCCAGTAGATGGCTGTAAGTCATCCGTAGTGGGTTGATAATTACTTAGTTCGGACATTAAACTATCTAGTTCTGGCGAAGCGGTAGGAGCTGGGGTTGGAGAAGAGGAGGCTGTAGGAGCTGGAGTTGGAGAAGAGGGGGCTGCAGAAACCGGTGAAGCTGGAGCAGCAGAGGCGGAAGAGGGGGCGGCGGTGTTATTTACTACCGAAGAAGGATTTGTGGGCTGGTTATTGGTTGGTAGAGGGTTCTTACTTAGTGTATGATCATCATTTTGAGTTTGAGGATGAGGAATTGGATCCATTTTGTTCCTTTGATTAGATAAAATATTAGATAAACGCTTATGTTTATCTTAGCATAATTAGCCGATCTCAACAACTTGGACTAGATTTTTTGAGCAAAATCGTAAACTTTTTGCCAATCAGAAAGAGTGAGGTCGGCAGGGCGATAATTCTCTTCCAAATCGAGGGTTTGATAAAGCTCTTTAATTTCTTCACGCGATTTTTGAGTAATATATGGAAGACAAGTAATTAGTTTTTTACGTGGATTCATAAAACACTGCTTAATAAAGCGTAAAACCTCCGGATTCACAATAGGCTGCTTACGAGGCATTAACACTACAGAAGCTGAATCAACTTTAGGTGGTGGCGTAAAGAGGCTGCGGTCGACAAAAACTCCTGGATAGACGTCGGCAAAATTAAGGACGGCAAGGGTGAGATAAGTATATCGCCCCACATCCAAAAGTAGACGATCGGCGACTTCTTTTTGCATAAGCAAAACAATTTTCTCTGGTGGATTGGAGGCGGAAATTAATTTCTGAATAATTGGACTGGTGATGTAATAAGGAATGTTACCAACCGCAACATAGGGCTCTTTGATTTGATTGAGATCAAATTGAAGAAAATCTTGATGAATAACCTGGAGATTTTTACCAGGAAAAGAATTTGGGAGGTTGGTGGCAAGTTTTTCATCATATTCGACAGCAAGAACTTTTGGAAAGCGACGCAGCAGAGAGCTAGTGAGAGTACCGAGGCCTGGACCAATTTCAAGACAGAGGGGCTGAGGAGTTTCCGGATCAGCAGTATCTATCACTGCACTTTCAGCGATTTCTTCAAGAACTGGTCGGTTTTTGAGCCAGTTTTGTCCAAGGTGTTTTTTATTCTGTAACATCAGTTTCTCCTAGTACCAGTGGCGTGATTGCCAGAAGCTCCAAGCCTGGCTCCAACCACCATAGCGCCCAGTCACATAGCCGATCATCCAGCGAATTTGAGTGACTGGGTTGGTTTGCCAGTCTGCACCAGCACTTGCCATTTTGGAGCCTGGAAGCGCTTGCGGAATACCATAAGCACCACTGCCGGCATTCGTAGCGTCAAATCGACAACCTGATTCACGATAGATTAAAGTAAGCGCAACATGGAGATCCGCTTCGGAAACACCAGCGGCACGTGCGTAGGAGGCGCAGGCTTCCCATTCGGGAGGAACTGATTTTTTCATACCAACTGCAGTAACGCGATCGACTGGGTTTTTAACAGTTTCAGAGCTGATTAGTTCACGAGAAACTTCTTTGCCATTAACAAAATTTACACGGTATACAGAATTCTTACGACCTAACTCCCCCACCTGACGAAGATTGGTCTGACCGGTAGCAAGAGAAGAGTCGCTAATAGTTTTTTCGGCATAGGGGATATCTTCTTCAATAGTAATAGTGCGACCGCCATTACGAGTGAGTTGATAGGTGGTAGCGATACCTGATTCAAGGATATTTTGACCGGATATTAAATTAAGTTCGTCACCATCATAAATAGTGATACCCGCATCACGGGCAATTTCTTTTGGATCAAGATTGGCAGACATGATGAATTTACTGGTGGTGCCTGCCTTAATAATAACTGGACGAGAACGATAAATATTAATACGAAAACTATCGGAATTAATTTCATCAGTAAGGGCTGGCTCAACGCGATCCGTGTCATGATAATTAATCTTGGCGCGTTCAAGGGCCTCTTTGACGGTTTTGGCGCTGGTTTTGATGGTAAGAGACTTTGAATCATCATAGAAAGTAACAAAATGACTGTCAGAAACAACACCATTGTCAGAACTATTCGACTCAGCGTAAGTTGGACGCATGCTAAAAAAGACACCTAGGACTAAGGTTAAGATAAAAACACTGATACTAAAACCACAGAAGAACCTGTAGTAAGATGCATTTAATTTCATCTTCGTTATTATACCATAACAAGATTTAATACTAAAGAGTGGCGCCGCGAGTGATTAATTCGTCATGATAGGTTTCAATATCGGCTGGGCGCATATTGGCAACTATGCGATCAATTGGCATTACCTGAAGAAGGTTATCTAAATTATAAATAAGATCAGGGCCAAGGAGTGATTTAATCACACGATCATCGTTCAATTTTGCAACTTCATCACTGTATATAGAAGACTCTATAAGTTCTGAAACTAATTTACTATATAATTCGGGCTTAATACTGTTAAAATCAGCGGGATGTTGCTCTGAGAATGTTTTGAGGCTATCAGGAAGCTTTTCTTCCATCATTTTATTCATAGCTAGCTCTAAATTACCACCTTTAATAGCTGAATCTAATTGATTGTCTAGAACTTTGTCAATAATTACATCCTCACTAGTATTTTCCAGAATAAAATCTTCAATACTGGCAATAAATACATCACGGTAAATGACTGACTGAGCAGCTTTAATATCAGCTGGATCAGTCTGAATAGCATCTAGATGTGACTCAATACCTTGAAGGTTCATTTTTGAAATAAGAAGATTGACGGGGATATCATGATTCGCAAGCAACTCAAAATTTTGTGAAATACCATCACTACCCAACTTATCGAGAACTACGTTAACGTCGATACCTTTTTCGAGGAGAGTATTGAGATTCTGTACAATACCATCACTATCCAGCTCATTAAAAATAGCATTGATATCGATACCTTTTTCGAGAAGAGTATTGAGTTCTGTGCAATACCATAACTACCTAGTCTATTGAAGGCTGCGTTAACATCGATACCTTTTTCGAGAAGAGTATCAAGGTTTTGTGAAATACCATAACTACCCAACCCATTGAAGGCTGCGTTAACATCGATACCTTTTTCGAGGAGGGTATCAAGGTTTTGTGAAATGTCAATATTATTTAACTTATTGAAGGCCACATTAACGTTGATACCTTTTTCGAGGAGGGTATCAAGGTTTTGTGAAATACCATCACTATCCAGCTCATTAAAAATAGCATTGATATCGACACCTTTTTCGAGGAGAATATTGAGGTTTTGTGAAATGTCATAGCTATTTAACCTATTAAAGGCAGCATTAACGTTGATACCTTTTTCGAGGAGGGTATCAAAGTTATACAAAACACCATAGCTACTCAATTTATTGAAGACTAAGTTAACGTCGATACCTTTTTCGAGGAGAATATCGAGATTGGCAACCATGTCACTACTACTAGTTTTTTCAAGAACACACTCAAGCTTTTGTGTTAATAAATCTTGATTGATAGTATCTTTATCTTCATCATGCAACAATCTTGATAAGTTATAGATATTTCTTAGTTCTGCAATTTTCGGATCTGGGCCATTGTGGGTCTCTAAAGTAAAAATTTCACGATTTTTTTCGTATAAAAATGCGTATTCATCGAGCGTAAGATCTTCACCTTTTTTAGCTTTATCCTGTAGCCTAATAAGCTCTTTTTTGTCCCTAAATTTTTCTTTAAAATGTTTTTCTGGGTTAAGAGGATATTTAAGGGCCTCTTGCTCGACAATAGGGATAAGAGAGTCCTCAACTGTTTGACTGAGTCCGTTCTCAAGACCAGAAATCTCCGCCACTCTTCCTTGCGTATCAAAGCGAATAGAAGCACAGGCGGTTTTCGACATTCCGTCTATACTGTTTTCGTTTTCCAACTTAAAGAGTCTAAACCTAGCCTTATTATTAGTAATATTCTCATTAGTTTTTAGATAATACGCACCCTGATGTTCGCTAGCAATACACCAGGGTGTACCCTGAGCGGCTTCGGCGAGCTCGGATTCTTGTCCAGGATAAAATTCAAACCATTCACCTTTTATATCTTCTGTACGTTCAGGTGTAGGGATAGGTTTATAAGTTTCTTTAAAAAAATGTGTGTAAATCTTGCCAAAATTTCCGGATTTTACAATTGCGTTAAGTTGGTCATCGTCGGTATGCTCTGTAAACCATTTATCTTTATCTTGCCCGAAAAAATCGTTAACCGCATCAAGTGTAAGAGCAAGAGCTGCTGGGTTAACTTTTGGATAGGGAGCGATGGTGGACTTGTCACGATTTTCATATTTACCATATTTGTGATTATATGTACCCATTTTGATAACACCATCAAAGGCATAGATCTTGAACCAAGTAGGAAAAGGGGTTTCTTTATTACTGAAATATTCTGTCCAACTGTTTATGGAATCAATCTGATTTTGGCGAAGCCTTTCATAGTCTTTATTCATCTCAGACTCCGTATATTCGACAGATGGAAGGCCTTGTCCATTACGATCATCGTCAAAGGCCTTCTTAAGTTGGGTCCAAGATTTATTATTAATATTCTCTTTTTCAATAATTGGAGCAAAATTTTTGATGGATTCTTGCCAAATCCTCTTTTCAAGTTTATTACCACCACGTTCGATTGCCAGATCAAGACGTTCAAGATAAGCATAATTCTTTCTATCTTTTGGGTTTTCACCAGGGATCTTTTCAACTTTCTTCATTGGCTCGCCAGTTACAAGTGTCTCTTTTTTAGCAGCCTGCTCGGCCTGTTTTTGTGCCATTAAAGCTTTTTCATAATATGGAGTAACTAAAGGCTCCTTTGCGTCCGGAGTTCTTCTTTCCTGAAAACTAATTAATGTGAGAACACTAGAGTAGATAGTATTTACTCTTTTTCGCTGAAGTTCTTTTAGTTGTTCTGCCTCATTTTTATGAGAATCATAAACTTCCTGAGGATTATCCTCATGCCTTGATGATAGACCTTCATGATTTGACATAATTAATTCTCTGTTTTGTTTATTTTGTTTATGCTTATTTTTTATCCTACAAGTATTTTGTGGTTTTGTCAATTAGGAATAGAGGTGATGATTAAAAATCATCTGGAAAAGGGTCGATCTCATCGTATTCGATATCGTCGTTGAATGGGTCAAAATCGCGATTAGATTGACTCATTCTAGGCTCAGAATAGAAAGGAGATCCACTACTCGAAGAATCCGAATAGTCAGATCTACTACCGTAGGAATCAAAATGACCTAAAGATTGGTTGCTGTAAGGATCGTAGCCTAACTCAATTAGAAAACGTGATGGCATATTATAGCTGCGCTGTCCGTTCGAAAAACGGGAACCGGCGTAAGTTAAAATAAGTAACTTTCTGGCCCTAGTCATTCCTACATAAGCTAGACGACGCTCCTCCTCAATCGCCTCTTCATCATCAGAGCGAGAGCTCGGGAAAAGACCCTCTTCAAGCCCCACCAGAAAGACGGCCGGAAATTCAAGACCCTTGGCGGCATGGATGGTCATGAGGGTAACGAAGTTCGTCGAGGTCTGTTCATCGGCGGAAGACATGAGGCTGGCTTCAGCAAGAAAATCCTCGAGAGCGTCAAATTCACTGGCATTACCAATCATGGTATTGAGGTTTTCGGCTCTTTCGTCACCAGTCGGGGTACCATCTCGAAGAGACTCAGCTAAACCAAAATAATGGATAGCCTGCTCTGTAATTTCAGCCGGCTTGAGTGATAGATCAAGATCGCGCAAGAAGTTCTGCAGCCTAGCAAAGCTATTTTTGGCTTTACCAGAAAGTGCATCAGAGAGACCAGTGTCAAGTAGGGCGTTATTTTTCCCTTGTACGGACTGATCATAGTTTTCAGATTGATTTAGAAAAGTATGAATTTTTTCAAGACTGGCTGGACCAATACCTGATAATAAATTGCGGCAAATTCGATCGAGACTGATGCGATCATGGAAGTTAACGATCAGTTTTAGAACCGCCAGAACATCTTTGACCTCCTTGCGATCATAGAAGCGCACCCCACCAATGATTTTGTAGGGGATTTGATGAGAGATTAAGGCTTTTTCAATAGCGTAGGATTGTGCATTGGTACGGTAAAGGACGGCAAAATCAGAGTAGCTGGTAAAATCCTTAACTAACTCGCCATTTTGCATGGTGGTTTTAGAATTTGCCAGAAGATTGATGATTTTTAAGGCAGCATAGTTTGCCTCGGCGGTTTCATCCATCAAAGACTCGATTTCAATGGGCTCACCATCGCCAGCTGTAGTAAATAATTCCTTGTCGGTCCTAGTTTTATTCTGATTAATAATTTTTTGACTGGCAGTTAGAATATTGCCCGTACTACGATAGTTTTGTTCCAATTTAATGGTTTTAGCCCCTGGAAAATCACGCTCAAAATTTAAAATATTCGTAAAGTCGGCGCCGCGCCAAGAATAAATTGACTGCCAGTCATCACCGACCACACAGATATTCCTATCTTGGTTAACTAAGGCCTTAACTAAACGATACTGAATCTGGTTGGTGTCCTGATACTCATCAATCAAAATATGCTCAAAGCGATTCTGCCAACGCTCGCGCACTTCACGATGTTTTTCAAAGAGGTGAGTAACCTCTAGCAACAGGTCATCAAAATCTAAGGCAAAGGAATCGCGTTTTAGCTTCTCATAACGAGCAAAGATTTTGGCGGTTTTAACCTGATTCGGATAATATGCCTCCTCTTCAAATTCCTCTGGAGTTTGCCCAATATTCTTACAGTGAGAAATGGTGCCTTGAATAGATTTTGGCCTTAAAGTTTTGTCGTCAATTCTAAGGTCCTTCATTGCCTGCTTGATTAAGGAAACTTGATCATCGGTATCGTAGATGACGAAGTTCTTATCAAGTCCAGCGGCTTGATGTTCGATACGCAGAATTTTGACGCAGATTCCGTGAAAAGTCCCCATATAGTTCATGAAGCTACGAGGAGGATCGGTGAAGCCGTCAAGATCTGTATCTTGGCCCAGTGTGGAATCAGAAGCAAGGAGGGCAGTATTATCTGCAACGATGTCGTCGGAAAGTTGTGGAGTAAGGTAGGCGTTTGAACGAGATTGCTGAAGTAGCCTCCATAAGCGCTCGCGCATTTCCCTGGCGGCTTTGTTGGTAAAAGTAACAGCTAGAATACGCTCTCCTGGAATGCCATGAGAGATTAAATTAGCAATGCGATGGGTTAAGGTTTTAGTCTTACCAGAACCAGCGCCAGCCAAAATCAAAAGTGGCCCAGTTAAAGTTTCTACTGCTTCTTTTTGAGCAGGATTTAGTCCCTCCGTAAAAATATTCATGTCTTGATTATATCACTATAAGTTAAGTCAATATTGTGATTAGAGACTGGGGCCTGCAAGAGAAAGGCGACGAAGAAGAAGATTAGGATAAAACAAAAGGCAAGCAGACGACCACCAACACTCGAATAAAAGAAGTAGCCGATAATCAAGAAAATTAGAAAGACGATGATTGGAAGATTGAGGACAAGGAAGTGGAGGACGGAGTTGCTTTGATAGAGATTTGTGTTGGCATGACTAATAGAAATTAGCTGGTGATAATAGACCTCAACCATGGGCGAGATAAAATTTGCAAGAACTTGGGGGTGGACCGAGAGGCGCTCCTTTGAAAGTAACTGGTCGATTTTAGCAGCCATACTATTACTGATCTGAGTCTTGATACTATTAAAGTTATCTTGACCGGAAAACCTAAGGTCAAGAAAACGGTTTAAGTGCGTGACATAAGCTTCTTGGTTAATACTTTGTTCTAGAATTTCCGTAAAATAATCATTGAGATATTTTAACTGCATAAAAACTATACCTTCCTTGAGATCGGAATCTTGAAGTTGGCTGATTTTTTTATAAAAATCAGTAGTAAACTGCTCAGAGAATTCCTCAGTTTTTGCCTGTGTGTCATAGTATTTCTCCGTCACCTGACGACGAGTACTGGTGACTAGGTTCGAATAGTAGCCCTTCTTGCTGGCAAGATATTTTTTTACATAATTAGCATTCTGTTCGGTCTGATTAATTTGGCAACAAACGCCCGCGAAGATCGCTGCAATCAAAATAAAGCTACTAAAAATAAGTTTAGAGATTTTGATTTCAGAAATAAATTCCTCGTTATTCTGGAGTTTGAATACCTGTAACATATGTCGATTATAACATAAGCTAAATGCCAGAGACTGGGCGAATATCGGCGCCAAGGTGATTAAGGCGCTTGGCAAAGTTCTGATAACCACGATTAATGGAATAGACATTACGTAAAATCGAGACACCAGGAGCAGCTAGCATGGCGATTAGCACTACGACGGCAGGTCGGAGGGCTGGAGGAGCGACAAGCTCCGCAGAATGCCAGTTGGTTGGACCTTCGACATAGACACGATGAGCATCAAGCAACTCAATTTTGGCGTTAAGATTTGAAAGATAGGTCGAATAGATAGCACGATTCTCGAAGACCCAGTCATGTATTAATGTGCGACCAGTAGCCGTTGCAGCGATTACGCTAAAGAAAGGTAGATTATCAATATTGAGACCTGGAAATGGCATTGGATGAATCTTGTCTGTTGGTGCAACGAGATCAGATTTATGAATCGTCAAATCAACGAGGCGGGTTTCGCCATTAAAGGAACGGTACTCCTCTGAACGATCAATCCGAGCGTGCATGGTATGAAGTACTTCAAGCTCGATTTCAAGAAACTCAATAGGAGCACGACTGATAGTGATTTCAGATTTAGTAACGAGAGCAGCAGCAATAAAAGACATTGCCTCGATCGGATCCTCACTAGGATAATAGTCGACATCCTCATCAATTTTTTCGAGACCCTCAATTTCAAGAGTAGTTGAGCCGATTCCTTCAATTTTAACCCCAAGTTTTTGTAGGAAGAAACAGACATCCTGCACCATATAATTCGGAGAGGCACCAATGATCGTGGTCTTACCAGGATAGAGAGCGGCGGCCATGAGAACGTTTTCAGTTACGGTGTCACCACGCTCAATCAGAACAATACGCTTATTTGTCTCGCTCTGAAGTTCAGCCTGATTTACAGTTGCTTCATAAAAGCCAGCATTACATTTGGCATCAACTTTAAGGCCAAAAGCAGAGAGGGCTTTGAGGTGCGGATCGACAGTGCGAGTACCTAGAGAACAACCACCAGCATAAGGTAACTTAAAATTTTGGTAGCGATGAAGGAGGGGACCTAGGAACATGATGATGGAGCGGGTTTTACGAGCGGCATCAAGATCCAATTCATCCATTTTTAATTCGCGTGGTGTAATAATTTCAAGATCACGACGACGATTAAACCAGCGGCACTTTACACCAATTGACTCGAGGACTTCGATAATACGAAAGACTTCTTCGATGCGAGCAACATGATGAAGTACGGTGCGACCACGATTTAATAAACTGGCGCAAAGCAAACCAACAGCAGCATTTTTAGAAGTATTGATGGTGATAGTGCCACTCAAAGTACGACCACCATTAACCCGAAAAGATTGGGATGAGGAGTCATTAATAGAGAGGATCTGACCGCCGAGAGCTGAGGAGACCTTCTTGATCATTTCAAGCGAGGTATTCTGATCACCTTTTTCTATGCGATGGATGGCAGATTGTGAGGTGCCGATCATATTCGCGAGTTGAGCCTGAGTAAGACCCTTTTCGCGACGCATATTCGAAACAACTAGACCAATTTCCTCTTGGTATGTGCGTGGTTTTGCCATAATTCTCCTTTGTAAAATATTCTTGTGGTGATATTTTCGATGCCAATAATAGCAAGCTGGGACTTAATTTATTTCTGCTTAGCTTGATAACCAGTGACGACATTATTAGCGTGAACCCAACCCTCGACAGAGCCGCCGTCGAGATACTCACCAGTAGTAGGAGCGACACGCATAATACCGCCTTCTTTAATATATTCGTCGATTGGATCGGTTACTAGATATTCCTGATCGAGCGGGCCAAAATCATGAGACTTGACATAATTAACCACGCGACGCAGAAGATCGCGAGACATAATGTATTTACTAACGTTAATCATATTCGAAGGTGCTTCCTCTATGCTTGGTTTTTCAATAACATCAACAAGCTTGCCATCTTGGACGCTGAGAACACCATATTTGTCGACTTTTTCGCGAGGGATTTCGACGCCTAGAATAGCTGACTCGTTTTCACTTTGTAATGAATGAATGAGAGATTCGGCGGCAGATTCACCATCTGGATTCCAGACAAAATCGTCACCCATAAAGACGAGGACTGGCTCGTCAAGATTATATTCCTCGACAACTAAGGCGATAGGAACTGCAGTACCATAACGACCGGCTGGATCTTGAGTGGTGTAGTGAATTTTGACGTGATCTGGAAGAGTCTTTGCAAGAGCTAGACGATCAGCCTTACCGCGTTCGACAAGATAGTCATTTAAGGCTAGATTATCGCGGTAGAATTCCTGAACCTGACAGGGCTCAACATTACTGATGACCATATAAATATCGGTAATACCAGCCTTGATTAACTCTTGCACCGAATAATCGACAAGAGGTCGGTTACCGACAGGAAGCATTGATTTTTCAATAATTTTTGTAATTGGAAGGCGGCGAGTGCCCCATCCAGCTACTGGAATGATTGCTTTCGTAATCTTTTGCATAATAGCTCCTTTATTCCCACCAAAAAAAATTGTCTTTTTTCTTTGCTGATTATATCACATAATGAATATTTTGTTAGAATTTTTATGGCTTTTATATTTAGCAGAAGCTAGATTAGAGGCTGACGCCAGGACTCTGGAAGGTCAGAAATACCAAAAAGCTTAGCAATGGTTGGTGCAATATTAGATAATCCAGCATCCGCGAGCTGCTGTGGCTGATATTTCTTTTGGTTTTCGGTATTGTCATAGAACCAGCATGGAACAGGGTTAAGAGTATGCGATGTCTTTGGCTTTTGAGTAATTGGATCAAAAACTTCCTCGGCGTTACCGTGATCAGCGGTGATAATCATCATGCCACCGAGTTCGTCAACTTTTTTGGCGAGACGAGATAACTGGATGTCGATAGCCTCCATAGCAGCAATAGTAGGTTCAAGCTCACCAAAGTGACCGACCATATCACCACCCGCATAATTAATACGGATGAATTGGTATTTGGGTTTACCTGATTCATCGGTTTCAGACATTTTATCTAAAACTTCGTCAGTAATTTCAGCTGCTTTCATCCATGGACGTTCGTTGAATGGCCTGGTATCGGATTTAATTTCGAGAAAATCTTCGCCTGGTGCTTTATCATAGCTATTCCCATTGAAATAATAGGTGATGTGTCCAAATTTAACAGTTTCGGCGACGGCAAGCTGATTTATATGATTTGCAGCAAGAAGTTGGTTGAGCGGATTTTTAATAGTGATTGGGGTAACTAGACAATGCTCTGGAAGATGAAGGTCGGAATCATATTCGGTCATGCCAGCAAAGAAAACATTGAGGGGGCGATTGTTTTCGGTGCCACGGTCAAAGCCATGGAAATCTTGCTCGGTGAAGGCTTTGGCGGTTTCGATGGCGCGGTCTGCCCGAAAACTATAGAAAATAAAACTATCACCGTTTTTAACTAAACCAACCGGACGATTTTTATCAGGTTGACCATCTGAATTTGCTTCTGTGATAACAAAACTTGGAAAATATTGGTCCTGCAAATTTGGATCTTTCGAGCGATTTTCTTTAATGGCTTGCATGGCAGAGGTAAAATATTGGCTAGCTCTACCATAGACCATGGCGTCCCAACCAGTCTTAACAATACTCCAATCGGCCTCATAGCGGTCGGCCAAAAAAAGCATACGCCCGCCACCACAGGCGATTTGATAATCAAGAGGCAGGTCTGAGATGGATTTTAGTTCAGCTATTTTATCCTCGAGAAGCTGAATGTAGTGGTCTGCAGACTGAGGTGGAACGTCACGACCGTCTAAGATAAGATGGATGCGAACTTTTTTTATTCCTTCTTTTTGCGCCTGCTCTAGCATTTTAAAAAGCTGAAAGATTGAACTATGAACACCGCCATCAGAGAAGACGCCAGAAAAATGTAGGGTGGAGTGATTTTGCTTGACATTGTCGATAGCGCCGCGCCAGGCTGTGGTTTGCCATATAGCGCCAGTATTAAAATCATCTTCGATTTTAGCAATACCCTGCTTGATAATTTGACCGGCACCAAGAGCGTTATGTCCAACTTCAGAGTTGCCCATCTGTCCTTTTAGAATACCGACAGCTTCACCGGAAGCCTCAAGAGAGACCCAAGGATATTTATCGAAAAGCTGATCGATGAACTCAGAATGAGACTGCACGACGGCATTTCCGTATTCGTCGTTTCTGAGGCCGACGCCATCAAGTACAGCTAAAACAATTGGTCCATCATAATGTAGATTATTCATGATTTTAGTATAGCATAAGAGGGTTAGGGTAGAGGATTCTGGATAAAACTCGGAGCTTTAACAGATTATTGAGGTGACTAAAATTTTAGAACGTCGCATTTATTGACATCGATACCGATATTTTGATAAAGTTCAGCAATATTGGTTGAGGTAACATCCTGTGAGCTAAAGCCGAGCTTGCTAGTAATTTCGTAGATATCTTCTTCTTTTTCAACCTCTATTTCCAACAAATATCCAAGTTTTGGCCAGTGGTCGATGGAGAGCTTGGCGCCATGATATTCATACTCATCACGGGTATTTTCTTGATAACTACGATGTTTAATGCCGGTTTTTTCTAAGATCTCTAAAGTAGTCTCAAAATCAGAGACCTCAATCTCCCACTCTTCAGTGCCAGAGAATGAATCATTACTAAGCTCTTTGAAGGTGAGAGTGGTTTTATTGCCATCAGTGCGCAAGCGCAACCAACGATGAGGAGCGCCTATGGTTGGATCAAAAACGTAACGCCGAAAATTATAGAAGCCAAGTGGTTTAGCGCCAATGGCAAGAAGTTTAGTCTTTACCTCTTCTGGGTTAATATTTGGTATCCTACCTTCAATTTCGACTGCCATATTTCCTCTTTTATTTATGATGTTAGTCTAATTTTAACCTATTTTTATTTTATTTATAGTTCTTTCATCTTATGAAATAAAAGATCTGAAAGAGTGCAACAAAATATCTCTCAATCCATGCGGTATGTTATAATCTGTACAGGCCCGAGTGGCGAAACTGGCAGACGCGCTAGCTTCAGGTGCTAGTCTAGTTTCTAGGTGCAGGTTCAAGTCCTGTCTCGGGCACCATTTCAAGGTAAAATGTAATACCAATTAAAAATTCAAATACTTCATAATAGGTCTTAATCAGACTTATTTTTTGCTTCAATCAATAGCTTTGATACATAAACTGATTTTAAATTTTTATATTTTTTGCGATCAAAATTAGCCTCTTTTGCAAATACGCATTTCTTATTTAAATACTCTTGTGCTTTTTTAGGATTATTCCGCAGAAAATCGCGTAAAACAATAAAATCTTTATAGGACTCTTCTTCGACTGGACAAATATGAATATGAAAATCACCCTCGCCAGTCTCTTCTTGTGTACTTGCCAAAAAAATTCTGTCTTCGTGGCTGTCGTTTCTCTCAAAATATCCATTTTTTATTAAGATATTTTTTATAGAAATCATATCTTTACGAGTTGGAACTCCGATAAGAATATCGACTATGTTTTTTCCGCCAATAAAAACAGCGCTACTACCGACGTGTTCGATTTTTATATTAGTAGGGAGAAGCATAGATAGACGATGCTCTTCTTGATTAAAACGTTTAATAAGATCTGGTGAATATTTTTTTATAATAACAGACATGATTAATCGTACCTTTCATACTCTTCGCGATCTTCAGGAGCCATTTCTCTAATCATGTTTTTCCTCTTTTTTTCTCTGTTTTAATAATAACATATGGTGGATTTAAAAAGAAAATTGAGAGATGAAAAGAGTCTTTTGTTTTTAGTATTTACTTTATGAAATAATTTGTTAAGCTTGAGTTAAGCAAGCGAAGTCTTGCAATCTATAAGAGATTTTAGGAGAACACCTTTGGTGCTCTTTTTTATTTAATACATTAAGTGGAAATTTAAGTTTTTCAACAGAAAGGAGGTGAAGGATGCGAAGCGAGTTAGATTATAAGTTTGTTGAAGGATATTCACTAGATAGGCAGCAGGTAGAGAGTATCGAAAATGATTCACAAAATACTTTAGTGGTAGCTGGAGCAGGAACTGGCAAGACAACCACGATTATCGGAAAAGTTAAATGGATTTTAAATAGGTGGATCAGAGATAAATGTAATATTCCAAGAATCTTAGTAATTTCATTCACGCATGCAACTAGAATAGAGTTAGAAAAGCGGATTCTTGCAGAGATTTTGAGCAATGATGAGATTTTTAAGATATATCACCCTGGTGTTTTTTTGATGGTAGAAACTTTTCATAGTTTGGCTTTAAAAATTGTAAAAGAAACAAGACAAAACATGCGAGCTGGACCAGATAAAATTCGTTTAACAAAGTTAGATTTTGGCGACTTCCTAAAACAGACCAGACCAGACATCTCGGAAGACACAGCAGAAATATATGAACGTTTACACTATCTAACGCGTAACTATCATATTGAATATCAAGATTTAAGACAGTTCACGAATATAAAATACCCGAATTTCTGGCAAAAGAAAAAGAGGCTAGAGAATCTGGATACAATTCAAAGATTAGAAGATCTCAGCCAGAAATACAAAACCACTTTATCTAGTGCAGGGGAGGTTGATTTTGTCAGCTTCCTAGAGGAGGCAATTAACAATACACTTGGCGCCATTAACGCTAATAATTTAAAACTGCTGGAAAAATTTTGCTTTGATTTTGTAATAATTGATGAATATCAGGATATATCACCACTTGAATATTCCTTAATTAAAAAATTAAGACAAATGCATGGTTTTAGATTATTCTGCGTAGGAGATGACTGGCAGACTATTTATCAATTTGCAGGAAGTGAAATAGATTTAATCTTGGACTTTAAAAAGTATTGGGGAGAGACCAAAGTATTTAAAATCGAGCAGACCTATCGTTTTCCAGAGCAGCTCGCCAAACTATCTGGGGATTTTGTGATGAAAAATAGATCACAGCTAGTAAAGAATATTCGTGGGATTAACTGCCTAGATCCAGATCAAATAATTGAAATCAATGGCCCCTCCGAGAGAGCTGATCTTAATGCTCTGTTTTTCTTCTTTCTGAACCTGCCAAGAAATGCAAGAATTTTTCTAATTGGTCGTTATAATTTTGATATAAAACGTATACTACATTGTGAATTTCTTGAATTTAAAATTAGCACTAGTGAGTTAAAAATTAGTATGCCAAAAAGGCCAGACCTTGATATTAGGTTCTATAGTGCACATAAATCAAAGGGATTGCAGGCTGACTACGTTTTTATCATTAATTGTCGAGACGCGACGCTAGGATTTCCAAGCCAATTCGAAGAAAAAGACTTAATCACAATCACAAAAAAGACGTTTCTTTGGAAGGAGCAGAATAAAAAACTGGGGGGACTAGGAAGAGGGAGTCTTTTGATAAGAGCTTGGAATTTTTTGACTACTACTCGAGAATGTGAGTTTGCAGAAGAAAGGAGACTGTTTTATGTAGCGATGACAAGGGTGCGGAAAAAAGTTTTCTTTTTGACTGTTCAAAACAAAGAATCCCCTTTTATCCTAGAATTAAGAGAGGAGGATAATTTTAAAAGCTACTTAATAGATTAAGATAACTCTACTTCTTTGCGGTTTTAGACTTAAAGGTCTGTGAAACACGTTTTTTAGCTTCTTTTTGAACATTACCTACGTGATGCATGGCGGTGTGAGCAAGACGACGACTTAATCTTGAGGCTTTTTTGTAATAATTGATACTGAAACGTTTAATTTCAGCGGTCAGGTCAACAGTTCCGCCCTTAAAAACACCTTTGATGTTTGAGATAGCAATCATCGATAATAAAATATCAGCAACGAAGATAATAAAGAGAATACTGGAAGTGATTAGAAGTGCGGGCAGATTAAGTAGGCTGAGTAGATTCGAGAAGAATGGCTGAATAAGATGCAGGATAAAGATACCACCTACCCCAAAACCAATCGAGGTCTCAATTGAGATACGTCCATTAAGATGCAATTTAGACTCTGTAGTATAATCCCACCAACGTACGTGATAAATTCTTTCTAAAACGACCGAGGTAGTATATTCGATAACATCACAGAGAACGACCATCAGCAGAAACTCGAGTGGCCAAGACAGATGAAGTGGTCCGATTAGAAGCACGCAGATGAGAGAGCCAACTCCATAAATCGGACAGATAGGGCCAAAGAGAAAGCCACGATTTTCAAGTTTTCGTTTCATGAAGTAAGTCCAGATACATTCAACAATCCAACCACCAAAGGAATAGAGTATAAATAGCAGAAAATAATAGGCGAGCTGGATGATTAGTGGCTCAATTTGGCTGCCAAATAGATTCGAAAACATTAGGCTTATTATACCTTAAACTGAACCCAGAGTGTAGAAAAAGCTACCTTTTTGTAGCTTCTTCCGATTTATTTTTCAGTTTAGATTCTTTGAGTCAGGCTAAACTTTGTTGATAACTGGAATAACAATTGGAGTGTGTCCAGTTGCATCGTAGAGGATTCGAGTAATATCTTCCTTAATCTCGTCTTTTAGAACTTTGAGTTCAGGATCGGAGGAAATTGATTTTTCGGTCTTTACACGAAGGTAATGGCGGATTTTACCAATCAGTTCCTCTGAGTTGTCTAGATAAATAAAGGCGCGAGAAACGATGTCTGGGGTCTTGATGAGACGACCGGTTTTCTTACTGAGGGTAAGAACAATCATAAAGATACCTTCACGAGAGATGTGAATACGATCCTTGACGACAGCTTCATGTACAGGCTTATCAGCATCGTCATAGAGCTTATTGCCAACATGAATGCGACCATTTTTGCGAATAGTTTGGTTTGGTAAGAGCTCGACAATATCACCGTCATCGGCAACAAGAATATTATCGTGAGGAATACCAACCACATTTTCAGCCATCTCTGCATTATGCTCCATCATGAAGAATTCGCCGTGATATGGCAGGTAATTCTTTGGTTGCAGGCGAGTAACAAAATCAACGTGATCCTCATAATAGGCGTGACCAGAGAGATGAAGTGGCCCAATATTGGTGAGGTGAGTTTTGCCGTTTTGAATAACCTGAGCACCTTCACGCAATAATCCATCAACGGTATTCACAACATGAGGCTCGTTACCTGGAATTGGATTTGAACTAAAGACGATAGTATCAGAAGCCTTAATTTTAATAAATTTATGAGCGCCACTAACCATACGATTAAGTACAGCGTTCAACTCACCCTGAGAACCAGTACAGACGATAGTAACTTTTTCATCAGGAAGCTTAATAATGTCCTCCATCTTCATGACGGTATCTTTTGGCACTTTAATACATTTAGCTCGTAAAGCAACCTCAATATTATTAATCATGGAGAAACCAGCGAAAGCAACTTTGCGACCACGCTGGTAAGCCTGCTCAAGGATCATGCCGATACGATTAATCTGTGAAGAAAAACAGGAGATAATGACGCGACCATTAGCATAATGATCCATTACCTTGCCGATATTATCACCAACGTCATATTCGGAATGTGGGTGATGACCAGGAGAATCAATGTTGGTTGATTCGTTAATCATGAGAGCAATTCCCTCTTTCTTGACGATTTCATCAATACGTTCAAAGTCAGTTTGACGCTCGATCGGGTTTGCTTCGGCACGCCAGTCGCCAGAAAGGTAAATCACGCCATTTGGAGTGCGAATCACTAGAGCACAGTTACCTGGAATGGAATGAAGAGTGTGAATAAATTCAACACTTAAATGTTCAGAAACTTGAAGCTTCTCATGCTTTAGCGGATCAACAACCTGATAATTCATCTCAGGAAGATCATCAAGCTCACTCATCTGTTTTTTAATCATGCCGATAGTGAAGTCGGTGGCATAAATAGGGGTGAGTGGATTGAATTTTGGTAACAGATGACGACAAGCACCGATATGATCAAGGTGGGCATGAGTAAAGAGAATCGCCTTAATTTTATCCATATTATCTTCGAGATATTTGATGTCTGGTACCATGTAGTTGACGCCTGGATAATCCTCGCTGGCGAACAAAACACCCATATCGATAAGAATGATCTCGCTTTTATATTCAATGGCAGTCATATTCTTACCGATACCAAATTCACCTAGGCCGCCGATTGGGATAATGCGAACGGCTTCAGGATCTGGGCGAGCCGATTTGAGCTGAGCATTTGTAACCTGTGTACCATTGTAACCGTTAAAACGGGATTTATTAACTGGAATGCCAATGATGTGCTGAGTGGCCTGCGCATTTACATCTTGAGAGAGCATGCGCTGATGATGGACCATATCACCGCGTCTGGTGGAGACAGAGAGATTAACCTTGCGGTCCTCGGCTTCAACATTCTTAGTATTCTTATTGGATTTAGGAGCTTTGCTTTTATTGCCTTTTTTATTCCTTTGCTGATCGGAGTTCTTAGCAGAGTTTCCATCAAAACCATTTTGTTCATTTGAAAAGTTTGACTTCTTTTTAGAACGAGCAGAATAATCCTTGCCACCTGGTTTAAAGTTGCTATTAAAATTACGTTTTTGGGCTTGCTCAAAAATGACTGCAGCACCAGTAGTAACTTCGGTTGGCTCGGAGATTTTAGTACGATTTTGATTCTCCTCAAAGCGACGCTTAATCTCTGGCAAGCGCTCTGCCTGCATTTTCATGAGTCTAGCGCGTCTTTCTTGTTCTTGTTTATTCATGTTTTCCTCTTTTAATAATAAAGACTTACAAAATTAACAAACAAAAAATCTCTTGGAATATTTCTTGTTGTGTTTAAAAATAAGTAAGATTAATTATTTATATTATAGCAGAGTAGACATGACTTTACAAGATCTTGGCGGCGATAAGAGTTGTATTATAATGAAAGCTAGGATATAGAAATGAGATATAGAGCGCAAAGAATAACAGACTAGAGGAGGTTATTAGATGATTTCATTAACTAATGTAAGTAAAATTTATCGGACTGGAGAGATTGAATATCGAGCGCTTGATAATGTTAATCTTGAGATTTTTGAGGGTGAATTTGTAGTTATATTAGGACCTTCGGGTGCGGGAAAATCAACACTTTTAAATTTACTTGGCGGGATGGATAGGCCGACGACTGGGCAGATAGTAGTAAATGGTACTGACATCTCAGATTTTTCGGATAAACAGTTAACAAAATTTAGAGCCGAACAAATTGGATTTGTATTTCAAGCATACAACATACTCCCAACTCTGACCGTTGAAGAAAATGTTGCGATAATGAAAGACATAATAAAAATCAAGACGGATCCGCTAAAAATGCTTGAGTTAGTGGGTCTTCGCAAACATGCAAAGAAGTTTCCTAGCGAACTTTCTGGCGGAGAACAGCAACGAGTCTCAATCGCGAGAGCCGTCGTAAAAAGGCCTGCGATTTTGCTTTGCGATGAGCCAACAGGAGCGCTTGATTCAAATACTGGAGTACAGATTCTAAAGTTACTTAAGAAACAGGCTAATAAGCATACGACCGTAATTGTGGTAACGCATAATGCATTGATTGCTGAGGTTGCGGACAGGATAATTCGTCTTAAAAATGGTCAAATTGAAACAAACCATAAGAATTCTCATATTAAAGATATCGACGAGGTGGAGTGGTAATGTTATTTCTAAAAATGCTGCGTGATGTACGCAAGAACTTCTCCCAGTTTTTAATGATCTTCTTAATGGTTCTCCTAGGAACTGCGGCCTGCAGCGGAATTGACGGATATATTCAGGGGATGCAATCTGCCGTTGACCGCTTTTACGAAGAAGGAAAATTGCAAGATTTAAATATCCGAGGCGCACTTTCTGAAGAGGATCTTAAAAAGGTAAGTGAATTTGATGGAGTGCAAAAAGCGGAAGGAAAATTAGTAGCAAAAGGCCAAGTTTTAAATATCTTAAAAGCCAAAAATGAACCTAGTGAGCAAAGTCAGACCACAGCAAATACAGGGACTAAAAATAATAATCAGGAAACTGAGACCCAAAAGATTGATGAGCAGAACAAGGAATATGAGGATTATAAATTAGAGCTGAATCTTTTACGTAGTAATGAAATTGCAAAGTTTACTGTTGAACAGGGTGAGGGCTTTGCAGCTTCAAGTGACAAAATATGGATTGATGCCTATTTTGCTAAAAAGAATCAACTTAAGGTTAATGATGAAATTGTTTTTAAGTATCTCGGCAAGACTTTTAAAAAATCCATTGCAGGGATCGTTTATATTCCTGATCATGTGTATGTTTCAAAAAGTAGCTCTGAAATTCTTCCGGATAACCTGAAGTATGCATACGCATTTATGGACTACCAGAAACTAATGTCAGAATTTAACCAGCCTGGGCTCTCCAATATTAAAACAATATACAGCCAGATTATGGTTAGAGTGAAAGAGGTTGAACGAACCGATAATGTAAAATCCGAAATTCAGGATTACTTTAAAAAACGTGCAGTGGTAACAAAGATGCGCGAAGAGCCAAGCGTGAAGGTGCTACAGGGAGAAATTGATGAAACTTCTAGTATTATCGGTATCTTTACTGGATTTTTTATTCTGATTTCTATCTTATCTGTAGCGACAACCATGACTAGACTAATTAGTCGCGATCGTACAAAAATTGGAACCTTAGAGGCATTGGGTTTTTCAAATGCAAAAATTTTCTGGCACTATATTTCTTATGGTGTTTATCTGAGTGTGCTTGGTGGGTTGGTTGGCATAATTGTCGGACCACTAATGATTTCAAAGTTCTTTATGAATAATGCAATGCGCTTCTTTGAGGTACCAAACTGTAATCCTGTCTTAACTACTATGAGCATCATTGTCTATATTTGTCTGACTATTAGCATTGCAATTACCTGTTATTTGGCAACTAGACACATTATTAAACAAAGTACAACTGAAATTTTACGGCCAGAACAACCAAAAATTAATAGTCGAAAAATGAGATTTACGACTTCGGGTAATTTTGCTAAACTGAGTTTTACTTCACGCTGGAATTTGCGTGACATGCTTAGGAATCGTGGACGTATGATCACTACGGTTGTCGGTATTTCTGGCGCAATTGCGCTAGTGGTGATGGCATTTGGCGTTTATACTTCAATGAATAATTTTATCGAAACTGAAATCAACATGATCAACAACTTTGAAAACACTGCAATGATTGATGCGAACAAGACGGAAACTGCCGATATGAAGAAAATAGCAGATACTTTCACGAATAACTCTGAACAAAAATATATTGAGCTAGTGGACAAAAATAATCAAAGCTATTTAACAACCAATCTTTTTATTGATAACTCCGGGGGTGCAATAAGGTTTTTAAACGAGCAGAGAGAAACCACGGAACTGGACAATACTGGTGTAAATATTTCGAGAAAAATCGCCACAGAACACGGACTTAGGATCGGAGATACAATACGCTGGAGAAATGTCGGTGACACAAAAATTTATGAAGCAAAAATTACCAAACTAATAGTGAAGCAACAAACGCAAAATCTAACTATCACAAAAGACTTTTACGAAAGGATGGGAGAAAAGTATACGCCAACTACTTTTTATCTTTCTGACAACGACCTCACAAAAAATGAAGAACTAACTAAATACCTTAATGTACAATCAAAGGCCGTGATGACAGATAACTTAAAGCAAATGCTAAAAACCATTTTAAATACATTGGCGGTTTTATTATCTCTAGCGATCTTTCTGGGCATTGTTGTGTTTTATAATATGGGGATTTTAAGCTTTTGCGAACAGGAGATACAATTTGCAACAATGAAGGTTATCGGATTCTCGAGCGCAAAACTATCAAAGATTTTTACCTGGCAAAATATTTTTATTACGATTCTTTCAGGGTTAATTGGCTTGCCACTTGGTCTAATATTTACTAATTATATCTATCAAGTCTCTGTAGATGATGCATATGATATTCAAACTTTTATTCCATGGACTGTACTAGCATTAAGCATGTTGGGTGCTTTAACTCTCTCAGTCATACTTTCTAGATTCCTTGCGGTAAAGATTCGTCGCATTGACATGGTAAAAGCACTTAAAACTGGAGAATAAAATAACGTCACCTGGTCATATTTCTGGCAATTTTCAGGAAATAAAATCGCTCAAGATTGCCATTTTTGCCAGCGAGAATATTATCACGCTTATTAATAATAAGGAAGCCATTATTCTTCAGCCAGGACTCAAAGTCCTTAATTATACTGCGACGAATGGCCTCGTTTTTAATAATTCCATTTTTTAGTTGAAACGTCTTAGCTTCAAATTGCGGTTTTAACATGACGAGAAAATCAGTTTGAGAGGAAGCGAGCTGATCCTTGGCGTGAATTAAAACCTGTTTTAAAGAAATAAAGGAGACATCAGCGAGAATGGTGTCAACTTTAATTTCACCTTGATTCTTCGACAACGAGTCACGAGTTACCGAAAAAATATCGGTTTTTTCTCGTAAATCGATACGTGAATCAAAACGAAGTGGTGCCTTCATTTGTTTGGTTCCTTTCTCTATAGCAATTACTTTTATAGCACCGCGAAGTAATGTATATTCAGTAAAACCACCAGTACTGGAACCGATATCGAGGACGGTTTTACCCCGAAAGTCATAAGAAAAAGCCTGCGCCGCCCCCGCAAGCTTATTCTCAGCTCGTGATACTGGCATACGATTATGCGTAGTCTGCATATTCATATGTGATTTTAAGCCCCGATCACGTGACGAGCGCATTTTATTTTTGACGCTCACGATAGGCGTAAGTTTCCGTATCAACAGAAATTACGTCACCAGTCTTAATAAAGGCAGGTACTTTTACGACGACGCCAGTCTCAAGAGTAGCGTCCTTCATGACTGAAGTGGAAGTGTCACCCTTGACAGCATTTTCAGTATAAGTGACTTCAAGCCAAAGATTTTTAGGAAGGGTAAGGTTGATAGCGGAACCATTATAGAACTGGATTTCCATCTCGTCACCATCTTTCATAAAATCCTTGGAATCACCAACTAAATCATTCGATAATTCATATTGCTCGAAGGTGGTTGGATCCATAAAGTAGAACTTATCATCGTCCTTATAAAGATATTGAACCTTTTTAGTAGTAACTTCTGCTGGCTCAATTTTTTCTTGACCCTTGAAGGTCTTTGGAATAAGAGCACCGGTGATTAAGTTCTTAACACGAACGTTAACGATAGAACCGCCGCGTCCCATAACTTTTTGTGAATACTCAATAACCTTGTATGGCTGGCCGTCCAAGGTAATGAGTACGTTTTTCTTAAGATCGGTTGGACCGTACATAGTTTTCTCCTTTTAGTTGGCAGATACAAATGGAAGCAATGCAAGGTGACGAGCACGCTTGATGGCAACAGCTAATTGTCTTTGCTGCTTAGCGGATAAACCAGTCTTTGAAATTGGCTCAATACGACCGTAAACGTCGATATAACGCTGCATAGTCTTTACATCACGATAGTCGAAGTAAAGATTTGGATCATTTTTAATTCTTTTCATTTCTCTCAAAACTCTCTCTTAATTAATTTTTAGAATGGAACCTCACTGAGGTCAATAGGCTCATCTGGGATATCATCAGGAATGATATCGGCAGATTCATCACTACTACTTGGAGCATAACTTCTGGAAGAAGAACCTTCGCCTGCACCACCTAAGAAGTTGAAATCTTCGACAACGATTTCGGTGGCTGAGCGCTTTGCGCCAGTCTTATCTTCAAAGGCACGCTGAGAAAGACGTCCGGAAACAAGAATGCCGGTTCCCTTCTTAGCGTATTGAGCGATAATCTCGCCAGCTTTACCCCAAGCAGAACAGTTAATATAGGAAACTTGTTCCTTTTTCTCGCCGTTCTGAACATAATTGTAATTTACTGCTACAGAGAACGAGCAGACCTGAGTGCCACCAGATGTGGCTCTAAGCTCAGGATCGCGTACTACGTTACCTGTAATGATTGCCTTACTAAATCCCCGCGCCATAAAAACCTCCTCGTTTTATTTATTCTGCTGACTCTTCGGTATCTTTAGTCTTCTCTGCACGAGCTTTGCGCTTAGCTTCAAATTTAGCTTTGCGTTCATCGACAGTGACTAAGAGATAACGTAAGACTTCGTCGGTGATGTTAAGGGTGGAAGAAATCTTAGCTGGAGCCTGAGCTGGAAGCTCAAGTTCGTAGAAGTAGTAAACTGCGTAATCTTGCTTGTTGATAGAATAAGCAAGACGCTTCTTACCTTCGTTGGTTTCCTTAACGATTTTACCGTTTTGTGACTCGATTAATTTATTAATCTTGTCTAGGGCTGGTGTTAGATTCATTTCCAAATCAGGATGAATCAACACAGTAAGTTCATACTGTTTCACTTTGCACTCCTTTGGTTAAAGCAAGCACACCTCTTGTCGCTTGCTGAGCTAATAATGATTTAATTATACCAGATCGAGGCGATTTTTTCAACTAGCAAGGAATGTCAGATATGCTGTTTATGTTTTTAAATAAAACTTATGCTACAATCAAGAAAAAGGAGAACGCATGGATAGCGAAAATAATCTAAATCAAGATAATACCATGAATAGTAGTGAGTCCTCTCTTGATGCTAATCAGATGAATGTAGAATCATCCGAGAGCATGACGGCAGAGAGTGGCTCTAGTGCCTGGATCGACGCATCGCCAGAAAATACTACAGAGATGGGTGACGTGACTGAGGAGCCAGTAGTCAAACAAGAAGATACTTTCAAGTCCACGGAGAAATCTGTGGATAAACCAGAGCAAGAAGTAGCTAGCCCTAGCGTGCAACCTATGCCAACTTTCGAGACGCCTGCAGTTCAGCAAGTAGATGCAGAAAAGAAGAAAATGTCACTGACTCCACTTTTTGCCTTAACTACAGTCGCAGCAGTTGGCGCACTTGCTTATACTATTATTACAAGCCAAAACCAGCGTCAGCAGTTATATCATGATCTTTCGGTCTCGAAAGAAGAAACAAAGAAGGCTCAAGAGACTGTAATAAAACTGGAAGAAGCCAGCAAGGCTGAGCAATCTGTCGCAAAAGAAACGAAGACGACCGAAACTGAAACAAAAGAAGTAAAGCCCGATCAAACCGTGGCTAAGAATGCTGCCTATGATATAAAATTCCAGCAACTACTCGACTTGATAGATAAGAGAGAAAGAGATTCAATTACTAGTGGCCAAATCTTTACGAATAAGGCTGGCACCTATCTCTATGCATCACTACAAGTTGGAGGTGGCGATAAAGAATATTACCGAGAGTTACCAAATGGGAACTGGAAATTTGGGTTTGGCGCCCAGATGCTTACAAGATGCTCAGAATTTTCAGCTGAAATTCGTAAGATTTATCATGATGTCGAAAGGCCAGACGGTCAAAAGAATTATGACTGTATGAAAGGCAACGACATGAATGATACTGAACACCTTTAAGATTTGAATAAAAATATAGCTTCCAGGAAGCTATATTTTTTTGGTGTTTTGACTAAGTTGATAGATCTGGCGTGCTGTTTTTTGAACCACCAAGATCTATCGTTATAATCTATCTATACGTTGGCAAGTTGATCAAAATCTTCAAGGCTCTTAATCATCACGTCGCGAGGCTTATTGCCATTAGCAGGGCCAATCACGCCAATTTCTTCAAGCCAAATCGCTAGACCAGAGACGAAGCCATGACCTTTACCAAGATAGGTTTGCAGCATAGCGGTAGAAAATTTACCTTTTGTGAGAGTAATTTCAATGGCCTTACGAACGACAGGATCATTTGGATCATATTTACGACCAAGGTCGCCAAAGCCGCCACCATCAGTTGGGCCGATTCCTTTGATCTGAACGGCTTGAGAAATGACTTCATTATTATATTCAGGAGCACGCTGTTCACGAAGGAAGTTTGTTAGTTTTTCAACATCACTATCAGAGGCATAGGCACCCTGAATACGGCGAGGTTTACCCATCATTTCGGTGGTCAGCATCAGCATGTCACCTTTTCCTAGCAACTTCTCAGCACCGCCCATATCGAGCATGATACGAGAGTCAGTATTATTATTTACGGCGAAGGCAATACGACCTGGAACGTTGGCCTTAATCAGACCTGTAATAACCTTAACTTCAGGACGCTGGGTAGCAAGGACAAGATGAATACCGGAAGCACGGCCTTTCTGGGCGATACGAACGATGAGTTGCTCGAGGTCTTTCCCTGCTTGCATCATGAGGTCCGCCATCTCATCAATCACGACTACAATGTATGGCATCTTACCGCCATCATGCTGCTGCTCGTTATTATCCTGATCGGCAACGGTCGCAGTCTTCTTTTGTAGCTTCTCGTTATAATCTTCAATTTTCTTGACTTTTTCTTCAGCCATTAAAGTATAGCGACGCTCCATTTCGTTAACCGCCCACTTCATGGCTGAAAGAGATTTTTCGGTGGAGTTAATAATCGGTGTTAATAGATGTGGGATGTCATTATATTGCACCATTTCCACCTGCTTAGGGTCGACAATGATTAATTTCATATCACTAGGCGCATTGCGATAGAGGAGTGACGAAATTAAAGTGTTGGTCATAACAGACTTACCAGAACCAGTAGTACCAGCGATGAGGAGGTGTGGCATTTTGGCAAGATTAGCAATAACTGGATTACCAGAAATATCCTTACCAACGGCGAAAGCCAGTGGATTACGTTCCTTTTTCCATTCATTGCTCTCAAGAATAGAGCGAAGAGTAACATCGGCGGGGCGGACGTTTGGAATCTCAATACCAACAAGGCGGGTGCCAGGGATTGGAGCCTCGATACGAACTTTATCAACGGCAAGGTTTAGAGCTAGCTCCTTGTCACGAGCAGCAATTTTAGAGAGAACAACACCAGTTGGTGGTTGGATTGTATACTGTGTAACGCGTGGACCAACATTGGCGCCATCAAGCTTAACTTCGATACCGAAGTCTGAAAAAGTAGAATTAATAATGAAGGCATTTTGCTGAATATTGCCACCGTCAGGAGGGTTTTGTTTCTTAGAAAGAAGGTCAGTGCTTGGCATTTTCCAGTTTGGATCAGAGACTTCAATCAGGGCACGTTCTGGCTCAGCTTCAACCGGTTTATCCATAACCGGTTTTTTGACTTCGATTTTTGGTGTCGATTTTAGATCCTCTGGAGAGACCTCAACACCATTAGCTTTGATCTTCAATGGACCAAGTGCGCCAGCTTTAATCGCATCATCAGCTTGAGCTCGACGAGCCACACGCGCATTCTCTGCATCTTCTTCACGACGACTAGTCTTAAAGAGATTGGCAAGATCACGAAAGACAGCAGCTGGAGAAAGCTGCATAATAAAGATAGCGGTAATAAAGATTAGAACAAGATAGATAAAGGCCGCAACGCTTGGATTGAGAATTTGTGTAACAAGACTATTTAGCCACTGGCCTAAAATACCTCCAGTTTGGGCTGACGCAACACCATAAGTAGGTAGACCAAAGAGTCCAGAGAGCCAGAAGATCATTAAAAATGAAACAATCCAGATGACGACTGGAAGACGATTGTCCGTACTGCGGAAGATTTTAACTGCTAAGTAGACGAGAATAACAGGAATTGCAAAAGTAGCATAACCAATCAACCAGAAACCAAATTTATGAAAATCATTGAGAAGCGTGCCACCACTACCGAACCATGTCATCACAAGGACGATGGAGATAGCGATCATAAGAATTGCTGAGACTTGACGCCAAAAACCTCCTGGCAACTCGTGCTCGGGGGCTACATCACGAGGAGATTTACGTCGACCTTTTTTACGTTTTACCATAGACAGATTATAGCATAATAATTATAGATAGACAGCGTAAGTCTTTTTAGTTTTAAAAAATCATATTTATGGTATAGTGTGGTTATAGGAGATATTATGTACGATACGGATGGAATCGAAAATACAAATAATAACAAATCAAAACATCAAAATAACCGTGGCTTGAAAATTGTGGCTGCGGTTTTTTGTTTAGCGACAATTATCAGTTTATGCGGACTGATATATATGAACACTTCCTTTTCTGGGCAAGTAAATAAGCTAGAAGGAGAAGTTAAGACTACTAAAGAAGAGTTAGCAAAAGCTAATGAGACGGTCTCTAAATATGAAGCAGTAACTGGAACCAAGGCAGTTGAGGCGGAGACCGAGAATGCCAAAATTAAAGAAATTGTAAAGCCGATGGCGTTTGATGCCAATATGGAAGCACTTAGAAGTAAGATTGAAAGTGAAACTCATCTTATGAATGGTGAAGTAATCGAAGAGGGGCTAATCGAAGAAGACAATATTATTCTTCAAATCCGAAAATTCGCAACCGATAGCAAGGCAAAATTTCTATTTGCCACTACACAAGTCTCGCACGAAGTAAAAGTGAAGCCTAATAACAGTGCTAGGAGTCAATATCTTGCCTATGGAGGTCCATCGACGGCAGTCTATTATAAATCCTTACCGAATGGCGATTGGAAAAAAGCAGTTGACGGCAATGGTATTCCAGGCTGTGATACAGTACCACAAGAAGTAAAGGACGTTTTAAAATGGACAAATCAGCGACCATTTCAGTCTTTGATTTTCTGTGTTGGGGAAGGAGGCTCCGAGAATTACGGTAATTTAGGACTTTAGATAATAAAAATTTAAAATTAATGGAGAATCCACATGGAGCAAGATAATATAGAAATCAAATCTGAAATAGAACATAAAACAGGCAAAGGAGTGAAAGCCGCATTAGTGGTCCTGAGCTTATTGACGATCATATCAATCAGTGGTTTAGTATACTTAATGCTCTCCTCGAATAATCAAAAGAACCAATTAGAGAGCCAGGTAAAATCCGCAAAGGAGGAGCTAGCAAAAGCTAATGAGACAGTTTCTAAGTATGAGGCGGCAACTGGGACCAAGGCGGTTGAGGCGGAGACCCAGAATGCCAAAATTAAAGAAATTGTAAAACCGATGGCTATAGATACTAAGATTGGCGACCTAGTCAATATGATTGATCGTGAACAAAGGGGGAAGATGAAAGGTGAAAATGAAGAAAGAATGCCGATTATCGATAACTGGCCGATCATTACGTTCAAGGAAATTTTCACCAATAAGGAGGCGACTTACTTAATCGCCAATATGTATATCAGTGGCAACTATATGGTACTCACTAATAAAGAAAAGGGTTCAACACGCGTGGAGGGGGGCGGCGGAGGCGGCAATGCGGTATATTATCGTGCTTTGCCTAATGGAGATTGGAAAGAAGCATATGCCGGGAACGGTTTTCCAGGCTGCGATTCCCTCTCCGAGGAAACGAAAAGAGTTTTTAAAGATCTGAGAATAAAAGATGGAAAATCGATGATTTCTTGTTGGGATCCAAATATAAAAGAACATGATGGTATCGTTCAAATTTAAAATTTATTGACCAGAAAAAGATTGGCTGAGAGGCCAATCTTTTTTTAGGTGTCTAGAAATTAAAGATTTAAGATTAGCTCACAGATTGAGAAAATTGTAAGCTAATTAACTCTTGATTACTGTTCGACGCGGCGCATGCTGAGGGAGAGACGACCCTTATCGTCAATAGCTTCGAGGCGAACCTTCACCTCGTCGCCAAGATGAAGAGCATCTTCTACCTTATCAAGACGTTTTTCAGAGATTTGTGAAATATGAAGCATGCCGTCGACGCCAGGTAAGATATTTACGAAAGCACCAAAGTCTTTAATGTTGACAACTTTACCCTTATAGATTTTGCCAACTTCTGGTTCTTCAACGAGACCCTTAATCCAGTCGATAGCGCGCTGGATTTTCTCTGGATCAGTACCAGAAATTGTGATAAGACCGGAATCTTCAATATCAACTTCTGCGCCAGTTTCCGAAGTAATCTTATTAATCATTTCACCACCTTTACCAATGATGGCGCCGATCTTGTCAGGATTGACCATTAATTTCTCAATGCGTGGAGCATATGGAGAGAGCTCGGAGCGAGGAGTTGGTAGTACTGAAAGCATATGATCCAAGATGAACATACGACCCTCATGAGATTGGTTAATGGCTTTCTCAAGGATGTCGATAGGTAAACCATGAACTTTCATGTCCATCTGAAGTGCGGTGATTCCCTGCTTAGTACCTGTAACCTTAAAGTCCATATCGCCAGCAAAATCTTCAGCGTCCATTAAATCAGTAAGAACATGTGGAGTTTCACCATCAAGCATGAGACCCATAGCAACACCAGAGACTGGGCGTTTAAGAGGAACACCAGCATCCATAAGAGCAAGACAGGATGAACAGGTGGCAGCCATAGAAGTAGAACCATTTTGAGACATAATTTCAGTAACAGAGCGGATGGCGTATGGGAAATCTTCTTTGGAAGGAAGAACTGGAAGTAGGGCTCGCTCAGCTAGATAACCATGACCAATTTCACGACGTCCTGGAGAACCGATACGACCAGTTTCACCAACAGTGTAACTTGGAGCATTATAATGATGCATATAACGACGCTCGCCGTCAGTTACTTCCATAGTATCGACAACTTGCGCATAGGAAAGAGGAGCTAAGGTTACAATGTTCATGGCTTGAGTAAGGCCGCGAGTAAAGAGTGAGGAGCCGTGAACACGAGGTAGAATTGAAACCTGAGAACTGAGAGGGCGAACTTCGTTAAGTCTACGACCGTCAGGGCGCACGTCATCCTCAACAATGGCACGGCGAACCTCATGATGAATAGCTAGCTCGTAGGCATTATGAAATTCAGCTTTCAAACGAGCATCGTAGTCAGCGATTTTCTCTTCTGGAGTGTCACCTTCGCCAAGTTCAAGAGCAAATTCTGCATCCATTTCATCGCGTAAGGTATCAGCAATACGCTTACGATCTAAGACGTTGCCGCGAATTTTGGTACCAGTTTGGCCGTCTTCACCCTTAAAATGAACACGGGTCCAGGACTCAACCTTATCGGTAATTTCTTGGTTTGGTAGGCTTAATTCGTAATCTTTTTCAACTACGTCAAGTTTATCACGAAGTTGTCTTTGAAGGTCTAGGGCTGGCTGAACATTTTCAATAGCCCAGCGCATGGCATCTATGATTACATTTTCTGGAACTTCGTTGGCTCCAGCTTCCACCATGACCACTTTCTGATCCTTAACGGCAACGACTAGGTCAAGGTCAGACTGCTCACGTTCATCTTGATTTAAGAAGGCCTTAAATTCACCATTAACGCGACCAATTCGAAGACCAGCAATTGGACCATCAAAAGGTACGCCAGCATTTAATAGAGCCGAAGAAGCGGCCAACATAGCAATGACATCTGGGCGGAAGTTTGGATCCATAGAAAGAACGGTGGTAACAACCTGGACTTCTTGGCGGTAACCTTTAGGAAAGAGAGGGCGAATTGGACGATCAATAAGTCGACCAATTAGCACAGCCTCATCAGCAGGTTTGCCTTCGCGCTTAATAAATTTTGAACCTGAAATTTTGCCAGCAGCATAGAACTTTTCTTCATAGTCGATAGAGAGTGGGAAGAAATCTTGGACAACTGGCTTCTCACTAACGACAACTGAACCAAGTACGACAGTATCGCCGTAGGAGACGAGAACAGAGGAAGTTGTGCGAAAACCGACACGATTTACTTCAATTTTAAGCTCACGTCCACAAAAATCGGTAGACACACTAAATGTGTGCTTACCGGTAGGATTAATTATTTCCATTTTTTCCTTTCTCGGGAAAACACCAGATAACTACTCTAGTAAGCCAAGCAATAAGCTAGAGAGAATCTTATCCTAAAGCTCTAGGGGACTTATCCGCCGTCTTCCCTTTTATTGTTATGTATTAATTGTATCATGAAAAGCTATTTAAAATGCCTATATCATTGAATATTAAGAAATTAACAACTGAGAGCTGCTGTTTTGGATATAGTTTTGTATTTTTTATGTTTTATGTTATAATATCATGCGTTCGGTGATTGTCTAGACACTAGACTGGAATGAAAGGGGGATAGATTTTTAGATCACCATATTTGAAACCATTGTGAGCTATAGCTCAAGAACATTTAGAGAAAGGATCGTAGAAAATGACAGATACGATACGTAACATTTTTGATTTTGAAGGGCTGATCCCGCCCATGGACATTGTAATCCAGCTGAAGGGATTCGAAAACAATTCCTATGCAATACAGGAAGAAGAGGAGAAGCTGTTCTGTTATCAGCTAATCGAACAGGTGTTTGTGCCGCTGAGAAAACAAATTCGACTCGATAGCAATATCGACCTGGTGGTGACAATGGTAAACACCGGGGTGAGGGGGCAGAGGAGAATCTCATTCCACTTCAATACGGCGGACGTCATCTACTTCCAGGAGAAGGATCTCTACCAAGTAATTACTCGTCGAGAGGGCGTGACTGGCAATATTTATGAACTCATGAATGATGCCAGATTTGTGCGCATGCATTATACATACAAGGAGTATTACGACAAGTACAGAAAAGAAAACAGTCGTAATCAGGCTGCGAGTAACCCGATGAGGAAGAAGAAGGTGATCAGAAAGATGAGGCGTCCTAATATTGCAGAGATTAACGAGAGAATTAATATCTCGGTTCGGCGTTTTAGAGATGCGATCAATGACTATATTGATACTAACTTCGAAGAAGGAGCCGAGAGGCCTGGAATTGTCGGAGTCTTCACAAGGAAGAACCCTACATAACACTATGATCTGATCTGAAGCTCCACCACGCGTGGGGCTTTTTTAAACTAAACTTGAAGTTAAAAATTTCAGATTAATGTAATGAATAAATGATAATATAAGACACCAAAAAACCCACTGACGTGGGCTTTTGAATTTATTTGCGGAGTCCGAGTTTTGCAACTGTGCCTTTGTAAAGGTCGAAGTTGGTTTTCTCAAGATACTTCAAAAGACGTTTGCGGCGACCAACCATCTGCATAAGTCCACGACGAGCCATGAAATCATGCTTATTGACCTTAACGTGCTCGGTTACTTCTTTGATGCGCTCAGTTAGAATAGAGACCTGAACCTCTGGAGAACCAACGTCCTTTTTGTCACGGGCAGTAGCAGCAATTGCCTTAGCTTTATTCTCTTTTGTAATCATATTGGGTGAATTATACCACGCGACGATAATTTCATCAAGGGTAAACAGATGACTTTTCTGTCAAAATCTGACTAACAAGATTAATATGTAGTAATTTCTAATTCCCCATCGATATATTCACCAAGAAAAACTTCACTTATGGAGGTAATTTTTTGCTTTTTAAGTTCTTGACCAAGCCATTGTTCATCCTTACTAATCACCTCAAGGATGTCATGATGTAATTGACCGTCGGTAATAAGTGGGAATTTAGGATTCTCTTCGCCGGCATGGACAACAATGAGCTGGCCGTTTTGTTCTACAACAGCGCGTTTAACTTTCTTAGAAGAGTAAATATTATTAGTGCGAAGCTTAAAAGCAACATCATGAGCACTGAGGCCAGCCTTCTTGCAATTTTCAATATTGATTTTGCCATGATCAATAATAATCAGAGCTTTACCATCAAGAATCTGCTTAACTTTGACATTATGAGTTTTAATAAATTTAAGAGAAAGAACCAGGATACACCAGATAAAGAGAATACTAATATATTCCAAGATGGCAATTTGCTTATTATAGATTACGCCACCGATGATTCCACCAAGTACGTAGTTTTGTACCTGATCGCTAGCTGAAGACGGAGCAAGATTCCCTTTGCCTGTAACGTTGATAACAAAGATGAGAGCCAAGAAGCCGATTAAGAGTTTGATGGCAATAAGAATAAAATCATCCATATTTTCCTTTCATTAATTATTGTTTTCGCCCATAAAATCGGACAACTTGACAGCATTTTTAATCTGATAATCGCCGACCTGAGTACGACGAAGAGCCGTGAGATAGGCGCCGACACCGAGAGCCTTACCAATATCCTCGCCTAGAGTCCTAATATAAGTACCGCTCGAAACATGAGTACGGATAATCAGCTCTGGGTAATTATAACTAAGAATTTCGATAGCATAAATTTCAATTTGGCGAGTGGGCATGGAGACGGCTTCACCACGGCGTGCTAATTGATAAGCGCGTTGGCCATTGATCTTTACTGCTGAAAAAGCTGGGACAGTTTGAGTGATTTGTCCAACGAACTGATTAACGACAGCTTTGACTTCTTCAAGTGTGGGCACCTTTTCTGTGTTTTGTTCAATAATTTCCCCTTCTGGATCGCCTGTAGTACTAGTTTTACCTAGGAAGATGGTCGCTTCATACCATTTGTCTAATTTCAGAAATTGATTAGACAATTTGGTGGCCTTATTAGCAAGAAGAATTAATAGACCGGTAGCAAAGGGGTCAAGCGTGCCCGTATGTCCAACTTTCACCTTCTTCCCTGCCTCCATCGAGAGACGACGACGAACTCTTGCGACTACACCAAAAGAACTAAGTCCAGCTGGCTTATCTATAAGGATAATATCCTGTATGTGTTGGCTATCTTGTGTATTCATTACTAATGATAATAGTGAAAAACAATAAGTCTGTCAAAATTTAATAGGTGCCTGGAATACGAAAGGCAGAAGGATCGACTGGAGCGGTGGGCGCTTGAGGGGCTGGTGAGGGCTGAGGAGATGGAGCTGGAGTGGACTGAATTGTTGGGGCTTGGGGAATTTGAGGAGCTGGAGTGACCTCTGGAGTAGGCTCAATAACTGGGGGAGTTGGTAGGCCATTAGGAGCAACCGGAGGCAATGGCATATTAGGAATAGTCGGTTGCATAGAGTAGCTACTTTGAATTGGGGCAGGCTGAGCTGGTACCACTGGTGCTGGAGCTGGAGGTAAGAAAGCTTCAGGCTGTAGAAAATCTGGAATAGGAGTACTAGTGGCCGGTGGGGTGGCTTGGATAAAATCTGCCATTGGGTCGGCAAGAGTAGTTGGGGCTGGCTGAGGCTCTGAAATTGGTTGTAGATTTGGAGCTGGCCGTGGTTCTGGGGTTGGTTGTAAATTTGGGGCTGGCTGCGGTTCTGGGGTTGGCACAGCTGGCATTGTCGGAATGGCTGGAGTTGAATATTCTGGGATAGTGTTTGTATATTCAGGATTAGGGTAGTTGGTATTCTGTGGCATAGTAGGCATGGCTGGAGCCGACAAGGTGGCGATATTTTGACCAGGAATATAGTTTACAATTGGCTGCTGGCCAACAGATAGAGGGTGAGTTGGAGTTGGTTGGGGATTTGGCACCGGCTGTTGTGACAGCGACTGATTAATGTAGTCGCCTTGGTTAATAAGACTTTGGTAGCCAACTGGGTTTTGGATGGGTGATGGCTCAGCAAGAACTTCATCCATGAGCCGACTCATATCTTCCCCGGATTCTATGACAGGATCAGAAATGGTATGGCCTACAATATCTGGACTAGACTGGAAGGGTAATGGGTTAACTGGAGGAAGTTGGGATTGCATTGAAGGGGCCGAAACTGGTTGTTCAGGAGGAAGTGGCTGAGCGTATTGTTGAGGTTGGAACTGAGGAAATGGTTGAGGTTGTAGCTGAGGTTGAGGCTGTGGTTGAGATTGGACCTGCGTCTCAAACTGGGCTTGTGCCTGAGGTTGCATTTGTGTCTGAGGTTGAGCTTGTGGTTGGAACTGCATAGAAACCTGCGGATTTTCATAGGTTTGTGGCTGGACTTCTGGCTGAACTTGAGAAAACGGCTGGACTTGAGGAGTAGTTTGAAACTCTGGAGCAGGCTGAGCTTGTGGGGCAACTTGGATTTCTGGAGTAGGTTGAGCTTGTGAGGCGACCTGAGTTTGTGAGGCGACTTGAATTTCTGGGGTGACTTGAGTCTGCGAAGTTGCCTGAGTCTGTAAATCAGGAGTACCAGCAAGATTATTCGTTTCCTGATCTGTGTTGGTCATGGATGCAGTCATACGAGCCAATTCATCCATTACATTACCGGCAGTAAGCGGAGTGGTAGAGAGACTTGGCTCTTCGCTTGGAAAATTTGGCAGCTGAGAGGCCTCAGAGGATACTTCTTGGCTATTCTGGAGATTAGCAGTTTGAGCGAGGTTTTGATTAACGAGCTCCTCAAGCTCCTTGAGGCCAGTATCAGGATTAGAATCAGAAACAGTTGGAGTATCTACCGTAGCTGGAGTACCTGCGGTAGTTGGAGTATCCGAAGAGGCTGGAATCTCCGAAGCAGCAGGGATGCCTGAAGAGGGGGGAGTCTTTGAAGTAGTAGGGATGTTTGAAGGGATAGGAGCCTCCGAAGTAGCAGAGGTATCCGACGGAGCTAAGTTCTCTGGAGTAGCTGGAGTCTCTGGCTTAAGGATATTAGCAGAGATTAACTGTTGATCGGCACCAGCCTCCATTAATTTTGAGGCGACAGCCATAGTGGTTGGCTTAGTGCGATTGTTGGAAAAGCGTTCTGTGGCAGAGAGAATGCCTGTTAGTAGAGCAGTTGCGACCTCTTGAGAAAGCTCGGTAATCTCAAGTTCTTTAAGGAGATCATAAACCATTTCACAGACGGAAGATTTTTCAGGATCACTCCACTCAAGATCAGCAAAACGACCTGGTAAGCCAGAAGTAATATTAATTGCGCTGGCGTCATGCATGATGCGACCATATTCTGAAAGCGCAGAATCGATTTCAGTGCCAGCATTAACATTAAAGACGATCACAAGGTCAACGTTGTAGTCGCCATAAGAGTATTCGAGATCCTCCTTTTTAACCTGTCCCTTGTACGGAGTGATATAGATTTTCACGTAGTCGCCATCAAGTTTATAGGTGAGATGATCGGCTTTGGATTTATTCAACGCAATAATGAAGTCTTGTAAGCTACTGGTGTCTTTTTCGAAGGTTTCTTCGGGCTTTAGAAATTCAAGAGCATTTGGGGTTTTGCCAGAATAAATAGCTGTAACATGCTTCTTCTGTTGATCTAAAACGATGGCGAGAGCAATAGCAGCAGACATCTCGTCGAGATTAGGATCCTTAGAAAGAGCAATGAGAATATTTGCGCCACGCTGGATCTTTTCAGCAACTTTTTCAGGTATTTGCTGCGGATCAATGCCAAAGCCTAAAGAATCTGGTCGCGGAGCTTTAGTGCTTGAAGAAGGACCAGATTGATTACTGGTAGCATTTTTCGTATTGTTTTGCGCGCTTACATCCATTGTTTGTGTTGACCTAATTTATTTAAATTTAACATAAGAATTATATTTTGACAAGCAAAGAGAAGGCAGAGCTGGGCGGATAATAGGGGGGGAGTGGCCTAACTTTTAATAGCGTGGGGCCAGTTCCCTTTGATAGACAACCTCCGCGATGCCAGAACGCTGAGCTTGCCCGACACCCCAGTAATAGGCGTCAGAGCGAAGGTTAAAGATCTCGGCTGGAGCAACGGAGCCATCGCCGGAAATGGCATAATATCCACCTTCATGTTTGTCATATCTAGTACCAAGAACACGCTGATCGGCAGGAATGCCAGCCATTAATCCACCGCCGTGGTTTGCACCACCAGTGCGTTTTAGAGTAAGACTCTTGGCAAAAACTGGTCCATTAAAGATGATAGTTTCAGAACATTGCTCGGCAGATGGCTCATTAACATCACTACAAGTATTGAGGTTATTAGACGCGTTATCTTCGTCCAAAATCAACCAGGCATCTATACGATTAACCTTACTTAAGACATTAATGTTCTTTGCGAAAATGAGGATTTGTGGAAGCTTAGTGATTGATTCGGTGGAGACGTCGGTGTAGGCAGCCTGTTTGGTGGAGGTTTCGTATTGACAATTATTACCACCAAAGGCCGAATAGCAGAGATTCTGATCAATTGTTAGAGTACCGTCAACATAAAGTACGAGAGTATTATTTTGTTTATCGGCAGTAGTAATAGTCTTATATAGCGTGTCGTAGGTACGGAAAAGAGTGTCTGTTGCCTTAGGATTATGATCTGGCAGTTGGATCTGCGATAGATTGACGTCACCTCGGATATAGGTGTTTTGTAGACCTGTATCGTGCGTGGTGATTTTTAGACTACTATTTTTGGCAATGTTATCGCGATACCTAGCTTTTAGGCGAGACAGCAGGCCGGAAGGTAGTCCATAAACTCCGGACTCTCCAATATTTTTTCGGTTTGCAATAGTAAGGTTGTAGATATTATCTGACGGATTAGAGCCGCCGGTTGGTAGATTATAATTATAGCCTTTTTCATAGCCCAAAGAAGCACCGGAACCAAAACCATAGACACGGCCACCAGCAACTACGTGATATTCATCCCAAGAACCAAAGACTTTCTCAGCAGCACTTGGATACGACGCGAAGCTTTGCCCAGGAGTTTTGCGACTGACGGCAGTCTCGATTTGACCATTGGTAAACATACCACCACCCCAAACTTGGAAGTTTGGTTTTTTAGCGATTGTCACACAGGAAAGGTCAGAAACATTAAATTTAGTCTCATCACCGCCCGAAATAGCAGGACCTGAGATATTGTTATCGATGGTATTGGTTGTAGTGTTGTGCGAGGAGGCCGGCCAAATGGAGGTGGCGGTACAGTATTTATAGCCCACATATTCACCGTTATCTGGAACTGTGCGAGAGAAAATATCTGAATCTTGATCACTACCGTTATAATTGCCTTCCGGATTCATTACACCCTTAACCGCCTTGACTAGGTGGCAATTATCAGAACCATAATAACGACAAACATCTTGATCGGAACGATCGCTGCCAGAAAGCGTATGAAGGCTGGTGTGAGGCGGAATTAATAGCTCATAGATACGGAAAGTTTCCTTGTCGGAAGTATGAGTAGCGTAAGGATTTTTAGCAACCATGGTATTTGAGCGAGAAAGAATGTGATAGGAGCCACTAATATTTACTCGTTCACCACTGAAGACCACGTCGTCTGAATCAATAGAACTCGTTACATAGGTATTAAAGTTGTAGGGGGTAACAACACTAGCCTTTGTTGAACGTTCGCCATAATCTTTTGAGGAGACTGGATAATGGACAGAACGAGGACTCTTGGTTTTATAGCTAGACTTACTTCCATCCTCACCACAGGAGCCATTACCTTCACATGAGTAACTATAACTCCCCCACGAGGTGCCTTTAAGTCTTGGGCCATAGCCTGGAATAATAATAGGACTTGGAGTTTTAGGACCCCCTCCTGTAACCTCATTTTTAACCTCACTAATACCTACAACATCTTCATTAGCTATGGAACCATTTGAATTTCTGCTCTCAAAAATACCAGCTTTCTCATAAGGCTTGTCTGTCTGCTGCTCACTTTTAGCGGAATTAACACCACAGCTACATTCACCACTAACTTTCGTTACGGAGCTAACCCAAGATTTGACATCATTATAGAAAATACCTTGGGAAATTTTATTTCCTACCTCGGTGCTACTACCAGTCTGAGTAGCGGAATTACAATTTGAGATACCTGAGGCAAAGCCTGGAATCTGGAAGCCATTGGTGATTGCACGATTATTATTCTGGATAAAGATTGGACTGTCGCAAGAATACGGAGGGTTGGGAGAGGAAGGAGATTCTGTGTAAAAACCGTAGTCGGCAGAGATTATACCTGCACCTTGGATTGCTTTTTTACTTTGAGTATGAACGCTTCTAGTATTTCCATCGGCTAGAGCAGAATCTTTAAACAGATAGCGGTTATCCCCATCATCGTTACGAGAAGCATATAAATTAAAATGGTTTGGAATACCTGGAGAACCTGCAGTAGCCGTCAGTGTCTTATCCGATTTATCTAAACCTGCAGCTACGCCTTGAGCTGGATAACAGAGTGCATGGCGGAAACGAATTGAGTCACCTGGACGGGCGAGAACAAGCGATTGCCATTTTTTAAACGATTCTGTACCCGTATAAGACAGGTTCACTACTTGAGAAAGTGCGGCGGTATTACCCTTATAGACGGAACCAACTACACCTGGAACTAGGGCATTACAAATATCAGTATCCGTTGGCTTACAAGTTGGGTCATCGAGAGAACAGTCTTTCCATTTATTACTTGATCCATCACAGGTAGGATCGGTGTTTGGGTCACAATTCGGTTTTTTATTTTGATCACAGGTTGGATCGTTCGGGTCACATTTTTTTCCGTCATCACCATAAGAGCAGAACCAAGAGAATTCACCGTCATCCCATTTAAGATCATTGCGTTTTGTGTGGTCAAGATATTTTTGAAATTCTTCTTCGGCTTTTTTATATTCTACATGATATGGACCAGCACGATTAACGTATTTTTTTTCTGGTGAGATAGTGTTCTCCCCCCTATCGGTTGGACTCTTATAGCGAGGAAAATGAAAATAGGCAAATTTATTAGGACCATAAGCATCCCCCATAGCCGTAAAGGCTGGAGCATTATTACGATATCTATGAGAAATAAAAGCATAAACGCCATCTGCCTTACCGCAACCACGGATCATTTGAGAATCACCTGCATAATCTAAGTGCCTGGCACTTTCTAGATTAATTGCTGGGATACCTCGCCGAATAGCCTTATAGCTAATAGAGTCTGGGTCGGTGATTAAATTTCTTTCTAACAACTCCTTCATAGTGATATAAACCCATTCACCGCCGCCGCCTTGACTATTACCCTCTCCACCGGTATTCCAGCTACTGTAGCAGATATTCTTGGGACTACTGCCGCAGCCAGAAATTGGAGCAGCTGTACCGCCTGCAGCACCACCCCCCTCTGCGAAAACTGATGAAGAAAAGAAGAAAGAAAAGAAAAACAAGAGACAAAGAAAGAGAGAAGAAAAAAATTTATAGTGTTTCTTAAGAAGATTGAAATACATACCTTAAAATGCCTCTTTATGGGTTATTTATTTTAGTATATAACCTAAAGCGGAATTGGTCAATTTAAAAGCGCCTAGATAACTAGGCGCAAGAGCGACTATGTGTTAGAAATCCTTAAAATAATACAACCCTGTAAAGTGGTTAGGTATGTCCCAATCACTAACATCAGTTGCTTTAATATAAGGATTTTGGAGATAATTTCTCATAGCTTTCTCCAACATCTCCACCTGAACGAGATACATATAGCTATCCTCAGACCCAGTAATTTTTACTGTTGGAGCATTCGCTATCTGATCTATATCAATACATCCTCTCCACTGAATAATCCCCTTACCCTCGTGGATATCTTTTACTATAAACACTGTTTTGGCGTCATTAAGATACCTACCATTAGTACTGGTCATATCATTACTTGTGGTAAAAAATAACCAGAGATTAAACTCATTCAAGTCTGTAGGGATAAATGGAGGATTCTCTGCATAATAATTGCTGAGACTTAATAGCATCCCAGTAACTACATTATTCCTCTTTTCATAGTCGGTATAGACATGGAGTCTTGTGGTGTGGTCTTTATTCCTTGCCGGGAACTGCTTTAGATATCCGTAGATATCAAAGCTACCGTCTGGTCTCCAAAATGGTTTGGTTGACCATAATGGATAACCAGTATCTGGATTGATTTCCGGATAAACAAAAGGCTCAGTTCTCATCTTCAGCCAGCGTGCGGCGCCAGTAGAGCGGACACACTGATAGATAGTTTTATCAACCTCGACCTCAAAGTTACTTGCGACGTAACTTGGATCTTTGGCTACACCATCAGTACCCAAATAGTCTGCTCTTGGGAAGACGGTCATCGGGTTGTCCCTGCCGATCTCCTTTTGAGGTTGATTTGCCTGATCTGTCGGAGACTGATCCTTTAAGCCGGCATGTGCCTGCTCAGTTTGATCACCTTGTCCTTGAGAAGAAGTTTCAGAAGAAACTTGTTGTGTTTCGTCTTTCTTCTCGTCTGCCTTAATCTGCTCTTCTGCTGCCTTTGCAGCAGCACCTGTAGCATTCTTTTTTACTACACCTGCATATGCTGGTGTAGCAAGTACCATGCTTACGCAAAGAGCCAAGCTTGTTGCCATAACTACTAGATTCTTCTTCATAGTCTTTTTTCCCTCCTTTTCAAAGAACCCTCGGGGCCTATTCCCCGTAGTTGCCGTGATTCTACAATGTTTTATATATATAGTCAAGCATAAAAATTTACAAGTGATTTTATATTGCTTTTTTTATAGAGACTTTCCTTAAATTAAGATAGAATAGAGGTATGCCAGAATTACCAGAAGTTGAAACAATCAGACGGGGGTTGAATAATTTTATTTTGAATAAAAAAGTTACTAGTGTTAAGATTCTATGCGACAAATCTTTTATTGGACCAAAAGAACTGATTCTTGCACAAAAAATAATAAATATACGGCGTTTTGGGAAGGCACTAGTAATCGATTTTGAAAATGGAGTGTCGATGATGATACATCTACGCATGACTGGACAACTGATTTTTCGAGTTAGCGGAGAGGAATCGGGAAAAGATTATCTTGAGATGATTAAAGCAGGCGACTTCAAGACCTCACTTTATACCGAAAAGAGTTTTGCAGGAGGACATCCGAGCGAAAGTTTTTATAGTGAATTACCCAATAAACAAACTAGGGCCTATTTCGAGATTGGCGAGCAAGATAATCTTGCAGGAACATTATATTTTAATGATCAAAGGAAGTTTGGTTTTTGTAAGATTCTAGAGACTGAAGAAGTTTTTAATGATAGTTTTATTAAGAAACTCGCCAAAGAACCATGGGTGATGAGTGTGGAGGAATTCAAGAAGAATCTAATGCGACATAAGAATGCCGAGATTAAACCGACGATTTTAGACCAAAGTGTGGTGGCGGGACTGGGGAATATCTATGCTGACGAGGCGTTATATATGACGAAGATACATCCCGAAAGGCTCACCTCGAGTCTTAGTGATACAGAAATTGCAGAGCTGCTAGAGGCGGCTGGCATTGTAATGCAACGCTCGATCGATTCTGGCGGCAGTACAATGGCAACCTATGTCAAAGCGGACGGGACAAAGGGCAATTATTTGGAAAAATTCGCACAAGTATTTCGTCGGGAGGGCGAACCCTGCAATCGCTGTGGAACAGAAATTATTAAATTAAAGGTGGCGGGTCGTGGTACACATATTTGCCCAAACTGCCAGAAAAAGTTTTAAATGATTTATTTAATTGATGGCGATGATCGCAAAAAAGCAGAACAAGCAGCACGTGATTTTTTAGGAACAGATATTGAGGTAATTGATGCTGACAACCTAGAAAAACAGGAGTTAGTTTCAATTTTTCAAGGTACAACTCTCTTTATGGAGAGTCGCCATATCTTGATTAAAGATTTGAGTTTGAAAAAAGAACTATTTTTAGAACTTCCGAAGTTTCTACAGACTGAACATCAAGTAGCGATTTTAGAGCAAAAACTTGACAAACGTAGTGCGACTTATAAGGAGCTGGCGGAGATGGCTAAGGCCGAGCCCCAGAAGATCAAGATAGAGAGTTTTAAACTACCAGAACAAGTGGATACCTTTTTGGTTTTTCGAGTCTTCGATATTGCCTTAACTGACGGAAAGAGGGCTGTAAAATTAATGCGCGAGGCGGAGGAAGATAATAATCCTTATGCAACAATTGGTGCTTGGACGAAAAAGGCGGTTGACCTTTTTGCCTCTAAAAAGAATGTGGAAAAAGAGCGTAGGATTCTAAAGAGGCTGGCCGAAATTGATATGTTATTAAAACAGACTAACTTCTCTAAAGATCCTTGGGTTGTTTTAGAAAGTTTTTTGATTGAATTATCAAGTCTATAAAATAAACACAAAGTATAGAGGATAAAAAATAGGATCGCTCGGATCCTATTTTTGAATTATTTTGCAGATTTTTTGACGGTCTTTTTGGCTGCAGGTTTTTTGGCAGCAGCTTTCTTCACAGTCTTTTTTGGAGCTTCGGTAGCTTCAGTTTTTGCAGCTTTTGCAATCTTAACTAAGTTTGCTTTACGACGAGAAGCGGTATTTTTCTTCAAAAGACCCTTCTTGGCGGCCTTATCATACTCAGACTGAGCTTTTGAAAGATTTTCAGGAGTAGGATCAGCCTTGAAAGCCTTAAGAGCGGCTTTAATAAACTTTTTAATTTGTTGATTCTGCGCAGTGCGTTTGACTGCTTGGCGTGCTGCCTTTTTTGCAGATTTGATAATCGGCATTAATTTAATTCCCTGTGATTTTTAATAATATTCTTTTGACATATTATACATGATATTTCAAGATTGTAAAGAAAACAGATTATTAGCTATAATGCTAGTATGAATGTTATTGAATCACTTGTACTAGGATTGACGCAGGGGCTGACCGAATTTATTCCAGTCTCTTCATCTGGACACCTAGAAATTGTACAAAAACTATTGGGGGCTGGGAGTAGGGCGGAGGATTTTCATTTCTTTTTAGAATTGATCAACTTTGGCACACTATTTGCTCTTTTAATTTATTATCGCAAAGAGATTCTAAAAATCTTTAAACAGGTTTTTATAAAACGCGACCTACATATGGCACTGAATCTTTTAATTACTTCCATTCCAGCCGGAATTATCGGTTTATTACTTTCAAAGTTTATTGAATCACAGAGCTTCTTCTCAAGCCTCACCACGATTGCAATTGCAATGGGTACGGTAGGTCTGGTGATGATTTTCGTAAATAGCCTACCACACCTTTCAGAAACTGATGAAAATAAATTACCCCACCATAGGGCTTTAGTAATTGGTCTGGCACAAGTATTTGCTTTAATTCCAGGCGTTTCGCGTTCAGGTTCAACAATTATTGCCGGCCGCGTGATGGGCATGAAATCAGCAGCGGCGGCTAAATACTCTTTTCTGGCTTCCTTGCCAATTATGCTGGCAGTCTGCGGAAAATCACTGATTTCTAGCTCGAGCCGCGCTTATATTGGGGCAAACTGGCAAATGTTACTGCTTTCAAATTTCATTGCTTTTGTCTCAGGCTTGATTGCATTAAAGGTCGTGATGAAGTTCTTCAAAAAAGAGAGTTCGATTCCAACTTTTGGCTACTACCGTGTTATTCTAGCTTGTATTTTGCTAAGTATCGTACTTTTCTTTTAAAAATTGATACTTAAAAAAATCTACACGACTTGTGTAGATTTTTTAATGCGAACCGATGGATTCAAGTTTTATGAATGAAAGCTCTTACTCTTGATCTTCAATGATCTGAATATGAGCATCTTTGAGCTGATATTCATCAACAAAGGATGGAGAGCTCATCATGAGATCAATACCGGAACCATTCTTTGGGAAGGCGACAATGTCACGGATGTTTTTATTATCATTTAGGACCATGAAGATACGTTCAATACCAAAGGCACAACCAGCGTGAGGAGGAGCGCCAAACTTGAAGGCGTTTAACATACCGCCAAAACGTTTCTCGACATATGTATGATCATAGCCGAGGATGCTGAAAACCTTATACATGACTTCTGGATTGTGATTTCTAACGGCGCCAGAACAGATTTCATAACCGTTCATCACCATGTCATACTGGTCCGCTACAATAGCGAGTTTCTCTTCATCGGTGGCAGCAGTTTCGAGGGCCTTAAGTCCACCTTTTGGCATGGAGAATGGGTTGTGTCCAAAGTCGAGCTTATGCTCACCATCGTTCCATTCATAGAATGGAAAATCAACAATCCAACAGAGAGCAACGATGGAGTCATCCTTGAGGTTAAAATGATCAGCGAAAGCGATGCGGAGCTGGCCAAGAATTTTATTGACCTTAGCACGGTCATCTGAACAGAAGAAAACGGCATCACCATCTTTGGCACCGGTGGCTTCTTTGATTTTAACTAATTCTTCAGGCTGTAAGAATTTAGCGATTGGACTTTTTTCAGTACCATTTTCGTACATGATATAAGCAAGACCAGAAGCACCGAGTTTACGAGCTTTCTCTGTAAATAAATCGATCTGAGAACGAGTGAGTGAAGCACCGTTTTCGACACGAATAGCTTTGACGCATGGACTCTGAAAAACTTTAAAGCTAGTATTTTTTAGAATTTCGGTGAGTTCGATCATTTCCATACCGTAACGAAGATCTGGCTTGTCGACGCCATATTTTTCCATAGCTTCTTGGTATGGAATGCGCGGAATATCTTCTGAGAGAAGTTTTTTGCCAGCAAAGTCAGTAACGAGAGACTTGATGAGAGGCTCAACAGTTTGCCTGACGGTTTCGCCGCTATCGACAAAAGACATCTCACAGTCAAGTTGATAAAAATCACCATAAAGACGGTCGGCACGTGGATCTTCATCACGGAAACATGGAGCAATCTGGTAATAGCGCGGAAGACCACCAACCATGAGAAGCTGCTTAAATTGCTGAGGAGCCTGAGGAAGGGCGTAAAAGAGTCCTGGCTTCAAACGAGAAGGAACGAGAAAGTCGCGAGCGCCCTCAGGGCTGGAGTTGGCGAGAATCGGAGTAGTAACTTCAATAAAGTCATGTTGATCCATGTAGTTTCTGAGATATGAATAGAATTTAGCACGGCGTCTTAGAGTGTTTTGCATACTTGGACGACGCAAATCGAGATAACGATATTTAAGACGAAGTTCTTCGCCGGATTCTGGACCATCATCGTGGGTATTGACTGGGGGAGTATCGGAGCGATTAAGAAGCTCCATGCTTTCGACGACAAGTTCAATGTCACCGGTTTCAATATTAGGGTTTTTAAGATCAGCAGCACGTTCACGGATTAGACCAGTGGCAGAGATAACAAACTCATCACGTAAAGTCTCAGCGAGAGCAAAAGCCTGCTGATTCTCTGGGGTGATGACGAGCTGAATAATTCCCTGATGGTCGCGCAGGTCAATAAAAATTAAGCCACCATGATCTCGGCGGGAATTCACCCAACCAGCAACGGTAACGGTTTCGTTTATTTTAGTCTTCAATTCTCCAGTCAATATTCTCATAAAAACATAATACCATATCTTGGGGGAATAGAGGAGAATAGAAGGCGTGATTACTAGCACCCTAGACTTTAGTCAAATGCCTTGAAGTCTTTTATTTCGGCTAGAGCGTCTTTTGCTAGAGAAATAAGAGCGGCATATTCCTCTCTTGATCTTTCAATGCCATCATTCATATTTTTCAATTGAACATATAATCTTGATGTTATTGGAAATTTTTTCTTAAAATCGCCAAAACCGAGTTGCTCCCATTTATAAATTAGGGCTCCAATACTATCTTCATCATAATTGTCCGCATAACAATCTATACCAAAATAAAAGTCGCGAGGATTTTCCGAGGATAAACCCTCTAATTCCCTGCTAATACCGTTTAATATTTCTTGCTTTTTTATAAATTTATTATTTTTGATAGTCTTCGTCAAATGTTCTTTCGCTAATTCAACAATTTGACGTTTAGTTTGAATTGATTCTACACCATCTGGTTTCCAATTCGCCAACAGTTCCCAAAGCTTATCAATATATGGAAAGTGATCAGTAAATTCCTCAGCAGAGACTAGCTGATTCCATTTTTCATATAGAGTAAACAATTCGTAATCGTATGTATCTGCATCTATAAATGTAATGTTTTCTGGCTGCTTATCTGCAAAGTATTTAGCAATATCATTAATTTTACTCTCAATAAATTGCCTATACATTATATGCATATAATAGCATAAAAAATACCACCTCGATTGAAGTGGTATTTCCCTTACTTACTATTCACGGATAAAGACATCGTCTTTATGAAGTTTGACCCTTCGGATTAGTAAATAATGAACTCTTGCCAAGGGGCAGGAGGAATTTTCGACTTTTTGCGCGAAGATTCACGTTTAAGTCTACGCATAAGTAAATTTCTTACTCCGTTTAATTCTATTGCTCACGACCGACCACCCACCTCGTTAGTCAAAATACTCTAGAATGACTTGTGGAAAAGAGCAATACCTGAGATTTTAGCAGAAGTGTGCAAAAAATGCAAGTTTTACAGGGGTGGGGATGGGAGTAGCAGTGGGGGTTACCTGGCTTCAACAGATTAGGCTTATGTTTTTGCATTTTATACTGTTTCATGTAGTTGGTCTTTACAAAGTGCATATTTTTATGTTATAATATACCACATATGGAAGAGATTAATTTAAGGGATTTGCTCAGCTATTTTAAGAAGCACCTGATTTTGTTTATCGTAGTGGTACTTTTTGTGGTTTCAGCTGGAACAATCTATTCAGTATTTATATTAAAACCAGAATATAAGTCACAGGCAACAGTGATTCTTAGTTCTGATAAGTCCAAGAACACTGTGCAGAGTGAAATCAATGCAAACAAGAACTTGATTGATACTTATACGGAAGTTGTAAAGTCGCATCGTGTACTCGATCGTGTGAAGAGCGAGATGCAGATTGAGGACACCTATGAGCAGCTAGTGAAGAAAGTAACTGTTGCATCACTAAAAGATACAGAAATTATTAGTATTTCGGTGGTGGACCTAAATAAAAACCACAGTTATTCCCTAGCAAACAAAATAGCCGATACTTTTACGGACGAAATTGGCCAGATTTATAATGATAAAAGCGTCAATGTGCTTGACCGTGCAGTTGAACCACAAAAACCATACAATGTGGACATTGTTAAACAAGAGGCTATTTATGCAGCGGCAGGTATCGTGCTGGCAACTGCTGTCATTTTCTTAATGTTCTACTTTGACCGTACTATTAAGACTACTGAACAAATTGAACAACTCTTCAAACTTCCTATTTACGGTAAAGTTCGTAAACTTGAGACCGAAAAACAGAAACAACAACGCAAGAAGCGCGCCGAGAAGGCCGCAAAATTAGAAGCCAAGCAGGCTGCAAAATTAGAGAAAGAACAGCAAAAAGAGGCCAAAAAGGCAGAGAGACTAGCCGCTAAACTAGAGAAGCAAGAAAAAACCAGTAACGAAGAACTCGGTGTTGACTATCAGGATAGTGAGGAGGCAGGTGCTGAAGAAATGCAGTCAGCACAAAAGTCTGAGGCAGAAGTGAAACCAGTGGTGGAGATTAAGGCAGTTGGCCGCAAGATTATCGCCGAGGAAAAAGCTCTGCAAGAAAAGCTAGCCGCAGAAGCAGAGGTGGAGGCAGATGAGTTAGAGGCCGATGAATTCAATGAAGAGATGCTAGATGAAGATTCTGAGTTGGTACTGAGAGACAATCCAAAGTCTAAGGTCAGTGAAGACTTTCGTACCATTCGTACTAGTTTATACTTCTCCCTAAACAAGAAGGGGTCAAACGCAGTTTTGATTTCCAGTTCCACACCAAACGAGGGTAAGAGCTTTATTGCTTCAAACCTAGCCGTGGCCTTTGCGAAGACCAAGAAAAAAGTACTACTTATCGACTGTGATATGCGCCTTGGCCGCCAGCATGAGATTTTTGGCTTATCTAACAAAGAAGGTTTATCAAATCTTTTAGCTGAAAGTAAATCAGGAGAGTATCGTAAATATTTACAAAAGACAACTGTTAAAAATCTTTCAATTATTACACGCGGCGTAGTGCCACCAAACCCAAGTGAATTGCTTGATTCTTCAATCATGGAAGAATTACTTGAGAAGGTGAAGCAGAAGTTTGACTATGTGATTCTTGATGGTACACCAATTGACGGTCTTTCCGACTCATTAATCTTAGCTAAGAAAACTGATCGCTTAGTTCTTGTAAGTGCTGCCAATATGACCACAATTGAAGATCTTCAAAATTCAAAGAAGGCACTTGAGTCAATCGAAGTCAAAATCTCTGGTGTAGTGCTAAACCGCACCATTGATGAACGTCGTGGTGATAAATATAATAAATATTATAATTAGGCCACTCTATGATTGATTTACACTTACATATCCTACCCGGAATTGATGATGGGAGCGAATCCATCGAAGAGAGTGTAAAAATGGCCAGAAAGCTAGCGGGACTGGGATTTAATGGCGTGTTTTGTACTTCACATTACATTGCCGACAGTCCACAGGCAGCTGATAATCAGACTAAAAATCGACTACGTGAGAAGCTTCAGACCGAGCTGGATAAGGCCGGCATTAAGCTAAAATTGATGCCTGGCAATGAAATATATATTGACCCAAAAATGGTAGACTACTTAGCCAAAGGTAAAGCTTCTTGTCTCGGCGGTGAACTTAGTAGTAAAAAGAAACACCAGCACGTACTCTTTGAACTGCCATTTTATGCGGAAGTATCATATCTTCGTGATATCATATTTGAGTTAAAAGCTAAAGGCCTGGTGCCGGTACTTGCACACCCTGAACGTTATTTATTCATCCAGAAGAAGAAGGAAGTGGTCTTTGAGATTGTAAAATTAGGGGTCAAATTACAATCAAATTATGGAAGTATTGTTGGTCAGTACGGGGGTAAAGCTAAGAAGATTATGAAGTTTCTATTAAAAAACCGTCTGGTGAGTTATCTTGGTACGGATATTCACCGCGCAGAAGGCTCGTTGTTTCTTAAATTTGAGAAGGCTGAGAAGAAGATTATTAAGTTGATCGGCGAACCTGAATACCGTAAAATTATCGAACGCGGCGACGAGCTTGCAAAACCCTTCTTAAATAATTAGAGAAGGCTAAACTTGCACAGCAAAAAGAGGCGCCAAGGGTGTCCACTAAGACATCGGTAAATTGACCGCTGCGCCCTGGGACAAAGAGTTGATGAATCTCATCAGTGCAGGCATAGAGAAAACTAGAAAGAATGGCCAGAACAAAAAGTTGTAGGCCATTTTTTCGTGGAAGGATTTGACGATAGAAAAAGTAGAAGAGGATACCAAGGATGGCGTATTCGGTGAAATGAGCAGTTTTACGAACGATAAAGGTAAGGACACTAGCATCAGGTCCTGAGGTGTGAGAAAGACTTGGAAAAACCTGACGAAGGACCTGGATAATTTGGCTACTCTGGGCATTGGAAGAATCTGAACCAAAGGACGACATAGTAAAGATGAAAAGCATCTGAAAAATCAGAAGCAACGAAATAAGGAGCTTGGCGTGGCGCTTAAGAAAATCTTTCATGGGTTATTTGAGATATTCTTGCAACTTAGCTTTGGCGCGGTCGACTGACTCTGGATAAGGGTGCCAGACAAAGTGTTTTGGCTCTTGATAAGTAAAGGTGGAGGTGATGTCAGCCTTACCGTCCACATCAATGAGCTCAGTTTGCCATTTGGCGGGGTTAGTGAGTTGTTTTTGGACAAGATACTTAAGGTCGTCACTAGTGAAATTAGTTTGAATATTTTTCGCAATCGAGGCAAAAATCTGGTCGACTTTGCCTAGAATATTGGAATCCTGCTGGCTCTTTGCAATGAGAGCGGAGAGAATTTTTTCTTGATTACGACCACGTTCGCGATCGCCACCAGCCCAACTAATCGAGACACGCTCTCTAGCAATATCGAGCGCCTCTGCCCCATTCAAATGATAGGTACCAGGTTGATAGCTGCGACGACCATGATAAGTGTTAATGGCATAAGGTAAGGTAATATCAACGCCGCCAAGCTGATCGATGATAGAGGAGGTAGCATCAAAATTAATGCGAGCATAATAATTAATTTTGATATTATAGAAATTTTCAAGGGTATGAATGGACTCGTTGACGCCATAAAGACCAGCATGAGTGAGCTTATCTTTTTGTCCATTCATAGCGAGAGGAACATAAAAATCACGAGGAGTATTTAGAACTAGGATTTGATGTCTGGCGGGATTGAAGACCATAATCAGATTCACATCCGAACGAGCTGCATACGGCAGAGTATGGTCACGGTTATCAATACCACTAATATAGACCGTAAACGGAGTATCGAGAGAAATATTTTTGGTAGTTTCGATGGTTTTTGGTGTAACTTTCAGAGTCACTTCCTGCAAAACGTGTAGCTGATTCCAAATTTCCTGGTTGTTATCTTTGAGAGACTCGAGATTGCCATTCGAAAGAAAGATAGTTCGAACAGAAGAAGCTTCTTTGGTATTGTTTTGATTTATGAGGGCGGAGGTGAGAGAGAGCGTGTCAGAAAAACCAAGATAGTCGGACTGTGTGAGGGGTTTAGTCAGAAGCCCCTCGCGCGAGGCGGCGTCGGCTTGTAAGTATTGCTCAACAGTTTCCTTGTAGGGATCACCGTTTAAAATACCGATGCGAATAATCTCACCTTGGCCAGTTTTCGCTAACGAAGAGGAGGCGAGGGTAATGAGACTGTATTTTTCCTCATAGGTCTCGTTTTTACCGATCTGAGAGAAATAGTCATTATATTTATAAAAGACAAAGGTGAGGGCAATATTAATCAAAGTATTTAAAACAAGCAGAATCACAAGAAGAATAATTTTGCGACTGATCACGATCAAGAGAGCGATGAGGAGAAGGTAGAAAATAGCAACAAAACCAAATAGGCGAACTGGCAAGATTTGGGCTTGATACAAAAAATAGAGCATAGCAAGACTGGAAAGTGCCGCAAGTAGTTGAAAAAAGGACAGGATGGGTCTTGATTTTTGAAGATTTTTTTCTTGTTTCATAGATTAATTATACATCTTTTGGAGCCTTAAAGCGATTTTAAAGAGGAAGTAAGTAGACTAATGACCATGAAGAAAGAATTATACAATGCAACTCAAACAAATACGCTAAGACTAAATTCGCCGATGCGTTTAAAAATACAGTGCCGAGGCGAGCCAGAAGCGATCGAAATATATCATAAACGATATTATCCAGCGATTGAGAATCCATTAGTGGAAGTGGTGGTGCCGGTACTAAATGAAGAACGAACCTTAAGAGCTAATATTGAAACACTATACAACTTTCTGCGAGCACAAGGCGGTTTGCAGTTTAGAATCACCATAGCGGACAACGGCAGCACCGACAGGACTCAAACAATTGCTAATGAATTAGCAGAACATTATGCGGCAATCCGCGTGGTGAGAATGAGTGAGAGAGGACGAGGGCGGGCGCTAAAACAGGTTTGGATGAATAGTGATGCGGATATTTTGTCCTATATGGATGTCGACCTTTCAACCAGCCTTGATGATTTTATACCGCTAATTAAGCCTTTAGTGAATGGTGAAGCTGGAGTGGCAATCGGTTCTCGACTAAGTAAACACTCGAGAACGACCCGAGGTTTTAAACGTGATTTTATCTCAAAAACCTATAACAAGATCATTAAAACCTATATGGGGACAAAGTTTTCAGATGCGCAATGTGGATTTAAGGCAATCCGTAGAGACGTGGCAAGAACCCTACTTCCGAAAGTGACAGATACACAATGGTTCTTCGATACGGAACTTTTGATTAAGGCGGAAAAGGCTGGAGTAAAAATTCACGAGCAGCCAGTAACCTGGGTTGAAGATACGGATAGTCGCGTAAAAATCGTGAAGACTGTGACGGAGGATCTACGAGGGCTGGTCAGAGTAAAGAAAGAGCTAAAGAATATAAACGAAGATATAGGAGCAATGCCTCGAGATGCGGGAGTAATGCCAAAAGATCTAGAGAAGACGAAAATGGCTTCGAATGCGAGGCAAACTGGCTTCAAATCAACACGTGAACAAAAGATTGCGATCGGGATACTGTTGATTCTGACCGCTATAACATATCTCTTTGGAGCACTCCAAAATGGCATGGCAAATAGTTATTATGCGGCGGCAGTACAAGCAGCTTCTAGTAATTTTACAGCCTGGTTATTCGGTTCCCTCGATGCAGCGAATTTTATCTCGGTGGACAAACCGCCACTTTCGACAATGATTATGGGATTATCGGCACGAATCTTTGGTTTTTCGAGTTTTTCGATGCTACTACCCAACGTACTGGCTGGGGTACTTACAGTATATCTCGTCTACCGAATTACTCGATACTATTTTGGCTTTAAATCAGGCATCATCGCAGGCGGAGTACTCGCAGTAACACCAGTGGTGGCTTTGATGTCTGGTTTTAATAACCCAGATGCAATCTTAATGTGTCTCTTAACGGCAAGCGGATACTTCCTAATCAGGGCGCTAGATAAAAAACCAATACGAAACCTGGCTCTTGCGGCATTATTCTCTGGTTTAGCTTTTAATACAAAAATGCTTCAGGGATTAATGATTCTACCAGCAATCTATGTAGTTTATCTTTGTTTTGCGAAGGCAAAATTAAACAAGCGAATTCTTCACCTTGGAATCTTTACGGCGGTGGCGATGATCGCCTCACTAAGCTGGTCGGTGCTAGTTTATCTGACGCCAGCAGAGATGAGACCCTGGGTCGGAAGTACAAATGATAATAATATTTGGAGTTTAATCTTTGGCTATAATGGCTTTGGACGACTGCTAGGCAATAGTCCTGGCAACGGTGGGGGTGGTGGCGGACGTACAGGTTTTGGAGGAACGACAGGAATTTTCCGAATGTTCAATGATGAGTTCGGACCAAATATCGCCTGGTTTATACCAACAGCTCTAATCGGTGCAGCAACTGTCTTTTTCAAATTACGTAAGAAAGAACGCACTAATATCCAATTTGGAATTACGGCATTCTGGTTGATTTGGTTGCTGACACATATGTTTATTTTTAGTATGACCTCTGGAACAATTCACCCTTACTACGTAGTGGTATTAGCTCCAGCGATTGCGGCGCTAGTGGGGATTAGTCTACCGCTGATTATTCAACTATATAAAAATGAAAAGAATATCTGGTTGTTGCCAATGACGGTGATGTTAACTGCGCTAACTGCAGCTATGATCATAAGTATGGGCGGACTGACTGGGCTGATGTGGGTGATCTTGGTGCTTGGAGTGATTAGTTCACTGTTACTTATCTTAGCTAAAAACGGGCAGAGAGTTGGGTTAGATCGTCAGATCGGAGATGTGCGCCAAGTAGTCCTACTCAAAGTGGGAAGCGTACTATCGGTAATAACTGTTCTAGCGACACCGATTTATTACACGATCGCAACAGTTACGCAGACTCATGTAGGTAGCATTCCGACAGCTGGCCCAAGTAGTACGGCGCTGGTTGGAAGTAATAATGAGAATGCAGAGGCTGAAAGTGCGCTAGTAGCATATTTACTGGCAAATAGTTCGGATACAACTTGGATTGCAGCGGTGAATAGTGCTAATGAATCAGCAGCGATTCAGATTTCGACAGGTAAGCCAGTGGCGGCACTGGGGGGATTTAACGGCAGCGATCCAGTATTAACCTTGGCACAATTTAAGGAATATGTGGCAAGTGGCAAGATTAAATACTATGTAGCTAGCAGCCGAGAAATGGGAGGCGGACCGGGCGGAAGTAGTGAGATTGTGAGTTGGATCAAACAGAATGCGACAGTAGTGAGCTACGGGGGGAGTGAATATACAGTATATCAATTAAGTGTATAGAAAGGATGAGATGAAGGAAATGCAAAATAATGACTTCTGGGCTGACGAGGAATTAGCGGAGAAGCGGGCGGGGGAGATGAGGGGGGATAATAATTTATACGAAAGGACAAGAATGAACGAGGTTTCAGAGAAGAATAAAAAAGAAATGAAGGCAGGCACCATTGCGGGGATTGCGGCAGGGGGTGTGACGATTGCGGCGCTGTGTTTCTTTGTGGGGACGCAAGTTTCCGGAAATAACAGCATGAGAGGCGGAATGGGTGGTCCTGGGGGACAGGGCGGTCCTGGCGGAAGTGGTCAGATGAGCACTCCTCCAGGCATGAATGGACAATCAGGTAATGCGCAGAGTGGACCTGGTGGGGCTGGCGGGGCCAGTAACCAGAGTACACAAAGTGGACCTGGTGGAGCTGGCGGTGTAAGCGACCAGAATAGCACTACCCAGGGAGGTCCTAGTGGACCTGGTGGCAATACACAGAACAGGTCTGGCGGACAGGGTGGACCTGGTGGTCAGGGTGGTCCTGGTCAAAATTCGCAGGGTGGTCCGGGTGGACAGGGTGGACCTGGCGGCACTAACGGTCAGAACACACAAGGTGGCCCTAGCAATCGATCAAACAATATTAGGTAAAAACTAATCTGTTAACAGATAGTACTTTAAGAAAAAATCTCCAGAATTTAAAGCAGTTTTAAAGAACATCTTTGTAAACTATAAGCATCATAAACGAAAGGAACAAGATGAAAAGTTATGATGTTAATCAATACGAAGAAGATGAAATTTTAATCAAGAAAACTTTAAAGAAGGAGAAAAGCATGAAAAATAAGAGCCAAAACACGAAAAAATCTAAGAAGTCTAAACAGATGGATTTGTCGGTGAATGAGGCTCTTATTTTGCAGCAGGTTTATGAAGACGGGGTGGACGACGTGGATAATATTGTGGACCAGGCGGGTATGCCGAAGAAGGTGACGATGAATGTTCTGACAGAGCTGAAATCAAAGGGGCTTCTTACGGTAATCCAACAGACCTATGGTAAAATTCTAGTAAGCGTAACTAGCCAAGGAAAGAAACTGGTGAATGCAATGTGGCCAGAAGCTGTGACGTTTGCGTATTAAACATATATTGCAGCAGGAGCAAAATTGCCAAAATCTGAGCGCGAGCTGCGGGCTTTGAGATGGATAGAAATTATTTATGAAAATTTTAATTATTGAAGATGATAAAGAAATTAATGAGGCGCTGAAAGAGGGGCTGGAAGATGAATCTTACGCAGTGGATTCCTGCTTGGATGGTGAGGATGGCTATCATACGGCGATGGCGGAAGAATATGATTTGATCATTCTTGATGTAATGCTTCCCTCAATGAACGGATTTGAGGTCTGCCAGAAGCTTCGAGCCGAGAAAAACACGACACCGATTTTGATGTTGACGGCAAGAGGACAATCACAGGATGTGGTGAAGGGGCTCGATTATGGGGCAGACGACTACCTGGCGAAGCCGTTCAATTTCGAAGTTCTGCTTGCTCATATGCGAGCACTGCTGAGGCGCCCAACCCAGAAACTAGATGAGGTTCTGCGGGTAGAAGACTTGGTGCTTGATCCAAGCTCAAAAACTGTCTCGCGGGCGGGAGACGAGATTAAGCTGACCACTAAAGAGTACGCGGTGCTGGAATATTTAATGCGAAATGAAGGCAAGGTTTTGTCGAAAGAAAAAATCATTTCGAATGTCTGGGACTTTGATGCAGACGTATTGCCGAACAATGTGGAATTATTTATTATGTTTTTGCGCAAGAAGATTGATAAACCTTATAAGCAAAAATTGATCCAGACAGTGCCGGGATTTGGCTATAAGATCGCGGGTGGGAAGACGAAATAAGCTATTTTTGAATTCTTATATTCGCGGACTGGAACTGAGTAAATTTGAAAATAAGTTAGAATAGAAGTAATGAAAAAATCTGAAGTAAATCGTTTGACCTTGAGCTACCTTACAGTGATCATGACCCTGTCCTTGATTTTTACGGGAATTATTTATTTACTGTCGACAGCGAGCTTGAATAGGCCGCTCCTGCCAAGCGAAGAAGAGAACTCAAGTGTCAGCGTGGAGGCGCCAGAATTTGGAGAGCATTCTTTTGAGAATACTTTTCGCAAGCGACTAGAGAGGCGAGACAATACGACACGGATGACGATTATTTATTCCCTGGTGGGATTTAACCTTGGGATTTTTGTGATTGGAATTTTTGTGAGCCGAAATTTGGCGAAATTAACCTTGGCACCAATTGAGAGAGCGATGATGAAGCAGACCCAATTTATCTTTGATGCGAGTCATGAATTGAAGACACCATTAACGGCGATGCTGGTGCGAAACGAGGTGGCACTGAGGAAGAAAAGTTTGCCTGAAGAGAAGGCGCGCGAGGTGATTGAGAAAAATATTGAAGAAATTTTGAAAATGAAGGAGCTGACAGCCTCGATGCTGGACGTGGCGCGAGAGAATGGGGAGCCCGAGAAGTCGACCGAGATTAGCGTGCCTGAGTTTTTAGCTGATCTAAAAGAGAAATTGGCGCCAATAGCGAGGGAGCGAGGAGTGAAGGTTGGGACGGAGATGAATCTTGGAAAGAATTTACGAGCAAGTGCGGCGAAGAATACACTGGAGCAGATTTTGACGATTTTTGCAGATAATGCGATGAAGTATTCGGGGGAGAAGATTATTTATTTGCGGGCAGGGCGACGCGGGAAAAATGTGGCGTTTAGCGTGAAAGATAATGGGGCGGGGGTGAAGAAAGAGGACCAGAAGAGAATTTTTGAGCGATTTTATCAGGTGGACGCAGCGAGAACCAGGACGGAAGACAAGACGAGTCATGGGTTGGGACTGGCGATTGCGAAGAATTTGGCAGAGCGACAGGGTTACAAAATTGTGCTTCGAAGCGGCGAGGGGCGGGGTGCGGAGTTTGAGGTGGTGGTATAATACGAGACTATGACAGATAATAACATTTATATAGAGTGGAATAAAGAAAATCAGAGTGATCAGATTTGGTGGGGGACAGTCTATTATGGTATTTCAGTAGACGATATCAAATCTGGAAGAGTTTCTGATAGCGACTTCAATGACGCTATGGGATGGGGTGATTATGTTTTTTCCTTTGATAAAAAGAAAGTATACTGGCTTTTTCGAGATTATCCATGGGCTTTAAGTCATCGTGAAAAGGAAATTTTTGACAAAGAAAACCCCTATTGGAAAAATTTCTTTAGGAGTAGGCAGTAGTTTTTAACATTAATGCAAAAAACAAAGGTACGGTTAATATATTACAACATAAATGATCATTTTCGCCAAGCGGAGAAATTGATCAAAACCCTCGAATAACCCTAGTGTCATTCGATAAAAAAGAGGTCCTCTTGTCCTAGGAACAAAACCTAGAGATTTTTCGCTATCTACAGTTTTAATAATCCAGTATTATAGAGAGCCAGTAGCCCTAGATCCCTGACCACGAGAACTTCCCCCAGTCGCGACCCATGTAATACTCTGGTTGAGTAGATGATATCCGAAAAAGAGTAAAGTTACAAGTATCAGAGTTAGAAGATTATATTTATCTTATAATTTTAGAGACACTAAAAAATCCACCATGAATGACAACTATGGGGTCAAGCAGAGGGCGGATTTTGCTATATTCTAACATGAAGTAATGATAATTGTCTTTTTAAATGGACTATAATTACCATAACATTAATAATCTACGATAGTAGAAATTATTTTTAATTATTAAACAAAATTGGATGAAATTTAAATTATTCGAATCATTTTTGATATAAAAATACCACGGCGAAGCGTGGCTACACTGGCGGGGTTGTCTAGGATCTCCGCCAGGGCTTGAGCATACTATCATGATTTAGTAAAAAATAAAACCTCCTAGTCCCGAAACAATATCGGGGGGAGGTTTTAATGTTTATATATTATCACTAGAAAACATAAGTGTCAAGTAAAAAATTAAGTGTGGTGACTGCTGAATTTAGAATCCGTGTGAGAATATTAATCTCAGGAAGAATATTAATATACGGAACGACTACAGTGCGGTCACAAATGTCAGGAATCCGAGTACGACACCAGCAAAGTTTGGAATAATGAGGATGTAGTCCTTTTTTGGCTCCTTGGTCCAGCCGTAAATAACCCAGATGAGACATGAGATTGATGCAGTGAGTGGCTGCCATGGCTGGGCCTTATTACCGCTAAGGTTAGCGAGGATTTGTGGGATGTAGGTTATAAAGACGAAAACTCCGATAAAAGCTCCGACTGATCCGACAATTGTGTTGATTTTTTGCTTATTCATGATTTATTTTCCGTTTATGGCTTGCGGTTGGTATTTTACCATAATTTGGGGCAACAAAACAATAATCCGTAATAGCTCACAATCTTTGCAGCAAAATCTTGCACAAAAAATAAGGTAGCTCTTAAGCTCATTTCTAGGAACTAACTATAAATAAGAAAGGACTACCTTATGGCATATAATAGGGGTAAAGACATAGAAAGATCAAGAGGCAATGCAATGCAAGAAGTAATCTTAGAAAAAAGAAGTATTGCACAGGTTGCTAGAAGATTTGGCAAGAATAGGTCCACTATCTATCGCTGGATGAAGAAGTGGAGGGTGCAACAAAATGTATTGTTGGAAAACCCTGGTAGGCCATCTAGGCCACTTGGGAAAGTCTTTCGTTGGCAATATGTGAAGTGGAATATTCCCACACTCAGTTCAGCCCCCAAGATTCATCCAAATGCCTTAAATGCGGATATAATATCTGCTATTCTTCGAATAAGACAGCGTAAATATGAGTGTGCTGAAATTATTCATTATAAGTTAGCAAAAGAAGGAATAAATGTTAGTCTCTCGTCCATTAAGAGAGTAATTAAACGGAATGAACTCTGGCGCAAAAAGCGGAGATATCGCTGGAATGAGAAGCGCCCACTTCCCACTGCGCCAGGAGAACTAATACAAACAGACACTGTTCATTGTGTAAATCCATTAAATCATTCTAAAATGTATATTTATACAGTTATAGATCTTTATACTCGCATGGCGTATGCTAAAATCTTGCCAAATCTAAGTGAAAAAGGTGCTGCAGAGACAATCTTTGAAGCTCAAGAATTCATGCAGTTTCCATTTAAGATGGTACAAAGTGATAACGGTGCAGAATTTCAAAATCATTTTCAAGGTAGACTAAATAGTAAAGGAATTAAAACTAGACATTCCAGAGTACGTCATCCAAATGATGATGCACACATAGAGAGATTTAATAGAACTTTAAGAAAGGAATGTATCGGGCAATATAATCCTAACAAGAACATAAATTTTATCGATAGCAAGCTTAATCGTTTTATTAGATACTATAATTATGATAGAATCCACTTAGGAATAGGGTTAAAAACTCCTTATGAAGTGTTGCAAAGGTGCTGAACCTTATACGCTAGAGCTAGATGTAAGCATTAGATACTGAGCTCCACTATCATCTTTGTAACAGAATAATTCTAGATTGTTATGTGTATTTTTTCATTTTCTTAGCATTAATTCAAGCTATTGAAATTTAAAATATAATTTTTGAGTTTTCTTTTTTAAGTTGTTGGTCCTCCATGAGTTGTTCGGACAGCTAATCCTCAAAACACTTTGATATAATGGGGATAGTAATTAGTTTTTCATCGCATAACAAATTATAAGTACGAAAAAGTGTTTGAAGAAGATTACAGACAATTAAGACTTGCAATTTTAGGAACAAAACAGAATATGAAGACATCTGACTGTAGAAGACCAGAAAATAATATTCCACTTAGGGTATTTATTGATGAGAATGTGAAACAAATCGATAAATATCTAATGCGCTATGTCTTTAGTTTTGTGGAGGTTATACTAAATCAAGAAACAGAAAAACAATTAGATCAACTTTATGAAAAATGGAAGAATAGTGACCATAAAGGAAAATTTCACTTAACCGATATTACAGATATTTCTTTTTTTGAAGAAATTATTGAGACGACCGTAAATATACGCCCTACAGTAAAAATTTTTATAGCCTATTGCGGATGTGATGTTCATCAAGAAGAAGCTAAGCAAATATTTCTTAAAAAAGCATTAATTTTTACTAAAGCTAATTACATTGATAATACGTTATTTTTCGTAGAAAATGCAGATACGTATAGGACTTTAATCAAGAGCTCTTCATTGCTAGAAAAATCGGCTTGTACTATTTTACCGGACCTGTTTTGTTTTATGACTTCTGTTTATCTTGATCATATCATGTCGTCTTCAGACAATAAAAAAGTTGAAGCCTACAATAAAATTAGAAACTTAATCCGCTTTCAGTGTATTTGGATGGGAAAAACTTCGCGTCCAATAGTTTTCACTCGAAAGAATATGTTATAATGAAGAAGCGAGACGCTGGTCTGAATCCAGACTTTGCATACTGATCGCACGACCCGTCATTGCAGTGCAGTCTCGCACTGAGTTTGTTTATGAATAATTCTGATAAAAGAATAAAAGAAATAGCAAAGCTAGCGACAGTATCTGAATCTTTTTTGTTTGATTTTATTAGTTCCCCTATTAAATATTTATCTTGGTCTGGGTCTTATTGGTCTCACATAGATAATCAACGTAATTCTCAATCTAAACTACTTGATAAGTGGGTGGACGATTCTTTGACGCGATATTTTAAAAATCATAAAGATCCATTGAAAAGCAGAGTCTATTCATTAGGATTTGAAAAAAATCATACTGTTGAAGATATAGCAGTCCAACATATTCATAACAAGTTTTTACTGCGGCTCGACATTTCTAAATATTTTGAAACAATTTCGTTTGATATGGTGAAAGATAAATTACCAGAATCATTATTATTTCTCATAGAACCAATATATTTTGATAACAATAATAGACTAAGAAGAGGTCTTCATGCTAGTCCGCGCATTGCTGAGATAGTCGGAAAAAAAATAGATAATAAAATAAAAAATATTTTCTTTCATAATAACCTTACTTCCTTAATTAAATACACAAGATACTGTGATGATTTACAGTTCTCTTGTAGTAATAGGGATATATTGCGTAATGTCGAAACTCTTGTTAGACAAGAGATGGAGAATATTGATCTCGCAATAAACGAGAATAAAACTAAGCTTATACCCGTTAACTCTAATCAAATTCTTGGACTAAGAATTCATAATGGAAAGATTATTGTTTCAAAAAAATACAGAAATAAGGCTAGGGTTCGTGTTTTTATTGCTAAAAAGTCATATCATAAATGCGATAGAGAGTTAAAGGATAGTCTAAGAGAGGCTATTCAAAAAATTGAATCAGCAATAGGCACATTAAATTATCTTGATAAGCACAGTTATAATGAAAAATATAAAGATACAATTAAAGATTTAGTTTCAAAAATGAATGAACTTAGACAAACTTATGATAAATTAACCAGTAATAGCAATCCATTAATTGACATAAAATTATAACTTAGCTAAATACAAGCACTGGCAGAATCGATATATAATTTATTCGAAATATAATTAGAAAATAGAGGAATAAAGATTGTCCATACGAGACTCGGAAGACCTAATAATAATACCCGCATAGAGAGATTTAGCCAAGAAACATAATAAGGCCGTACTGGATCTTATTATTTAGAGAGTGAATCATTAAAGAAAATCAGATAATAAAGTCCTTAGTTTTATCGACTTTTATAACGATAAACTTATACATTCAGGATTAGAGCATAAAACCCTGCTGAAATGTTGCATGCGTTATACGCAATGATCAACATAATGTATACTGCCTGGTTCAGTTTAATTATTTTTATATCTTTTTGATTATATAGTCATATTGATAGACAAACCCTGTTCCTTAGATGGTGTGTTAATTCTATCATATAATTCTGGGTGCATTATTCTTAATGCGACAGGTTTCATTACCATACTTTTCCTTTCCCTCATGAAATAATTATTCCTTGCTCACCTACAATAAGTTTTGCCGATCAACCAATATAGTATTGTCCTTATACTTTATCCATAATTCTTCCTATTACAAGGCTGCGATAATATTTCGACATACCTTAAAGTTGCTTAAAGCAATCCATTAATATTTTCATTCTATAACTAATCTTTTTTTAATATACAAATAATAATATAGACTAAGCGTGAAATTAATATAGATAAATTTGTCTAAAAAATAAGCCTATAGATAGTCATACGAGACTAAAGTCAATGCCTAGACTTATATTTATTACGCCGATAGGGTACTCTCTACCGTACTATTTTTAAGAACTTTATCTTTTTTCAGGTTTGACAATACGAGTGGGAATGTAAAGAAGAAAATTAGAAAGATTGAATCGGCATAACCAATAGAGAATCTAGTAGTAGTTTCAAAGATTGAAAATATCCAAAATGAGATAATAGAACCAATAGCAATACTCTTAACTCCCGTTTTTAACTCAGATTTTTTAACCCTAAGTAACACATAACTCATGACATAAAGCAGCCACAAAAGCCCAATTACACCGTGCGTAGCGAGTTTCTCAACATAAAGTGAATGAAAATATTCCAAACCATTATGATAAAGAATATGATTTAAGTGAATTGCTAAATATCTTCCTACACCAAAAATGATATTATGATTAAAAGCAATATTGGTTCCGTTTCCCCAGGTATCAAAGCGACCAGAGCCACTTTCTAAATTGTCGGCACGAATAAATAATTCGCTAATTTTATTTTGAATAACTACATTATTTAGTACGACAGACAAAAGGATACTAGTGAATATTACGACTAGAGATAAAATAAAGATGTGTTTAGGGCGGACCCTAAAACCCTTACCTCTACTAGTTTTTGAAGAAATAAACCTCACAGTGTAAAAGATAACTAGACCCAAAATCGAGTTTCTTGACATTGAAAGTATAAGATTAATAATAAACACAACTTGTAGGACTTTGTTTACTTTTTTGTTTTCTATAGTAATTAATAGTGCGTTAAGAATAGAGACGATTAGCATAAATAAGCCGAATTGATTACGATTGGGGAAAAATGAGCTAAAACTTACACTGTACGAGTTTGTTATTGCTGACAAATTCGTAATCATTCTAAAATTTAAAACTAGATTTACCGCCACACTAATGACTCCTATGAAAATCATCTTCTCAATAAAGGCAACTAATTGTTCGTAAGTGATGTCAAACTTTGGTATAAGAATTAAGAAGAAAAGCACGTTTAAGACTAGCGACGCAATAAAAATATATTCATTAATATTAAAGTATTGAAAGTTAAGAAAGCTAAAGAGCACAGAAAGAATAGAATTTACAATGGCAACAACAAAAATTAGCGCTTCTTTTTTATTAATCTTATGTAGAACCTTCTTGCAAATAACCAATAAAACGAGTATCTGGGTAACATATGCCACTGCATACAATAGATTATAAAGGCCAGAGGAAATCTTAAACATCCCCAAAAGTGATATTGGCACAATATTAAGAACTACACAGAAGAATAATGTGTTTAAGATATTAATCATCTTGCGTACGTCCTTTTTTTATTTTTATCAACAATAGACAGAAAGCAATGAGTAGATACAACTTGGAAACCACCCCTGAGATTGCAAAACCGACTAAGCCAAATAAGTGACTAAAGCCAATTGAGGTCGATACGAAGATTATAATATATACGATATGAATTTTTAATAGGCTATTACTATCTATAAGTTTTAAAAGAATAGCCTTAATTAGTGTGGTAACAAATGCCAATCCAACCCCAATAGAAACTGGAATCATAATAGAAATTGCATCACTAAGATACTGCTTATATAAGACCGCAACTGCTAGGTATGTTAGGGGTAGTGATATAAGAACAACAACAATAGTGACAGGAAGACAGTATTTCAATAGCTTTGAAACTATATGGCTGTTCTGCTCTTTATTATCAGAATTAATCCAGGACAATAAAACTCCATGTAGAGGATTAGTAATTAGGGCAACAATTTTTGACATAGCAGTTGTTGCATAATACGTATTCACAGAAAGAACTCCAAGAATGGGGTAAATTAAAATTTTGTCAAAATAAGTCATTAAATTAACTAAAAACTCGACTATACTATAGTCCTTGAAGGACTTTAGGATTTTACGATCTAAGTTTGCGACATTTTTAATAGGGCTTAAAAGATCCGTCTTAATAAGACTGAAAGCAAATGAAAATAATTCCCCGAACATAAACGGAGCCCAGATAAATTTCGTAAAACTAAAGACCCAAATACCCAAGAATATCCCGAGAACTAAAAGCAGCATTTGAATAATAACTAAATTAAATTTCTTATGCATCCTGAAAAAAGCACTAGCATATAACCTGATATTAGCTAAAAGAATAATAGTAGCCATTAGGACAGAATCGACCACTCCATACCCTATTAAAAGTGTTACTGATAATGAACCTACAAAAGTAATTGCAAGTAAATAACTTAATATGAGGTTATACTGATCTTTTTCTTTTTTATGATTAAAAATTTGCCTAACAACACCAAGTTCACCACCTAATGAATTAGAGATGATTGAAAAAACGGAAACAAAAATAATAAACTTTGCAAAATCTGCTTCATTAAGATTTTTCCCCATAAATGGCATCAATACGATTTGCTGTGCAATAACATACATTGCAAAAGATGCAGTATTTAAAATAATATCAAAGAGAAATTGCTTTTTAGCTTTAATCGCACTCATTGACGTTTTCTCCGTATATTAAATCTAAAATATCTTGATAAGTCTTTAACCTATCAAATCTCTCTTCAGCAAGTCGACGGTTATTTTTTCCGAGTCTTTTTCTAAGATCACGATCGCTTATTAATCTGTTAATAGCCTCAGATAACTGTTTAATATTACCGTTTTCACAATTTATGCCAATCTGATAGCTATCTACTAGATTCCTATATTCCGGACATTCTTGAGTATTCACAACTGGAAGACCAGCCGCAGCATAATCTCCAACTTTATTTATGATACTCTGAGCCGCACCATGCGTAATTGGGTTTACAGCAATATCACACGAACAAAGACAGGCCACCATATCCTCATATCTTATTTTACCTTTAAATTCACAGTCAATAGATTTCTCTTTTGCATACGATTCGAATTCCCGGCGTAACGGACCGTCGCCCATAATGATAAACTTAATTTTATCATTATTAATCATGGATAACGCATCTATCACTCCTTTAATATCATAGGAGTGTCCCAGTGTGCCAACATAAGCGATTTTAATAGTATTCTTTTCTTTTTTCTCCTGATTCTTACTTGCGGCGTCAAAAACATCTAATGCGGTGCCCAAGTAGACGCTGAGATATTGTTTTGTCTTCTTATTAACAGTTAAAGCTCTTTTTGCATATGTTTCTGAGACTGCAACAATTTGATCGGCCATCGAATATATTTTGTCCGCTTTTCTTTTAAGCGGACTATAGAGTATTTTTCCTATTACTGGCGGATTAAACACCATTTGAAAAGCTTCTGGCCAAATATCTTGAATGTCAATTATAAATCTGATTTTATTTTTTTCTGCATAGATTGCCGCCTCGTAGGCAAAGTCTAAAGATGGAACTGCACAATATATAACATCTGGTTTTACTTCTAAGCTTTTCAAATATATCTTCAAATTAGCTGATAATTTTTTATGACTAAGCGTTCGCCCAATGGATACATTTTTTTTATAGCCCGGTTCCTCCAAAAGTGTCAATTTATATGGTAGATTATTAATCTCTCGCTGATCAAAGAGCCTTTTGGTTTTTGTAGCATGCTGAAAATTTGAGGTGATAAACTCAACTTGATTTTTTTGATAGTCAATTCTTTTTAGGAGATAAGAAAATCTACTATTGCCACCCTCGAATGGAAACGTATTATATTGCGCAATTATTAATATATTCATAAAATCTCCAGTGTTTTCTATTATATCAATTTTCTATATGCGGGAAAAAAATCCTCATCTTTCTGTGTTTTAGTAATTTCACAAAGTCTATCATATATTTCTTGATTCCAAATTTTCTTTCCTATATAAAAGTCAAATCTTGTGTTCTTGGCAAATTGTTTTTTAAATAAATACAAGCTGTCATCCTCGCTAGAGGTTCTTCCGCCACCATGATGAATTATTTGATAGCCATTTTCTTTTCCCCATATTGTTACCCCATATCTTAAAATGTAAGCAGGTGATAGATGTAGATATTCTTTTAGCGTACCAGATAAATGGATGTGAATATATTTATCATATACAAAGTATAGACCAGCGGCGATCGTCTTATTATTAAGGATAACTTCGACTAGTATTGTATTCTTCCCAAAATATTGATGAATCATTGCAAAATATTCATCATTAAAATAATAGCTTTTTGCCGCATTATTTCGGTCCATTGTAGAGTAATAACATTTTTTAAACGATTCAAAACTCGTAGGATTGACAGTAACTTTATATTTCATCCCCATCGCTAATTTCTTTCTGATATTTTGCCTGCAGGTTTTTGAGAATTCAGACTGAACTGGATCATCATAATCTTTAAGATTAGTACCAAGAGTATGGCGATTATAAATGGGGTGATATATTTCTTCGATATCTTTTGCATTATTTATAAGTGGATGGAATCTTACAAATTCTGTAACTATGTTATTTTCAAGACAATAGTTACTGAATTTCACTCCATAATCATTAACTAATGACTCCCTATCAATTAGCTCAATAATACATGGTCCACCATATCCATATGGAGTAACAATATCATAATATTGTACACCTTCTATCATCGGTGATATTTTTCTTTTTATAAACTGATTAATAATTTCACCGTATTGGGTCTTGTATTTAAAAATAACCGATTCACCTTGCTCATTTTTTTCATATAACTTACCGTAATTATGGTCAAAATAGATGTCATTCATATCAATTACCTATTACCTCGATTAATATATCTATATAGTCTGCAACTATAGATTCATTATATCTTTGATCATTAATTAATGATAACTCCTGCTCAACAATTTTATTTTCCGCCAAGCTATTTGGCCAATGCATTGGTAGGTATATACTCCGATCTGCCATTTTCTTTCTTATAATATCCCTATCTTCTATTAGAATTGGCACAAATAATGGACAATCGCCGTCTTTATAATTGAATAGCAACTTAGTCTTCAAATTATTCCTAAGTTTATTTTCAATAACTATACTATTTAAAACTCTCTGCTTCTTTATAAGATTAAAGTCTATTTCTCCTATAATTCTTCTTGAATCATGATCAATTGCTTTATTACGATAATCAAAAAAATATTCATTGCTTTTTTTAAAGTATTCTAAAAAGTCTTCCTTAGAATCTATTTCACCTTGAATATATCTGCGTTTAAGGCGCATGGCCTGCTTTTTATATTCTATAAAGTCGCCACCAACTTCTTCCAATACACAAGTTCGACTGAATTTTGAACTAGTCTTAATCGCAACACCTCCAGAAAGTATGGGAATCCATTTTCTTAAACTAGCAACTAAATAGGTTGAGTCTTCACAGTGATTTTTATTAGATAAAAAACGATGAGTAATATCTTCGATGATAACAACTTGATTGATAGAAAATTGTGAGATACTATCATCCATAGTTGAATCGCTATACCCAAAATAACTTACAGCAAAGAATATACTACATTTAGTATTAGTATCGATAATATACTTCTTATTAATAAAATCAAAGTGGTAAAAAATAATATTATATCCATTATCAATGAATGGTTGTAGCATTGAATTACAGCAATAATCTGGCATATATACTACTTTGACTCTATCGTTAAAATCCTGGAGACAAAAGTCAATAGCTGTTCTGCCAGACATCAAAAGTTCATAATCTTTACCAATATTCAAAATACTTAGATCATTCTTAGTATTTTGAATTTCTATCTCCCAGAATTCACTACCGATTTCTAGCATCCAAATATTCCCTCTTAAGAAGACCGAATGTGTAAAGATCGTGGTATTGACCGTTTTTGAATACAGCCTCTCTCAATACGCCCTCTTGCGTGAATCCATTTTTTTTAAAGATTTTCTGAGACGGAATATTAAATCCAAGAATATTAACACCAACTCGATTAATATTTAATTCCTCAAAAATATATTTAAGCGCAAGAGTAATGCTTTCGCTACCAATACCTTTTCCCCTTGAGTTCTCGACCAATTTAATACCTAAACCGCATTTTCTATTCTTCCAGTCGATGTCGTTTATAATAAGAGTCCCATACAACTCACTATCTTCAATATTAGCAATAGAAAAACGTATATTATTATCACTACCCAGATTTTGATACCACTGCATTTGCTCAAATAAAGTAAACGGCTTACTCCAGCCTACAACGTTTTGTGCAATGTCGGGATTATTCGCTAGCTCATTAAAAACTAGCATATCTTCTTCTTTTAGCTCCCTTAACATTATTTTTTCCCCAAGTATTCTCATTTTTTTCTCCTATACTCATCGAAATCAATTATTTTTCCTGTACCTCTCACACTAACATCGCTAGTTTTAAAAACTTGAACAATTGTCTTTAATATAATTTTTATATCAAGAAAAAATGACACATTATCAACGTATTCAACATCAAGCGCGAATCTTTTATCCCAGTTGAGATTATTTCTTCCATTTACTTGAGCTAAGCCAGTTAATCCAGGTCTAACACTATGCCTTTGATGTTCCTTTTCTGTATAATATGGCAAATACTTTACTGGTAACGGACGCGGTCCAACTATACTCATTTTGCCGATAAGAACAAGAAATATTTCTGGAAGTTCATCGAGACTAATTTTTCTTATTATTCTACCGAACATGGGAAGCCTATCACTATCAGGCAGAAGATTACCATTTGCATCCCTCTTATTATTCATAGAACGAAATTTATACATATTAAATATTTTTTCATCCTTACCAGGGCGTGGCTGTTTGAATAATATTGGCCAACCCATAAAAATGAATACCAATATAGATACAACAAGATAGACTGGTGAAAGTATAATTAAGGCAATAATTGCCAGTATTATATCTAATACACGTTTTCCAAAATATTTATAAAATTGATGTCTATTGTTAATATTTTTTTTCATAATCAAAAACAACTCTTTATTACTTCTATAACGGCATCTTGTTCCATTGTATTCATTTTAATATCTGATGGAAGACAAAGTCCCCTATTAAAGATATCCTCGCTCACACTTAGACCTTCTTTTACAGCTATAAAATCATTGTTTTGATACATAGGTTGAAGATGCATAGGTTTCCAGATTGGGCGCCCCTCGATATTATAGCTAGCTAGAACCTCAAGGATTTCAGTTGGACAACTTTTTCCTTGAATTTTGTCGTAAGTAGCTTTTGTGGCACCTCTTTTTTGATGAGTCATAGCATCAGATTCAAGTAATAGGCAACTAAGCCAGTAGTTTGCCTTGGCTTCTTTTGAATTTATTGGATTCATAGACACTGGAAGAGTCTTAAGCCCATCTTTGTATCGTTGATAGATTTCTTCCTTCTTAGCAATGTGTTCTTCTAGGTGAGGAAGCTGTCCGCGGACTACACCGGCAATTACATTGCTCATACGGTAGTTATATCCGATTTCTTCATGTTGATACCAAGGAGCATCTTCACGTGACTGAGTTGACCATTTTTTTGCTTTATTAATAGCATCCTGATCGTCAGTTAATAGCATACCGCCAGATGAACCAGTAATGATTTTATTGCCATTAAATGAGATACAATTATATTTTCCGAAGGTACCAGTCTGCTTATCGTGATAAGTTGCACCCAAACTCTCAGCTGCATCCTCAATAAGAATGGCATCATGTTCCTCGCATATCTTCATAATTTCGTCAAGTTTAGCAGGAGTACCGTAAAGATGAGTCACAACCACCACTTTTACATCAGGATACATTTTAAATGCCTTCCCAAGCGCCTCTGGGTCCATATTCCATGTCTCATATTCTGAATCAATAAATACGGGAATACCGCCTTCATAAACAACTGGGTTGACCGTTGCTGCAAAAGTCAGATCAGAACAGAAAACCTTATCGCCTGTTTTAACCCCAGCAAGTTTAACTGCTAGATGTAGTGCAGCGGTTCCTGCGGATAATCCAATAGCATATCTACTACCAGTTTTTCTGCAGATCTCGGATTCAACTACGTCTATATTCTCACCTAGTGAACTCATCCAATTAGAATCATATGCCTGTTGAATATGCTTCATTTCCTCACCATTATGCATAGTGGGGGTACTTAGCCAAATTTTGTTTTTAAATGGTTGAATATTCATTTCACTTACCTGAACCTTCTTTATCAATTTTATACGTAGTAACAATCTTTGCGACTTTCTCTTTGATACCATCTTCGTTTTTATAGGCATCCGCGATTAAGTCATCTAAGTTTTTAAGGAATGTTTCTGGGATTCTGAGTGGCTTTCCGATGTGAATCAGTTTATTCGGAGTCTCTTTTAGTCCCTCTTCATCCATAAGAATCTCTTCATAGAGTTTTTCGCCAGGTCGCAAACCACTGATCTTAATTTTAACATCTTTGCCAGGCTCTAGCCCCTTATATCTAATTAATTTTTCTGCAAGATCATAGATCTTAATTGGCTCACCCATATCAAGAACAAAGATTTCACCACCTTTAGCTAGGATACTTGCGGAAAGTACCAAACCAACAGCTTCTGGAATGGTCATGAAGAACCTTCGTACTTCCTTGTGAGTAACAGTAACTACGCCACCATTTTCAATTTGTTTTAGGAAGAGTGGAATAACAGAACCATTAGAGCCAAGAACATTGCCAAACCTAACTGCAACATATTCTGTGTCTTTTGTAAGTTTGTCGTATGCCTGAATCATCATTTCACAAATACGCTTAGTAGCCCCCATGACATTTGTCGGACGAACTGCCTTGTCACTTGAAATCAGTACAAATTTTTTGGTTTTATATTTTTTGGCTAGTTTGCAAATATTAAGCGTACCTAAACAGTTATTTTTTACCGCTTCATTTGGGCTAACCTCCATAAGTGGAACATGCTTATGGGCGGCTGCATGAAAAACTTGATCTGGTTGATGTTTGAAGAATATCTCATTCATCCTATCGTAATCTCTTACTGAACCTATTATTACATGAAGATTAAGTTCTGGATATTCTGTTAATAATTCCTGCTGAATCTCATATGCATTATTTTCATAAATATCGATAATTACTAGCTCCATTGGATTACATTTTGCAATTTGGCGACACAACTCCGATCCAATAGACCCACCGCCGCCCGTAACTATAACCTTTTGACCATTTAAACTATCTTTGATTTCATCAAAATTAACTTCTACTTGATCTCGGCCCAAAAAATCTTCATAAGAAAGAGGACGTATATTAGATATGAGACTTGTAGTTCTTTGATTCATTGACAGGTGGATTGATGGTAGAATCTTAATCTCGCATTTAGTTTTTTGGCACTCTTTAACAATTTCTGCAATTACACTTTTTGATGCAGAAGGAATTGCGATAATAATCTCATCTGCATTGAATTTTTCGGCAGCATTTTTAATTAACCTACGATTTCCAAAAATAGGAATACCCTTAATGCGAGAACCTTTTCTGTTTTTGTTGTCATCAATGACACATACAATCTTTTCATCAAACTCATTGTTATTTCGAGAAATTTCATCAATAAGTAGTCTACCAGCCTCACCACTACCCACAATAATAGTATTTTTTGTTTTTCGTTTATTTAGAGAATTTAGATAGATAAATCTTGCAATCCTATAGGAATATCTTATCAAGCTCACGGCAAGAATCATGAATAGGGTATGAATAATAAAGTAACTAGTTGGCATCTTAATATGTAAGATGTTTTTATAGAGAAAGATAATTACTTCGCTTATAAAACAAGCTGGGATGATCTGTAACAACTCATTCACTGATGCATATCTCCAGATAGAAATATACAGACCAAATGCAGCAAAAACAGCGAGCATGATAAGAATATCCAACCAAAGAAGATTTCTTATATTAAGAAAAAACTCATTGGGAATGTTATTAAAATCAAATCTTAGCAAAATTGCCAAGAAAGATACGCAAGAAAAAATAATACTGTCAAGAGCGATTAGAAGTATTATTTGAAAAAGTTTAGCCTTAAGGATGTGTTTTATTTTTTTCATTTCTTCCCTTACTATTATTTGACTTTATCGCCGTTTTACTATTTAATACTAGTGAAAAAATAATCTTGATATAAGATATATATCCACCTAACTAACCTATAATAGTCTATATTTAGGATACAAGTTTTTTTGAATAAGTCAACCTTGAGCGTAATTGTTTAAGCCCGTAAAAAAAGAGAGGCCTTAGCCTCCCAAATCATATTAAAACTCTTCTTTTTGCTTTTTCTTCTCATACCGTCAATTAACAAGCTTCTCGCCGTGAGGGCCAACAATACGGATCTTACAGCTCGGATCGCTGCGTCTTAACACCTCTTCTGGTGAATCATCGAGCTCGTCCTGGTCTCTGAACTCAGGATAGATTGACTCCTTTTTAGTTTGAGGCGTTATCTGAAGATGCGAATTCTCTATAAATTCCTTTACATTACGCAGATCGACGTCCTGACCTTCTTTAGAAGAAGTTGGCTCCGTCTTAAAATTCACCGGAAGAGGCTTCACACCCTCTTTTAGCATCTCGAAAATTTGTAGATTGCTTTTCGCACCGCGCCACAATTCTGACGATTCCTTATTATCTAAAGCCTTAATAATTAATCGTAAATTATGGCTCAGCTCACTCGCCACCTTCACGCATAGCGATTTATCCCCAAACTCCTCTTTAATCTGAGTCTCGAGGGCAATTAACTTACCCTTCAGCGAAGCAACACAGTCGCTGGCGCAGTCAATATCCTGATAGAACTGACGACCTAGCTCAGTATGCTTCTTAAAAAACAGCTTTGCAAATGGATCGTCGATCAGCTCCTGGAAGAGCTTGATGATCCATTTTTCTTCATCGAAGATATAGATACAGATTGACGAGACAATCGTGGCAGCAGCATAGTCTGGATGATTATGATAATACTCCAAGACTTTTAGAACCTCTGCGCACAAGATCTTCTCATAATATTCCGTGGCCTGCAGTAAGATCTGTTCAAAGGCCATATATTCGACTCTCTGGACATCAATGATATTCAGAGGAATATAGCCCTTAATTGCGGCAAGCATCTGACCAGTCTTCCCCACCAGATCCAACTTAGCTCTCACCAACTCATCTGCATAAGTAAAAAATAGTTTTTCACTTATACTAATGTGGTTAGAACTTGTTGACTCGGTGGCTACATTTTTGCTTAAATCGTTGTTTATTTTCTTCATTTCTTCTCCTTTGTTGTGTCTTTGACACGGAAACTAAGATGGAAATTCCATCTCGACATGCTCTTTTATGAGCGGGGTGCATTCGAGTTTTAATATTTTTAAAACTACTTTACTTTTTTAGAGTAACATGTTCTATTAAACCATAAATAATATATTGTGCAAGAATAAACATTTTGGACTGAGGCTGCAATGGCGGATTTGGACTAGTCCATTCGCCAAAGTAAATATTTTACGGTATGAAAAAGGGAGCCGCGGCTCCCATAAAATCGTTAAGACTTGTAGTTTTGTATTTGTAATGATTCCTATATTTAATTGTATTTTTGGTGTGTATTGCTGACTGTTTCAGCTATACCCTAGTGTTTCGTCAAGATATATATAATAAACTCCATCTCGCTCTTTATACAATAAGCTTATCATTATCTTTCTGCATGGCCATCCAATGGCAGAGCAGAACAGGAGGAAGGTCCGTTTCATCGAACCCATAATAAGCCTCGGCGCCCATAAACATGTCGAGCAAGATCGGAATACTTTTATCATCATGCGGCTTCAGTTTGAGGCGGGATATTCTTCGAATCAGGTCTGGGTATTCGTCTGTAATCTTATCAAAGAACCACTCGTTCTCCCTTGCCTCGTCGCCGTAGTAAATCAAGCCGGTACTCCTGAAAGAATTCAAAAAGCGTAAGAACTTCTTCTTGGTACCATTAATCTTAAACTGACTGAGTCTACAGAACGGATTCTGTTTCGCTTTTTCTGACTCAATCTTAAAAAAACCAAATATCATCTTTTCCTCCTTGAAAGGATTTTTTGCTTAACGATTTTTTAATGTACATTTGTTGCTGTCCTAGGATGCAACAGGAGTATTATAGTCTGTTTTTTAATTTTGGCAAGAGAGGCCGAGGAGTGTGTGGTGAGAGACTGCAATTAAAAAAGGAGCCCTGGGGCTCCTTAAGAAAAATGATCGTGCTGTCTTTAGAGACCTTGAGCCTCTTCTGGATCATAGAGACCTTTGAGAAAATCATAGAGAGCGCCTACGGAATATTGCTCAAGCGTGAGAGTCTCATTCCTTAAAATCCAATTTATCTGGATAATTAGGGAGTCAATATCCTTATAGAGCTCTGGGTGCTTGCCTCTGATTAGATAGAGTGACTGCTGACAGCCAGCCAGAATCTCACGATATTTTGTCAATTCATCCTTGCTCTTATTCATAGCCATCAGATACTGCTCAAACACGTGCGGCCTAATACTTGCGTAGAAGTTGACAAATTCACTAGACGCAAGCGCCATAAAATCCTGATAGACCAGTCGCTCGTCCTTTAACAACTGAACAAAGAAGTCGGCGACATTATCAAGATCATTTAACGTGAGCTGAGAAACCTCCTTTTCGTGAAGCTCCTCAATGACCGACGACTCGTTGAAAATATTAAAAACATCATAATCCTCAGTGAGATCAAAAAACTGATACTCGAGAGTACAATATTCCAGCTTATCATCATTCGCCTGATCGAAAGATATTAAACTTTTGATGTTTGCAAACAGATTGTAGATACAGCTGATGGTCACTTCCCTTTCGGTAGCACTGGCGTCGATGATCTTAATGATCGTGACAACAATTTCAGTGAGTTCGCTTGATAAAATATGGTCATCGTATTCAATTAGCATATTTTCCCCCTTTTCTTAAGACGAGATTATAATCTCAAATTTAGCACGGTATTAAATTACTTTACCGGGCTGGTAACGAGCATATTATAACATTGTTTTATGATTTTTCAAATTGGGATTTTTCAGGGAGGATCTCTGCAAAGGCTTGTTCGAGCGCGGTTTTGGTCTTGGCTGGATCTTTGACCTCGCCATCATTAATGCAGAGAATATGATATTTTTGTCGTTTAATGTATTGCACGATTCTTTGGTTATTCTGCTCGTTTCTGCTTAGCATAGTGTGATGGGAGAATTTGGCAGAACGTGGAATAAACGCCCCGTCAAGGAGTTGAGTGTAGAAAAATATCAAATGTGAGATATCTTGGCTGGAGCGGAATGGGCGAGCGGAAGTCGCCTCAAGTTGCTCTTTATGTTCTCGCCAGACTTCCTTAAAGGTTGATTTTCGATAAGACGAAGCACAATGAGGATCATAGATAAGGGAAAACTCTTTCCAAGAAGAGAGTAGTAAGTTTCGAAGATTAAAAATACCATATTTGAGATGATAGGCTTTGAAAAAATGCTGGCGATAGAACTCAGATTTGCGATATTTTTGACTTATTAAAGCCATGTTATTCATTTGGATATATGGAAATATATCACGTGACGGATTATTTATTAGAATATTTTCGGCAAAGAAAGCGCGCGGCAGATAGGTTTCTGCTGAGGTTTGAGAGCGGTTTTGGCTTTTAGTTGGTTTTTTAGGGCTAGCTTTTATAAAGAAATCCGTTGGCTTTGTGGCCTTTAATAGATAGAAATCATCATTAAAATAGACGAAATACTCCGAAAGTCCGGGGATTAGGTGGAGGTGATTTTCAATAGTATGAGAATTAAAAGTAGGAAGAAATTCTTGCGGAATAAAATCCTCATGGCGAATAATTTTAAGCTTGGGATGAGCTAAGTTTAGCCAGTTTGGCGTGTGTCCATAGGTGACAAAGAAGATTTGATTAACCCATGGGGCGAATTTTTCGACACCACGAAACCAAAACTTGAGAAAATCAAAATCATTGCGGAAACGAAGATCGGAGGAGTCGGTTTTTTGGGACTCAAAAGAATCTGTCTCTTGAAGAGTTTTTAGTTTCTCAGCCAACCATTTGGGATCAGTGCCGTCGACCCAAGTGATGACGAAATCTATTTTTGGCTGAGACATAGTTCTCCTATTTAGTGTTATTTGAAGAGTTAGACTCCGCTTTCTTCAATGCGGCGTCAATCATTTCATGAACAGTCTTTTTGAAGGTGGATTCGTTAACAGAGATGGTTGGAAGTTTTTCGCCATTAATAATAATCGTTGGAGTCTCTGTAATATTCACGAGTTTAGCGACTGCCATATCGGATTTAACCTTCTTTTTGACGGCCTCACTATTCATATCAGAGAGGAACTGATCTGCGTTGCCCTGACCTTTCGAGGCTTCTTCGAAATAAGACTTAAACTTAGCATCACGCTTCCCCGCCTCTAGGTCTTCCCATTCAGCCTGATTTTTAAAGAGAATAGTAGCATAGGATTGCCAGTAGCCCTGAAGAGCAGCAGCGTTGGCGGCATGGGCGGCCGCAGTACCATTTTTATGATAACTAAGAATAAAGCTACGAAAAATTAGACCAACCTTGCCTTTGTATTCTTCAACAATTTCAGAAAGATATGGAAAAGTAGTGGCGCAGCCTGGACACTGATAATCCGCATACTCCACGATGAGCACCTTGGCGTCCTTATTTCCCTCATAGTTATCGCGAAGATTACCGTTACGCTCGTCTTTTTCAATATATTTCGAACGATCGAGAGAGGCGATCCACTGATCATATTGCTGGTTCTGATTATAAGAATAAATACAGAGAGCCAAAAAACAGATGATCAATGCGCCAAAAGCAATAATTGGTAACTTCTTCATAAACCTCCTAAGCAAAATCTATCGCTTAATTCAATAAATTTTTGTATAATATAGATATTAGCATATTTTAGCGTGTTTGTGGGCAGTGCGACGAAAACGGAGGTAAAAATGGACGAGATAAGTGCGGACCAAAGTGCGGATTTAAACCAATCTTCAGGGATTTTTGGCGAAGAAAAAAAGGGGTTTTTTGCTCAGATAGGCGAGAAGTTTGGTGGACTCTTTCGGGGGATAGCTAGGACTTTAGGCAAGATTGCTGTTGAGAAAAAATCACCTGATGATGAAAATTTTGATGATGATAGGTCTGATGGTGGTAACGGTAATTTTGAGTCTACCTCTAAGCATAAAAATATTAGTGAGCCAGCGAACTCGGTCGATTCTTCTTTCGTGGGACCAATGAACCGAAATATTTTCACCGACAAAGATGCGGCGGCAAGTCTAGTGCGACACGAGGCAGAGATGAGCGAAATTGAAGGAGTAAGCGAACCTGATGCGGAGAATAATACTAACAGAAGTATTAATAATCAAAGCATTTCTCCTGAAGATCTTCCTGAGATCTTCTATCCAGAAACGACTGAAGACCTGGTGTGGTTGATTAATAAATTGCCTGAAGAAGTAATCTCGAAACAGCAAAGAAGAACGATGGCGGCGGCGATGACTTTTGATAGCAAGCTGGTCAAAGAAGTAATGACACCAAAGAACGAGGTGATCATTATTCACGAAAATGACTTCATGGGACCTTTGACTTTATCTCGACTTTATCAATCTGGTTTGTCACACTTCCCTGTGGTGGGAGCGCGAGGTGAGATTGTCGGTTTGATTCATACTAAGACACTATTTAGTCTGAGTGTCAAGGAAACTGATCGAGCCTCGGCATTTCTAGATAAGAATGTATATTTTATGAGTGAAAATTACACCTTAAAAGAAGCTCTTCTTGCATTTATCCGCACGAGTTGCTACTTCTTTATCGTGGTGGATGACCACGGAAAAGTAACGGGGTTGATGAGTTTTGATAAGTTAATTGAGATGATTGTGGGAGATCTGCCAGAAACGGATTTTGATATGGATCAAGATCTGATGTCGGTAGTGAAGTATGCAAGGACTTTGAAAGAACCGAAATAAATTCGGAGGGGCAAAGCTTCTAATTTTTATTAAGATCTAAAAGCTGCCCAACCTACTTACAAAAGGAGAAATTAAATGAGCTTTAAAACAATTCACAAAACAAGACGAGCGATCACTGCCTTAATTTTAAGTGGTGCAGTGATTCTGACGATTATTGCGAATCCAAACGCCTGGCAGAAGAAAGTTGAGTCAAGCGCTAAAGAAATAACGAATGCTGGTTCAGTAGAAAAGGACGTTATCGATAGTGGCGAACAAAGAGCCGAAGGAGTACCACTTGCAACGGAGCTACTAGCTAAGCTTGAAGTAAAGGGGCGGGCGCCGAAAACTGGTTATAAGCGAACAGAATTTTATAATGGATGGCCAGATATTGAAGGTTGCAATTTAAGACAGCGAATTCTGAAACGAGATTTTGGCGAAACCGCAAAGGTGGATGAAAAATGCAATGTGGTGGCTGGAAAGTTTTATGAGCCTTATACTGGCGAGGAGATGGAGTTTCATTCAAGACAAGAGATCTCAAAGCAGGTGCAGATAGACCATGTGGTGGCGTTGTCGGATGCTTGGCAAAAGGGAGCACAGTACAAATCTGCCGATGAGAGACTGAAGATCGCGACAGACCCTTTAAATCTAATTGCAGTACAGGCGGCGGCGAATCAGCAAAAATCAGATGGAGACGCAGCGACATGGCTGCCGAAGAATAAAAGTTTTCGTTGCCAATATGTGGCGAGACAGATTTCAGTCAAATATAAATACTCACTCTGGGTAACTGAGGCGGAAAAAAATGCGATGTCGCAAATTCTTGAAAGCTGCCCAAAGCAGAGAACGTATTAAACTTAAGCCCGCGACTTCAACTTTTCCATATATTGCACACTTCAAAACTACAATGTGTGAACGTCGTAATCATCCATGTCTTCATACTGATATGAAGCCTGAATACCCTTCATATAAACCTCGCGGTCCTCGATTTGGTCGGTAAGATTGTGACGGAGTAACTCCTGAATTTCAAGTTGATTCACTGGGGAGCGTTCCATTGCGGAAAGATATTCAGGTTTGTCGACCTTGGACCAGTCGACACATTTTTTGAGAGATTTTTTGAGAATTTGGTCTAGCCAAATACGCGTCGCGCGACCATTCCCCTCGCGGAATGGATGGGCAATATTCATCTCAACATATTTTGTAATAATTTCTTCAAAAGTTGTTTCCGGAAGAGTGTCGATGATTTTTAGGTTTTGTTCGAGAAAGAGAACTGGAGCAAAGCGCATATTACCTTTCGCAATATTCACGGTGCGAATTTGTCCTGCAAAATCAAAAATATCCTGAAATAAATATTGATGAATCTGCTGAAGTCCAGCAGTTGTACCTACCTCAAAATCCATAATTTTTCCGGTTTCATACAACTCGAGGGCGCGCTTTTTGCTAAGTAGTTCTTCTTGATTCATATCTATATACTATCATGAACTAATAGTCGAATTCAAAAAATAACTTCAAAACCCCCTATAGTTTTTCTTACTAATACTATATAGTTTTTACTTTTGCTCACTAATCCATTTTTGCAAGACACCAAGCTGATCAATGTCTTTTTGCTGCTCCTCTGGAGATAGTTCAGAAAAGCTACATGCCAACTTTGGATCACCATAATTTGGGTCCTTAACCCATTCATTACGAGAAATCCAATTTTCATGAATTAAGCTACCGTATTCATTGCGAATCTCTTCATCGTCAAGATTTAGATCAATTAAAGAATCGGCGCCACGCTCATCCATTAAGCCGATAAGATACTCTGCTCCCCCACGATTTTGATCCTTCCAATAGTCTGAGTAATTAGCATATGATTCATTCGCAATATCAATTACAGATTTATGTGCAGCAAGTTCGCTATACCCCTCTGCAATCAAGTCCTCTGGTGATTTATTTTTTAGCGATTTTTCGCCGTTTACGCCGCGCCATGCTGGCTGAAAAGTTCCATCTTCCATTTTTGAATAGTTCTTCTCTGCATAATCTCTTGCCAAAGGAATAGCCAACGACTCGACTCGTGGATCCAATTTCTTCTCCATATTTTCACCATTATTATTTGACAATGATTCAATACCCATTCTTATACCTCTTCTTGATTTGTTATATTAAATATAGTATACAAGAAACCTCTTCAGATAATATGCTAGAATTTAAGAGATATTATTCAATAGAACAGAGGTTTTAACTTGAATCTGAAAAATGCAATGTCGCAAATCCTCGCGGGTTGTCCAGAGCAGAGGACGTACTAACAATGGCCGTGCCAGTATTAAGAAGTATTGTCTTTTTGAACAAAATGGTGTATAATCTATATATCACCATGACCGGACTAGCCTAAGGTTCTTGCACCGAACGCGAATTCCGGTT
>CAUUHT010000003.1:0-76285 GCA_963545055.1 Candidatus Nanosyncoccus nanoralicus
TTGCTCCGCAAGCAAACGCTCTATCCAGCTGAGCTACGGGTGCAGATGTGGATATCATCTAAATCCAAGGACTCAGATGATACCCACCTAGAAATTAAATGAGCATCACGTTGCCGTGACATCTATATTATAGCATATTTAATTAAAAATCATAGAGGTGTGTTATAATTTATTTAATAAAAAGGAGTTTTATGGAAGAAAATAACACAAATAACGTAGCCAACCAACCTTTAAATACCGTTAATACCGCCGAGCCTACGCCCTCCACACCTACTCCAGAGGCCTCATCACAAAACACAACCCAGTCTAGCACTGATGCTCTAAAACAAAAATTACAAGAGGTCTCCAAAAATCACCTTGTTAGTTTTATTATCTCCGCCCTCACAAAGCCAACCTCCACTTTTAAAGAAAAGTTATCTGGTTTTTCTAGCTTCAAAAAGGCCTGGCAGCTTCCCCTTATCACTACTGGACTCTTTACTATACTTTCCGTCGTCAATACCATTATTGCCAAAGTCTACACTCCAGCTCACAAATCTTTCTTTGGTAAACAAGTAGCCGCTTCTTGGAACTGGAAAAAACTCGAAAAATTTGATTGGTTCCAAACTATTTTTTCACAAATCATCGCCTACCTCGTCCCAGTTCTCGCCATCACCGCTATTTACTACATTATTTCTCTTATCTTCAAAAAGAAAAGTAACTACTTCCGCCTGTTAACCATCGCCGCCGTTTCCAGCATTCCTGCCATCCTTGCCACCTACATTCTCATGCCGCTCGGCACCATGCTCTCACTTAATCTTGGCTTCATTCTTATGTTTGCTGGTTTCGCCTACTCTTCAACCTTAATTTATGAGGGTCTTAATCAAGACATTGACTATCAAAACGATCAACGTATCTTCGCAAATACCATCGTCATTATCACCATTTACGCTCTAGCCATCATCATTTTCACCTCCTTCCTCAAACAAAGCCTTGGAGATAGTGATTTTCCAACTCAAATCTTAAACAACCTAATGAACAACTAATTTGGTAAAATATACATAATGGATAACAATCTCGACCCAAAACCAACAACTTCAAAACTCACCGGCAGCCGTGCAGGTCGTATTAAAGTACGTCTTCTCAAGACCTACTATGGCAACATCTTAAAAGATATGCGCATTATCTGCATCACCGGCACCACCGGTAAAAGCGTCGTTGCCCATTATGTTTACCATATCCTCAAAGAAGCTAATGAAAAGGTGGCCATTCTTGCCTCTGAAGACGAGATTAAGGTAGGCACTCTCTATAAATTCTTTAGCGACGCCTGGAAAGCTGGCGCTGATTACTGCATCATCACCACCCCTGCCCACTCCCTCAAAAAAGACGTTTTCTATCAACTTCCAGTCTATCTAGCCGCCCTCACCGACTATGTCCCATCCAAACTTTCTGATCTCACCCCTGAAGAATACGCCGCAGCCGAAAATACTCTCTTCAGCCTCGGCCCCGAGTATGTCGTACTCAATCGTGATGACAACAACTTCCTTGAATTCTCAAAATTTAAGGGCAAACAAGGTACTGCCACTTATGGCTCTGATCACTACAGTGACACCAAAATTGAACGCCGCACTCTTTACCGCAAAGGAAGCGAAGCAACTCTAAACATTGAAGGTCATCGCTTCAGTGTCGCCAGCTTCCTCACCGGGGAACCAAACATTTCCTACATGGCTGCTGCTGCCACTATTGCTCATCTTATGCATCTTTCAGAAGATCAAATCATTAATGGCATTAGCAACTTCGACCCTGATCACATCACAGGATAACCCCTCATATCCTACTTGTTCGCAAAATTCTCCCGGCAAACTTCTACAAAAAAATACAACCCCCGGTTGTATTTTTTAAACGCCTTTATTTCTTTATCATTTTCTTTAAGACTTTTCGGACTACTTTTAAGTCTTCAAAAGGCACCGCCCCCTCAGCCCTTAAAATAGTTTTTTCATGACCCTTGCCTAACACCAGCACAATATCATCTTTTTTCGCTAAACTGATTGCTTTTTCGATTGCCTCTTCACGGTCCAGAATAACAAACAGATCCTTTTCACGTGTTTTACCAGCTTTTTCAGCGCCTCTCGCAAATTCTTCCGCAATCGTCATTCTATCCTCATCCCTAGAATCATCCTCAGTGACAATTATGATATCTGAATTCTTTGCGCCAATTTCACCCCTCTCTGCGCGTGTAGACTCATCACGGCGCCCCGCCCCACCAAATAGAGAAATAATCCGTCCCTTTTTCCCAGGTACTACCGATTCAAAAACCTTAATAAATGCATCGGGTGTATGCGCATAATCAACAATCACTTCAAAATCCTGCCCCTCATTCACGCGATTCATTCGACCTTCCACGCTAACAAGTGCCAAAATTCCATCCTCGATCTGTTTTCTAGTTAAGCCCAATTTCAGTCCCACCGCCGTTGCAGCCAGGGAATTATATACAGTAAACTTCCCAGGGATATGTGTCCGGATTTTCAACTTCTCGCCTGCCTCTCCCACTTCGTACTTCACACCCTCCGCAGCCAGCTCTATTTTTTCAGCCCTTAAAATACCGCTGTTTATACCATATGTGATATATTCATCAACATCACTTGCAAAATATGACCAACTTTCATCATCTTCATTAATCACCCCATACTTCGCTACTTTAAATAACTTTCTCTTCGCGTCTCTGTAATTTTTAAATGTCTTGTGGTAGTCGAGATGTTCATGTGTCACATTCGTCATCACAGCGATTTCGATAGGCACACCATATATGCGATTCTGTGCCAATGCGTGTGAAGTAATTTCAAGCACTAAAAATTCTGCTCCACTCTCCGCTATTCTTTGCATTCGCTGATTCAAAGTCTCAGTATCAACAGTAGTCATATGTTCGATCTGCTCTTCCAGCTTATCTACCCCCCAAGCCACCGTCGTCATCAAGCCCGTTTTATGTCCAGCCTCATTTAACATCTTCCAGATCATAAAGCAAGTTGAGGTCTTACCATTTGTGCCTGTCACCCCAATCACGCGCATCCGCTTCCCTGGAAACTTATACTTATGTGCCATCATCATCGCTTTTAATTTATGGTATGGAATTACTAAATTGTTATAATTTGGTATTCTGTCCATTAATACAGTTTTCACACTCATTTTATACCTCTCGTTTTTCTCATTATACCATAACCACCTCTGTTAGTTTTCATTTTTACACTGCTTTTTTATTTTCTACCCCATCTCAAAAATCGAAATTCAATATTAAATTGGCACTCTCCACTTGACAGTGCTAATTTTTCCTATACAATAGAGTACAGAACATCGAAAATCGTTTAAAGATAAGGAGGAAAATGACCCTAAAACCATTACAAGATCGTGTCGTTGCTAAAAAAGAGACTCCCGCAGAAAAAACCGCCTCAGGGTTTTTTATGCCAGGTGAAGCAAAAGAAAAACCTAGCTACGCCACCGTCGAGTCCATCGGTCCAGATGTCAAAAACATCAAAGTAGGTGACAAAATTATCTTCAAGGAATATACCACTACTGACATTAAAATTGATAATCAAGAATATCTCATCGTAAAAGAAGAAGACATTCTTGCAACCATTAACTAATTTAGTAAACCTATTATCTTAATATCAAAATTCAATTCGAAAGGAAATTATGGCAAAGAAAATTTTTTATGCTGGGGAGGCTCGTGACAAAGTCTTAAGCGGCGCCAAACAACTTTACGACGCAGTAAAAGTTACCTTTGGCCCAAAAGGTCAAAACGTTGTCATTGAAAAATCTTATGGCAACCCCACCATCACCCATGACGGTGTTACTGTTGCAGAAGCTGTCGATTTAGGCAGCACCGAAGCCAACCTTGGCGAACAAATTGGTGCCAAACTCATCAAGTCTGCCGCCCAAAAACTCAACAAAGTTGCTGGCGATGGTACCACCACTGTCACTGTCTTGACCTACAACATCCTAAACGAAGCCAATAAACTTATTGCCGCTGGTGTCAACCCAATGGAACTCAGAAAAGGTATCGAAAAAGCTGGCCAAGAGATCGTTCAAAAAATTAACCAAACAGCTGAAAAGATTGCCGGTGATGATAAAAAAGTTGCTGAAGTTGCTACCATCTCTGCTGGCGACCCTGAAATTGGTAAATTAATCGCTGACGTTATCAGCAAGATTGGTAAAGACGGTATTGTCACCGTTGAAGCTGGTCAAGGTCTAGAGATGGAACAGGAAATCGTTGAGGGCTTCAGTTATGACAAGGGTTACAGCTCACCATTCTTTGTCACCGATGTCAATCGCCAAGAAGCTGTTTTTGATAAACCCCTCATCCTTCTCACTGATAAAAAAATCTCCACCAGCAGCGAAATCCTTCCAATCCTAGAAAAAGTAGCCCAATCTGGCCACAAAGATCTCGTAATTATCGCTGAAGAAGTTAGTGGTGAAGCTCTTTCACTTCTTGTCCTTAATAAACTAAAAGGCGTCTTCAATTCGCTCGTCCTCAAAGCTCCCGCCTTCGGTGATCGCCGTAAAGAAATTCTTGAAGATATCGCCGTCCTTACTGATGCTATCGTTATTTCTGAGGATAAGGGCATGAAGCTTGAAGATGCAGAAGTCTCTGCTCTAGGTTCAGCTAAGAAAATCATTGCCACCAAAGACAGCTCTACAATTATTAGCGGAGCAGGTAAACAATCCGCCGTCTCTGATCGCATTGAACTCATTAAGTCCCAAGCCAACCTCGCTACCTCTGACTACGACCGTGAACAATACGAAAAACGTGCTGCCGCCCTCTCTGGTAAGGTTGCCGTTATTAAAGTTGGTGGTGCTACTGAAACTGAGATCGACGAAAAGAAATATCGAGTTGATGATGCCGTTGCCGCTACCAAGGCAGCTCTTGATGAAGGTATCGTTACTGGTGGTGGCGTTACTCTCGTCAATCTCGCTGACCAACTTGAAGAAAAAGATGCTGGCGCCAAAATTGTCAAGAACGCCCTCAAGGCTCCTCTTCTTCACATTTTAGAAAACGCCGGACTCAATGCCCAGGCTCTCCTTGCTGCAGTTGAGAATGCCAAACCAGGCCAGGGAATTAACGTCATGGAACCTGAAAAAGGCCTCCAGGACCTCAAGAAAGCTGGTGTCATCGATCCTGCTCGTGTTACTCGCGAAGCTGTTCAAAATGCCATCAGTATCGCTGCTACCGCCATTACTATGGGTGCTCTCATTGTTGAAATTCCAGAAAAAGAAGACCAGAGCGCCAGCGGTGCCGGCATGGGCGGAATGTATTAAACTCATCCAATAAGGGCGAAATACACTAACCCCCCAGTAAACCATTCCATTAAAATAGAGAAGGCAAAAACCTTCTCTATTTTTTTCCTTCTCTAATTTCTTACTAAAAAATAATCGCCCGTAGGCGATCATTTTAAATCTTAGCTGTCTGCTTTTTCGACAAGGAAGAGCAAAGCCTCTGCGCGCACTTCTTCATTTCCAATTTCTTTTACGGCCTCGTAAGCAGAAGTAATCATCTCTTTCGAACCAGTTGTTTCGATCATTTGCTTATAAACTTTGAATTTCTGTTCCGGCTGCATCTTAATTTTGTCCATTAATGGGTATAGATCCTGCAACATTTGCTTTTTAACATTCTCAAATTGATCGCCAGCCACCTCAGTATTTACCACTGGTACATTCGCCTCTACATTTGGCGCTGCTGTCATCTCAGGCGCCACAGCTGGAGTCTCCACTACCGGCTCCGTTGTACTAGCTACCGGTTCAGGCATCGCCGCAGGTGCACCTGTAATTGGTGTTGGCTCCATATTTGTCAAATCCGCCATCACGCTTGAACCATTACCCGCATCAATCGGATCATTAGACAAAAAATCTGGAATTGGTGGCGCTGGTGGCACTCCCAACTGGTCCTGAATATTAATGTTAAAATCTGCATTTGAATCTGTTGCATTCATTGCGCCCGTCATTGGTGCGCCATCATTTTGATCCATTTACCCACCTTCTTTTATTCTATATTTTTTCCAGTTTACCATAACTGTTATGTTTTTTCAATTTTCTAAACTAAACTTTAAGCATAAAAATAAGCCAGTTTTTCTGGCCTATTTTGCTCGAGGATAATTATCTTAAAATCGTAATTTCTTTACAATCTTATCGATCATATCTAGCTTCACTTCTTCCATCGGTAATCTATGACCAAAGACATTCACAATCTCTTCACCCTTATTCTCAGGGAAATATACTGTTACAGCCGGTGCAAAGCGTTTTTTTGGCATCAAGATAATCGCAAAATGTACATCGTCCTGCAACACTCCAAAAGCTTTGTAATCCTCAAAAGCGTACATTTTTTCACCTTCCGTCAGCCCTTTTTCAGATAACACATACTGAATTTTTCTTGGTGGTCGTACCGAATAAAGAATTAAGGCAATCACTGACACAATAATTAAAGCTGTAAAAGTCCACCATTCAAATCGAATTGAAATTAGCGATAAAATCACACCAATAACCACTAGACCTAGATACCACCCCATATTTTTATCATGCGAGACATACTCCTCGGCCTCCCATTGTATCACCTCAGTATTTTTTCCCATACTACCTCAATATTCATTAGCTTTTTTAAATTATATCACAACACAATATTTCTTTAAATTCGTTCTCTAATTCTTTAAAATATGCTAAGATAGAAGGGAAGGAGAGTTACCCAAGTGGCTGAAGGGGGCGGTTTGCTAAATCGCTAGTGTGGGGAGACCTGCAGCGGGAGTTCGAATCTCCCACTCTCCGCCATAAAATAGCCTCAGCCGAGGCCTTTTTTATTTTTCTACTTTTACCTCGTCAAAATATTACTGTCTTTTATTTAGTTATTCACTCTCCTCTGGAGAATAACCTCCTATTTTACAAAAATTGCTTTTTTCGAACATATATGGTAAAATAAGCACATCATTTAAGTAATTGCGAGATTCGATAATTTTTATGAAAAAAATTACAAAAACCTTAACTCAAACCTTAACCGGTCTTGGCGCATTGATCTGCCTCTCAACCAGTCGTGCTCTTGCCTCTGCCATCTCTATTCAAGAAGGTGCAGACGCTGCTCGTGCTGAAGGTATGCCAACCGAACTTATCGGCGACAACGGCGTCTTTAGTCGCATCACTAATACAATTCTACTCATCGTTGGCCTTATCTCTGTGATTATGTTAGTTTATGGCGGTTTACGCTACATTCTCTCTGGCGGCGACAGTAAAAAGGTCACTGACGCAAAAAATACCGTCCTCTACGCAATTATCGGCCTTATCATCTCTCTTCTTGCTTTCGCCATTGTTAACTTCGTTCTCAACTCCGTCATCGGCGTCAGCACTCCTCGCTAAATACGACATATTGCCTTATTAAACCTGCCCAAAAGGCAGGTTTTCTGTAGCCTCAATATAATCATTACTCATTAAGAGAACAGCACTTATCTTCGTCGCTCCCGCTCTTCTCAGCACCTCGCCTGCCGCCCGCATACTTCCGCCGGTTGTCCATACATCATCAAATAAAACATACTTAATCTCAGGATCGCATTGCACCCCCTCTCTTAGCATATACGCACTCTCCGCCTGCCTCAATCGCTCTTCCGCCCCCTTTCCAACCTGTACGGAGTTCCGTTTTCTCACAATTAAATCTTCCACGGGCACAATATCTGAAAATTTGTTAGCTAAAACCTTTATATGATCAAACCCGCGAGCGCGAATATGTCGGCCAATCGTTGGCAAGGGGACTAACACCACCTTACCGCCAACCTTTATCTCGTCCTCCACAATACTCTTCAACCTCTCATAGACCGTACCAGCCAAAACCTCAGCTAGCTCCCTATTACATCCATATTTATACTTCTTTAAGAGATTCGATAAAATCCCTTCTTTCACGCCCCCAATAATGATTTCCGTAAATCCAAAGCTATTACTCACAACATACCCCGGATTAGTACTAGCTAAATATTTTTTACAACAATCACAAAACACTACCCCAGGAGCCCCGCACCTCTCACACCTGTTTGGTGCAACCAGCTCCAATATCATATTAACTATTGTGCTTTTTACATCAAAACACACTTTTCTCTTGCAATTTAACATAACCACTCCTATAATTAACCATAACAATAGTTAAAAGTGGAGGAATACTTAGCAATGGCTCGTACAAATGACGACGACATGCTTATGGAAGACGAACTTGCGGCTGCATTTCTGGATAATGATAGCCAAGAAGAAGTCGAGCAAAGTCCTGCTCAACTCTCTAATAGTTTTCCATCAGAAGAAGATCCAGAGGCGTGGGACGAACCGGAAGATTTTCCAGGTCAATTAGCAGTTGATGTATACGAAACTGCTGATAAATTAGTTGTTAAGGCTCGCACCGCAGGCATTTCCAAAAATGACCTCGATGTGACCATCTCTGACAACATCTTAACCATCTCAGGAATCCTTAGTGGCGGCGAAGACGAGCAAACCACTCGTTGGCACATTCAAGAATGTTACTGGGGCGAGTTTTCTCGCACAATCGCACTCCCAGTTTCCGTCCGTGAAGATGAGGGAAGCGTTAAGGCCGAACTAAAAGACGGCGTCCTTACTATTTCCTTTGAGAAGGAAAAAACCGAAACCCCAACCAAGATTACCATTCAATAATCTTGGAAACGTTACGTAGAAAGTACTGCTTCGGCAGTACTTTTTTATACCCAAGATACTCCTCCACTTTTTCTATTTCAAACTATCCTAGTTATACTCTCAATTGCAGGGAATTACAATCATAATCATTTTGATAAGCATACATAATTATCAAAATGAAAATCAATAAATAATCGAATCAAAAACCACTTCTTTTAAACCATAAAAAATAGACCCGAAGGTCTATTTTTATTTTTACTTAAAGATGCTTGATACTACAAAGTTCACGATAGCATATGCTAGTAGGGCAATTACTAAACCTACCACGCCATACATAATCGTGTCTTTGGCTTTTTTAATCTTAGACGCATCACCGGCAGATGTAGTATACATAAAGCCACCGTAGATGATTACAATTACTGCTAGTAGCCCTAAGACACCTAAGACTACATTAATAGCTGTATTAATCGTGCCCATCAAATCATTAGAACCAGCGTGTTCCTGTGCAATGTTACATTCAGAGATTGATTTTACGTCTGCCCCCTCACCACGCAAAGAACCAGCAGGACAACCTATTGCATCCACATTACCAACAAAGCCAAACACTGTAGTCAAAGTTAATGCAACGAGCCCCAAGCCTTTTTTCAAATTTTTTGTCATTTTAAACTACTTTCTCAAAATTATATTTTGTCAAAGCTTTTTATTTAAATACGTTTGAGAGAATGAAGTTAACAATTGAGTAAGCCATCAAAGCTACGACAAGACCAATAATGCCATACATGATTGTATCTTTTGCTTTCTTAACCTTACCAGAATCACCAGCTGAGGTTGTGTATTGTACACCACCAAGGATGATTACCATCACAGCTACGAAACCAATAATACCGATAACAACGTTAATAATAGTATTAAGGGTACCCATCAAATCATTGGAGTTAAGGTTATTTTTAATATTACCGCATTTTGTAAGGTCTGTAGTCTCAGTACCATCTGGACAGCGAACCTTACCAGCAGCAAAAGTAGGAGCAGCTTGAAGACCCATTGCTACTACACCAAGACCGCCAGCGGCTAATGTTTTGACTTTGTTAGTAATTTTCATATTTCTTCCTTTAATATTACTTTTTTTTATTATATCATAAGCATCCGTAGAAGCAAGAGTATGCACCTCCTCCCACCCCCATTAATATACCGAAATCTAAATGTTCAAAGAAGTAATTACAAACTTCACAATTGCAAAAGCTAAGAATGAAATCACGAGTGACACCATCGCATAGACGATGGTTCGTTTTGCACTCGCAATTTTAGCTGCATCACCGCCCGCTGCAATATATCTTTGCCCAGCCAGAATTAAAGCTCCCACCGCCACAATTCCCGCAAGCGACATCGCAACATTTATAATTGTATTAGCAAGTTCGGATATATTCTTATGTTTTCCAGTTGGCCCCGAGCAGCCAGCCGCCTGTAATACCGATTCATCAACATCCTCGGCGTTAGCCAGTTCCTCGCACACCTTATTCTTCACCCCCTCAGCATAAGTGTACTGAGAAAAAGTAGCTATATTGAACAGGCTAAAGCTCAACACGCCCACAAGTCCTAATAAAATTTTTTGACCAATCTTCATCTTCATCTCCTAACTTATCGATTTAGTTACAAATGACGTAATCGCCCATGCCAGACCCACAATCACTAATCCAATAACTGCATAAGTCACAGAGTCCTTAGCCTTCTTCACTCTACTTGGGTCCCCTTCAGAAATACCAAACAAAATCGCTCCATAAACGATATAACCCACCGCCGCGATCGCAGCCATCGAATAAATCCAGTTGAAAATCACCATAATATCATAATTATCTGCATTACCACGATTTGGAATATTATTTAACGCATTATTAAGCGAATCCACATTTTTAATATCAAAATCATCTTTTGCAAACATCGAGCCTGACTTTTTAATAAAACCACTTAATAAGTTGCCTAGATTCATTACTTTGCCACTCCACTAATTACATTTACTATGGTGTCAGAAATCACCGAAGCTGAAATCGTCAAAACCAAGCCGATCACCGCTGCAGTAATAATCTTTTTACCAGTCATCACCTTTGATGGGTCACCCTCAGACGTAATATATTTATAACCACCCCAAATAATAAATCCAGTCGCCACCAAACTTGACACCAGGGAAGCATCATACATAAGGTTTAAAATAATTACCCAGACAAATCCCGCTAGTTTCGTATTTCCATCATCGTCAAGCGCAATTTTACCAATCGTACAAGAACCAGAGCTATCTCTCGTTACAATTCCACGATACCAAGGCCTAAGACCCAGCACCGAATTAGCACAACTTGCGTCCACACTCTCCTCAATCACAGCTGCTTCAACCGGCGCACTTGTCACCTCGGACCATAAAAACGTTAAACTAAATATCGAAAAAAATGCCATAACTAGCATTGCTAAACCTTGGATATGCCTTCTCATACTTTAATTATAACATTATTGCCTTGTTCTGCCTATAAATATATAATTGTTTTAGCTATCTGTTTTCCACTATTGACTATTGTGCTTATGTGTGGTATAATATGCTAGTAAATTAAAGTTTCACTTTATATGAAGAAGGTCCATACAAAAATCGCTAGTCTATTACTCGTTTTGAGCTTGCTTTTTGCAAGCTTCTTTTCTACTATCTCAACTTCACTTCCTGTCTTTGCTGACCCTATTCCTTCAAATGCTGCTCCTTCGACAAATCCAGACCAAACTACCCCTGATAACGCCTCTGGTGATCAGGGAACTAATACTCAAGATCCTAACACCACCAATTCTAATCCAGGCGCTACGACCCCAGGCGCTAATACTACGGATGGCTCTACTAGCACAGACGCCACTTCTTCTGATAATAATCAAGAACCTGTCACCTGTACCTCCCAAATTGGCGCCGTCGGCTGGATTATTTGTCCAACCACTGGCCTTCTCGCCAAAGGTATCGATGCTCTTTATGGTGTTATTGAAAATCTTCTCAGCGTTAAGCCGCTAGAAATGGGTCGCAACTCTCCGGTCTATCAAGTCTGGGCCTACATGCGTAACCTCGCCAATATCTGTTTCATTATTTTTCTCTTAGTTATCATCTATTCACAAATCACGGGTCTAGGTATTAATAATTACGGCATCAAAAAATCTCTTCCACGCCTCATTATTACCGCTATTATTGTCAACTTCAGCTTCCTCTTCTGCGCTATCGCTGTTGATATTAGTAATATCATCGGTAATGGACTAAAGGATCTTCTGGCTGGCATTGCTGATAACGCTATTTCCACTGGCACAATTGACCCCTCAAAAAATACTGGTTTTTACGCCCTCTTCACTACCATCGCTGCTGGTGGTATCGGCACAACCATTCTGCTCGCCTTCCCAGGTGGTCCTCTCGGACTCCTCCTCGCTATTATTCCTGTTATTGTCGGTGGCATCATCTCAGTTGTCATCGGTCTCCTTGTCCTAGGTCTTCGTCAAGCCCTAGTTGTTTTTCTTGTAGCCATTTCTCCAGTCGCCTTCGTCCTTTACATTCTTCCTAATACCGAAAAACACTTCCAAAAATGGAAAAATTATTTTGCCCAAATGCTCTTCTTCTATCCGATGTTCAGTATGCTCTTTGGTGTCACTAAGCTCGCCAGTATGATTTTCATTACATCTGCCACCACTCCATTCGGCATCATTATTGGTGTTGCTATTCAAGTTCTTCCACTCTTTCTTGCCGCCAATCTCATGCAACTCTCCGGTACCGCTCTTGGGGGAATTAGTAGCAAACTCAATGGCCTTGGTAATAAAGCCTCTGTTGGTGTCGCCAAGTCTATTGCTCCATTACAGGAGTTACAACGCCAAAAATCAATCGAAAATGCCATGAAGCGTAAACGTGTAATGAATCTTCTCCCATGGTACTGGGGTGGAGCAATGGCAGCTAACTCTGCCCTTATGCAACATCATTTCGAAGACGAACTTAAAACTCGTGATGACACACTAAGACGCTATCGTGATGAAGATCTTGATGCTCAACGTCGTGGTGCACGCATTTTATATCGTGACAAAAATGGTCGCGCTGTTTATGATAAACGTGTTTATGGTAAAGAAGGTGACTTAGAACGTACAACTGACTTTGTAGAACCAAAAAACAAAGTTATGGAATATACCTACCAAAATCGCGTCGCTAAACTTGCCGCCGATGCCCAACATATCAAGACTGAAGACGCTCTTGGCAATATGTCAGATTATCTTGAAGCATATAATAAAGGTAAGAATCCTTTCCTTGAACAACTTGCTAAAAACCAAACTGAAAACTTCCTTAATCTAAAAACTGCCGAATCTTCAAAGAAACGTAATGATTACAATGCTAATAAATTCTATGCAGATACGGTCCGTAATGCAGCCAGAATGGACAGTAATGACGTTCCATTAGATGCCAAAGAATTTGAAAAATATGTCTCCGCCGGTGCTGGTACTGATGCTTGGTATATCAATGATGGTAAACTTTCTCAAGAAAAAGCCGACAGCCGTTTTATTGCCCTACATATGGTTGCAGCCGATGCAGTTGACGCCTATGAAGCCGAGCGCCGTAATAATGTTAACCGTCTCACAACTTATATGGATAAGATGGTTACACTTGATGCAAGTAAATTATATCGACGTATGTTTGAACATAATAATATCGATGGTATTATTGCAGGTAATAACGTACTTTCCCGTCGTGGCGACTATGACAAGATCGCCGAGAGCCTAATTGATTACATGGATAAAGGCAGCTTCAAGCTTGGTGACGATGCAACCAATGTTCTTGCTCTCAACCTTATGGGCATGAAGGACGCCGATCCATCACTTGGTCGTTTTGGTAAGTTTATCAACATGGAAACCTGGCGATACACTAATGGTGAGCGTAAGACTGCTGAAGTAGACGTTAAACAATATGTTACTGGTAAAGTCGAAGGGGAAGATAATTACACTACAAAAATTAATCTTGCCACCGGCCTCGAAGGTACATCGTTTGCTAAAATCGATCGTACCGCAACCAACGTTTTAGATTTAATGATTAATACCTATGATGATGACAACGGTACAACACGCACAAAAGTATTCAACGCAATCCGTCCCGCCCTTATTTCTGCTTTTCCGACCTTTGCTTCTGGTAGTGAACAAATCGTCAACCTTACTGGTTTTCTGACTGGTTTAAACAAGAAACAACTCACTGGTGGCTATAAAGACGTAGATAATATCGAATCAATTGCTAGTGAAATCGTTAATGATGAAAAATATAAGAAAAAGAGCAAAGCCGCTATTACCGAAATTGAAAATTATCTATCTGGCCTCACGACAAAAAACGCCTCAGATATGAAAACTGATGTTTTAAACGGCATTTTAACTCAACTTACAGCCTCTCATTATGAATTAGATCCAAGTAAGCTCGACGGTCTTAGCGAAGACGAAAAGAAAGTTAAAAAGCAGGAAGCCCTTCAAAACGCTCAAAAAGAAGCTAAGCAGCATATTGTTGATACCTTCCTTACCGGCAAAAATAAGATCATCGAGACCTTTGCTAATCCAAATACCAGCCTATTTGATAACATGAAAGGTGACCTCAAAGAAATTATCAAAGACGCCGTTATGGAAGAGCGTGGAAAACAAGAAGTTAACAGAATTGAAATGCGTCAAGAAGCTCAGCAAAAAGTTAAAGACAAAAGAAAATCATCAGACGATGACTCTGAGTTAAAGTAAAAATAATATAGAAAAACAGAAATATTATTTCTACTTTATTCTCATTGAAATCCCCAAATATCCACCCTGATTATGTTAAAATAGTTCTATATGGCAACATACAAGGTCCCTCAAGACGTTGAGGCGGAAGATAAACTCCTTGGCCCTTTTACTTTTCGACAGTTTATCTATCTTCTCATCTCCGCAGCAGGCATTGCAGTTATTTTTGGTCTCTTCCAAATCTTCCCACTGCTTGCCATTATTCCAATCCCCATTGTCGGTTTCTTTCTCATCCTCGCTCTACCACTTAAAAAAGACCAACCAATGGAAGTCTATCTTGCCTCCATTGCTAGCTTCTATTTAAAATCCAACAAACGCCTCTGGACTCCTGGCCAAAAAGAATCAACTATCAAAATCACCGCACCTAAAATCGTCGAAAAACCTCGCGCTCGCAACATTACAGAAGAAGAAGCTTCCACCCGTCTCTCCTTCCTCTCCAATCTTGTCGACTCTGAAGGCTATTCCATTCGTAATAACAGTAACTTCAATGAGGATTTTATTGCCGAAACCAATGACGTGCCAGACATCCTAGATCAAAATAGTAATCAAACAATCAATCAAATGATTGCCAGAGAACAAGAAAATCGTCATGCCAATATCGTCTCTAATATGAAGGCCGCCATTTCCAGCGCCGATCAATTACTCACCCCTCCTTCTCCACAAATGAATCAATCACAAGTTGATCCATCAAACCCCTTCCAGGCCGCCATTCAAAATCTTCAGCAGGGAAATACTACCTCTTATCAACCCACAGCCTATCCCCAAAATTTTACTCCATCCCCACAAGCCTATCCTCAGAATTTCGCTCCAAATCCACAGTATAATCAACCTTATAACCAACAATTCTTCAACCAACCACCCATTCCTCCACAACCCCAAGCTTATCCAAATATTCCTTTCGCACCTCAACAAAATTACCCGAACCCCCATTATCCTCCTGGACCAACCCAATCCACTCCGCCGCAATACATTAATGGCTTTATTAATCAAAATCTTAATCCAGAAATTAATCAAGGATTCCAGAATCTTGCCAACAATCAAGATTTTACCATCGACACCATCAGTAAGCAGGCCAACCGCCTCTCGAACACCACACCGACCCCAAATTCCTCCACGAGTTCTGGTACTTTCGCTGGTATTTTCACACCGCCCTCGAATTAATTTTATATTTTAAATAAGGACCACTATGAATCCACAACAACCCCAAAATCAAGCTCAACAAATCCCGAACCAACAAGCTACCCCCCAGGTAACTAATCCTATTCCACAGCAATCTCAGCCAACCATGCAACCCCAAAATCCTCAACCATATCAAGCAATCCCAGTCGCTCCTGAATTACAAAACAATCAAATCGTCCACCAGGATAATCCTTCTTCCACCCAATCCTCACTCCTTATTTCCGAGCTCCGTGATGGACTTATTATTATGAAGGACGGCTCCTTTCGTGCTGTTATTGCCTGTAAATCCATTAATTATGACCTCATGTCAGAACCAGAACGTGACGGCGTAGAATATGGCTATAAGGGTGTTCTTAACTCACTAGAATTCCCAATTCAAATTCTCGTCCGTTCACAACGCATCGATATCGCACCATATCTCGAACGTCTCGCCAATATTAGACGTAATAATGACAATATGCTCCTTGGCGTATTAATGGATGACTACATCAACTTTATTGACCAAGTTTCTCAAGAAGCCAATATTATGGACAAATCTTTCTTTGTCGTTGTACCATACTATTCTTCTGCTGATCTCGAAAAAGCCAGTACTCAAAGCAAAAACATTTTTAGTCTCTTCTTTGGTACTCGTGAAGGTGAAATTACTCGTATTGATCGCAACACCTATGATAAAGCCGTTACAGAAATAAATAATCGCGTACAAGCCGTTATCGGCGGTCTCTTTAATATTGGTATTCATTCCGTTCGTCTAAACACCAAAGAGCTTGCCGAACTCTTCTATAACTTCAATAACCCCGACACTGCCGTTCGTGAACCATTTATTGATTTTAATAAAATGGGCACCATTTACACTAAAAAAGGTGAGGCACCACAAAAATAAGCGAAAGTAAGGATATATATGGCAAAAAGAAAACCCACCGCTGCTGAACTGGCAGCCCAAGCTCAATCAATGGAAGACGCTGAAGTACAGCGCGCGTTTGAACAGGGTATTACCACCCTGCGTGACCTCATTTCACCATCCTCAATTGAAATTCAATCTGATCATTTTCGTCTCGGCACCAAATACGGGCGCACCCTCTATATCTATGGTTATCCTCGCACTATTAGTACTGGTTGGCTTAGCCCCCTCATCAACATGGATGAGGTCCTCGATATCTCAATTTATATTTATCCAGTCGACACGGGTGTAATTATGAAAAACCTCCGTAAGAAAGTTACTCAGCTTGAAGCTGATATCTCTCTCAACGCTGAAAAAGGTCGTATTCGTAATCCTGAAACTGAACACGCCATCCAAGATGCGGAAGAACTTCGCGATGATCTTCAGCTTGGTCGTGAAAAATTTTTCCGCTTTGGTCTCTATGTTACTCTTTGGGCTGATTCGCTTGATGAATTAAACTTCGTCCAACATAAAATTGAAAATTACTTTGGCTCTTCCATGATCTTTTCCAAAGTTGCCACCTCTCAACAAGAGCAGGGAATGAATTCCACCATGCCAATGGCCACCGACCAACTTATGATCCGTCGCAACATGAATACCAGTGCCATCTCCACTTCCTTCCCATTTACCTCCGCCGACCTTACTCAAGAAAAAGGCATCCTTTACGGCGTCAACCTTCACAACAACGGTCTTGTTATTTTCGACCGCTTCACACTTGAAAATGCCAACCTCGTCGTCTTCGCTAAATCCGGTGCTGGTAAATCCTTCGCCGTTAAGCTCGAAGCTGTTCGTTCTATGATGATGGGTAGTGAAATTGTTATTATCGACCCTGAAAACGAATATCAAAAACTCTGTGACGCCGTCGGCGGTTCCTACGTCCGCCTCTCACTTAATTCTGATGTGCGTATTAACCCATTTGATCTTCCAAAAGTTATTGACTCCGAAGATGCTTCTGACGCTCTTCGCGCCAACTTAGTCACTCTTCACGGCCTCTTCCGTCTTATGCTTGGCGGTACTCAATCTGGCCCAGGTGGACAAACCGTTGCCGCCCTCACTCCTAGCGAAGAAGCCGATCTTGATCAGGCTCTTATCGATACCTATGCTCGCGCTGGTATTACTTCAGATCCTTTAACCCATCAATCCACCCCTCCTACCATCGTTAATCTCTACGATACTCTCCTTCATATGGGTGGCTCCGGTCCACAACTTGCCCAACGCCTTCGCAAATATTCCACTGGTACTTTCGCTGGTATCTTCTCCCAACAATCCAATATCGATATTAACAACCAAATGGTTGTCTTCAATATTCGTGATCTAGAAGATGAACTTCGTCCAGTCGCCATGTATATTGTCCTAAATCACATTTGGAACATCGTACGTGCCAAACAAAAACGTCGTCTCTTGATTGTTGATGAGGCCTGGCAATTAATGAAGTACGATGATTCCGCCAACTTCCTTTTCTCTCTCGCAAAACGTGCTCGTAAATATTATCTCGGTCTCACTACTATTACTCAGGATGTCGAAGACTTTATGTCCAGCAAAATGGGCCGTGCTATCGTCATGAACTCCTCTATGCAATTACTCTTAAAGCAATCGTCCGCTGCTGTTGATGTCTTATCAGACGTTTTCAAGCTCACCTCAGCTGAACGCCAGCTCCTCTCCAGTCTCCCAGTAGGTCAAGGTCTTTTCTTTGCTGGCCAATCTCACGTCCATATTCAAATCGTTGCTTCCGAAACCGAAACCGGGCTCATCACCACCAGTCCAGTTCGCTATAATCGCTAATTTTATTTGATTTTTCTGGCGACCTTTCATAACGCTAATGTTCGCCAAAAAATCCAATTTCTTATATAATATAGGTATGCCAAAGGTCTATTATGGTAAGGATTCTATTACTCCTAGTTTTTTGCAGTCAAATCACGATTCCGATTCTGAGGTCTTTCGCTCCCAAGTAGCTAAAGACTCTTTACGTCAATCCGAAGAATCCTCCCTTGAGAGTAGCTATAATCAAAATAGCCATGAAGCCGACGTAAAAGACCTGGAACAAAAACCTTTTTATACTGGTAATGCTCAAACAATCAAAAAAACATCCAAAAAATCCCTCAGTTCTCGTTTACGTACTGCCAAAAAACTCAAAAAATACTCACCCCTCATTCTTGCAGTTGGTGCTTTTCTAGCTGTTGTTATTTTTCTTTTTGTGTCTGTCAGTACCCTTGGCCACCAGATTGAGACCCTAATCACTCGCGCCACCGATACTATGTTTGGCTCATATTCTGAAAACACCATCCGTATTACCGAAGAACTTCTCGCAAAAAAGCAGGGTACTTTCCCAAAATATTTTGAAACCCGCCTCAAAACCAATGGTATTGAAGTTGCCGATAAAGGCGACAGCTATAATTTTCTTTACGATGGCGCCACCATCACACCTGAGAACTTCCGTAATTTTTACACTAAAAACGTCCCCTTCCAAGAAGCTTTCACTAAAGCAAAGCGTGCTCGTTCCTCAAATTTCTTTGATAAGCCCGCTGTCATGAATCTTGCCAAAATCGGTATCACTCGAAATCTTTATTCGGCCTATCGCTCCACTGGTAATCACGAAACTGACACTAAAAATTACCACACCACCGAAGAAGGCGTCTTCGGTGAAAAAACCAACACGAGTGTTAATACCACAACCGAAACTGAGCATACCGACAAAAACGGCAATAAGACCACTGAAGTTAATTCCTCCGGTGAAGATATTGATAGTAGTAACGTCAGTGGTGATACTCCTGAAGTTAAAGCTAATAACTATCTCCTAAGCACCGCTGGCCGCGTCGCCGAAGCTGGTGGCCTAGTCTGCGGCGCTCTCAAAGTTGCCAATCTCATCTCCGTTGCCGTTGCCGCCAATCAAATCTACCAAGCTATGCACTATTTTATTTCCAATCAGGAAAATATCAGCAAAACTAAAGCTGGCTTCGGCAATGAGGCTGCTATTAATCCGCTCATGAACTTCCTTACCACTTCCACCACCGCTGAATATACAGACATTAAAACCGGTCAGACTAAAACCGTTACCGGTGCCCCAATCCAGGCCGAAGGTTTTAATAATATTCTTGCCGGAGAAAACGTTGACCTCAATATGACTAAAAACTATTCCGTCGACTCCGTATTTCTCGCCAGTGGCGTCGCTCTCGGCCTCACTGCCGCCCGTGCTAAAGCCTGTGGTGGTATTCGTGCAGTTGGTGCAGTTATTAGCCTAGCCACTCTTGCCTTTGGTGGTGGATTAATTAAAACCGCCATCACCCTAGTTAAAACCACTGTCATTAATGTCGCCATCGCCGCCACTATTGCCGGAATGCTTGCCGTTCTACTTCCATATATTCAAAAAGCTCTCTTTGAAAACCCTGCTAAAAATCTTGCAGGTAAACCTGCTGGTGAAGCCTATGTCAAAGGCGCCGCCCTTCTTAATAAAAAGGTAGCCCGTTCTACATCAGGCCAAGCGCTTGCTTCCAAAGAGTATGCCACCAGCTACTACCAAGAGACCGTTCTTGCCGCCGCTAGGGAAGCACAGCTAGATCGCGAAAAACGCAGTCCATTTGACACTAGCAGCCCAAACACCTTCCTCGGCTCCATCCTTGGTCGCTTTAGTCGTATCTCCACTACCTCAAATCTTTTTGCCAATCTCACCCACCTCACTAGCATCACTCAAAATTCTTTTGGTAGCTTCCTCGGTCAAACAACCGCCAAGGTTTATGCTGCTGATGGTTCCGAAAATTTTGTTACTGACACCGATCTTGCCGGCATCAATTACCAGAAGATTTTTAGCGATGAATCCACCTGTGAAAGTCTTTCAAATATTGGTGCTGCCTGTGATATGTATGGTGCTGAAATTACTGCCACCGATACCAGCGTCGAGAAAATTAGTTCTTCAGACCCTGAATATCAAAAAGTAGTCAATCAAAATATTCGAAAGAATGCCAAAGGTTTTGATGAAGTCATCCCAAATTCTCTTCTTGCTCGTAAAATCATGTTCTGCGATGAACGTGATTCGCCATTCGGCCACTACGATTCCAATATCGCCAACGCTTTTAATATTAGTCTTGGTTTCGCAAACAACATTCCTATTATCTCCGATGCTGTTGAATTAGTTAATGCAGTCACCGATATGACCCCAGAGGCCGAAGGTTGGTCCACTGGCTCCTTCTGCGTTATGGGTAAAACCAATCCATACTGGGAACAGATGAAATATCTTCAGCATTATATAGAACACAATCGTATTTGCACCCAAATTAAATGCACCAGTGTCACCGATGAAGAAGGAAATGACCAAAACCCCATCACCGCCTATAAAGAAGCCTATTACGCTAAAAATCCTATCGACACTTCACGTCCAGGCATCCTCGCTCGTATCTCTGGCATCACCAAAAATCAAGCCGAAACCGTTCTAGCCCTGCTCGACTACGCCTCATACTTAGCCAACTACCATCCTCCTAAATCAGAAAAAGCCACCTTAAAAGATCAACTAAAAATCCATGAGTCTCAAACCCCTAACACTGTTGCCTTTGATAAAAACACTCGTTATATTTATTATTCAGATTTAAAAACTATTACAAGAAATAGGAGTACACTAGCGTGAATAAACTAAAAAAAATCGTTCTTCTCCTCATTACAGCTATTATCACCCTACAGCCAACCAGAGTCTTCGCCCTTAAAGATTCCGATTGGGATATTTTTGACATCAATGGTATTTATTACTTTGATAAAGACGCCGCAAACTGCATTACTTCAAGTCTTTCTGGTACCCTTAGTAAACTTTATGATGGTAATGAAATTATCAGTCAATCCGATTTAGCTAAAATCTCCGCCAACCGTCCATTTTACGAAAAAGCCGCTGCCCCTTACGGTTTTCCATGGCAACTTCTTGCCACAATTCACTATCGTGAAACCAGCCTAAGACACTACAATCCCCCAAATGGGCAAGGGGTTTATCAGCTCTATACCTACACTAACGGTGGTACTAACAGTAAAGCCTTTACTAATTTCGGCGAAGTTTCTGACGCTGAATTTCAAAGGCAAACCGACATTCTCGCTCAAATGCTTCAATCACTCTACGGTACTGGTCTAAACTTAAAAACCGATGACGGTATTAAAACCCTCCTTTTCCGCTACAACGGTACTGCCCGTGCCTATATTGCTCAAGCTCGTACTCTTGGCTACAGTGAACAAGAAGCTGCTCGCGGCGAAGGCTCCCCATATGTCATGAATCTAGCTGATGCTAAACGCGATTCTCGCAAAAACACTAACTGGCTCCAAATTAAAACCGATCACGGCAAGCCAAGTTCCGCCAATCTTATTCCGGGCGCCTTCCTTATTTTTTCCACTTTAGGTGGTTCTAATGGCGTTAGTAGCTGTTCAGGTGGCGGTGGTAATCTCAGCATCAATCAGACCGCCCTCAATCTCGCCTGGCCCTCCTCCGGCCATGGCATCACCCCAACCGACAATTATCGCAACGCCCTAATTCAAACTGGCGTCAATCGTCTTGGTGACCGCTGGTCAATGATGGGTGCTAGTTGTGACGCCTTTGTTGCTGCTGTTCTTCGTTTTTCCGGTATTGATAAAAACTTTGCCTGCTGTGGAGTTAGTAACGCCGGTGCCACCTCAACCTATGTCCGTAATTCTGGAAAATTCATGGAAGTAGAAAATCGCCAAGGCTCATTAAAACCCGGTGATATCCGCCTCAGTTCTGGCCATATTGAAATCTATGTTGAACAAAATGGAGTAGGTAAAATCGCCTCCGCCTCACATGGCTCACGTACCGGGGAACTACTGCCTTTCTATGACAACTCTTCCACTTTTAAAGCCTATCGTTTCATTGGTAATACAAACATTTAAACTTAAAATCTCAAATTATGAAAATCATCAATCAAAAACCCACAAAGAAAATTAAAAAACAAAACTTCATTTTTGACTTCACTAAGACCGCCAACAAAAAAGGGAATCATCTCCTCAATATGATTATTTTCTTCCTACTAATTTCACTTTTTATTCTTATCTATTTCTTTATTACTTGGATTACCAACTACGATAAAACGGCCACCCTCGATTACTACATAGCCCCCGCCACCGCCACTATTTCTCTTAATCAAGAAATACTCAAACCAGAAGGTAAAATTAAACTTAAACCTGGTACCTATAATATCACGGTTAAAAAATCCGGATTTAATGATTTTTCCACCACTTTAGAATTAAAACACAATCAAACCACCTATTTTTATAATACCCTCGAGCCCACATCAGATAACCTCAACTATTACCAAACCCACCCCGATGATGCTTCGCGTGTTCAGCACATTGCCGATACCCAGGCTGATCTTGAAAGAAAAAATTACACAGATGGTGACCCTATTTTTAACATTACACCCTACTCCAGTTATAAAGATGGTTTTTCTATTATTGCCGAAAAACAAGAAAATACTTCCAAAATTCTTCTCAAAATCAATCTATTAACCTGTTCTGATTCACAACTTCAAAATCTCAAAGAAGCCGCTTACCAATATTTAAAAAATCATCAGGCTAATCCCGATAACTACGATATTAATTTCTCAAATTGTTAATTTAAAAAAACAAGCCACTTCTTATTCATTCCTATTATGCTAAAATAGAGTTATGAAAAAGGTCAACTTCATTTCTCGTCAATTTTTTGTCATCTTTTGTCTTCTATCTCTATTTATCTCCATTTTTTACCTAAACCATCCCACTTTTGCTGAGTCAGATGAATCTAACAATACCCCCACCACCACCTCTCTTACCGACCAACTTTTTAATAATTTAAAAATCAACGCCAAGGTAAAGGTCTCTCCAAAGTTTCAGGAAAACGACATTATTTTCTATAACCCGAATGGTGCCAGTAATTGTTCTAGCGGCCTAGGTTTCATAAGCGGTAATTGTGGTGGAGATATCACCAGTACTACCACATCAGAACGACAGGATGAAGTCATCAGAAAATACGGCGAAATCGCTATCAAACTTCAAATTGAGTATGGTGTTCCATGGGAAATACCGTTTGGTCAAATGAGGATGGAGTCTACCTTAGGCACCGCAGGTATCGCTAAAAAAGTTGCCCAAAAAGGCTATTACAACTGGATGGGAAAAAAATATAAAGAAACTGGCCTTTATAATATGTCGGAATATCTCACAGCAGGTGGCATTAATTGGTCGATGTATAGCAGTATTGGTAACATGATTGCTGGATGGTCTGTAGATTATATGCGAAATGGTGCCTATGATGAGGCTTTTAAATATCTAGATAAAAACAATTATGATCTAAAAAAGTGGTTTTTTACCATGATCAAAAAATACTGTCCATTATCCGATAAATGTACCCCACATGAACAATATTGGGCGACCGTTAACAGTGTCGTTCAAAGAGCAGATCAAATCGGCAAAGAACTTGGCTGGCCAACCTCTGCCGAACTCGCCAAACAGGAAAATATCGAGATCGGAGGGAAATATCCAGTAAAAGGTGATATTAAAAGTCAGTTAAAAGCCGCGCCGCATTCCCTTAGTGTTGATTGTTCACCAATTAAAAATTCCACTGATTCACTTGCAAACCCCTCTAATGCCACAAAGACCACAACTGAGACTAACTCCTCCACAACCACTACCAATTCCACCACAAGCACCACCCCCCCATCATCTGAAACACCATCCACTACATCATCCACTACATCATCCACTACATCTTCCACTACATCTTCCGGTAATGGTAAGATTGTCGTCAATACTACCTGGAAGGATGGTTGGATTACTAGTGGTATTGATGGTTATGTTAAAGAAGATGCCTTCGCCTATGCTGCATCAAAAGGCGCTACAGTCAGCTCTTCTCCTCGAGGTGATTATGATACAACCATGAATGGTAAAATTGGCCCCAATAAAATTACGCTTCATAATACCGAGGGAGGTAATCAAAACGGTAGCCAAGGCCTCATTCTTTATGACCTTAATAGATTTTATCCCCCCCATTTTACCGTGGATCTAAAGCAACATAAAGTTTATCAGCACTTCACCATTAATAAACCTTCTGACTCCATAAAAAGCTATGATGCTTCAGCCGGTATACAAATCGAGGTTATTGGTTTTTCAACAAGTGGACGAGTAAATCATCCCTGGTATCTCCTAAATACTAATATTTTTAAACCTGATGATTGGCTTTATTTGGCAAAATTATTAGTTGCCATTAGTACAGAGACAAAAATCCCCCTCACATCATCGCTTAGCTGGAAAGGCGTTCCACCTCGTCTCAGTGTTGAAGAGTTTAAAAAATACGAAGGCGTCCTCGCCCATATGCACGCTCCACACCCCAATGACCATAATGACACGAATGATATTTGGCATTTTGTCGAAAATGAGTTAAAAAGAATTGATGGGGTTGCCAGCACCTCCTCTGGATCTAGTTCAACCCAAGGTAACTCCAACTGTGGCGGAAGACAATCCATCGATCCTTCTAATATGACCAACTATCTTCAATGTGATCCTCAATGGGGGTCATCAGCATTTGGATCTAGTACAATTTGCAATGCTGGCTGTGGTCCAACTTCTTTTGCTTCCTTAGCGACTATGTTCTTAGGACAACAAATTTTACCTACTGAAACTGCTAAAGTTGCGGGTGATGCTGGTATGTATGTTCGCGGCGTTGGTAGTAGCCATCAAGTTACCCAAACCTTAGCATCTCATTATGGATTACAATATGAAAAAATCCCAACTCCCGCGAATGCCAGTCAAGCCATAGAAATTATGAATAAATACCTCGACGAGGGTTGGGCCCTCCACATTAGTGGTAAGGGGACCGCTCCCTTCTCAGCCAATGGACATTACATTGCTATTCGTGGCAAATCGAGTGACGGTAAATGGCTCCTCTTTAACTCAGCTGGAGCTGGTAAAGACCCCAATAACCTTATTATGGATCCACAAACCGTCGTCTCAGCAGGATTATGGCTAAATAATATAAATGCAGTAAAGAGGTAATTATGTTAAATTTTTATAATAGAATCAGTCAACAGCTCGATAAAATTAAAGACAATAAAGCACTGTCGAAAATTCTAGGTTTTTCCACCATCCTCGTTCTTATCGCATTTCTTGCCTTCCTCTTCATTAATCAACAAAATTACAATTCCGATCAGTTTCAGAAAAATCCTATCTCCGGTGAAGATATAAATCTATATTCTGGCGCTAGCATCTCGTCATGGGATAAATACGTTAAAATTTATAGCCTCCATAATATTAAAGATAAATCATCTATGTCAATCAATACTTTTACTAAAGTATCATCTCTAATTGAACAATTCATTACTTTCTCTTATCCTCAGATAAAAACCGTTAGTTACAATAAAGATAGTATTAAAGAACAGGGGAGGACTTATAGTTTCAAAATTACTGCCGATACCGGTCAAGTTTTTAGTATTACTACGACAGAACTCTCCGACACACAAATTTCCACAGATTTTTATAGCAATAATGATAAAATTTTTAGCTTTAATGAGTCTGATTTTAAAACTATCTACACCCACCCATCAAAACTTGCTCTCTTGTTACCAAAAACCTTCTACCTATCGGAAGAAAAACAAGTTACTATTAGCAAAAACCTAGATGGACAATATCAAATTTCCGTAGAATCCTGCGGTGATCAATCAATTATTAATCAAGCAAAAGAACGTGTCAATAAATGGCTACTTGAAACTAATTTTAATCCTGAAGAAATAAATTTTCTAATCCCGAATTACTGTGACGATGATGGACATAATCATCACGATCATGACGACCACGACGATCATGATAACCACGATGACTAACTAAATAAAACTATAGTCGTTAAAATTATAACCATACTCATTTAATAACTTCTTAATATAATCATTATTATTCACGCCCTCAACTCTAAGACATAAGAAAGTTTGGCACTTCTTTAATTCATCCCCCTGAGCTTCATATAAAGTAGTGGTTTCAAAACCAACAACTGTTTCGATTGGCAAAATTTGATTAATTGATTTTGCCTTATCAGTCTTATAAATAAAGTCTTTCGCAGCCTCATCTGCAACCAGTTTTAATACATCATAATCATGAATATTTTCGCGATATTTATCAAAACCATTTTTTTCATCTAAAAGATATGTATGAACTAAAGCCGTTTTATTACTTTCTAAATCAATATTTATTTTTTTTGATAAGAAACCATCCTTACTAATCTCAACTTCAACATTCTTTTTTGGGTAAAAACGAGTAGAACCATTTATCTCTTTACCGTCAATTTTTACCATAGCACCATATGGAGCCACTAATATATTAACCCTTGCGTTTCTCAACCCATCAATAATTAAGTTAGTTATAATAAAACCCATAAAAATTAATATTACAACAAAAACCACACGTATAATAATATTATTACCCCTACTCTTCATTTCCATACCCCAAGTATACCATAAACTTTTTCACCTATACCTCTTCAACTGAAGTAATTATCACCTGATTTTCCTTAAAATTCTTCACTAGACTCTTTTGCCTCATATTGTCTAGCTCTGAAAAAACATCATCAAGTAAAACAACCGGCCTCTTTCCGGTTTCTTGAAAAATTAACTCTGCTTCGATAAATTTCATTGCCAAAATCATTGAGCGAAGCTCTCCACGACTTGCTGTTCCATCCGCCCCTTCGCCATTAAAAAGAAATACAAAATCATCACGATGAATTCCAAATCCAGTATGTCCCAAAACCAAATCACGTTGCAACTCCGATTCTAGACGATTAAAATATTCCGCCTCAGAGATCTCACCACCAAATAATTCTAGTTTCAAAGACACAAAATCATCATTATCCACAATTGAATGATAAACTTCAGAAAAAACTAAATTCAATTGTTCTAAATATTTTATCCGCTTCTGTCGAATTTCAAGACCATACTTAGAAAGTAAAATATTCCATGAGAAAAAATCACTTCGAGAAATTTTTCCATCACCACCCTGATTATTATATTTTTTTAATAAATCATTCCTCTGTTTTAAGCTCTTGTCATATTTTAAGAGGGAATCACTATAAGACTCATCAAATTCTGTTAATACTCGATCAAAATAACTTCTTCTTTTCGTTGGACTCGTCGCCACTAAGTGTAAGTCATCTGGTAAAAATAACACCACTGGATACCTATTTCTTTTTGGCAATCTAGTTGTTTTCTTATCCTCAACCAAAAACTGCTTCTTTTTTCCATCAAAAACCACTACCGTTTTCCTACCATCACAAAAATTCAGTTCCACTCGGTAAAAATCTGCTCCCCGCTTTAAGATTTCACCATCACTTGCTTTAAAAGATTTACCTCTTAAAGCTTCATAAATTGCCTCCAAAACCGAAGTTTTTCCAGACCCATTCTCGCCAATTAATAAACTTGTTTTCTTATTACAATTCAACAAAAATTCATCGTGGCTTCGAAAATTCACTAATTGCACACTTTGAATAATCATTAATTAGCTCCAGTTTTATTAGCTTAACTCTTTAATGGCATAATAATATGGGTATAATTATTCGATTTTTCATTCCTAATTAACACTGGTGCTAGTTTCCCAGAAATTCCAAAAGTTAAATTTTCTTCTTCAATTACATTAATTACGTCAATTAAATACCTTGAATTTAAAATCACCTTGCCATCGGCTAAAATTTCCGCTTCAATGTCCGAAGCATTTTCACCAAATTCATTCGCCACTGAAGATACCGAAAAGGTCTGGCTATCACTTTTAGCTTCACATATAATCGACCCCCCAACCCCTCTTGAAAACAATGCTGCTAATTTTACAATTCGGAGCAACTCCGCCTTACTCATCTTTATATCTGAACCAACCTGTTCTGGAATCAACCTACGATAGTCAGGGAATGATCCATCGATTAATTTAGATGTAATTTCAATCTCCCCCAAACGGAAACGTACTTGAGAATTATCAAAAACGATTTCAATTTCATTCATATTATCAGACATTGCCCCAAGCACATCAACTAGACAACCAGAGGGAACAATCGCCTTTACGTCGCTCTCCACCTTTTCAATAAATAACCTCTCAGCTAACCTATAACCATCCGTTGCTGCGATATATAAAGACCCCTCGTATGTATTAAAATATACACCAGTTAAAGCAGGTCTCGTAGTATCCGATGAAGCCGCAATTTTCACCTCATTAATTCCGGTCTTAAATGCCTCTACGCTCATTCGATAAATTACTGCCTCAGCCTCATTAATATCAGGAAGTTCTGGAAAATCCTCCGCAGGTGCGCCATTAAATGTTGACTTATATTTTCCAGAAGCCACAGTTAACTTTGAATCATTGCCACTTAGTTTCACCTCACCTTTTGGTAAGTTACCAACAAAGTCAGCTAATAGCCTAGCTGGTACTGTAATTTCACCATCCTTAGAATCGGCAACTCCTAAATAATTAACAATCGCCATATCTAGGTTGGTAGTAATTAACATCACCTTATTATTACTTGCTTTTATAAGTACATTATTCAAAATTGGTAAAGTCGTCTTACTTCCTGCTGCTACTCGACTCACAACGCCAAGAGCCTTCGCTAATTTTCCTTGTTCTACTATGATTTCCATAACTCTCCTTTATTAAATAATTAATTGTAGTAGTAATAGGCTATGTGTAAAATGTGTATAACTATATTTTACAGAGGTAAACAAATTATTCTTTTGTGTAAAACCTGTGGGATAAATTTGTAAAACTTAGTGGATAAATCTTACTTTTCAACATCTTTTTGTTTAAAATTATTTTTTGGACTTCTTTCCACATAGTTTTCCTCTACTTTTTCACTAGGTTTTCCGCCCACCTTTCCACATCTTTTCCACAATTACTCACTTAGTTGCTCTCTAATTTCACTTATTTCATCCCGCAGACTAAAATTCAACTTCATATCGGATTCAATTTTTTTAATTCCATGCATTACTGTCGTATGATCCTTAACTCCAACTTCCAAGGCAATTTTAGGGGTGCTCATTTGTAGATCCTTTGACATTAAAAACATTGCAACCTGTCTTGCAGTCTTAATATTAGAAACACGACTTTTTCCACATAATTCATCGGGCGTAATATTATAATAATCTGAAACTTTTCCAACTATTGTCTTAGGAGTTAGGTTTCTACTTCTCATACCACCAGTTGAAATCGATGCTAATCCATCTTGAATAATAGTTAATGGAGATACTCCCTTAAGCTCTGAAAGTGCAATAATCTTTCCATATAAACTCTGTAAGTCTCGGATATTCGTTTCGACATTTTTAGCGATATATTCAATTGCTTGATTTTCCACATCCACTCCATCAAATTCCGCCTTTGCATGTAAAATAGCACAACGGTCTTCAAAAGTTGGGTACTGTAAATCAAATGCACCAGTCATAGTTAATCTTGATGCTAGACGTTCATCAACGGTCTTAATTTGACTTGGTAGGCGATCGCTCGTAATAATTACTTGCTTATTCGCCTGGTGCATATCGTTAAATATATTAAAGAATTCTTCTTGACTTTTTTCTTTACCTACGATAAATTGAAAATCATCAATAATTAAAACATCAAGTTTTTGAAATTTTTTATGAAAATTCTCCATATCACCTTTACGCACGGCAGTAATGAAGTCGCTATAAAAATGATTAATTGGTGTATAAAGAATTTTTAACTTAGGGTTTCGTTTTAGTAACTCATTCCCAATCGCTTCAACCAAATGTGTTTTTCCAAGCCCTGGTCCACCATATAAGAAAAAAGGATTATACTTATCACCTGGATTTTCAATAATATTTTTTGCTACCGCCACCGCAAGTTCATTATTTGTTCCGACCACAAAATTATCCATTGTGAATTTATTATTCAACCCAGTTAAAAGTGTTGGATTAAAATTATTTGTCGGTATCTTTATTTTTTCGACGGTGTTTACCCGTGTTTGTAGATCCTCTAGCACTACCTCGCGGGGTTTTTTAACGCGCGTTGCATTATTTACAATGACGTAGTTTGTGCTTTTTACAGATATTTTATTAGACACGAGGGCGTCTCTAATTTGTTGGTCAAATTTCTTACGAATATTTGCCTGCATAAAAATATTAGGTACTCCAATCTGGATCATCCCATCATCGGTGCTAATAAGGGAAGTGTTAGTTTGTGCAAAGAATGTTGCATAATTTTCCTGAGAAATTTTCTGTTCAAGTTCTGCGAGTACATTGTTCCACACATCAAACACAGCCACTACCTCCAGCTTCTTACCGTATAACCTTTATTACCTCTATTATAACAAATTTTATACTTTTCCACAGGTTTTATTTTTTTAATTTTTTATTATCTAATATAGAAAAAATTCATAGGGGTGGATTTATCCACAACTTCTAATTAATAGGGTATCTAATGTGGAAAACTTCTTGAAAAAAGTGGAAAACTACGGTATAATTAAACACAGTTTACAAATACATGGATTATTAATATAATCCTATGTGAAATAAAAGGAATAATATGCCAAAGCGTACATATCAGCCACATAAGCGTCAGCGCAAACAGGAACATGGTTTCATGAAGCGTAATGCTACTAAAAATGGGCAAAAAGTTTTAAAGCGCCGTCGCATTAAAGGACGTGCTCGTTTAACTTATTAAAAGAATACCGCAAATGCGGTATCTTTTTTTCACTCTAAAATGTTTATGCTATATAATAAGTAATATATGAAACATTTTCTTGAAACGATTCAATCTGTTTTTGAGATTGCTCCTAAAAAACGTTTCGAGGTTTTTGAGCTTTTTCTAAGTTTCATGCTTTATAATCTTGTCAGTCTCTTGCCGCCGATTGCTACTGCCGGTATTATTTCGGTTATTACGCAAGGTTCCAATTTTCACGCCATCTGGTTTTATGTCATTCTTTTTCTGCTTTTTTATATTATTGAATACACTCTCCTTGCCTGGAAATATTATATTTATGTCACCCTTTCTCATTATTATTACAATACAGTTCAACAAAAGCTTTTTGATCATGTCATCAATAATATTTCGATCACTGAGAAAATCTCTCGCGGTCGCATTACGGATACTTTTAATGAAGATATTTCGTATCTTATTCAAACTATCAATTCAGCGGCTATTGTGCTTACTGGTGTTATTCAGCTTCTCATCATCTTTCTGATTTTTGCTAGCTATAATGTGCCTATTGCTGTCGTCGCTCTCTTAATCGATCTTTTTTATATTTTTCTCATGTCAAAAAATTCCAAATTTGTCGCCAAGCATTTTGATGGGGTAAGAAAATATAAAGATCGTCTTCTCGATGTATTAAATGAGATTCTTAATAATTTAAGACAAATTAAAACCCTTAATCTTATGCCTATCTTGAATCGTAAAATTTCCTCAAATCGTAATAGTTTTGATGCTCAGTTCGATAAACGTTATCTGTATCTCACTGCTCGTTATTGTAAAATTCCGATGGTTATTCAGGTTGGTAAAATTATCCTCTATGTTTTACTTGCTATTTTGGTTTTCAAAAATCAAATTACTATTGATAAACTCGTTCTCTTAATTAGTTATTATGAGATGGTTGTTTCAAACACTAATAAGACTCTCGAAGAATTATTAAATCTTAGTACCTATAATATTCGCCTTCAACGCATTAAGTCTATTCTTAATTACACTAGTTATACCAAGGGTAGTTATGGTGATCTAAACAATGATTATATTAATGGTGATGTTCTTTTTGATAATGTCTCTTTTAGTATTAGTGGCCGTGAAATTCTTAAAAATGTTTCTTTTGAGGCCAAGCCAAATGAAATTACCGCCATTGTTGGTCGTCCAGGTTCTGGTAAGACCACCATCATTAACTTACTTTATCGTCTCTATTCAATTAAATCTGGTAATATTCTTATCGATGGGGAATCAATTTATCATTACTCTAAAAAAGTCTATACCACTAACGTCTCTGGTGTTTTTCAAAAACCACTTATTTTTAAGATGAGCATCCGCGATAATCTAAGTGTTTTTGATCGTAGTCAAAAACAGCAAATTAACGCCTGTAAGCGTGTTGGGATTTATGAAAAAATTCTTTCTCTCCCACGTGGTTTTAATACTGTTTTAAAAGAAAACCGTGGGCTTTTTACTGATGGTGAATTACAGAAACTTGCAATCGCAAGAGCTCTTCTGAGTAAAGCTGAAATTTTATTATTTGACGAAGTAACTAGCAATGTTGACCCAGAAACCTCAAAAGAAATTATTAATATTTTGGAGGATCTAAAAGAGGATCACACGGTGATTATTATTACTCATAAACCAGAAATTATGAAAATCGCCGATAAAATTGTAGTGTTAGACGCAGGACAAGTTGTTGCAAAAGGTAAAAATAAGGAAGTATTTACTAAAAGTCCACTTTATCGTACCTTGCGTAATGCAACTTTCACTAAACCTAGTATTGATGATGAGACTGAGCATATCATCGAGGATAGCTCCTCTGATTTTCTGGCTCATGATGAACCAGCTCTCGATCTATAATAAAATTATTGTGATAAAATAAACTAGATGTTATCTAGTAAATATCGTTTTCATTCCCGTGGTGGTGTTAAATATACTTATCAAAAGGGAAAAACCATTAGAACGCCAAAACTCTCTCTTGTTTTTGCTCCCAATAAAAAACAAAGACAGCGTTATGCTGTAGTGGTATCTAAAAAAGTCCTCAAGACTGCTGTTGGGCGCAATCGTATTCGTCGTCGTCTCTATGAGGCTATTCGTCTAGAATTCGATCCTACGATTAAACTAGATTGTATTTTTGTAATCTATTCTAGAGATTTTTTGAAAATGGATTTTGAAAAAATAAGAACACAGATCAGGGAATTATTAGATAAGGCTCGTGTTGTTTAAAAGTTCTTATTATCTCACCCCTAATATGTTATAATTAACCAAATGTTTGAGTTAATTGATTTTATAATTGTAAATCCGATTATTAATATATTGTTTGTTATTTATAACTACATCGGTGATTTTGGTGTAGCTATGATTATCTTTACTATCTTAGTGAAGCTACTCACTTGGCCTCTTGTTAAGAAACAGTTTCTTCAGATGAAGCTAATGCGTAAGATTCAGCCTGAACTCACAGAGATTCGCAAGCGCTGTAATGGCAATAAGCAATTAGAATCTCTACAAATGATGGATCTTTATAAGCGTAATAATGTTAAACCCTTCACTTCGATTTGGACTCTCCTTATCCAATTACCTATCTTCTTTGCTATCTTTTTTGCCATTCGTATTATGGTTACCCCAACCGTAAAGGATAATGTTGAGAAACGTGCCTACCCTGTTGTTTCCGAAATGACACGTATTGATGAGATTATTAAGCTACAAAAAACATATCTTGAAAACACCGAAACTAATACCTATGACTTTAAGCCGCAACTCCTAGGTCAACTTGATCTTTCTACTCGTGCTGGCGTGCAATCCTTTAGCTCAGTTATTATTCTCCTTTTTGTCATTGGTTCTGCCTATACTCAGTATCTAATGTCAAAAATGCAGATGCCTAAAAAGAGCCAGAAAAACACCTGGAAGAAGATGGTTGAGGATGCTAAGGCTGGTAAAGACATGAATCAAGCCGACATGAATAATATGGTTTCAAGTCAAATGAATTTTATGATGCCAATCATGATGGTGATGATTACAATCAACTTCCCGGGTGCTCTCGTTATGTATTATCTTCTTTCTAATGTTATCGCTATTATCCAGCAGAAAATTGTCTTTAATCAGGCTGATAATCAGATGGATGATAACACCGATCGTGCAATCCTTCGTGAATTAAAGAAGAAAACTTCTGACATTAAAGAGGCAGAAGTGATTGAGAATAAGAAGACTGGTACTAGAATTACTCGTATTTCGGCCAAAGACGCAAAAAACTCTTCTCGTGAATTTTCACAAAAAAATAAACACGAAAAATCCGATAACCAACCAGATAACGGTTAGGAGAACAGGAGTTTTTATGAATCGTGATGAATCGATTCGCTTTGCAACAAAATATCTCGAAGATCTTTTATCTTTCTTCGGTATTAATGTGGCTGTATGGTCTACTATCGACGATGATGTCATTCAACTTAGTGTACCAAGTACTAGTTTAAATTCTTTATTGATTGGCAAGAATGCAGATAATCTACGTGCTCTTCAGCATGTTGTTTCTATGGCTCTTGTCGCTCATAATTCAGAGGTTACTAGGGTTAACGTGGATGTTGCTGACTATAAGCGTCAACGCGCTGAACGTATTGAGCAAAAAGCTGAAGGCTGGATTCAAAAAGTTCGTGAAACTGGTGAATCGATGATCTTAGAGCTTAATGCTGTAGATCGCCGTATTGTTCATAAGCTAGCTGAGGACTATTCGGATATTACAACCCATTCTGAGGGTGAAGGTCGTGCAAGGCACCTAGTTATTGAAAAGAAGTCAATCTAATAATCAAAAATACCCGGTAAACGGGTATTTTTTTATCCTTTTCTTATTCTTTACTTATCAACTTTTCCGACAATTACTACAAAGTCGTAATTAGCTTTATCGATTCCGGCAGGCAACTCGTTAGCTGACTTTATCGTAGTTCCGTAATAGGTTTCTAGCTTCTGTTTAGTCTGCTCCTTATTACCGAGATTATAAACTATAACTTTTTCTGTATATTCTCCTGTTGGAGCATTGCCAGTCCCAGTCACCCTAAAGCCGGCCTTTTCTAGCTCTAGTTTCTCATTGGCTGCGATTCCAGATTCATTTGTTCCATTTAATACCAAGATTCTTGAAGTTGCAGGGGAATCACTGTAGTCCGCAATCTTTGAATCAAGATATTGTTGAATTTTTGTATAATTTTGCGCCCCTGCGCTTGGGATTACAAAGGAAATATCTAATCCGCCAACAGGGAAGCTTGCGTTTTTAACTAGGTCACCATCGCTCAGTCCAGTTAAAGGCGCCGAAGCGATATTAGCAGGGTTAAAGTTTGAAAATACTTTTGCTGCAGTCTTAATCTCTTCAATATTCACATTAGTTCTTAGATTATCTCCTAGTACATTTACGAGATTAATCATAGCTGGAATATCTAAACCTTTTTCAGCGATCTTATTTTTAATTCCCACTAATACTTTTTGCTGGTTTTCGCCTCTCGTGAAATCACCACCCACTGAGCCATGTCTAGCTCTTGCGAGTCCTAAAGCTTTTTCTCCATCCAGCACTGTTGGCACCCCAGCTTTCATACGAATCCCGGTGTAATAATAGTCATTAATATCATCATCTACTGTTACGGTAATTCCACCCAAAGCATTTACGATCTGCACTAATGAACCCCAGTTCACATGTACATAATAATGCATTTCCATTCCGCTAATTGTCGACAATTCTTTCATTACCGCTGTCGCCCCAGCTTCCTCATTTCTTCCATTATTACTAGCACATGCAAATACTTCATTTATCTTACCAGTATAGCAAGCCTCTCTACCCACTTTTAGATCTCGTGGTAAGCTCATTGTAACTGCATTTTTTGCATTTTGATCAACAGACATAATCATTAATGAATCTGTTAGTTGTGCCCCATCATGTACCGCATGACCCTCAGAGCCAGTCATGTCATATCCCGATGTTCCAAAAATTGCGATATTAGTGCGCCCCTTTCCATCCATCTTTAGTGGAGTAACTTTTTCAGATACCACAGTCTTTACAAGATCAACTAAACCAGATTTTCCACCAGTTAATTTTGAAATTAGGCGATCACCATAAAAATATGCTGCAGCTCCGCCACCGACTAATATTATTAATACTATCGTCAATTTTAAATGACGTCTAAAAAAACCTTTTTTCTTATGGTTATTTTTTTCTGTTTCTAAAGAGTCTTTTTCTCGTCTTTCTCCAAATAATTCGTCGGTTCCAAGTGCTACTGAATTTTCAAGGAATTCATCATAGTCTTTTTTTGATGTTTTGGGTGTCTTCTTTTTGAATAAACCAATCGACTTAACTGAAGAGAATGAGTTATTTTTTTTAATATTTTCAAAATCACCCAATCTTCGACGACTGTTGTTTGTGTCTAATCTTGCAGAAGAATCACTAAAGTCCTCGTTTAAATCATCATCAAATTCTTCAGAGGCTTCTCTTAATTCGCCATCGGTAAAATCCCAGTCCGCTGTATATTTTTGTCTATTATCCTCCAATTTTCGTCGACTCTCTGCCTGTCCTACTAATGGATCGTCGCTCTGTGCCATTGACATGTTGCGAGCTCGAATGTTTTGTTTTCTTATTCTTTCGGTCTGTATTAATCTTTGTTGTTCTAAGTGTTGTTTTGTAGCATGAGCCTCACCAACCTCAAGTCCTGCCCTGGGGCGCACCTGCTTAGTTGATTTTTTGTTTCTTGAAGGTGAAACCAAACCATCAATATATGAATTGCTCATTTTTACCACAAAATCTCCATCTACTATATAATTATAACAAATATGGCATTAAAATTAACCAAAAAGCAAAAGCGTTTAATGGACTTTCTGCAGGATTTTCAGAATAACCATGACTACTCACCATCCTATCGTGAAATTGCTGCCGGACTTGGTCTTCGTTCGGTTGCCTCTGTTGCTGAGCATATCGATAATCTTGTGCAGCTAGGTTTTCTCAAGCGTAATCCAGGTTCCGCTCGTTCTCTCGAGATTGTAGATCTCTCATTCCCTGAAACCACCGCCCTCTTTAAACAACGTCTTGAATTTGTTTCCGATCCAGATCGCGAAGTTCTCTTAGAGGCTGCTCAAATTCTCGGCCTCGATCTCGAATCATAAAATTAAGCAATTCAAAATAGACTGCATAATCAGTCTTTTTTTGTGATAATATCAAAATAACAGGTTAAAACCGAACAATAAGAAACCTCTTTTTTAGGAAACCGAACATATTTATGAATCATGTTTTTTCTAAAACCGAACACTAAATACAGTAGTTTAAAATCCTTGTGGATAAAAACCTTCCACTGTGAATAACTAAAACCGAACAGCTAAACGTTATTTAAAAATAAATTAGATGAAAACACAATGTGGACATGTGGAAAACTTCTGAAAAACTTAGACTATGATAAAATGTATAAAAAGGAGGTCTATGGGGTTATTTAACTTTAGAAAAACACCAGATAATAGCTCAAACAATAAAAATAATACACAGCAGACTTCTTTATTACGCACCAAAGGATTTGAATATCTAAATAATAAAGAAATATACTTAGATAGCGCCTGTCAGTCTCTTCGCCCACAGCCAGTAATTGATAGCTTGGTTGAATATTATCAAAAACACAACTCTTGTGGTGAACGCGTAAAATATCAATGGGGAAAGATCACTGATCAAAAAATCTCAGAAACCAGAGATCATATTTTAAGATTTCTTAAACTTAAGAAAAAAGATTATTTTGTAAGTTTCACTCTTAACACCACCTATGGTCTAAATCTTCTTCTTTCTCAATTCGATTTTAAAAAGGCGAGTATTAAGACCATTGTTACATCTGATATTGAACATAACTCTGTTTTTCTTACTACTCTTCAAGTATCACAAAACACTAAACTAGAAAGACTTGTTTTATCGCGTGAAATAGATGGTAGTCTTCCGATTTCTGAAATTCCTGACAATTCACTCGTTGTCGTTAATGTAATGAGTAATATTGATGGTCGTCTTCTTCAAAATCTTCAAGAAGTTGTGCATTATGTTCATCAAAAACAAGGCTATATTATCCTTGATGCAGCCCAGGCTATGGCTCACCACTCTGCTATTCTTGAACAGACTGAGGCTGACGCAATCTGCTTTTCTGCTCATAAATTATATGCACCATCCTTAGGTGTTATGGTTATTCGAAAAGATTTTCTTTCCTATATTAAACCTACTTTTCTAGGTGGTGGTATGGTTGATGATGTTGATAAAAGCACCTACCTCTCTTCTTTTGAGCATCCCGATAAATTCCACACTGCTTTTGAACCTGGGTTGCAAGCCTGGGGTGAGATTATTGCTCTTAATTCTGCTCTTGATTGGCTCGATCAACTTCCAGCTGCTGCCAAAGATCGTCTCTCTTCTTGCTCTGAGAAGCTCTATCAATTTCTCTCCACTCATCCCAAGATTCATTGTTTAAATCAATATCCCTCAACTGTCCTCACTTTTTATTTAAAAGACATTGATAGTCATCTCCTCGCTGAAGCTTTAAGTGACCAGGGAATCATGGTTCGCTCGGGGTATTTCTGTGTGCACTATTATCTTGATCATAAGCTAAAACTCCCACCTCTTTTACGTCTATCTTTAGGCTATCAAAACACCGAAGCAGAGATCGATCGTGTCATTAAAATATTAAGCAAGTTCTAATCCGTGTATTATAATTAATATCTACAGGAAGGTAATCAAAAAAGGAATTTATGGTTTGTGTTGCTGCGTTTATTATCTTAAGTCTTCTCTCTATCTTTGTTGGGTTTTTAAGTATCTTTAATAAACAGTTAGGACAAAAATATTGGACAGTCTTTAAAAAAGCCTGGCACTGTGTTTTTAAAAAAGTAAGATTACAAAAATGTGATACTAATTTTAAGGATGATGTAAAGAATACTCTTTTAAAACGTATAATCCTAAAGAATCCAAAACTTCTAAAGCCAGCCAGTTTTCTAATCGAGATCGTCTCTATTTTAATTGTTTTTATCACCGTTTGGTCCTTTGTTATTGCAATTAAATCACTCCTTGCTCTCTGGGTTTTTGGTACTTGTAATGTTTCAGCGCCTAGTCAATGCGGTCTCGGAGCAGAATCTTGCAGTATAGATCAAGCCGAACCTACCGACCTTGCTGGCAAAATTGGCCGTAGTTTCTCTGAATGGGGTGAAATTTTTTCCGCCATTCCTGACCGCCTAAAAACCTGGCAAGAGAAAGAATACTTTATTTCCGCTAGTATTCCTCTAATTAATTTAACCGACGACACTGAGGATCAATCAAAATACCAGACCCAATCAAAACAGCTCCTCGACTTTTATCAAAATCAAGCAACCCCTGAGGGCTTAAATATCGCCATTGATCTCGTTGATCCAGGTTGTGTTATTTGTATGCAGTCATATCGTAATCAAAAACAATCTGGTTTCCTTGACCGATATTTTACGGTAGCTAATCTTTATGCTATTCCAAACACCTCCGGTGCATATAAGTTTGAAAACTCTAAGCTTATTGTTGATTATCTAAATACTTCAGTTTTTCTTGTGCAGGATTATTTAAAATCCCATAAACCAGAATTATCTACAGAATTATCAAATCTCTTACGTCTTCCTACTAGGCTGATTAATCGCCTCTATGCTGAAACAAAAGATAATCGAAACTATATTGAATATTTTAACTATACCTATGGTGCGAACCAGGCTCTTACCGAGCTTAATCAATGGGCTAGCGATTTTGGTCTTAGCTCTCACTATCGACAACTAATAGCCGAAGTGGTTTATTCTAGACACCAGCAGCGCTTTGATCAGGATGGTATAAAAAATATTACTGCCAGTAACTCTCAAAAATCAAAAAAATCATCTGATCAAAAAACACAATTAGATCAAAACAGGGAAAACTTCTCGAATAAGCTTAATATAGTCGATCAAGAAATCCAAGAACTTGTTGAGAAAAAAATTAAGGCTAAAGGTATTCCTGTCGAACTTTATAATCAGAAAAAGCATAATGGTCTCTTCAAAATCTAATTAAAATTCTATTAACTACCCCTAAAATAAAATTATCGGGTATAATGAGCTTATTATGGAGGTTAAAAAAGTAGAAAAACAGAGAAATTATTCTCTTGATCTTTTGCGTGTCATTGCAATTTTAATGATTATTATCTTTCATATCTGTTATAAAGCTCTTATCTTTAATAATCTCAGTGAATTTAATAAGTTAATTGTCGCCTTCTTCCTACATTTTGGTGAGATCGGCGTTAATCTTTTTATGCTTATTACAGGCTTCTTTTTATATAAAAGTAACAGATCTAAAACTACAAAAATTATTCGTCTCATATATGATATCTGGTTTTATTTTATTTTAAATATTATTCTCTGTGCCATCGTTAAGGGTGGCTACGGCGTCACACTTAACACATTCTTTCCGACCAGCCTCGGATATTTTTGGTATGTCACATGCTATATCTGTATTTTAATTTTCTCCCCTTATCTTAATCTCTTGATAAAAAATCTTGAACAAAAAGATTACCGTAGGCTATTAATAATCTCTCTTATTATCTTGTCTGTTATCCCAACTATCAGTGGCCTAGCTGTCGCTAGTGTCGAAAATGGTCCCGTTTATAGTCGATTCATTTGGTTAATTTTTATGTATTTTCTCGGTGCCTACATTTCAAAATATCAAGAGAACGACCATCTACTAAAAAACGATCGTGAGTTTTTTATTAAGCTTAATATCTTCTCTTCATTTCTTGCTATCATCTTCATTTTTATCTTTAAGTATCTTTCAGTCTCATTTATGCCAAAAGTACCTATGTTCTATATGTGGCCACCAAATTCCATTATCGTTTTTCTCATGAGCGTGAGTTTATTTATAGTCTTTGTAAAAACTAACTTAACAAAGAAGACTAAGGCTATTAAGTTTATAGAAAAAATTTCTCAACACACTCTTGGTATTTATCTACTTCATGATGCACCTTATAATTACCTCATCTTTGCCGACTGTTTTATTTGGTTCCAGGGGTTTAGTACCTCTAAGAATCTCGTCTTCCTAATTGCTCTAATCACAATCCTCGTCTTTGCTGTAAGTCTAATCGTCTCGATTATTAAAAAATTCACCGCCGACCGACTCTATCAGGTGATATTTGATAATATTGAACAGAAACTTAAAAAGTCCCTAAATTCTTCTCACTTATAAAAACATCCTCAATATGCTAAAATATAACCATAAAAGGTATATATTGATATGGCCAAACAAGCAACAAGAAAACAGCGCAAAAATAAAGCCCCAATCTTTATTATTTTCTTTTTTATCCTTGCTATTATTGCTACGATTATTGTCTTGAAGATTTTTAAAATCATAGATACTAAAGGTAAAACCCCCTCAAGTCCCGAAACAACGGAAATTGTTCACCAAAAGACTGATCAACCTTCTACTAATAATGAGAACCAACCAATTCATACTCAGGATGGTACAAAAGAAGATGCCGAAGCTGGTCGTACCCCAAAAACACCAGAACAGTATGAGGGGCAAGATGTCAATCAGCTTGATAAGCTAACTGGCACTATTACTTATTCTGAAAAGTCAGGCGACAAATATCGTATACGTGTTAATATCAATCAGTTTCTAAAGCTTCCTGGTACCTGCAAACTCACTGTTACTTCAGCCAGTACTATTGTGTATACCCAAACTGTCAGTATTATCTCCAATCCTTCCTCTGGTAGTTGTGAAGGTTTTGATATTCCACTTTCTGGTATTCCATCAGGTGATCTTAATATTAAAATCGAAGTTAATGCAAATCAAAAAACAGGTTTAATTGAAGGAAGAATCACTAACTAATGAAGAAAAATCTTGTACGTATTATTCCAGAAAACACGGATAGAAAAATAGTAGCTCATCATGACGATGCGTCTGCTAATTTTTCTTTCTCAAAAACATCAAGAAATATATTAGTACTTATTTTTGTTTTCTTTATGATTTCTGCTCTCAGTTTTTTACTTGCTAAAAATCTTAAAGAGTCACAAGCCTATGATGTTTCAAAATTCAGCGCAGGTAATATTATATCCGACTATACCATGTCAAATACTGAAACAATGAATGAACAGCAAATTCAGGAGTTTTTAACCTCCAAGAATGCTTGTAATGATCGCAATATTCAGCGTGCCGCCAACTTCCCAGGCTACCAGTATCACATTGAAAATGGAAAATTTGTCTGTCTTTCCGAAGAAACTTTTGAATATAATGGTGAAAAACAAACTGCCGCCAGAGTTATTTATCAAGCTAGTCGTGATTTTCAAATCAACCCACAGGTTCTCATTACCTTGATTGAAAAAGAGCAAAGTCTAGTTACTGATACCTGGCCAAATCACATTCAATACCGTAGCGCCACTGGTTTCGGCTGTCCCGACACTGCTGCCTGTGATGCAAAATATTATGGTTTCCGCAACCAAGTCAGAAATGCCGCCAAACTCTTTAGAGATGTCCTAGATGGTGGTTATACTAATTACCCAGTCGGTGAAAACTTTATTTATTACAATCCGAATTTTTCTTGTGGGGGCTCTAAGGTCTATGTTGAGAACCTTGCCACTTCTGCTTTGTATCGCTATACCCCATATCAACCAAATGCCGAGGCTCTTAAAAATTATCCAGGCACCTCGTATTGCGGTGCTTATGGTAATCGCAACTTCTATATGCTCTTTTCTCGTTGGTTTGGAGATCCTACTATTTCAAAACAAGTTATTAAATTTAAAACTATTGTAAGACCAGACGCCACAGCCAATCAACAGGGGATTATTCAAGATGGTAAATACTTCCTCTCCACTGGCCTAGATTCAAACTTCTATCTTGATGTTCAGTATGCCAGCAAAAATGAGCATGCGCTTGTTCAGATGTATTCTCAATGGTCTAAAGAAAATCAGGCTCAGCAGTGGCAGTTTACTCATCTTGGTAATAATATTTACACTATCAAAAGCGTCCTCTCTAATAAAAATCTCTCATACAGCTTTGATGATATTCTAAACAAGCCACAATTAAAGCTCACCACTGAAAATCTCGATGATTGTTCTAATCGCTGGAAAGCAGTTAAAACTCAGAATCAATATACTTTTTATTCTTCCTGCGATGAAGCTAGAAGTCTAGTTGTACGTGGTCAATCTGTTACTTACAATACTCCAGTAGAAGTAAATCTATCTAGTAATCCAACCCTGCAATCTGAGCACTGGCAACTCACGCCTGCCTCCACTCCCGCTCCAATCAAACCTCTCATTGAAGATGGCAACTATTATATTAAAACCTCCCTCAATCCAAACTTCTATCTTGATGTTGCTTTCTCCAGCCCAGCAGATTTTGCCAAAGTTCAACTCTATTCTCAATGGTCTAAAGAGAATAAAGCCCAGATCTGGAATATCAAACATCTAGGTAATAATAAATATCAGATTAAAAGCAGTCTTTCCGGTAAACTCCTCAGTTTCAATCTCAACAATGTTTCAAATAATGAACCAGTCTTCCTCCTGTCAGAAAGAAATAATAACTGTTCACAAATTTGGCAAGCTGAACAAGTAGATGGTGGCTTCTTCTTCCATACTACTTGTGATGAGAAAAAAGCATTAGATGTTAATGGCGCTCTTGCTTATTATGGCACACAGATTCAAATCTGGGATAAATGGTCCAACACCAATAAAGCTCAGATTTGGAGTTTAGAGAAAATCACCTCAAAGATTGAATCTGTTCCTGAACCTACTCCTGCGCCTGCCTCCACTCCCGCTCCAATCAAACCTCTCATTGAAGATGGCAACTATTATATTAAAACCTCCCTCAATCCAAACTTCTATCTTGATGTTGCTTTCTCCAGCCCAGCAGATTTTGCCAAAGTTCAACTCTATTCTCAATGGTCTAAAGAGAATAAAGCCCAGATCTGGAATATCAAACATCTAGGTAATAATAAATATCAGATTAAAAGCAGTCTTTCCGGTAAACTCCTCAGTTTCAATCTCAACAATGTTTCAAATAATGAACCAGTCTTCCTCCTGTCAGAAAGAAATAATAACTGTTCACAAATTTGGCAAGCTGAACAAGTAGATGGTGGCTTCTTCTTCCATACTACTTGTGATGAGAAAAAAGCATTAGATGTTAATGGCGCTCTTGCTTATTATGGCACACAGATTCAAATCTGGGATAAATGGTCCAACACCAATAAAGCTCAAATCTGGAGTTTAGAGAAAACATTTCTTTAGTACCCACTCTTCTTTCTCTATCGTGCTATAATTAAAACATGATGAAGGTAGATAAATCTTGCTTAAAAAACTGTATTTTAATATCCGGAACCGACCAGATTCTTTCGCAAAAAATTGCCGACAACCTTGGTCTTAAATTAGCAAACCGTACTTCGGATACTTTTAGTGACGGAGAAGTTCACGTTCAGATTCTCGACGATATTCGAGGTAAAGATGTCTTCATTATTCAGTCTACCAACCCTCCCATCGATCAGCATCTTTTTCCAGTTTTACTTTTAGCAGATGCCGCAAGACGTGGTTTTGCCAAGAGCATTAATCTAGTCATCCCTTATTTTGGTTATGCTCGCCAAGATCGTATGGCCGAACCCAATACTCCAATCAGCTCAAAAGTTATCGCTGATATCTTACATTCTGTTGCCGTTAATCACGTTATCACCATTGATCTGCACTCCGCCCAAACTCAAGGTTTCTTTGATATGACCATAGAAAATATTACTCTTGAAAAGCAATTTGCCGCCTATATCGAAAAACATTATAAAAAAGATTCTTTTGCTATTGCTTCACCGGATGCTGGTGGTGTTAAGCGTGCCCGCAAGATCGCCGACCTAGTTCACTGTAATGATGTTATCATTATTGATAAAAACCGTTACGTTAAAAATAAGAGCAAGGTCATGAATATTATTGGTGACCCCAAAGATAAAAATATTATCATTATCGATGACATGATCGATACCGCAGGTACCATTTGTCATGCTGCCGCCGCTCTCAAAGAAAAAGGCGCAAATCATGTTAGTGTTATGGCTACACATCCAGTTTTTAGCGGTAATGCTTATGAAAACCTCAGTAAAGAGGATATCGATAAAATTATCGTTACCAATACCCTCACCGTCAAACCCGAGCTCACTAAAGTTGACTTTATTGATATTTCAGAAATTCTTGCCGAAAATATTTATCAAATTTTTAGCCATAAATAGGGAATTATATGCAAAAAATTAAGAACATCATCAAGCTTCTTCGTCCAAAACATTCAATCAAAAATCTTCTAATCTTCCTTCCATTAATTTTTGGACTTCGCAACCTCACCTTTCAAGATTTTCGTAGTTGTATTGCCGGCTTCTTTGTCTTTTGTTTGGTTGCCTCTTCAATTTATATTATTAATGACTATAAAGATATTGAAAAAGATCGTTTACATCCAGTTAAGAAAAATCGCCCGCTGGCCAGCGGTGCCGTCACTAAAAAAGAGGCCTGGATTACCTTAGCTGTCCTCCTGATCTTAGCCACTGTTATTTCATTAATTTTTCATTTCTCTTGGGTCTCTATTGCGCTCATTGTAGCTTATTTCTTCCTTAATTTATTTTACTCTCTTGGTCTTAAGAACATTCCAATCATCGATGTTTCTATTCTCGCCTCAGGTTTCCTTATTCGTCTCTTCCTTGGTAGTAGTCTCACTAATATTGCTATCTCCGCCCTACTCTACCTAGTTGTTATGTCCGGCGCCTTTTATCTAGGTATTTCAAAACGCTATAATGAAATCACCAAGACCGGTAGTCAAACTAGAGCTGTCCTCAAAAAATATAATGCTGATTATCTCAAATCTATCATGAATATGTTCTTGATGTTAATCATCGTTTTTTATACTGAATGGTGCATCAATGCTAATAATTCTCATCGTGACCTCTATCTTATTAGTGTCCCTCTTCTCATTATTCTCATGATTTCTTACATCTACACTGCCGAAAAGGATAAATATGGTGATCCAGCTGATGTTATCATGAAGAATAAACACCTTGCTCTCATGGGACTTATCTTTGTCGGTTATTTAATGGTCATTATTAGGCTCTAATATGAATGTTTATGATTTTGATAAAACCATCTATGACGGTGATGCTTCCTTAGATTTTTGGAGATATAAAGTCCGAAAGGAGCCGCTCCTATTAGGTTATCTCCCATACCAAGTCTTTTCAGCTTTCCTTTTTAAGGCTAAAATTATTAGTCGTAAAGAATTTAAGCAGCGTTTCTTTATCTTTCTAAGATCCATCCATAATTTAGACCTGAGTAATTTTTGGGATCAACATCAATCCAAAATTAAACCATGGTACCTAAAGCAGAAACAGCCAGACGATCTTATTATTTCAGCATCACCAGAGTTCATTCTCAAAGAAATGACAGATCGCCTTCAGATTTCTCTAATTGGTACTAAAATGAATCCTAAAACAGGGAAGATTACAGGTGAAAACTGTCGTGGTGAAGAAAAAGTTCGTCGCTTTCAGAAACAATATCAAGACGCATCAATCAACCAATTCTATTCCGATAGTCAGAGTGACACTCCATTGAAGCTTTTAGCAAAAGAATCATTTCTTGTTAAGAAGGATCAACTTAGTCCTTGGTCTTAAACTAATATCCAAATTTATCTCTTCTAAAAAATAAAAGCCCACATGGGCTTTTATTTTAATATAAAGCTCTCCCCCAGAAGAAAACATGTGGATGTTTTTCTTTTGCTTCGTCGTCGATTTCTCGTTTTAGAAACTCAAAATTACTTCCGTCTGCCTTCACGATTTTATGATCCAAAAGATTATAGAATACGCCCATATAGTGATTATTAATTACTACTTTACTTTGTGGATTCTTTTCAACATAAGCTCTCGCTTCCATTAACTCTGTCTTAACTATGCGGTTACTCCCTGGCGTAATCGCTCTGAAATATAGAAATGGTAATTGGTTTAAGATAATAGTTACCACAAGCATTACTGATAATATCTTCGCAAGATGATCTTCCGGCTTCTGGTTCATTCGCCCTAATATGATCGCTAAGGCTATTGGGGTTAGTAGATAAATATTTGGTGCGTATCGAGCCCACCAGTTTTCCGTAGGTAATACCAAATAAAGCAAAATACTTATTAAGACGCAACTAATTATAATTTTATATATAGCCTCGTCACTCCCAGTCTTCTTCTTATTTTTTAAAACAGTAATCAAGTAACCAAGAATTATTGCAATACTTAAGATGAAGATAAAGCTATAGAAAATACCAAAACCGCCAATTCGTGTATCCGTAATATTGAGACTATTAATCTCTTCATTATTCCAAGTTAGTGGAATTTTATATTCAAGTGCCTTCCAAGAATATAACTGCACATTATCACTTCTTGAAAACACAGAAATCAATAGTTTTTCAATCTGATTTTTATTCATTAATTCCGCAGGTTGCATTGTTGTGATAATATCTGAGCGATTATCGCCAAGTAGTGGATAGAAGGGGTTCTTCATCGTAAGCGTATTTTTTACATAGCTAGTACTTCCAATCACTAAGATTGAGAAAAGTATCGAAAATACTGTCATTCCAAACAACTTATAATAGTCGGCAGCCTTAATTTTTTTCTGTACCATAAGGATAGTCAAATAGATGGCCAGTGGTAGAATACCAGCTGCGATCAATAGAATACCAGTTAGTTTTAGATTAGCTAAAATACAAATGCTAAAGAAGAAGATGAATAATAGGTCAACCGTAATTCGTCTATTTTTTATTAGCTCAAAAGTGATCAAGCTAATCGTTGCAATATAGATATAGAAGGCAATGGCTAGATTTCCGTCGATGTAGAAACTGAAAAATTGTGAAATCACTACTGGGGAAAAGACTGTTACACAAGCTAAGACTATGCTTTGTAAATTCTTAAATTTAAATCGTTTAAAATAATTTATCAGTATAAATAATGCTCCGCCAATCAATAGGAAATTCAGTGACTTTGCCGTCTCAATATTCCCAAATACACGGTAGACTGTAGCTCCAAAAATCCAACTTAGATTTTGATAGTGGTCTATCCAGGTAAAAATCTTAGCTCCTCGAATATGGAAAATATTATCACTATAATCTTCCGCTGTCTGATAAACTGGATTCCATCCATGTGCCATCATTCCAATCGCTCCCTTATGATAGCTATTTCCATCATAGGAGGAGTCATAAATCTTGCTAGCCACAAAAATCGCTCCAAACAACATTACTATGAATAAACCAATACTTAGTAGTTTATTTATCTGTGACTTATTATTCTTTGCTCCGATCAAGGTAAAGGTAATTAAAGTAATAATTAATGAGGACCAAAAATTAATAACCGAGATATTTAGCCTAAAGCAGAAGAGAATCACTGAAACCAGTACATCAACTACAATAAAGCCAATTAGTAACAATCCTGTACCGTATATTATTTTTAATAGTCTCTCAAATTTCTTCATAATCTCTCCCTTCTTATTTTAGTATAAATCTTGTAAAGAAATTCTGTCCCATTTCATATTTTGTAATAAAATTCTTGATGAAAACCTTTGATTCATTATGCTCGAAGTTTGCCAGAGAACCATAATCATCACTCTCAAAACGGTACACCGAGGCTTGTTTGTAAGTATATACTAGTGAACGATTAATTTCTGTCAGATTTGTCGGGAGAGACAATAGGAGTATTAAGTTAACAATCCATAATCGATATTTCTTTACCGTCTTGTCTAGATAGAAATTTACGGTCTCAATAAATAATAGAATCATAATTGGTATTGTCGATCGATTGCCGAAATCTGCTCCTCCACCAAGATAAAAGAGCGGTAGAATCGTTAATAAAATAATTGCAAACAGCACCGTGCTTCTGTTCTTCTTTGTTAGAATTGCCAAGAAGATCGAAACTTCAAACACTAAATAAACTACATAAGACAGTAGATATTCTCTGAGAGGAACAATATATGTCCTAGAAAACATTAATCCCACAGGACTCGAGTTTTGTTTATATAGGAATAAAATTGGTATAACACTTAGTGCCGGAATAATATTCTCAAAACAACAAGCTTTCTTAAAAGTCGCCGAAAAACCCTCTTTTCTTACATCAATTATTAGCTCACGTATCATTATTAATAAAAGACCTACCGTGGGTAGCGGTGCAAAAGCTACTGCAAGTGATAAATATAATCCAAAAAGTTTTATATTTTTATTATTCATTAGTAGCATAGTGACAATCCAAATTGGAATCGCTTGATGAAAAACCCAAAACCAATACGTGAAAAAACCATGAAAGGAGAACATCTGTAATGGTGTGTCAATGTAATTGATCATGTTAGGAAATTCAAAGCTTCCACGAATTAATAATCGGTCAAAGAAATAGGCTAGAAAATCAACTCCTGTTATCGCAATCAAGATTAACAAAATTTTTAAACTTGCTTTCTTAAAAAATCGAAAAATCAGATAGCAAATCGCCACCACTCCAAAATATAAATAGAAGAATAAAAAGAGTGAAGCCACTGTATAACTCTTACTAATTTTACCCACTGCCGCTGCCGGTAAAAACCAAGCCAAATAATAGGATAGCAGTCCTCGCTCTGAACCGATAAATTTCGCTTCTTTAGAATCAGCTTCAAAATCATACTTCACCGGCCACTTATGATTGACCATATCATGAAGCAAAGCATTTCGACTATTATAATCCCAGTTCTGAAACATTAAACCACCTGCTCCTGAAATAATATTTAATCCCAGAATCATCACTAAACTTAAAGTAATTACTTTAATATTAAAGATTTTTTTATATTCCTCTAAAGTTCTAGTCTGAATACTTTTATAAAATATCACTAGTCCATAGATAGCAGCCAACATACAGGGAATTGCTACATATACTTTAAACCAGAACCATAGCCATATCAAAATTGGTATCATTAAGAAGATATAAATGAGTAATAAAATTGTTTTATCAACCTTCTTGTAGAAGTTCAGCCAGTTATTCTCAGTTTTCATTGTTACTCCCTATTATTTAACATTAGAAACATCTCAGAGGCATGCCAAATGCTAGATAGTCTTGGCCCCTTCTCATGACTATAGTGTTCATTGATCAGTTTTTGTTCTTCCGCCTCAGCTTCGGTTAATTCACCATCAAAAGTTAATGGGTATGCTTCATCCAAAATTGTCGTCAAACCATAATGACCAGGTTCTTGATGTACGCTCGCCCATTCTTTTGCCGGATGCATTGGATCTACAATATTGCCATGTTTGGCTTCTTTATAATCATTTAACCACCAAGTTAATCCCAGGTATTTATCAGGCTTTCCCAAATTAAAGTCATATCCAAGTTCAATCCTGTTTTTTCTCCCCCCGTTGATTAATAGGGCAGTCGGATAGTAACCCATTTCTTCCTCATCAACCTTACCAGTAAATTCTCCATCAATGGCTTTTTGTTTTACTTCAGTACGAATTTTATTTATCAAATCTTGTCGATTATTAGTAATCGCGCCAAGTAGATAAAGTAACTGGCCAGGATTATCTGCAGACTCTACGCATTTCGGTTCATTTTTTTCTAATTTATTGCGGCAATCATAAATAGAACCAATCTGTTTCATCCAATTTTCAAACAACCAGGTATTATGAGTCTTCTCGAGCACCATCGCTGCCATCATACCCTCCCGGTACAATCCAGATTCATTTGTTTTTGCCATTAATGTTGTTCTTGGTTTTCCTTGGTTAATATTCACCAAAATTTCTTGATGTAGAACTTTTAGGATTCGACCTACTTTAGATTCTTCAAAGTTAGGTAGATTAATCTTATTTTTGCTGGTAGAAATAGTTTCAGTTGTAATATTTTCAACAAGTTTCGTTTCGCGATTATTAAGTCTATCATCTTCCCATTGGTTGTAATTATTCCAGTCCTCCCAAATTCTCGTCATGCGTCCTTTTTCAATATGTACGCCGGTTTCATCTTCATAAATTCTTGTAATTTTACCAGCCTGGTCAAGTAATAACACGGTGTACATGTTTGGGATAATCATCTCGTGGGTAAAGTCAAAACTTCGAACTGTTTGCTTAGTCTGTAAGTCAATTAATTTACCTTTTTTATAGATCAGCTTCTTGCGATCGCCCATGCCAAAACTAAAGAAATCCGAATTCTTTTTGTGGCTGATTTCATATTTTTGAATAAAATATGTCTGAGCTCTTAGCGGTACATCAAGTTCATATAGATACTCAGCTAACTCATTCGTCATTTGTTTTGTAAAATCATTTCTCAAAAATGGCTTATAATCAACCCCCGCTCTGTCTAGTGCTTCAACATTTTTTATCTCACGATTGTTCAGGTATCCAGAGAATGAAACCCATCCAAAGAGACCTAACATGACTATTACCACCCCAGCCACTACTTTTAACTTTACCTTCCTAATTACTACTGCCGCAAAAATTACTAAGCTTAATACGATTAATATTAGGATGTATTTTGGCATTGTTGCTTTGAAGCCAAATTTAGCGTGAACTTCTTGAAGATATTTTATAATACCAATCACCTGTAGGAATATATAGGTAGTCATCGTCTGTATTTTGTATTTTACAAAGAAGTCGCGCACGTAATTTAAAAATTTTGTTTTTTCATCCAAATGCGTGAAGATATAAAATAGGATTGCAATAATTAGAAAGTTATAATGTAGAACATATAGAAAACTTTCATATGGATTATAAAAAATATGTAATACAAAGTTAAAACCATAGGCAGAAAGTAGGGCAAAATAGATTTTCTCTTTGAAGATTTTTCGTTTAGTAAAGAAGTAGTAAAGATTAATTAAACTAAATAATCCAAAACATACTAATCCTAACATGTTTATCAAATTACTTTTCTCTAGAATTAAACCTCCTAGTAGACCAAATTGGTATACAAATGAAGTATTCATCTGGAAGATTACACGTTTAGCGCTCCAGGTTCTTTCAATATATGTAAACTCTTCAGAGTTTTTATCCAGTACAAAGCCATTAATACTAGAGGTAAAGAAATTATTCGCAGATGGCCAAAAAGTTTTCTGCACATCAGCTAACATTACGGTGATTGAAAGTACCACTAGGAGGATCGAGCTAAATTTAATAAATTTGCACTTTACGTTCTTGTTTAAGAAGATAATTATACTAAGTAAAATTAAGAATTGTACAATATTCGTTAGTGTAAACGCTAAGCTAAAAATTCCTGCGATAACTAGCAGCGCATAATCCTTTAATTCTAATTTCTTATTGATTAGACCAGCCGCAATGACCCACATTACCATTAATCCAAACTGTGAAAATACATAGGTTTCAAAGATTGAATTGAATGACACTTGTGTAAATGACAGTACTAAAATTACGGTTGCTAGTAAACCTGTTTTTTTACTAGCCCCAAGTTTTTGCATTAATCGATAAAATAAAGTTGCACTTAACGCTCCAACTGCGGCTTCGAAAATGACTGCTGCCACAATTACCCCAGTAAAACGTCCAAGTATTCGCACAAATGGCTGCGTTAAAATCACAAATAAAGGATGCACTGAAGTTCGATAATGTAGCCCCTCCTGCATGGTCATATCTTGTAATACTCGTGGTGTGTCACCTCCGTAAAACACATCGGTTTCTGTGCCGTTGGTAATTAGGTTTACAAAAGACAGTAGGAAGAGATTGAGAGCAAAGACCACTGTAAATATTTTTAAAAATTCTTTAATTTTATCACCGTGGCTTGTTAGAAAATCTTTTATCTTTATCTTTAACTCTTTCATCTTATTTTTCCTTACTCCACCTCGTTATTTTTTAGAAGTCTTCCTTCATCTTCTTAATAAACGCCTTCCAGCTATGTCTCTCCTCAAGTAATTTCTGCGCCTCCTCCACATACTCTTCGTATTTTTTCGGGTTCTTTCTAAAATCTTTCAGCTTCTTTACATAGCCATCAACATCTCTAATTTCTTTGACTAGGGAGCCAGTCTTTCCATCCTGAATAAATTCATGTACACCACCGTCGTTACTGGCCAGAATTGGTAATCCTGCCGCAGTCGCCTCAAGTAGAATATTCGGTACACCATCACCCACGCTTGTGTAAAGCAAAATGTCATAATTCTCAGTTGGTAAGCTTGAAAATCCATCAAATGCCCCTCGATAATTAATTACCGGGACTCCAGCAAAGAAGTTTTTATCTACATCATCCGAAAACGCCCCAAATACGTCAATCTGAAACTCCTTTGAGTCCAACTTATTTGCGATTAGCTTGATCATATCCGGCATTTTTTCTCTTGTCACTCGACTCGCCCAAAGTACCTTCACTTTTTTGTTAGCTTCAGCATGATGAACTGGTTTTACTTCATCCATGATTGGCTGATATTGGACTTTAAATAGCTTCTCGTCCAGTGCGTTCTTCTCGACCGATTCTTCAACAAAAGTTTGATTGTCTGTGAAAATTTTCTTTACTACTGGATAGATATCAAAAATGAATGGATCATCAAAAGAGAAGCGACAAGTAAAGTTACTTTCTGGAATGAAGCAAGAGGCAAATACTGAGACAGTCAATTCATAATGATTTTTGATGAGTTCCTGATGCTTATATGCCCAGGCGTACGCATATTCTGAGTTAATAATGTGTAGTCTCTTACATTTAAGTTGCGTAATTATTCTTGATAACAACTCATCTTTTTCATAAGGTGGGAGCCCCTCCGCCAATTTGCCAAATTCAATTAAATCAGTATTTTTTGGTAACATTTTTGCCCAGACATTTTTATTTGGCAAAGTTGTAATCACTGTAAATTTAGAACCCGGATGAATTTCCTCTATGGCTTTCATCATATTTAGCATTACCTTATCCGCACCCCCTCGTACCACCCAAGGCACCATGAAAATATAATCAGGCGTATGTGTAACCGACTGTGCAATCTTTAAATAAGTTTCTCCAATCATTGATAAGTCACTTGGATCATAAATCTGGGTGCGTTTCAAAATAAATGGGTATGGATAAAGTTGAGTTTCAAGTGGATTGATTTTTGCCCATTCTCTCACTACAAATTCCGGAATTCTTCCAAGCTTATTTTTTTGATTAAATTTATTTAAAACCTTTAGGGTTAATTTTGCTGGTGGCGTAATAAAGTAGTTTAAGAAATTATTGTCTCGAATTTTTTTATATAATTTATAGCCTTTTCTCTTTAAAGAGACTTCAACTGGTACGTCAGCATGTGAATCTGCACGAAATTCACGTACTTTTGCAAAATCAAAAAACCCCATATACGGAATAATTTGATTCATATTATTACTGGAAGAAAGTCTTGAGTTACTTGATCTACGGTAAAATAGAATTGTTTCTTTCGCAATTATATGCTTAATTCCAGCATTTGTTGTTTCGACATTAAAGACATAATCCTCATGAGAATAGCCTCCAGTCAGGTGCTGATAAGGGAACTTTAAAAGAGTAGAAGTCTTTGCCATTAGGATTGCGCACCAACGGTTTTCTCCTAGCAGTACAATTGTATCTTTCTCACGCGGCAAGGTTTCTGTTTGAATAGTCAAGACATTGTTTACTTCAGTACCGAAGGTTAAAATTCCTTCCGGATGTACGATTACTTCTTCAGTTGCGCCAATTAATGCTCCGTAGGCCACGACCAGCCAGTTATCTGAAATTAGATCGTCGCCATCTAGGAAGGTCAAATATTCACCACTAGCTTTTTGTGCTAGGAAATTACGAGATGGTCCAGGGTCGCCAAAGTTATTTTCATAAATTACTACATTTGGCATCTTTGCATATCGCTTAAAATAATCCTTGGTGATCTGGTCGCCATTATCGATATGAATTAAAATTTCATAACTAACCTTTTTTTCTTCAAGCCTCTTGGTTGCCTCAAGAATACTTCTCATCGTTTTATGCGCCACCAACCCTTCGTTGTGCGCAGTGACTGCCACCGTTAAATCATACCTCTTCATATTAGCTTGTATTATAGCATAGTGTATCTAATGTTATAATTAAGCCATGAGAAAAGACGCCAAAAAGTCATCCTCGAGTGCAAAAGTTGTGATTATCCGTAATACCTTTCCTCAATTTTACGGAGGCGGAGAAACCTATCAACTAACTCTTTCTAGTCTTCTGTCAGCTCATTCTTATCACCCGATTATTTTTAGTTCTTCGGAAAAACTCTTAAAGAGCAGCAAACAGTCCAAGATTTCTTGTCAGCGAGCCCCCTTCCTTAAGTTCCAAAACTGGAGTGGCCTAAAAAATCTTCTAGTTCCATTCTATTTTCTTTGGCAACTTTATCTTTATTTTTGGTATCGTCACCAGTTTAAAAAACTAAAACCCACAACTGTTATCATTGAGTCTCGCGATGATTTTCTCGCTGCCACACTCGCAGCCAAAAAACTAGGCATCCAAACTCTCTGGATCGACCACATGGATTTTCGCAGTTGGGTTCTTCAAAATGTTGAGCAGAAGTATAAGAATCTTATCGGTAAGCACATTTTAAAAGTTGCAAGAATAGTAGATCGTATTATCTTCATTTCGGATTACGAACGTCAGTTTTTTGAAAAGCTCATTAAAAAAACATCGCTGCCACCTTTTCAAAATCTAATCACTATTAAGAATGGCGCCATCGATACTTTTTCTGAATACCAAGCTCTTCCGGTTACTCCAAAATCCCTCATTTATCTGGGTCGCCTTGAAGATTACAAGGGAATTAAGGAGTTAATTGCTGCCTTTCAGGAAATTTCATCAAATCATCAAGATGCTACTCTACATATTTATGGTGCCGGTCCTCTTGCTGATTATTGTAAACAGCATCAAACCTCGCAGATTATTTATCATGGGTTCTCCGATCAGCCCCTAGCTAAGGTCGCCTCTGCTGAAATTTTTGTTTTGCCATCATATATTGAAGGACTCAGTCTCGCCCTTATTGACGCTACCATGTTACAAAAAGCAATCATCGCAACTAATATCGACGGTAATCCAGAGGTTGTACAAGATTCTTTTAATGGACTTCTTGTTCCGGCAAAAGATCAGCACTCTCTTGCTAAGGCTATTGATAAACTTTTACAAAACCCTGCACTTACCCAAGAATTCGCTAAGGCTTCCAGAATAAAATATCTCCATGAATTTGATTTTGCGAAAACTGTTAAAGAGCAACTAATTCCAATCATAGAAGGGAAAGATCATGTCTAAACACCCTACAGTCTCTGTCATTGTCCCAGCTTACAATGTTGAAAAATATCTTGCTCCTTGTCTCGATTCCATTTTAAATCAAACCTTCTCTGATTTTGAAATCGTCATTATTGATGATGGCTCTACTGACCGCACTCCAGAAGTTATTTCTAAATATTCTTTAGATCCACGTATTAGATCACACACTCAGCAAAATTCTGGTATCTCCGTTGCTCGTAATCAGGGGCTTAAAATGTCTCGCGGTCAATATCTTTGCTATATTGACAGTGACGACCTCATTACTAAAGATTATCTCGAAAAACTCATTACTCCACTTCTCCAAAATCCCGAAATTGATATCACAGTTTGTGGTTATCAAGAAGTCTATCAGACTCATAGTTTTCACCACATTCCCACTCCAAAAATCTCTTCCGGTATGCAAGCTACCCAAGATTTTCTTATCAAACAGCAAGACCTTGATATCCTAATTTGGAATAAAATGTATCGTAAAAACTTATTTACGGATAACCACATCCTCTATTCTGCTGGGCAGATTCATGAAGACAACCTTACTACTTATAAACTATTTTTTGCTGCAAAAAATATTCAATATTTAGAAGAAGAACTCTATTTTTATCAACGTAGAAACTCTTATATTACTAAAAACTTTACTTCCACCGAAAAGACTCTGACTCGTCTTCGTGCCAAAGAGCAGATGGCGAAAGAAGCAAAAATCTATCTCCGAACTCCTGAATTTAAGCTTATTTGCAATGTTGCCCTTATTTTGGCCTATTTTGCCTACATTGATAATACAATTACAGGCCATATTGACCAAAAATACTATCAAGAATATCGCGAGAAAGCCCTTCACGCTCTTATGATTAATCAAAAAAATCCCTATCTTACTCAAAAACTTCGTCTCTATTCAGTCTTACTCTCCACGCCAAAGGGCTTTCTTTATCGCATATTTCGCAAAATCACCCTAAAACAGGTATAATATAGTTTAAAATCACCAAAAAAGGAGTTAACATGAAAATTCTCGTCACCGGTGGTACCGGTTATATCGGCTCCCACACTGTTGTCGAACTGCAGAATCAAGGACATCAAGTCGAAATCCTCGACAACCTTTTTAATAGTAAGATTACTGTTCTTGATAAAATTAATCAAATTACCGGCCAAACCCCAGTCTTTCAAAAGATTGACCTACTCGATTATCAAAAAATGCGTGAACTTTTTGCCTCCACCCATTTTGATGCGGTCATTCACTTTGCTGGCCTAAAAGCCGTCGCTGAATCTATCGAGCAGCCTCTTCGTTACTATGAAAATAATGTTACCGGCACTCTCAATCTCTTGAAGTGTATGGCTGAATTTAAGGTTAATCGAATTATTTTCTCCTCTTCCGCCACCGTCTATGGTAATATCAACTCTGGTAAACTCGATGAGTCAATGACTACTGGTGTTGGTATCACTAATCCTTATGGAGAAACCAAGCATGTCATAGAAAAAATCCTTGAGTCCGAGGCTACTTCCCGTCCTGAACTTTCAGTTGTGATTCTAAGATATTTTAACCCAGTTGGCGCTCATATCTCTGGTCTCCTCGGTGAGGATCCAAACGGTATTCCCAACAATCTTATGCCTGTCGTTATGCGCGTTGCTGAGGGTAAAATTAAAGAGCTTCAGATATATGGTGACGATTATAATACCCCAGATGGTACCTGTATTCGTGATTATATCCATGTAGTAGATCTCGCCAAGGGCCACCTCGCTGCCTTGAAGGCTACAGACACTCCGGGTGCCAAAGTTTATAATCTAGGCTCTGGTAAGGGTTCTTCTGTTCTTGAGATTATCAAAGCCTTCGAAGATGCTAGTGGCAAACCACTCCCCCACCGCATCTCTGATCGTCGCCCAGGTGATCTTGCCGAAATCTTTGCTGATCCAAGCAAAGCCAAGCGAGAACTTGACTGGCAAATCGAACTCACGGTCGCTGACGCCATGCGTGATACGATCAACTTCCTTAACCACCAAAATTAATTTTAGTTAAAGGTAAAAATATCGAACTTGGGGTTCGATATTTTTAAATTCATGATTTAAGCTAAACTTATTTTCGAATCTTTGCCGCCAAACTTGCAAAGGGTAGGATCAATGGATTCAGATATTTCCATTTTTTCACCATCGCTTGGTTACTTCTTGCCACTGCTAAGGCATGCGAAATACGCCAGCGTATCATTACCCTAAGTAGCCAGTATTTCTGATCTTTAGTTGGATTGTCTCCCACCCACGTTTTCAGATAGTTAAAACTTCTTTGCCAATTCTTCCAAGGTAGGGAAGAACTTGCTACGGTACTAGTCTCGGTTCCATAATGATAGATATAATATGGTTTTGCTAAAAACTTTAAATCCATCAGTCCTTCAAGTCTGGCACATTCCAAATAATGTAAAACAAAATTTGTGTCTTCCGCGAAGTCCCATCCAAGCGGAAATTCTAAGTTGTATTTTTTAATAATTTCAGCTCGAAACATTTTATTCACGGAGGCATATAATCTTCCGTCCGAGGCCAAATTCTTCAAAATATAGGTCTTATAATCTTCATTCGCTTCACGTTCCTTTATTTGGTTTGTGAACATTTCTTTTTCTGTCTTTTGATGAATTCTCTTATATAAAAAACCTGCAGTAACTACCGCCACGCCCTTATTAGTTAAAAGCTTACTCATTTCGCTTAAATAGTTTTTAGATACAGTGTCGTCAGAATCAATAAATGCTACCAGCTCCCCGTGCATCTTCTTTAAAGCTGTGTTTCTTGCGGCGGCAGGCCCAGCATTTTCTTGCTGAATCAGTACAATTTTTTTCTTAGAATTAGTCAATTTTTGTTGACGGCAAAACTCCGATAACAGGGAAAAGCTATCATCTTTTGAGCCGTCATCTACGCAGATAATCTCCAAACTTTCATAACGATCCTTTACTAGTCGATCCAGTAACTTTACTGCCTTGTCTCCCGTATTGTAGATCGGAATAATAATCGATATGAGGGGTGTCTTCATACGCCTATTGTACCATTATGAAAATATTTTTTGTCCAACTTCTCTATGATATAATTTAAGATATGAAAATCCCTAACCTTGGTAGTCGAAAAAACCGTATTCTTTTAAAAGAGCTCGTCAAAACTGATTTTAAACTGCGCTATCAAGGGTCTCTACTTGGGTATCTTTGGGCAGTCTTACGTCCCATGATGCTTTTTGCTATCCTCTATGTAGTTTTCGCAAAAATCCTTAAAATGGGCAGCGACATCCCGCATTACCCAGTCTATCTCCTAGCCGGCACCGTTCTCTGGAGCTTCTTCTCCGAATGTACGAATCAGGGAATTCAAGCCATCGTTGCTCGTGGTGATCTCTTGCGTAAAATCAGCTTTCCAAAATGGATCATTGTCGTTTCCGCCACTGTCACCGCCCTAATCAACTTCCTAATTAATTTAGGTGTCGTTATCATTTTTGCAATTATCAATGGTGTGACCCCAAATCTTGGTTGGCTCTTAGTGCCATTCATTATTCTTGAACTCTACCTTCTTTCTCTTGGTATTTCTTTCTTCCTTGGCGCCATCAATGTTAAATATCGTGACATTTCCTCCATCTGGGAGGTTTTTATGCAGGCCCTTTTTTACGCCGTTCCAGTCATTTATCCTATCACCATGGTCGCCAGCGCCAGTCCGCTTGCCGCTAAAATCTTTCTCTTAAATCCAATTGCCCAAGTCATTCAAGATGTGCGCTACTTCCTTATCACCGATCAAACTATCACCACCTGGAATTATCTCGAAAATCGCCTCCTTTATCTTATCCCGCTCGGTCTGGTTTCTATAGTTATTATTTTGGGTGGTATTTATTTTAGAAAGAGATCGAAATATTTTGCGGAGGAGGCCTAATGTCTAAACAGAATCAAAAAGAGCTTAAGAAATCAAATAAGGCTTCTGCCTCTAAGAAATCCTCGTCTGAGAAACTGGTTGAAGGATCTCAGGACATAATCATTGTTGATCATCTCTCAAAGAGCTTCAAGCTTCCTACTGAGCGTTCTTGGGGTTTAAAACAAGCCATCTTTAATCGCCTTAAAGGTATAAAAGGTTACACCAAGCAGGAAGTCTTAAAAGATATTAGCTTTACCGTGAAAAAAGGTGAGTTTCTTGGTATTGTTGGTCGTAATGGCTCTGGCAAATCTACTCTTCTAAAGATCCTTGCCCAGATCTATACCCCCGACTCTGGCTCTATTACAGTCCATGGTTCTCTTGTTCCTTTTATTGAGCTTGGCGTTGGCTTTAACCCAGAACTTACTGGTCGCGAAAATGTCTATATGAATGGTGCCATGCTTGGTTTTTCCAATGAAGAAATGGACCAAATGTTTGATGACATTGTTCAATTTGCCGAGTTGGCTCCCTTCATGGACCAAAAACTCAAAAACTATTCTTCGGGTATGCAGGTCCGTCTCGCCTTTTCCATTGCTATTCGTGCCCGCGGCGATATTCTCATTCTCGATGAAATTCTGGCTGTCGGTGACGCCGCTTTTCAAGAAAAATGTAATCAGTACTTTGCCTCTCTTGATAAAAGTCAAACCGTCATTCTTGTTACTCACTCTATGGAAAATGTTCGCGAGTTTTGTGATCGTGCCATCCTCATCGACCAAGGTAAAATTATTGAAGAAGGTGATCCTGAAGTTGTCGCTGACGCCTATCTCAAGTTGTTTAGCTAGAAAGGAATCTTATTAATTACGACTATCTAATCGTTGGGGCGGGCTTCTTTGGCGCCACTGCTGCTGAGCGACTCGCTGCTGCCGGGAAGAAAGTTCTAGTTATTGATCGTCGTCCTCATCTTGCTGGCAACGCCTATTCTTACAAGGATCAAGCAACTGGGATTGAAATTCATCAGTACGGTTCACATATTTTTCATACCGAAAGTGACGAAGTCTGGGGCTATATTACTAAATTTGCCGAATTTAATAACTACATCCATACCGTTTCAACTCGCCACAATGGCAATCTTTACCCAATGCCAATTAACCTTAATACTATCAACCTCTTGTATGGTAAAAACTTCACCACCAAAGAGGCAAAGGCTTTTATTACTGAAGAAATCAAAAAAGATATTAAAAAATATCATATCAACGAGCCTCAGAATCTTGAAGAAAAGGGAATCACTTTAATTGGTGAATCACTTTATCAAGCCTTCATCAAAAATTACACTGAAAAACAATGGGGCACCGATGCCAAAAATCTCAGTGCCGAAATCTTGAGGCGCATCCCAGTCCGCTTTGACCATGATAATCGATATTTTACTTCTGCTAAATATCAAGGTATTCCAAAAGCTGGCTATACTAAGATCGTTGAAAATATGCTCCAATCAGAAAACATTGAGGTTCGCCTAAGCACAAGCTTTAAAGACATCCCAGCAGATCTTAAGACACTAACAACCATCTATACCGGCCCAGTCGATGAACTTCTAAATTATGAGCTTGGTATTTTACCGTATCGTAGTCTTCGCTTTGAGACAGAATGGACCGAAGAATCTCTTGGTTGCGCCGTCATCAATGAAGCAGATAAAAATATTCCATACACTAGGACACACGATTATAAATATTATCAAATTCATCAACCCGAAGTTCTAGCTTCCAAAAAAAGCTATCTCTGTAAGGAGTATCCAGCCAACTATGAGATAGGGAAAGAAGCTTATTATCCAGTTAATCATACCGAATCGGAGGTGCTTTATCAAAAATATCTAGAACTTCTAAAAGACCGCTATCCAAACGTTATTCTTGGTGGCCGTCTTGGCGCTTATCGTTATTGGGATATGGATGTAGCAATTAAAAATGCTCTTGATCTTGCAGCACTCATCCTTAAAAATAAAAACATTTCCTAGAATTTTAAACGTAGTGCTATAATACCCTCATTAAGGAGGTTCACTTATGTGTGGAATTGTTGGTTATGTCGGAGAAAAAGATGCACAGGAGTTTTTACTTCAAGGCTTAAAACGACTTGAATATCGCGGCTACGACTCGGCTGGTATTGTTACTTTAAATCAAGAGAAACAACCCACCTTGCTTCGTGCTGTTGGTAAAATCAAAAATCTTGAGGAAAAAATTAAAAACCATCGTACCTCCGATCATCTCGGCATTGGTCATACTCGTTGGGCTACGCATGGTAATCCCACTGAAAATAACGCCCATCCTCATCAAGCTGGTTCAATTTTTCTTGTCCATAACGGTATTATTGAGAATTACCAAGATCTTAAAAAGCAGCTTACCTCTCATAAATTTCAGTCAGATACTGACACAGAGGTTCTAGCCGCTCTTATTGATAGCTTTTATCAAGCAGGTAGTATTAGTCTTGAAGACGCCGTCACTCAGGCTCTCAAACTAGTTAAAGGTACTTTCGGCATTGCAGTCTTAAGTGTGCTTGATCCTAAACATCTTGTGGTCGCTCGTTCCGGTTCTCCTCTTGTTATTGGTGTTGGCGATCAGGAAACCCTTATCGCCTCTGACGCCTCCGCCCTTGTTGGCCACACCAAAAAAGCTATCTACCTCAATGATGGCGAAATTGCTCTTGTTTCAAAAGACCATATTGAGGTTAAGACACTTGACCTGCAGCCAGTTTCCGCTCAGGTCGAAGAAATTCTCACCGATCTTTCCGCTATTCAAAAAGGTGGTTATGATCATTTTCTCCTCAAGGAAATTATGGAGCAGCCAACCAGTCTCAAAGAAACTTTAAGAGGTCGTATCAATCAGTCAGAGCATCTCGTTCATCTTGGTGGCCCCGGCCTTACACCTAAAGAACTCAAATCCATCCATCATTTAATCATGGTCGGTTGTGGTACTGCCTATTATGCTGCTCAAACTGCTGCATATCTTCTTGAGCAGTTTTTGCCAGATGTTACAATCGAGCCAGTCATTGCTTCAGAGTATCGTTATCGTCATGCTTATATACCAGACCATTCGGTTGCGCTGATCATTTCCCAATCCGGCGAAACTGCGGATACCTTAGCTTGTCTTCGTGAAATCAAGGGACAGGGAATTAAAACCATTGGTATTGTTAATGCTATTGGTTCCACGATTGCTCGCGAGGTAGATGGTGGCACCTATGTTCATGCTGGTCCTGAAATTTCTGTCGCCAGCACCAAGGCCTTCACTTCGCAGGTTACCGCTCTTTTGATGTTTGGCCTAACCATTGCTGAAGCAAAAGGTGTAAATTCACGTCTCCTTGCGCCTATTATTGAAGAAATCGCCCAACTCCCTGATGAAATTGCCAAAATACTGCAGTCAGTCAATCCTTTACTGTCTAATCTCGCGCACCAATATAAAGACTATCAACATGCCATTTATCTTGGTCGTGACGTCAATTATCCCATCGCTCTCGAAGGGGCTTTAAAACTAAAAGAAATTTCGTATATCGATGCAAACGCTTATCCTACCGGTGAACTCAAGCACGGCCCCATCGCTCTCATCGACGACCGCTTCTTTGAGGTTGTTATTTTGCAATCCGGCTTCCTCTTTCAAAAGTCTCTCTCCGGCATTCAAGAAGTTTTAGCTCGCGGCGGCCATGTTGTCGTCTTTACGGATACCGATTTTGATTTACCGGTGGAGTCGATAATTAAAATTGATACAAACTTCACCATTCTCACTCCTATTCTCTTTAATCTATTAAATCAACTTTTTGCCTATCATATGGCTGTCGCTAAGGGTAATAATGTTGATCAGCCTCGCAATCTTGCTAAATCAGTTACTGTCGAATAATTTTTATATTCTTCTTATGTCTTAGACCCTGTACCTTTTGTTCTTTCTAGAGTAAAATAACTGTAAATGAAAAAAGATTCTAGTGTTGTATTTTTCCGTTTCTGTCTGATGCTTGGTGATTCTTTGGCAATCATTGCCTCTTTTCTGTTCGCCTATTTAATTCGTACAAAAATTGACAGTCGTCCATACTACTTCGTCTCCGATCCGCTCAAATTTACCTTTTCGGTTGCCGTCATGGTACCAGTCTGGCTAATCATTTTAGCGATTCTCGGCCTCTATAATAAAAAAATCTTCCTAGGGCGTTCTCATTGGCATGAAACTTCGCGCCTCCTCACCGCCTCTGTTATCGGTGTCATGTTTTTAATCAGCTTTGATTTCTTCCTTGAAGGAGACTTATTTCCAGTTCGTCTCATTGCTTTTTATGCAATGGTTATCTGTTTCTTTTCGCTCACCATTGTCCGTTTCTTTCTCAAGGTCATCCGTCGAATTATTTTACAGCAGCGCATTGGTTCGCTTCGTGCTATTATTATCGGCAATACCAAGGCAACTTCTCGTCTAATTTCACAAATGCTTGATTATCCTGAAGAAGGTTATCGTGTGGTTGGTGTTGTAGCAGGGAATCAATTTATCCCCAAAGAATATCGTAAAAAGCTTCAATACTCCTCGCTAAAAGAGGCTCTTAAGAAATGTGAAGCAGATGTAATTTTTCAAACCGATGAGAAGCAAACCGAATATGTCTATCGTCAGTCTATTAATCATCACCTCCACTATTACTTTACTCCATCTGAAACTACCCTCTCAACTTCCATGGGGGAACTGGAACTCATCGGTAGTACTCCAGTGATTATGGTTAAAGCAACTCCGCTAGTTGGTAGCGCTAAGGTTGCTAAGCGTCTCATGGATCTTATTCTAGGCACCCTTCTTCTTCTCCTCGCTTCACCAGTCATGCTTATTATTTGGCTTCTAATTAAAATATCCACCCCGAGCGCCCATGCTATTTATTCTGAAATTCGACTTAGCCGTTTCAATCAAAAAGTAAAAATCCATAAGTTTCGTAGTATGAAAATTAATTATTGTGGTATGAGTCCGGAGGCTGCCTTCCACAAAATGGAACAAGAAGGGAAGATCAAAGACGCAGAAAGGCTTAGCAAAGAGTACCGTGATAATGGTGATTTTCTTGAACATGATCCTCGTATTACAAAAATCGGCAGATTTATTCGCGCCACCTCACTTGATGAATTGCCCCAACTCATCAATGTAGTAAAGGGTGATATTTCTCTTGTTGGTCCTCGTGCACTTGTCCCCGGCGAGCTCAGAAATTATGGCGATCGTTCACTCCTTCTAACCGTCAAATCTGGCCTCACCGGTCTCGCGCAGGTCTCCGGACGTCGCTCGATTAGTTTCGACGAACGTCGCGCTCTTGATCTCTATTACATCCAAAACTGGTCTGTTCTCTTTGACCTTCAGATCATTTTACGTACCATTAAAGCGGTTCTAATTCGTAAAGGCGCCAAATAATGTCAGCGTCCTCTAGTCGTAGTCCTAAAGAATCCCATCATGATTTTGCTCATCAATTCAAAGATCGTAATCCAAAAGTTGCTCTTGTCTGCGATTGGCTCACTGTTGTTGGTGGTGCTGAACAGGTTCTCCGTGAAATTCATCATTTATTTCCTCACGCCCCTATCTATACTTCTCAATACCGCCCCAAGAAGATTGACTGGTTTAAAGATGCCGAAGTTAAAACTGGTTGGCTAAATTTTCTACCAGCCTTCACCAGGCGTTTTATCGCTCCGCTTCGCCAGTCTTATTTTAAAAACCTCGACCTCACGCGCTATGATCTTGTCATCTCTGTCTCGGGTTGTGATGCTAAATTTGTTAAAACTCGTCCAGGCGCTCATTTCTGTTACTGTCATGTCCCCACACAATATTACTGGGGAAAGAGTAGGGAATATCAAAAAGATCCAGGCTTTGGTCCGCTAAATATTATCGTTCGTCCCATTTTTAAATTACTTCTACCAAGACTCAGAAAAAATGACCTTGAAGCAGCCGCACGTCCAGATTTTTATATTACAATTTCTGATTTTGCTAAATCTGAAATTAAAAAATATTATAAAAGGGAAGCAGAAATTATTTTTCCTCCGGTCAATACAGAGAATTTCTCAGAGGTAGCAGAATATAAAAACATCAGACAAGGGAATTGTCAAATAATAGAAAAACATAAAAATGGAAAAAGTCAAATAAACCAAAAACCACACGAAACAATAAAAACTACAAAAAGTCAAATTGAACAAAATATTTATCACAACACAAATTCAAATAAAAATCAAATTGAACTTGTGGAAAACTCACCAAACAATGGTCAGTATTTCATTAACTTTTCACGACAAGTTGGCTGGAAGCGGCTTGATCTCGCAATTCATGCCTGCATCGAGTCAAAACAACCACTGGTTTTAATCGGTGATGGTCCTGAACATCAAAAACTGCTTCAGCTTAGCAAAGCTCATCCCGAATTAATCACGCTTCATTCTACTCTTCCGCAATCAGAACTTAAAGAATATTTGAAAAATGCCAAAGCCTTCATTTTTCCATCAGAAGAGCCCTTTGGTATCGCCCCAGTTGAGGCTCTCGCCGCGGGCTGTCCAGTTATTGCCTTTAATAAAGGTGGCGCCAAAGACTACATAAAAGACGGTAAAAATGGCCTCTTTTTTGAGTCGCAAACCGTCAATTCCCTTGTTTCTGCGATAAAAAAGTTTGATCAACTCTCTCAGATATCTACTGATAGTAAGATAGCTCCCCAAAAAGCCTCACAAGAAAATCAAACATCCCATTCTTCCCTCCTTTCACCTCTGGAAATTTCTAAAACTGCTGAAAAATTCTCAAACCTCCATTTTAAGGAACAATTAGAAGCTTATCTCGCACAGACCATCTCGGCGACAGAAGTACAATTTCAGCAAGAACATACTAATCAAGAAAGGTAATCTTGATGACGAAAAAATCTACCAATAAAACCAATTCAAAATCCTTAGATTCCACCACCTCTTCTCTTTCCAAAATCCAGAAAGTCATGCTTCTCTGTTTACCTTTCTGTTTATTTTTTTCTTACCACCCCGTAATTCCGATTTTTTCTACATCTACCACCAATTTTGAATTATCCATTCCGCTACTCTGGCTCCTAATTTTTGCCATCCTCTCTCTCCCTGAAAATTTTCGCCTCTATATTTATTCCCTTAGAATCGTCATTAAAACCAAATCTCTCGTTAATAAGACATCTGGTCCCTCCTCTCGTCATAAAACAGATAAACTCTATCCTCATTTTCTTCGTCTTTTTATATTAGCGTATCCATTCTTTGTCACTGTTAATAGTATTGGCTCGCCTAATTTTTTGCGCGCCATTCTTACCTCTGGCGTCATCTGGTGTATCTGCCTTTCCCTATTGACAATTCTTCAAAATATTTCACAATATAAAACTCAAATAGGGAAAAGTTTCAACAAAAATCTTCTTATTGCCGGCATTCTTGCTTCAGTTTTTTGCTGGCTTCAATCAATCTTGGATATCGCTGGTATCCCTCGCGAAGCTACTCTTTTGTGTAAAGGCTGCATATCAACAGTCTTTGGGTTTCCTCATCCAAATGGTTTTGCCATCGAGTCGCAGTTTATGGCAAATCTCCTCCTTGCCCCAATTTTTCTCAGTCTTTTTTATCTCCTTGAGAGACCAAAAAAACACTTAAGCAAACTAAATTCCGACCCCTATCCAGCCTCAAGACTTGGCCACTTCCTTCGTTTTGGTCTTCCTCTCTTTCTAGTCGCCACCCTCTATCTTACCCTTTCTCGCGGCGCTATTTTCTCGTTCTGGGTTAGCGTTTTTGTTTTATTTATCTATCAAATTGTCAAACTCATCAAACAAAAATCTTGCAGACGGGAGATTTTATTCCGCCAGCCACTCATCTTTTCTGCAGTAGTTTTTTTGCCATTCTTCTTTACATTATCGGCTCAGGGTTTATTCACCGAACTCGGTCCAACCAGCCATACTTTCTTTGATGGAGTTTCTACTTCCGTCAGCCAGCTTTCCCTAGGGCGTATTGACCTTACTAAAGTGTTTCATAAAACCAATGAAAATAATAAATCTCATGAATCTCACGAGACCCACGAGGCCCACAAAACTCACGAATCCAATAAACTACATTTATCAGACTTGAATACCGACGCTGCCGCCTCAGTTCAAAAAGCCCCTCAGTTCACCAGCTATATTGAAGAATCAACCAATATTCGTCTAAATCTCAACCGCCTCGCTCTCTCTTCCTGGCGAACTTCACTTAGGCGTATGCTCGCTGGTGTCGGTCTTGGTGCTGCTGGCCTAACACTATATCAAGAATCTCCTGAACTTGGCAGCCCCAAAGAAATTATCCAAAACGAATACCTTTCCATCCTCTATGAACAAGGCGTCTGTGGTGTTATTATGATTATTTGTGTTGTTATTTTATTCGTTCTAACTTATAAATTACATAATAAGAGCCATGAAGAAGTATCAATTTATGGACGCGTCCTTGCTCTTTCTTTTGTTCTTACTCTCTGCTTTTTCTCGGGGCTCCCCAATGCTCTTCATATTTATCTTCTAACCCCGCTTCTCTTCCTTCTTTAAAATTCTTCTCTAGCTACTGAAAAATAATATTTTTCATCATTATCGACATTATTAGAATTAGGATCAACCACTATCTCTGATGCATCGCAGACATAGTAATATTTTTCACGATCATTTTTTAAGTGATAAAATTGTGCAATATTAATATTGAAGTCTTGTTGAAGTAAAGTTTTTTCCTGGTCTATATTAGTTTGTTCAATATTTCTACAGATTAAGTAAAAGTTGCATTCTAATTCATCTTCAAATAAATAAATTTTACAATCTTCTGCATATCCCTTCATTGTCTTAAAAGACAATTCGCCGCTAGACCTTAATTCAAATTTTTGTAGTAATAAAGATAATACTTTTCTTGGCAGAAACTTTGGTCCAGGTATTTTTTTAATCAAATGCCAGTACCTTTTGAAAAGAAAGACTAAAGCATTTCGTTCTTCAAATAACGAGGGAAAATCTCTTTTTTCACACAATGCTAACCAACTTTGGTTATTTAACTCTACCAAAATATTTTCCTCAAATTTATCTCCATCATTTTCAGACCAAATTTGTGCATACTGAAATAGATCATGATTACATTTAGACAAATCTTCCTCTGATAAATCCCTTTGGTCAGTATTAATAATTTTTTGTGCTAGTTCTAATACCTCTTTTTGGACTAATTCTTGAATCTTCTTTGTCAAAATATTAATGTCTTGATCTGCCGGACGAGGCACTCCCGAAACAAATTCGCAAGATATTTGTCTCTTTTCAAAAATTGCAAGCTCGAGTTCACTATGTGGTGGAATTTTATTGATAAGGTTCATAATTTTATAATCTGAAAATTTACCTTTAATTTTTGCCATTACGCAACGATCGCTATTACTAGCCCAATAAAGGTAACCCTCATAATCACCAGATTCATCTGTTTTATCTAAGCCGTTATGGCTTGTTAGCCATCTCTTCACCTTAAATGAGTAGGAAAAATCCTCATAATAATCTGCTTGCAAATACTTAGGCGGTTCTCCATTACCACATACCCATACGACATAATCTGATGCTTCCAGGATGTAAAAATCATCATTCTCTGCGCGAAAAAAATACCAAGTTGTATCTGGCTCAACCGCATGAAAACCTATGAAACTTACCTTATTGTGTATTCGGTAATGTTTAATAATTTTCATCAGTTCTTTTTGCTGAATTTCCATAATATTTCTCTATAAATCTTTATTTGCTTCCTTACATTATCTTAGCATAATAGAATTTTATATTTGAAGTAAATTGATTTGTCTATTCTTTAAATGGTTTTATTTTTTGAATTCATTGAACGTATTAAAACACTACACGGTATTTTCAATGTTATAATCATCCTGAAAGGAGAAATAATGTCAGTTGAACTTCGCTCATGGACTGATCAAGATTATGAAGCATTAGTCCACATCTGTAACCACATAGACCGCACCTATCTAAGTGATACTATTCCAAATCCATATCATCTTGAAGATGCCAAAGAATATATTGCAATGGCTAATCAGAGTGAAGGACAAACTGGAATTTATCGTGCTATTCTTAATGACGGAAAAATAGTTGGTAATATATCAGTTGTTAAGAAGAAAGATATCCGACAGAAAGACTCTGAGCTAGGTTATTATCTAGATAAAGATTTTTGTTCACGAGGTATTATGACCGAAGCCGTTCGACAAATCTTGCCACTTTCTTTTAATCGACTAGACATTATTCGTATTTCAGCATACACGTTTGCCGAGAATATTGCTTCTCAACGAGTTTTAGAGAAAAATGGTTTTATAAGAGAGGGTATCGCTAAAAATTCCTTCTTTAAAAATAATCAGATTCACGATGAATTTCTTTTTAGTATATTAAAAGAAGGAGCTAAATAATGTCAAAAGCCAGAATCGTTTTCCCAGAGTTTACTAATCCTTATATTCAAGAAGCTATCAAGATCGCTAAAGAAAAATTTTCCGATTTTGAAGCTGTCGGTGCCGATAATCTTGAGCATGCCTGTGCCGCCGTTAAAGCCGGTGTTGCCGATGCTATGATTGCTGGTATCGATTATACCTCTCGAGAAGTCATTCTCGCTGCCCGCGATATTATTGGCGTTAAAAACCCTCGCCAGCTTGAAAAGCCAACTTTCTCCGCTAGCTTCATTTTTACTAAAGAAAATAAAGCCACCCCTCTCGGACAATCTGTTTTTATTCTTGGTGACGCTGCCGCTTGTAAACATCCGAACTTCGACCAGCTTTATGATATTACTCTCCAAACTCACGAAACTGCCGCTAAATATTTTAAATACCTAAAACATGAATCTACTGATTCGGCATTAAATAATTTCCTCACTCCCCGTATTGCTATGCTAAGCTTCTCTACTCTCGGTTCTGGTGGCAGAGATGAAACTATTTCGCTTACACAAGCTGTCGTGGAAAAGGTTAGGGAAACTCATCCTGAAATTCATATTGACGGAGAAATGCAGCTTGATGCCGCGATCAATCCCCGTATCGGCGAGAAAAAGGCTCCAAACTCCCCCGTTGCTGGTTACGCCAATGTCTTAATTGTCCCAGACCTCAATTCTGGTAATATTCTCTATAAAGCCATGGAGCAATTTGGTAATTTCACTGCTGCTGGCCCAATTCTTCAAGGTTTCAATGCCCCAGTCTCCGACCTATCCCGCGGTAGTACCGTTCTTGATATTGTTTCGGTCATCGAAGCTGAGTTAGTTCTCATCAGCTAAAATCGTGTTATGATAAACCAATAGAAAGGAGATTATGAAGGGTAAGATTAAATATTTCGGCACAGACGGAATCCGCCAGAAAGCAGATGCCTTCACTCCTGGTTTTATCCAGGCTATCACCCTCGGCATTGTTCGTTATCTTGGTAATGCTCGTGAAACCGCTGACGGTATGGAGCGTCCAGTGAAGGTTCTGCTTGGTGGTGACACTAGAGAATCTACAGAGTGGATTCTCCGCTATTTTGAGGAAGCACTTGAGACCGTTGGTATTGATCACGGCAATGTCGGGGTTCTTCCCACTCCTGCTATTAATTATGCTTTTTATCAGATGGGCTACGATCTCGCTATTGACGTCACTGCCTCCCATAATCCTGCTTCCGATAATGGTGTTAAAATTTTTGAGCGTGGTGATTCCATTGGTGGCCTTGAAGCAGTTATGCCGGGCGGTATCGGTTTTAAAGGTACCGGTACAACCACAAGCGGTAAAGATCTTTCTTCCTTTGTTAAAAAATATCCTTATGGCGTTAAATTAAGTCAAGCTGGTGTTCAGGCTATCGAGAATGCTCTTGAAAATGAAACTGGCTTCGATGTTGGTTCCGTTGAATATGCCGAAGATCTTCATCAACAAGCCAGGGATATTTATCTTGACCATCTCAAAGATTATCTCTCAAGTTTTGGTCCATCCACTCTTTCGCAGCGTGAAAAACCAGATTTTTCGGAATTAAAAATTGGTCTCGACTGTGCTGACGGCGCGACAAGTGTTGTGGCACGTGAGATTTTTGAATATTTTGGCGCCAAAGTTGAAGTTATTCATGACGACTCTAGCTATGGTGAAAATATTAACAAAAACTGTGGCAGTACTCACCTTGAATCACTCATTCAATTAGTTAAGGAAAAACAACTAGATTTTGGCGCCGCTTTCGATGGTGATGGCGATCGCTGCCTAATGGTTGATAAGAACGGCACTATCATTGACGGCGACGATATGATTGCCTGCATTGCTAGTTACCTAAGTCTACCAAAGGTTGCTATTACTATTATGGCAAATAAGGGTCTCTTGAACTGGTCTAAGAATACTGGTATCGAGCTTGTTATGACGGATGTTGGCGATCAGAATGTCTCCGCCAAAATGCGCGAGGAGGGGATTTTTCTCGGTGGCGAACAGAGTGGGCATATTATTTTGCCAGGCGAATCCATGGGTGATGGGGTTCTCACTGCCCTAGTTATCTCCAAAATTTATAGCGAGACATTAAGAAGAAGACAGCATGAAGATCAACTTATCCTAGATTATGAAGCTATGCAAGAAGCCAAAAAACAGGAGCAAGGTAAAGAATCAACCATCCAAAAAGCTCCTCAAGAAGTTTCCCTGTCTTCTATCTGTTCTTCCTTGCAAAAGCTTCCTCAGGTAATCAAAAATCAAACAGTCAGTCCTTCCCTTAAACAGGCCTTCCGTAATCATATGCCGCTTGCCGAAGAATTTATTAATCAGAAAACTGCCGAACTCAACTCTCTCGGATGGAGTCTCAATATTCGTGCCAGTGGTACCGAGGAACTCGTGCGTATTACTATTTGGGGTGACGATCCTGATAAGATCAACCAAAAAGCTTTAGCAATTGCTACTGATTTACAAGCACTTGAATCTTCTCTCTAGTTAACTTAGTTTTTATTACTTAATTGTAAAGGAAAAATATGATCAAGATTATTGCAGTTACAGAATATAATAAAATAGTCGCCGACAGAATTCGTCAATTACTCATCCAACTTTCACGTAGCGGCAAAGATAAGGGTGAAATTCCGCAAGAATGGTTCGAGCAACTCATTTCTTCTCCTTGGCATGACTTACTTCTTGCAGTTGAATCTGCGGAAGATAGCAATGTTAAACAAGACCACCCTGTTCTCCCCGAGCAGATTCTTGGCATGGCCTCAGTTTCTGTAATTTTTGGTGCCGGCATTGGTAAAAATGCCTATCTTGAAGATTTTGTCGTAGACCAATCAGCTCGTGGCAAAGGTATCGGAAATCTCTTATTTAATGCTTACGAAGATTGGGCAAGGGAAAAAGGCTGTAAAAATCTCGAGTTCACCTGTGGTCAAGGCCGCGAGGCTGCTCAGCAATTCTACAGAGACCACGGTGCGGCAACCTACGACACCAACTTCTTCCGCAAAAAGTTAGATAACTAATTTATCTTAAAAATTTAGAAAGACATCAATGACTTCAGAACAAGATAAGTCTCATAATAATCTTCTTGCTATTAATTTTCTTAACAATAAAGTGCTGCCATGTTTTCTAAATTGTAAGAATAAAAAAATAATTAGTGATCAAGCAGCCTTCACCTACATCGCAACTAATTTCTGGAAAATCCCCTTTATTTTTAATAAAGAAAAATACATATTGTATGGCTACGATTTTATTGGGGAAGCCGACAGTTCTGTTGAGCCACTTAGCTTTTTTATTAAAAGCAATGACAAAAGTTTAACTGATCATACATTTGAAGTTCTCCCAATTTCTTCCGAAAAAAACAACGATGTGACTAATTATATATACTTCAATAAATATTTTAGAACTAATCAATACCATCCAGTATTTTCGGATGAAATATTTTTAGTTAAAATCAATTTTCAATTATAATATACCTATGAATATCTATATTTCTGGCATCTCTGGTACCGGTATGGGTCCGCTTGCTCTCATGGCAAAAAATGCTGGCTATCAAGTTTTTGGCTCCGATCAACAACGTGGGGCTATTTCAAATGAGCTCGATCAGGCACAAATTCCCTTCGCTGTTGGCGCGCAAGATGGCCAATATCTTCAAAAAGTTCACGAGAAGTATCATCTCGATTGGTTTGTTCATACTTCTGCCCTCCCCGAAGATCATCTCGAATTACAGCTCGCTAAATCCCTCGGCCTTAAAATCTCTAAACGCGACGAGCTGACCGCCACTCTAGTCAAAGAACTCAATCTCAAAATGATTGCCGTCGCAGGTACTCACGGAAAAACTACTACAACGGCTATGTTAATTTGGGCTGCCAAAAATCTTCAACTTCTCGCCGCTTATATTGTGGGCTCCACTTTAAATTTTGCTCCTTCTGGCTCCTATCAAAAAAACGATCAATATTTCATCTACGAGGCCGACGAGTATGATCGTAATTTTCTCCACTACCAGCCCTGGCTCTCTCTGATTACTTTTGTTTCATATGATCATCCAGATATCTACCCTTCTGAATCTGATTATCATCAGGCTTTTCTGCAATTTGAAAACCAGAGCCAATCTCTCATTTTTGCAAATCCGGCTACCGCCCCTTCGGATCTTTCGCAGCTCTCATCTCAGTCGTTCCAGATTTTAGAAACTACAGATCCTCACCTCACTCTCGCCGGCTCTGCTCGTCGCGAAGATGCAAACCTAGTCTTTTACGCTATTAAACAGATTTTGAAGAATCAGCCAAACGTTCATCAAGTCTCTGATCAGCAAGTTATCGACATTCTCAATCAGTTCCCAGGCGTTGGCCGCCGTTTTGAGCGTCTCGCCGATGGACTCTATTCTGACTATGCACATCACCCGGAAGAGATTCGCGCCACTGTTGAGATCGCCAAGGAAGAGTCTAAGAATCTTGGTAAAAATGGTGTAGTCGTCGTTTATCAGCCTCATCAAAATACTCGCCAACACGAAGTTTTCTCTCTTTATCAGGACGTTTTTCTTGGTGTCGATCAGCTTTTTTGGCTCCCAACTTATCTCACGCGCGAAAATCCCGACCTAAAAATCTACACCCCAGCCGATTTTATTGCCACTCTCAAAAATCCTGAGATCGCCACCTCTGCCGACCTTGACGATCAACTTAGATTAAAACTAAAATCTCTTCTTCAGGATAACTACCTAGTTATTCTTATGTCCGCCGGTCCCGCTGATCAGTGGTTCCGTGATAGCCTAACCTAGACCTCTCCGCCAGCTTTTCTGTTATGCTATAATTAAAACGTTTATGGGTGGTTTTATTAAGAAGGAACATCAGGAGGAGAAACGTCGTCTTTCCCAGCTTTTTAAGCAGATTAAGACCTGGCAGCTCCTACTAGCCCTCATCCCTCTACTTTTTTTAACCGCAACCTTTTTACGTTTTGATCACCTCAAAATGCATGATTTAAAAAATAAAGTTCTTCAGGCAGATCAGGGAAAAACTGCAGATGGTAAAGAAATTACCTCCCAAGAGGAAATTGATCAGAATCTTAAAACTACCCTAACCAATTTAAAACAATATACCGAATCTCACATCATCATTAATTTCATCGAAAAAAATGGGCGTAATGTCCTAACTTTTGGTACGGGTCCTTTTTATTTAGAAAATCAATATAACCGTAAGGCCACTGCTGCTCTAGCTGAAGCAGAGAATCAATTAAAGCAAACTGGCGATAATAATCCAAATGGCAATATTTTTGCCAAGGCAATGGAGATCTGTAAGCCACAGGCTATTGCTCACGGTTGGGCCTGGAATAGCCCTGGCTACCTTAACTGTATGACTGGAGTTATCAATAGCTATCCCTCAACCGATCAGCTCACCACCTCTCTCGCGGCAAATATTCCGCCAACTTCTCTTTATCGCTATGATTTTTCTTCTCCAGTCTGGGCACCCAACCTTGCTGGCTTTTCCGTTCTTCTCTGTCTGCTGATTTTTCTTCTCATTCTACTTCGTTTTATTGGATTCTTAATTCTTCGTATTGCCATTATTTTTATCAAATAAAACATTAAAATTTTCACCTCTATAAAATCTCTGAAAACCTCTTGACAGATTAATCCCCCTACCATAAGATAAGACTATATCAATTAAAGGAGGAAAAATGGCCTACAGTCA
>CAUUHT010000004.1:0-58158 GCA_963545055.1 Candidatus Nanosyncoccus nanoralicus
CCAGTGCCATCAACCACTCGGCCACCCTTCCGCTAACTATTTTAACAGATTATTCGGCGTTCGTAAATACGTTTGTTACATCGTCGAGGTCATCAATTGCATTTAGTAATTTATCAACTTTTTCTGCATCATCCTCGCTCACAGGTACTGAAGTGTTCGCAATGTAGCGAAGTTCTGCGTTATCAACCGAGAGGCCAGCATCAATTAAAGCCTGTCTGACTTTCATCAAATCAGTCGCCTCTGTAATGACTTCGATACCTTCCTCACCTTCGTTAGCATCTTCAGCGCCGCAATCGAGTGCTGTCATCAAAGCATCTTCACCTTTTTCAGCAATTTCAATCACGCCCTTTCTAGCAAACTGAAACATCACGCTTCCAGGATCAGCCATGCGCCCACCATTTTTAGATAGAGCATTGCGTACTTCTGGCATGGTTCGATTCTTATTATCTGTCGCCACCTCAATGATGATCCCAATTCCAGCAGGCCCATAAGCCTCGTAGGTTTCCTCAATCATTGCCGCCGCGCTTTTATCGGTTGCTCTTGCAATTGCACGCTCAATATTCGCCTTAGGCATATTTGCCTTACGTGCTTTTTCAAGCACCATCGCAAGCGTAGGGTTCATCGTCGGGTCGCCACCACTTCTTGCGGCAATCGCAATCTGGTTTGCAATCTTCGTAAAAGCTGCGCCGCGTTTTGCATCGACAATAGCTTTTTGGCGTTTAGTTGTCGCCCATTTACTGTGTCCTGACATCTTTTGACCTTCCTATTTTTATAATTTCTTCTCTATATTATACCATTAAAGCCGTACGAAATCTCTACTGATTGTCGCCATCTTGTCTTTTGGTAAATTAAATTTTTTTCCAGGCTGGTAATTTTTAATAGCCTCTAGGAAATTTAGTAGTTGAGGTCTAGTTAGTGATATGTGAACCTTAAGACAAATCGACCTTAAAATTTCAGAACTCACGGTGGATTCTTCTCTTTGAAAACAATCTCTTCTAAAGAATATCTCACCCTGTGAATTTTTCATCACTATTGTTTCTAATAGGTTTTCAAGATTTTTTTCAATCTCCTCGCGTAAAATCTTCTGATTCTCGGCAAGTTCTAATACTGCCACCTTCTTTTCTTTCTCCAAACTTTTTAAGGATTCTCTGACTCGGTTGCGCAAATAGTCATCCTGGTAATTTGTTGGGTCCTGTCGAAAACAGAGGTGATTCTCGCCCGCATAACGTAAAATATCAGTCTTATTCATCTTAAGATCGACAAGTGGCCTCCTTATTTTGCTATTACCAAAAGGTGCCAAGCCCCGCCAAAAAGTTCCTCGAATCAAGTTGATTACTACTGACTCTAAAAGATCATCAAGGTGGTGTGCCGTACAAATTTCCCCTTGATATTTATTCGCCACATGATATAAAAAAGCGTATCTTTTTTCTCTAGCTTCTTCCTCTGAAACACCTTCACCCAGCATCATCTTTGATGATTCAAACGGTACTCCATATTCTTTACATTTTCGCTTAACAAAATCTTCGTCAAGATCTGCCGACTCTCTGGTGCCATGATTAAAATGTGCCACCAAAATATTACCAGGTTCACTCTTATAAAACATATCGAGTAGCACCATCGAATCAATCCCACCCGAAACTGCTAGAATTTTCTTCACTCTCAAATTATACCAAAATCTGCTCATTCCATCTCTACTCCATATCTGTTATAATTAACACATGAATTCAGACCATATTCGTAACTTCTGCATTATTGCTCACATCGACCACGGTAAATCCACGCTTGCTGATCGCATGATGGAAATTACTGCCACGGTTGAGAAGCGACAGATGAAGTCTCAGCTTCTTGATTCTATGGAACTAGAACGTGAAAAGGGGATCACGATTAAACTCACTCCAGTCCAGATGCATTACAAAGGTTATGAATTGAACCTAATCGACACTCCGGGTCATGTCGACTTTTCTTACGAGGTTTCTCGTTCACTCCAGGCCGTTGAATCGGCAATTCTTGTGGTTGACGCCACTCAGGGTATTCAGGCTCAAACTCTCGCCAATGTCTATCTTGCTCTCGAGCAGGATCTGACAATTATCCCTGTGATCAATAAAATTGATCTTCCAGCTGCTGATGTCGAGAAAGTCTCAAATGAGATTATTAATCTACTTGGCTGCAAAAAAGAGGAAATCATTCCAGTTTCTGCCAAAACTGGCCTCAATGTCGAAGCAGTACTTGATGCTATCATTAATAAAGCTCCAAGTCCAAAGGCCCCGCTTGATCTTGAAACCACCGTTGCTCTCGATGAAACTCGCGCCCTCATTTTCGACTCCTATTTTGATGATTATCGCGGCGTTGTCCTCTATGTCCGTATCTTCAATGGCCAAATTAAAAAGAATGATAATATTTTCATGATGGCGTCAAAAATTAATGGTATCGCTCTCGAGGTCGGTGTTTTAAAGCCAGGTATGCAGCCAAAAGATAGTCTTTCTGAAGGTGAAGTCGGCTATATTGTGACCAACCTAAAAACCACTCGTGAGGCAAAAGTTGGTGACACCGTCACTCTCTATAAAAAACCCGCCAAAACTCCACTCCCAGGTTATAAGAATGTTCTTCCTTTTGTCTACGCTGGTTTCTTCCCAGTTTCAAATGATCAGTACAAGGACCTTAAAGAGGCCATCGAGAAACTCTCTCTTAGTGACTCTGCCCTTCGTTTTGAACCTGAAAATAGCCCTGTTCTAGGTTTCGGTCTACGTATCGGTTTTCTTGGTCTTCTTCACATGGATATTATTAAGGAGCGTCTCGAGCGCGAGTTTAAACTTGATCTAGTTGTTACTAATCCTTCTACAAACTACCAAGTCCGCCTAAATTCTGGCGAAGAACTCGAAATTAAGTCTGCCTCCAACCTTCCTGACACCAGTTATGTCTCCGAGATTCGTGAGCCTTGGGTCAAGGGTGAAATTATTTTACCAGTTTCCATGATTGGCAATGTCTTGACTCTGATTGTTGAAAAACGTGGTCTTCAGAAGAACATTTCTTATCTTGAAGATCGCGCCGTCATTAATTTTGAAGCCCCAATGGCTAACTTACTTACTGATTTTTATGATCAGCTGAAGTCCCTCACTTCTGGTTACGCTAGCTTTAATTATGAAATTTCTGACTATCGTCCTGAAGACTTGGTTCGTGTCGATTTTCTCATTGGCGGCGAACGCATGGATGCCTTGGCGCTGATGTGTCACCGCTCCGAAGCAGATGCTATTGGTCGCACAATCACCAAGAAGCTAAAAGAAGTAATCCCTCGCCAGAACTTTGAGGTTGCCCTGCAGGCTGCCATTGGTGCTCGCATTATCGCTCGTGAAACCATTGGCGCCTTCCGTAAAGATGTCACGGTCAAAATCCATACTGGTGATCGCGATCGTAAAGCCAAGCTTCTTGAGAAGCAAAAGCGTGGTAAAGCCAGGATGAAGCGTTTTGGTAAGATTGATATTCCATCCGAAGCCTTCACTGTTATGCTAAAACGCGATTAAGTGTGTGGTATTTATTTCTTCGACACGCTCAAGGCCGCTCGGCCAAGCTGATGGTCTCATCAATAAATACGCACACACAAATCTTTCATCAAAAACTAGCATCTTCACAATGCTAGTTCCGTTTTTATCGAGAAGACTCAATAATCATAAACCAAATAGATTATTGTTCCGCAGCTCTAAGCTCGAGATGTTTGATCTGTGTCTCTAGGTTCTATTATTTATTTTTCTGAAACCAAAAGGTTAGGGATCGTATTTGTATTGTAGGTTTAGTATTTATTTTTCTAAAATCATAAGCTTGGGTTATGCATCTGTAGTTGAGGTTTATTATTTATTTTTCTGAGACCATAAGCACGGCCGAGCGGCCTTGAGCGTGTCGAAGAAAAATAAATATAAACCTATCTCAATACTTTGTCTCAATAAACTCAACCAACCGATCAATAACATTGGCATATACTTCATCACGACTCCCGATCGCTGGCACCTTAACCAACATCTTTAACTCATCGTAGTGATTAAGTACTGGCATGGTTTTTTCACGAAATTCTGCAAGTCTGGTTTCGAAAACCTCAATATTTGCATCATCCGCACGTTCGCCACGATCATTCAGCTCCTTAGCCGCCTCAAAGCGATTTTTCACTTCTTCCTCTGTAAGATCAAGCATTACAACTGCTTTGATCTCATGTCCACCTGCCTTTGCAGCTTCCATAATTTTATCTTCTTCACCAGACCATCTTCCTACACTTGATAAAACCAGGGAATCATTACGCAGTTCTTCTCGCGAAAAATAAGGTAAAATTATATCATAAAAGGTATTTGTCGGAATCAGTTTTCCGCTACCAGTCATGTCCTCATTTTGTTCCGCTTCGTAAGCTCGAATAATAATGCCGGAAGATAAAAACTTTGCTTGAAGATCCTCAGTCAGTCGCATTCCCACCGTGTCCTTACCGCTCATCGGTAAACCAAAAATGTTTAGGCTCCCTGTTCCCAGCCAACTTTTAATTTTTTCAAGTTTTTTATTCAAGTTCATTTTTTCCATATCTAATTATATCATGACCTAGGTTTGTTAATTTCCATGTTCTTTTGAGGCCAAAACTATCCTTTCTTTTTTAAACTGTTTATGCTATAACAGAAATATACAAGGTCATAAAAATCCCAAAGGGGAATCATATGTTTATTAAAATAAACACCAAAAACAACATTTTAAAACTAACCACCATGCCAGTTCTTCTACTTGCCTCTTTTTTGAGTATCCTTTTTTCTTTTCAACTCTCTACTTCCACCTATGCCGCAACGTACCTTAACTTATCTATTTCAAGAGCAAATGTTGATTTCCAGTTTAATCAAGCCGAGAATGCTGCCTCCGCCTTTAAAGAGGATTTTGCCGTTATGCAATATGATACTGATAATATTACTGGCTTCACTACCTATGTCTCTAGTATTGACGAAGATACTAATCTAAATCATGTAGATTCCTCTGTTACTCAAAAAATTGCCTCAATTGCTTCCCCTAGTAATGCATCTTCTTTTAATCCTAAAAACTGGGGATACCTTATCAATGAAGCAATTCATAGTGGCACCTTTAGACCGATCTCGAAAGCAAGTCAGCCAGACCAGGCTCTTAATGTCCCATATGGTGGAGTGTCTAAGTTTTTCCTACATTTTGGTGTCAAAACTGGATCGGACCTCCCTTCGGGCACCTATTCCAAAAAGATACTAGTAACTGCCGTACCGAATCACGCTCCCACCACTGCTACTTTAAAAGTCGGTCAAGATTTCTTATCCACCATTGGTTCCCTAGATGGGTTATCAGGTATCAAAGAATTTAAGAAAGCCTCCTCTGCTCCCGCTCCAGGCACTAGTACGAAGATTGCTTCCACGGCAGACTCCGAAATGCCCGCCTATCTCTGGTATGATTCTCCCTCAAAAACCGTCTTCTGGTGGAGCGATGCCGATACCGTATACGCTAATGAGGATTCTAGTCACATGTTCTCTGGCCTCGGCGACGTTGAGCGTATTGATATGACCGGCATTAATTCTAGTCGTGTAAAGAATATGAGTTCAATGTTTCATAGTGGTAAGAATATTTATAAACATATTGAACTCAGTAGCTTCGATACTAGTAACGCTGAGGATATGAGCTATATGTTTGCAACACATGGTAAGAAAACTATGGAAAATGTTGATCCGATTGATTTCTCAAGGTTTAATACAACTAAAGTTAAAAATATGGAGTACATGTTCGCCGGCTCCTTCCTGCCATCAATCGATATTCATAATTTTAATACTTCCAATGTAACCAACATGCGCTTTATGTTTTCTGACTTAGGTAAGAGTATGGAGTTAGATCTCTCTGGTCTCGATGTTCGCAAAGTTGTAAATATCCAACGTTTCTTTTTACGAAGTGAAGACAAGATTACTTCACTAAACATGTCAGGCTGGGATCTAAATTCCATTAACGATATGTCGCGATTCTTTTCTGGTATGAAAAATCTCACTCATTTAAACCTTCAGGATTTTAAAACTACAAATGTCACCAATATGGCGCATATGTTTGTTGGCGTGAGTAAGCTTGCAGACCTCGATCTCTCGAGCTTCGATACTAGTAAAGTTACAAATATGCAAGGCATGTTTAATAATATGGGTTCCCTCAATAATATCAACCTCTCGAGTTTTGATACTAGAAATGTTACTGATATGTCGCTAATGTTTTCGATGAATGTCGCAATGACTCCTCCAATCTCCAGACTTGACCTCTCCAACTTCGATACTAGTAACGTTACAAATATGTATAGAATGTTTACGGGGCTTTCAAACTTAACAGAACTTAAGATTCAATCATTTAATACAAAAAAGGTTACGAATATGGTCAGTATGTTCTCTAGGTCCTTCATGAATCCAGCTAATGGTATTCTAGACATCTCAAACTTTGATACCAGTAATGTCACCGATATGAGCGGTATGTTCTTCGACTCTAAGCTTAAAACTATCTATGCTAGCCCAAGTTTTGTAACAACTGCTATTATAGTTTCACCAACTTCACCGAATAACCCATTCATGAACAACACTAATCTAGTCGGCGGCAATGGCACTCATTATATTTTTCCAAATACTAGTAGTCAGTATGCTCACATTGATGCACCAGGCAACCCAGGCTACTTCACTCGAAAACCATAATCATTAACAGTTATTCTTAATCTATCTTTTAAAGCTTTTTGCCAACTAAATCCCCACAAAATCCCTTGCTCCTCACTTTCCGCTCATGCTATAATTAATAATACTCAAGGTTATTTAAAAGGGGGAAAGGGAAATATGAATTTTAGTAACACCAAACGGGCTAACGCTTTGCGCAGGTTTCAGTTTAGTAAGATTTTCTACTTGCTTCCTTTTCTCACGTTGAGTTTTTTGGTTGCTCTGCTTGGTGTATTCATTATCGAAAGTGCTGGTCGTACCACCTTTGCTACTCCTGGCGCTCCAGGCTCCCCTGGCCATCCCGCCACTTTGACCACTTCTGTTTCTAGTCCAACGGTCAACTTTCATTTTAGCGCCGCTGAACTTCAATCTTCCGCTTTTAAAACCTCTTCCGTTAATGTAAATATAAGTACCAACAACGAAACTGGGGCTACGACCTATCTCTCTAGCGTAGATGAAGATACAAACTTAAATTCAACTGATCCTACAATTTCCCAGAAGTTTACAAGCATCACTTCAGAGACTAGCTCTTCTGGTTTTACTCAAAATAAATGGGGCTATCGTGCATCTACCTCTACTCCAAATGGTAATTATAAACCAATAGCCAAAGCCAGTCAGGCAGACCTTCTCTATACTGAGAATACTCCTAACACAGTTACTTATAATTTGGAATTTGGCGTTAAGTCTAGCCCAGACCTCCCATCCGGTACTTATACGAAGCGAATTCTCATTTCTTCTGTCACCAATCACGTCCCCACATCTACTGTCTTTATTCCAGGTCAAGACTTCAAGAACGCAATTACAAGTCTCGGCCCGACCGGTGTAGTTAAATCCTTTAAGCATGCTAATGCAGCCCCTCCTGCTGGGGCGGCTACGAAGGTAGTCTCTACTGCGGATTCAGAAGTTCCAGCTTATGCTTGGTATGATCCAGTTGCTCAGAGTATTCTTTGGTGGAGCGACGCCGATACTGCCTATGCTAACGAAGACTCTAGTTATATGTTCCATGATATTGGCGATAATTACTCAGATATGGACTTGATTGATATGACCGGCATCAATACCAGCCGCGTCAAAAATATGGCCTGGATGTTTCACGGTGGTAAATATATTGTTAAACATATTAACCTCACCGGCTTTAATACCAGTAATGTAGAAGATATGAGCTATATGTTCGGCAGCTTTACAATGGGTGCCAACTTCGATCTTGATCCAATTGATTTTTCAAGTTTCGATACCAGCAAGGTAACTAATATGGAATATATGTTTGCTGGATCATATCTTCCATCTATTAATATTCGTAATTTTAATACATCAAGAGTTACTAATATGAGACATATGTTTTCCGATCTTGGTAAGATAACTTCTCTCGATCTTTCTGGTCTCGACGTAAGAAATGTTTCACATATTGACTTGATCTTTTATAATTCTCAAACCCTGAATTCACTTAATCTTGATGGTTGGCATCTAGATTCTATTTATGATATGTCAGGGATGTTCGAGAGTCTCAGAGGTCTGACTGAACTTCACTTACATGACTTTACTACTCGATATGTTACGAATATGAAGTGCATGTTCTGCCGTACCACTAAGCTCACTCGTCTTGATCTCTCCAGCTTCGATACCAGCCAAGTTACCGATATGTCATCCATGTTTGAAGATATGGAATCTCTCTATACGATCAATCTCTCCAGTTTCGATACAAGCAATGTGACTACGATGAACCGCATGTTCTTCATGAATGTAGGTAACCCTCCGATTACTGAGCTCGATCTCTCCAGCTTCAATACTAGTCGGGTCACTGATATGGAGCGTATGTTCGTCGGTCTTGCCTATCTTCAGAACCTCAATGTCAGTTCTTTCGATACCAGAAATGTTGAGAATATGGAGGCTATGTTCTATTACACTTTCGTCGTCAATCAAAACGACACTCAGCTTGATATTTCAAACTTTGATACTCATAATCTCAGAAGAGCTGATGGTATGTTCAACTATATGAAGGTGAAAACCATCTACGCTTCTCCAAACTTCGTTACCGACAATCTCACTCCAAATCCTGCCAATATCTTTATGGACAATAGCAATCTTACTGGTGGCAATGGTACCACCTGGGCCTGGCCAAATTACACCTCAAACTTTGCTCATATCGACGCCCCAGGCAACCCTGGCTACTTCACCCAAAAACCGTAATTGAAACTTTTGGCACTCTTGTATTTTGAGTGCCAAAGCGCTATAATATCCTTAATAAATTATGGAAAAACAACCTCAAATTCATCTTACAGATCGTCAGCAATCCATTCTTTTTGCCATCATCGAAGAGTATGCCGAGATGGCTGCGCCTGTCGGTAGTGTCACTCTTGCTAAGCTTTTTGATGTATCCAGTGCCACCATTCGCTCCGAGATGGCTCGTCTTGAAGAACTTGGCCTCATCGCCTCTCCCCATACTTCTGCCGGCCGTATCCCCACCGACGCGGGCTATCGTTTTTACGTCAATAATCTTGTTGAGCGCGAAAATCTTAGCTCGGCCAACTCCTCTGAGTCCGATACCGACTTCAACGTCCCTTCTCAAGAAGACTATGATGAAGAAGAGTCAGATTCCGCCTATCTTGATGATTCTGTCAGCCTTTACCTCGACTCTTCCTATCGCAGAATTAGCCCCAGTCGCGCTCTTTCTTCGGGCCAACAAGACAGGAATCGTGGCCTACATGCCCTTGAGGTCCGCATTAATTCTCAGGCCCAAGCTGAATATGCCATCCGTACTGCCGTTGATATGCTGGTTGAATTGACCGGCAATCTCGGCCTCGCCACCATCGGTAACCAGCTCTATCTCTCTGGTATTTCTAAGCTCTTCTCACAACCTGAATTTACAGATTATCAGCGTATCCAAAATGTTTCCAAGCTCCTAGACAATCTTGAGCCATGGTTAAGAGAAGCTAGGCCAGGACAGCCCCTCAACATTTTTATCGGTCGCGAAAATCCCATTGGCAAAAATTCGGACGTCTCCCTCATTATCAGTAAATTCCGCTCCCCCTACTCCGACTCCAGTTATATTGGCATCCTTGGTCCCACGCGTCAGAATTACGCTCAAGTTATGAGCCTCGTTCGTCACGCTGGCCAATATCTAGAAAATATGTACTAAAGAAAGGAAATTATGACTCAACCACAAACCGAACCACATAAAGCATCGCAAACTACGCCTCATTTTGCATCACAGCCTGAAGCGCAAGCAAAATCATCCTCCGTGCCACACTCTACTTCGCATTTAGGTCAGGTCTCCGATTCTTCTATAAACCCAGAGCTTGAAAAACTTGCACAGCAAAACGCTGAACTCATTGGCGACCTTCAACGCACCCGCGCTGACTTTGAAAATTTTCGTAAACAAGTCGACCTCCAAAGGGAACAGGCAAAAAATCTCGCCAAGCATGCCACGGTCAGTAAATTCTTGACCTTAATTGATGATATGTCTCGCGCCATTAAAGCCCACCCAGACTTATTAGCTCCCGTCCAAAAAACTCTCGATAAAACCCTCAAATCCCTCAATCTTTTCATCATCGACTCCAGTGTCGGTACTACCTTTAATCCTGAATTTCATAATGCCATCTCTATGGAAGACGATGAATCCGGCAAGGAAGTAATTGCCGAAGAGTTAATTCCAGGTTATCTTTACGAAGGACAGGTTCTTCGCGCCGCTATGGTTCGCGTTAAACATCAGTAGTCAGAGGTCTCTGCTTCATTGTGATTACACTGTCTGACCTTAAGTCCGTTCGTGCTATAATAAACATATGAATTATCAACAAGACGATACAAAATTGCAACGCACCATGGAACGTATTCGTGCCTGCAACTACCTCACCGTTACCCAAATTTTTCTTAAAGACAATTTTCTTCTTGAGCGACCACTAGCCTTTGACGATGTAAAACCCCGCCTTCTCGGGCACTGGGGTACCTGTCCAGGCATCAATCTGGTCTATGCATCTATGCGCAATGTTTTTGCTGACCAAAAAGAGCAAACCACTTTTGTTCTCGGTCCCGGTCATGGTTTTCCAGCTCTTCAGGCCAACCTTTTTTATGATGGTGATCTAGCCGCCGTCGATCCCACTCTTTCTCGCGACTATGCTGGCCTCGCAAAAATCTCAGAACTTTTTTCTCGCATTGGCGGCTTTCCGTCCCATGCCAGTCCTTCTGCTCCTGGCGTCATCTGTGAAGGTGGAGAGCTCGGCTACTCTCTCGCCACTGCCTATGGTTACTGCCTCGGGCACCCTGAACGCACTGCTGTTGTGTTGATTGGTGATGGTGAATTTGAAACTGCCACCACTCTCGCCAGCCTAAACTTAAATGACCTGCTCTCCTCTCCGAATAATGGCAAAATTATTCCAGTTCTACATCTTAACGGTTATAAAATCTCTGGCCCCACCGTCGCCAGTCGTCGTTCTGCACATCAACTCAATGAACTCATTCGTGGTTTTGGTTTTCAGCCAGTCCGCATCGAAGAACGCTTGAGCCCAGTCGACACCGAAGAGCTTGATCTTGTCGATTCCTTTGACGATTCCGATGAGGATACTTCTGTCTCAACTTTTGAAGAAGTCGAACACAAAATTACAAACCTTATTCGTGAAGAATATGATGAAATGGCCCCAGACTCTGCCTGTACCGCCTTTGAATTAACCAGTCAGGATACTGACTTAATCACCAGAAACCTTATTCTTGATCTTGAATCCGCACTTCATCAGGCGAGAAACAGTGAGAAGCCTATCTTTATTATTCTTGAAACCGAGAAGGGACTCACTGGTCCACTTATTGCTGAAGACCTGAAGGTGCGCGGTAACTTCAAAGCCCACCAAGTGCCACTTCCAAAAGCCAAAAGCGATGAACACGAACTTCGTGCCTTGGAATCATGGCTTCGTTCCTATCAATTTGACCAACTATTTACTCGTGAGAAAGGTTTTATCAATGAATAATTTTGAGCCAGGCTCTACCAAGAAATCCATTGCCAAAGTTTTTGGACATAAATTGAAAGAGCAAGCTGAGCAGGACTCCAGTTTCTACCTTTTTAGCCCCGATGAGACCACCAGCAATAAACTCGATGAAATCTATCAGGCCACTACTAGGGCTTGGGGTGTTTCGCTTCCTAAAAAGAAATGGGACCTTCCAGAATCCTCAGATGGCCGCATTGTCGAGCTACTTTCCGAGAATGTTCTTTTCTCAGTGATGATCGGCCACCTTCTATCAAATGAACCTGCCATGATGACTAGTTATGAGGCCTTCTTTACCATTATTCTTTCGCAGATTATTCAGCACTTAAAATTTCTCGAGCAATCTGAAGAAGTTTCCTGGCGACCTCAATATCCTTCAGTCAATCTTTTAAGTACTAGTACCTGCTGGCGTCAGGACCACAACGGTTTTTCTCATCAGTCGCCAATGCTGATCTCGTCCTTGCTTGATCGCCCCGGGTATCATGTCAACTGTTTCTTTCCAGTTGATGCAAGCTCGGTTGCTCCATGTTTTGATTTTCTCATGCAGTCCAAGAACCAGGTCAATCTTGTAACTTTTAATAAGACAGACGAGCCAATCTGGCAAACTGAACAGGAGGCAATGCAAAACTTTAAGGCCGGCTGTAGTCTATTTGAGTTTATTTCAAACAAAAAGGATGACGGCACCTTCGACTACCTCTTTGTTACTGCTGGCGATATTGCCACTCGTGAAGCCGTCGAGGCCATCAAAATCCTTCGACAGGATCTTCCAGAGATGCACTTTGGTTTAATCAATGTTTCAGCCCTCACCTATGGTACCATTGGTACAACTAAAAATCCGCTCTCGCAAGCTGAATTTGATCAGCTCTTCGGTCAATCCGCCCCCATTTCTACCAATTTTCATGGTTATCCAAATACCTTCACTGATATTCTTAGTAATTACACCGACAAAAAACGCATTAAAGGTCATGGTTTCGAGGAGCAGGGAAGCACTGTCACTCCATTCGCTATGTTGACTATGAATCATGCTTCAAGGTTGCACCTGGCTCTTGATGTGGCAGCAGAGTTTAATCGTAACGATCTTATTGAGAAATATCAGAAGCAATTAGGCGAATATCAAGATTACGCCCTTGAGCACGGTATTGATCACCCTGAGCTTGGCATCGATAACTAAAACTTCACTAAAAACCTATATAAACTAAACTAAAAACTCGCGAACTTCTCCGCGAGTTTTTAGATTGATCGATTATCTTTTACGTCCCCGCCCCTTCACAAAACTTACGTTAGGCTTACCAGTTTCGGCTATTTTAGCAAACATCATGCGGCCCGAGCTAGTTTGAAAGAAACGCACAAATTCAACCTCGATTGTCTTTCCGATTTTGGAAGAGGCCTCGTCGACAACTACCATCATCCCGTCTGGGAGATAGCCCACGCCTTGTTTTGGATTACTTCCAGCCGCGACAATCTTTAGTTTAAGCTTTTCTCCAGGTAGGTAATCTGCTCGCAGTTCCATCGCGAGATCATTAATGTTTAATACATCGATATCGAGAGTAGCCGCCACTTTGCCAAGATTATAATCATTCGTCATGATCAGGCCGCGATTTTCCTTAGCTAGCTGAATTAGTCTATCGTCTACTGGCGTACGATCGAGTGGATCGGATAGAATAACCACGTCGACATGGACCACTCTTTCAAGCTCTCGTACGATATCAAGCCCTGCCCGAGCTCGGTTCCTCTTTTCGGAATCCTTACCATCTGCCAGTAGTTGCATTTCACGCAAAACACTACGTGGAATAATTAAGACCCCGCCAAGAAAGCCAGTCTTTGCCACATTTAAAATTCTTCCATCCATCAAAGTTGATGAATCAATATATATCTTACGATTTTGGCCGTAGTAGTTGAAGCTCTTCTTGAACGAGCGAATCGCCAGAAACGTCGTCTGCAAGAAAATCACTACCACTAATATTAAAATAATTTCAGTCATGCATCAATTATATCACTTGACGTGATCTCAAACTAGAACTACTCAAATTATGTCTTAAAAATTTCGTAATAGATAAAAATGAATATCTCATATTTGAGATATTCATCAAAAGAAATTAAGGACCTATACCCCACGCGTACCCATTAATAGTTACTTTTACGAAACCATTCTTGTCGGCCGGCTGAAGCGTGTCCCACGGCTTCGTGCTGATGTTAGGGTCACCATATACATAAGTGCCGCTATAAGCCATTCTTGAATTACCTGATCCACCACCAGCCCCTGTTCCTACTATCGTGTTTGTTGAATAATCACTTAATTCCGCATAACCGCCATACCATCCCCCTCCCGCTCCCGGCCGGCCAGCTGACTCTACCGGTATATTAGGATAAATAGCCCCATGAGAAGGTGCTGAGGCCCCGAAGCCAAGGCCACCACCCATAGACGGTGTTGCTCCTCTTGGAAATGTAAAATAACCATACCAAAGATCAGATCTACTTCCAAGATATTTTGGATGACCAAGAGTTCCACCACCGTGTCCTCCTCTAGTAATAAATGATCCACCAGCGCCACCACCAGCCACTAGTAATCTATTATTCATATCATAAAATTTCATGCTCGTGATATCAGCTGCCTGATTTGTTGTTTTAACCTTTAATCTTATTTCAATTGCTGGACCAGTATTTCCAGCAGGCAAATGAGTGGCTGCTGGCGTCCCAGTATAGTTAAAATAAACAAGAACATAATCCCCAATTTTTTGGGTATAAACGTCGCTGAGACTAGCATAGTTAAGGTCGTAATAGGCTAAAACACCTTCAAAATCAGCATCCGGCAAGTTTACAGTTTTAATCACAGCTTGATAATGACCTACTGGTAAATTTGCCCATGGCCCATCATTAAGAAGAATGTTTGACGGGTCTCGCCAACCGTCCGTACGTTTATCACGATGGTGAATGAATTGTACATAATCATCTATTTCGTAAGGTCTAATATCGGAGCCTCCTCCACCCCCAGCTCCTCCCCAGCTATATATATTAGTTCCAGGCACAAGTAGTCCGCTTGCCCCATTACCTCCCCCATTAAATCCACCTTTGGCATCATAAGGCGCTGCTCCCCTATCATGTGCAGATTGACCCTTTCCACCCACAAAAACCATAACTTTGTCGTTTTCGTTATATGCCTTTTCTCCGAAGCTATAGCCACCAAGTCCCGGCATCATAACTTCATTTGAACCATACCAAGTTTGGGCTGCTTGTGCTGGTGTTCGATCTCCTCCGCTAGCGCCCATAAGCTCGAATCGATAATTTGCGTCCATAGGAAAAATCATCTCTTGAGGAGCTCCAGTATAATTGAATGTAGTTACGGCATTAACAAACTCAATTGCATTCTGTTTTGAGAATGTATATCCATACGGTTTTGTTACTACGACAATATCCGTCTTTTGTCCTGGCATAAATCTAGGGTTTGCTGTGCTAAAATCAACAATGCACCTAAATTTTACTCCGTCCTTATTTTTTACAAAGGAAGTAGCAATTATTTCACAGGGGAGTCCTCCTACAGTAGCAGAATACATATCCTTGTTGGGTCTCGTCATTGACTGATCAAATTCTAATAATGGTATTTCAACTTCAAGTAAATGTTTTAATTTTTTATTATTGCGATTTGTTATTGTGTCTCCGTCTGGCATCAAAGGTACTTTATTATAGTTCATGGAGCGTATTGGAAACTCCGCTGTTGAGTTAGTGTTAATTACCGCAGAATATACCAAGGGTACAGAATGATAAGAGCCACTTGGAAGGTCTGTTCCTACATGGGCAGCAAATTCCACTGACGCATGTTCATTAGTCACTGGGCCACTATTCTTTGAAATTAAACAAGATTCACTTAATGTAGCTATCGTACAAAGTGGAATTAAATAATCCTGGCTTCCTTTCTTTACAAATATTCCCCAAGAATTTCTATCCAAATTTGATTTCTGAATTTGGTTAGCTGTTAGATTATTATAAGGTATCTCATGCAGCCCATCAGAAGTCTTTAATTTATTATCAGCCCCTGTGATATATAGCTTATATCCAGTTGGGGAGTTTGTAGTGACATACACCCCTGCATCGGCTTTTAAGGTTTGATTAAAGGAAGTATTATCAATTCCAAAATTCACGGCTTTTTGATATGCCATAGTAAAATATGCACCACTTGTCGCGGTTTCAGTACTTTTAGTCTCCGTGCCACCATACGTCACTACCGCATAAGTACTTGAATAAATCAGTAGGGAGATTGCAAAAACTGCAAGGCAGCCCAAGAAACTAAAGACTGGTACTAGATTTTTACCCAGCTTTCTCCTTGTAATTTTTTTCATATTTATTTTTGACCTTCCTGTTATATATATATATATATATATTCTTATGACCTCCTAAGAATATAATCATTACCATTATAAGTAATAACTCAGCTTAAGTCCATCTTTTTTGTCTAAAATCTTTCATGATATTTTTAGTTGCCGTAACTAAAACACAAGTGTATAATTATATAAAATTGTCAATAAAACGGAGGACAGGGTGGTTAATACTGGTAAGGATAAAGAAAAAACCGCTATGGAAAAACAGGGAAAAACAACAAGGGCTAGTGGCGACCCCCTAGTGGGGCGATCGATCAATCGCGAGACTAATCATCTGCAAACTCGCACTTCAATTCGTTCGTCAACTAGCTCTTCTCAAAGAGTAGTTCGTCAAGAATCTGTCAAAACTGAAAAATCTTCTACTATGAAAAAATCTGAAACTAAAGCCCCAAAGCGTTCGATCTTCCATAAAAAAGATCAGAAAATGAATCTATATTCATCTCTTATTTATCGCTCTCGTGCCAAGAAAGAAGCAAAAGCTCGTAAAGATGCAGAAGAGCTTGCCAAGCTTCCTAAAGATCCAGTTAAGCGCTTCTTTGCTAGACTTCATCCAAAGCGTGTTTTCCGTTTTATCTTCTCAAAGAAAGGTCTCTTCTTCTTCCTAAAATCTGCCGCCGTCCTCTTCCTTATCTCTGTTATTGCTATTGGTGGCCTTTTCCTCTATTACAAAAAAGATCTTGATGAGATTCGCCTTGATCAAATGAAAGTTTCAGGCACCGTCAATACCTATCTAGATCGTAATGGTCAACTTCTTTGGGAAGATAAAGGTGATGGTGATTACCGACTCGTTGCAGATGGCGAAAATATTGCCACTTATATGCGTCAAGCTACTGTTGCCATCGAGGACCGTGAATTCTATAATCACCCAGGTGTCAACTTCTTCGCTCTTGTCCGTGCCGCTATTTCTACAGTCACTGGTCGCGGTGTTCAGGGTGGATCTACCTTAACCCAGCAACTTATCAAGCAAGTTTATTTCTCAGATGAAGCCAGCAACCGTACCGTTTCCGGTCTTCCTCGTAAAATTAAGGAAATGATCCTTGCCTTAGAGCTCGAAAAGATGTATTCCAAGGAACAGATCATCACCATGTATCTCAACGAGTCTCCATATGGCGGCCGTCGCAATGGTGTGGAAAGTGCTGCTCAGGCTTATTTCAAAAAATCTGCCAAGGAGCTCACTCTAGCCGAGTCTGCTCTTCTTGCCTCTATCCCAAACAATCCATCCTACCTCAGCCCATACAATACTGCTGCCAACAGTGCTCTTATTGCTAGACAGCAAAAAACCCTCGATGTCATGGTCAAGATGGGCTATATTACCAACGAACAGGCAGAGGAAGCCAAAAAAGTTAATATCTTAGATAAAATTCAGCCAGAAGTTAGTCGCTATACAGATATTAAAGCCCCTCATTTTGTTCTTGAAGTAAAGAAACAGCTAGAAGAAAAATATGGTGTGAAAACCATGCGTGCTGGTGGTTTTACTATTAAGACCTCTCTCGATCTCCGTGCTCAGCAGCTCGCTGAGGCCGCCGTAGCTAATGGTGCTAAACTGATGAGCCGTAACGGTAGTGATAACATCTCTTTATCTTCCGTCGATGTCGAAACTGGACAAATTATCGCCATGGTCGGCTCTGCTGATTGGAACAAACCAGTTTATGGTGAAGTCAACGCCGCCACTGCTCTTCTTGAACCAGGTTCGACCATTAAGCCAATTCTCGATTATGCTCCACTTTTCGCTCAACGTGAAGGCATTAATTATGGTGCTGGTTCGATACTTAAAGATGAAAACATCGACAAATATTACTGTGCTGGCTTCACTGGTAGCTGTATGCTCCGTAATTACACTGGTATCTTCTACGGTAACATCCCAATTCGTAAGTCGCTTGCTAACTCTCTTAATATTCCAGCCGTCAAGGCCCTCTATATCAACGGGGTTGAAAATAGCTTAAAGGTTGCGCACGAGCTTGGTGATCTTTCCTACTGTACCGACACTTCCGCCGGTCTCTCTATCGCCATCGGCTCTGGCTGTAATGTCCGCCCTATTGAACACGCTAACGCCTACGCCTCGCTCGCTCGCGGTGGTGTCTATAAGCCACTTGCCTATGTCCTTGAGGTGAAAAATTCTTCTGGCGATGTAGTTGAAAAGTGGGAAGATAACGCGGGGAAGCGTGCTCTTGACGCTCAAGCTGCCTACATGATAACTGATATTCTTGGTGATGCTAATGCTCGTACTATGGTTTGGGGCTCTCTCGCTCGTGCTAAAGGTTTCGTTGTTCCAGGTGTCTGGACTGCCACTAAAACTGGTACCACCACCACTACCAACTCTGCCGTCACTAAAGACTCTCTTATCGCCTCCTACTCCTCTGCAGTCGCCACCGTTGTTTGGAACGGAAACCATGACGGTTCCAGCCTTTGGAATAGCTCTAATGATATCGTTCGTACGGTTGTCAGTGACTATATGGCGCCAGTTCATACTCAGGTTTATGCCGCTGATGGCAAGTGGAAATCTGGTGATAAGCCAGTTCAACCCGCTGGAATGCAAACCCTCACCGTAAATGGCATTACCGATATTTGGCCAAGCTGGTTCAACAGTAAGAACAACGGTATCCAAAAGGAGGCCATGAAATTCAATAAATTCACTAAGAAGAAGGCCGCTAGCTGTACTCTTCCAGCTCTCACCGTAGACGTTGATATCACTTATTCAATTGACCCAATTTCCAAGAATAAGACTTACGCCACCGATCCAAACGGCTACGATCCAAACACTGAGGATGATTGTTCGTATACCCCACCATCCGTTTCCTTTAATACTCGTACCATCTCCTCTTCAACTCATCTTAAGTTCACCGTAACTGCTGGCTCAGCCTCTTCCGCAAGATATGTCATCGCTGTTGATGGCGCTGTAGTTAAAAGTGGTTCCGCTTCATCTGGTCTCAATGATCCAAACTACACTATGACGGGTACCGAATCCACCATCACCATCACCTTGACTGACGACAAGGGTTACGAAGCCACCGACACTATTACTCGCCCTTAAAATAGTCGAGCTAAAAAATAGTCCCCATATTGTAAAAACTATATTAGTCAAACTAAAAATAGTTCCCATATTACAAAAATTGGACTAAAGATTTGAAACCGCGCCCTCTGTGCTACAATAAAGATATGAACTTATCCGAAGAACTAGCCTGGCGCGGTTTTGTCGCCGAAAACACAATCAAAAATCCAGCAGAAATCGATCATCGTGAAAATAAAAAATTCTATTTCGGTGCCGATCCTTCTGCTGATTCTCTCACAATTGGTAATCTGGCCGCTCTCATGATGTGTGCCTGCTTTGTTCGTCACGGATATCAACCTTACCTCCTAGTTGGTGGCGCAACTGGACAAATTGGTGATCCCAAAGAAAATGGTGAGCGTGATTTAAAGACCTTGGAAGAAATTGATCACAATAAAAACTGCATCAAGAAGCAGATGGAGTCTGTCATTAGTCCTGATGGTGCGGCCAATACTCTCGGTGACGGCGATCCTACCAATGATCACTACGAGCTTACCATGGTTGATAACCTAGATTGGTTTAAAGGAATAAACTTCTTGGATTTTCTTCGTTCTGTTGGTAAGAGCTTCTCTATGACTCAGCTTCTTGACCGCAAGTTTATCCAGAACCGTATTGGTGAGGGTGGCTCTGGTATCTCCTATGCTGAATTTTCTTACACACTTATTCAAGGTTATGATTTTCTTCATCTCTATCGTACTCATGGTATCGATCTTCAACTTTGTGGTGCCGACCAATTTGGTAACGCCTCTACTGGTGTCCACCTCATCAAGCGTCTCGAGGGTGGACGTGCTGACGTTTGGTCTACCCCACTTATAATCGATCCCGTTACTGGTCGCAAATTTGGCAAATCCGAAGGTAATGCCGTCTGGCTAGCCAGCTCCGATAACGGCTCCGGTAATTTTACTTCTGTCTTTGATTTTTACCAATTTTGGCTCAATCAGGCTGACGAGGCTGTTGAGTATCTCATCAAGATCTATACTGTACTTGATAAAACGACCATCGATCAAATTCTCGCCGAGCACAAAGCTCATCCTGAGCAGCGTCTCGCACAAAAGGCCCTTGCCAAAAATGTTACCGAAGTTGTTCACGGCAAGAATTCCGCAAATGCTGCCATGCTTCTTACGGAGCTCCTCTTCGGCGACCGTCGTCTAGAAACTCTTTCTGAATCTGAAGTTGAATCTGTTTCTCTCCTTCTTCCAACCCTAAAACTTGCAGAAAAATCAGGCTCAATCCTCCTTCTTGATGCACTCACGGAAACTGGACTTTGTTCCTCACGTTCTGAAGCTAAGCAGTTGATCTCTGGCAATGCAATCTCTGTCAATGGTCAAAAAATAACTGACCTAGGCTACGAAATCAATACGCTATCTGTCTTAAAACGCGGTAAAAACAAATTTGCCTTCGTTAAGTAGTATATTGGCTCGAAAATATCTATCTACACTCTTAATATCCATCAATACTTTATAAAATATCTCGCAAGACTAATCTTGAAAAAACCGTGACTTCGGTTATACTGGAGATAAGAGAGCGAGGTAAAGGTTATCTATTCTTCTGTAGAGAGAACGACCGCAATTATGTTGCTGGTCAATTAATTAATTCTAAATAAAGGACAAACTATGGCCAAAGAACCAAAAGAAACCAAAGAAAATTCTGTACAAGACGGCAAATCCGAAGCACTGAAACTAGCCATTGCACAGATTACAAAACAATTCGGCGACGGCTCCATCATGAAGCTCGGCGAAAATCATAACGTTAATATCGAACTTATCAAATCTGGATCACTTTCATTGGATCTCGCCCTGGGTGGTGGTTATCCTAAAGGTCGTATCATTGAGATTTACGGACCTGAATCTTCTGGTAAAACAACCTTGGCACTCCATGCTATTGCTGAAGTCCAGAAGACCGGAGGTCAAGCTGCCTTCATTGATGCTGAGCATGCCCTTGATCCATCTTATGCTGAAAAAATTGGTGTTCAGATCGACAATCTCCTGATCTCTCAGCCGGATAACGGCGAACAGGCCCTTGAGATTTGTGAGACTCTCGTCCGATCTAATGCTGTTGACCTCATCGTGGTCGACTCCGTAGCCGCCCTTACTCCAAAAGCCGAAATCGATGGTGATATGGGTGATGCGCAGATGGGCTTGCAGGCACGTCTCATGTCACAGGCCATGCGAAAACTTACTGCCATTATCTCAAAATCAAAGGCTACAGTCATCTTCATTAATCAGATCCGTATGAAGCTTGGCGTGATGTTTGGTAATCCAGAGACCACTACTGGTGGTAACGCCCTTAAATTTTATGCATCCGTCCGTGTCGATATTCGTCGCATTGGTCAGATTAAAAACGGGGAAGATATCATTGGTAACCGCACCAAGATTAAGGTGGTAAAAAATAAGATTGCCGCACCATTCCGCACTGCCGAATTTGATATTATGTACAACGAAGGTATTTCCAAAACTGGTGACGTACTCGATCTAGCTGTTCAGTATGGTGTTCTTGATAAGGCTGGTGCCTTCTTGAAGTACAATGGTGAAACAATTGGTCAGGGACGTGAAGCCGTCAAGCGTCTCTTCAAAGAGAATCCTGAACTCTTTGCTGAAATCGAAGAGAAAGTTCGTGCCAAGGCCGAAGAGAGCCAGAAATAATTTGAGCCAGTGCCAAGGCTAAAGAGCTAGAAATAACCTAAACGAATCTTGAAAGTAGATGCCCACTGTTACAAGTCTGCGTGGCGCCGTTCGCGACCCTCATCGTATCAATGTTTTTCTTGATGGGAAATTTAGTTTTTCACTCACCCTTACGGAGCTTGCCGACTCAAAATTACATCAGGGTCAGGTCTTGACTAACCCTGAAGTAGAAAGACTACGCAATCTTTCTAGTCTCGGTAAACTCTATCAGCAAAGTCTAGAGTATTGTTTTTCACGTCCTCACTCCAAGAAGGAAATTATCGACTATCTCGAGCGCAAACGTCTTCGCCGAGATATTTCTTGGAAACGTTTTGAAGAGCATCAGCTAAAAATGCAGAATGATCCTGAGTATGCTGCAAGAGTTAAGGAAATTCGCCAGCATACCAAAGAGCAGAATCAAAAAATTCGTGAAATAGACTTTACGGAAAATAATACTTACGAATATCGTGGGACTAAAAAAACTAATCTCCCGACAAAACCGGCGGATCGGATCACCTCTGAAATGATCCAGGAAGTGGTTTCTCGTCTTGAGTCACAAAATTACATCAACGACCAGGATTTTGCTCGGTATTTTATCGAGAATCGCCACCAAAATAAGGGAATTAGTACAAAGCGCCTCATCCAGGAACTAAAAATCAAGGGGATAGATAGTGATATTATCGAACAAGCTATGTTTGATCAGGGTACTGGCAATTTTCTCAGAGATGAAGAGGTCGAAATTGAAAAAATGATCAAAAAACAACTGAGAAAAACTTCAGACCGCCAAAAAATCATCGCCTATCTTGCACGCCAGGGTTTTTCGTATGATCTCATCAAAGCCAAGCTCGACCAATTTCTTAGTGCCGAAGAAGAATATTTCTAAAATCAAAGAATTGTCTAAACATTACGGCATTTAAACACTACCGCATCTATTCGTTGTAGCAGCTATTCGCTAACAGAATTTTCGTTGCCGCGTGCAATATATTTTCCATCTTTAAATGGATTTACAAAATTTGGCACAAAATCTAGCGTGCCCGACTTTTTCATAATCGTGCCTTCTTCACTTTTAACGATAATCTCACTGTCATTAATTTCATGTATATCCGAGCGGCCAATCACTAGTTCTGGATCAATCAAGGCCTTATAGATTGGTCTCTTCACGATCAGTTGCATAATTTGAAAATCCTCAGTATTTATGATGAAGTCCTCAATTCGACCCAGCATAGCTTTCTTTTTGCTAACTACTTTCATATTATCCAGACTAAAGCCAAGATCAATCGTCTCCTTTAGCTTTATTACATCATCTTTTTCAACAAACTCTTCATCTGAATCTACAATCATGCCCATTTTAGAGAACTCCCGGACACTAGAAGCTTCCAAAAATAAGCTTTGCCTAGATGATATTGCGCTGATTTCAAAGGCTACTACCTTTAGGAAATTAGGATCGATCACCAAGCCCTTTACTTCCGCAATTCTAGAAGCAGTATGCAGGCTTAAGATGGGATATTTTAAGAGTTTAGAGCCTTCGATTAACATAAGCTAATTATACCATAACCCTCATAACGTGGTTTTATAAAACGCCAAGGATCCCTCGTAGTGCATACCCAGTATCTTCATGATTGCGTACCGTAATCGTTTCAATTCCCATTTCAAGTACTGGGAAGTCATTCCCGCCAGGCTGTGTCATGTCGCCAAAATACAAAATGTCTTCGCGCTCCACGTCTAATTCTTCCACCAAATGCACCATTCCAAAAGCTTTATTCATCCCAGGTTTTACCGCATTGATGCTGGTGGTTCCGCCGATCTCAAACATAAACTCTGGTGCCAGCGCCTTCGCCCTTGCCACGATTTTTTCGCGTTTCTTGCAATCTGGATCCCAGGCATACTTCTCCTCGGTCCCAGCCTTTTGGCCTAAAGCCGAAAAAGTCACTTGCGACAGACGGTTCTCGATGATCTCGTCTCCAGGTTGTAACTTATCAGCCTCCCAGAAACCAAGTTCGGTGGCTGCCTGTTCGATGGCCTTAGTAATTAGTTCAGTCTCTTCTTTGGTTAGCGGATAATTATAGACCAGCTCCCAGTTTTTAGGGTCATATTTTTTTCCGTCATTTCCGTTTGTCATCGGTTTGTATCTGTAATATTGCGTCCCTTGTGCCACAAATAAATGTAAATGCTTTAGTTGTGCTGGTGTTGCTTCTGCTACCTCAATTAATCTGTCCACGATCTGAATCAAAAATTGGTCAAATTTCTGTCCTGAAATTGGGCAGATCTCAAAGTAATTTAGACATTCAGTCAAAAGAATCGCAATCTCTTCCGGAATCGGTGTCTTTGCGATATTTAAAGTTTGATCAATATCAAATGCGAGAACCTTCTTCATTTCACTCCTTTATCTAGTCTTAAGCTCATCATAACCGACAAAAACTCAAAAGTAAATCTAAAAATGCTATAATAGAGACATGAAAACATACGTGATGGGCAACTGGAAAATGAACTTAACGGTCGGTGATTCTTCAATTTATCTGCAACGACTTCTTAAAAAGATTAAACCTTCGCGTGGTCTCGAAATCATCATCGCCCCCAGCGCCATTTCTCTCCCCTCTTTGTCTCTTCAGCTCGAACGTAACAAATCAAAGATCAAGTTAGCTGCTCAGAATTTTTACCAAAAAGACTTTGGTGCTTACACTGGTGAAATCTCTATCGCCCAACTTCGTGGTGTTGTTTCTTATGCTTTAATCGGCCATTCCGAGCGTCGCTTTATCTTTGGTGAAACCAATAAGGATATCAGCCAAAAAGTTGCCGCCGCCATTCGCAGCGGTATCACCCCTATACTTTGTATTGGCGAAACCGAAAATCAACGCAATTTTGGTGAAACCATCGACGTGCTCCGAGATGAGCTTCTTGGTGGTCTCTCTGAAATTGACACTGAAGATGTTAAAAAATGCCTCATCGCCTACGAGCCAGTCTGGGCTATCTCCACTTCTAAACAAGCTCGTCCTGCCACTCCCGATGAAATTGCCGCCTCTATCCAGTTGATTAAAGAACAGTTGATTGATATTTATGGACAGGAAACTGCTGAAGAAATCCCGCTTCTTTATGGTGGTAGCGTCAATCCAAATAATGCTGGCGCCTATTTAACCATCCCTGACATTAATGGTGTACTCGTTGGAGAATCCAGTCTCATTTCTGATAATTTTAATGAAATTATTGAAACCGCCAAGCGTGTACGCGAATAAACTTAAGCTATTTGTGAAAAAAATTAAAAATCGAGTATAATATATAAGAATATAGATTAAAGCTTATGCAAGACGAATCAAGGACATCAATTAGAATCTCACAGCCAAGCTCAGCCAGGACAAGAATGGCTCAATCCCAAGCCTCATATAGGCGCATGGATTTTGCTCCAGTCCAGACAGCACGACGCACCGCTGCTTCTATACCAACTGATCGCGATCTCGAACGTCATCGCATTGCAAAGCAAGAAGTGCAGCGCCGTGAGGCAATTAGGCAACAAATTGAAGAGCAAAATCGTCTAAAAAATCTCAATCAGCGTCGTATTGAAGCTGCCAGGCAGGAGCTTTCCGAGTATCAGGCCGCTGAAGAGAAGCGCAATCGTGCCTTAGAGGCCGAACGTCAGCGAGCTATTGAGTCACAGCGTCTCGCCCAACGTGAAGCCTTAGAAAAAATGGCCGCTCGTCGCAGAGCTATGGAACAAGAGGCGCATCGTCGCCAAATTGAAGAGCAGGATCGCAAAATGCGTGCCATGCAAGAAATGCAACGTCAACAGGAGGCTTCGAAAATCAATGTTTCCCGCCGTATCTCCGTCGCACCCGTCCAGACTTCTCCATTCAAAAAAGTTACTAACCCCGCCGTTCGCATTCAAGCCCGCTCGGTTGATATGCAGGCAAAAACTACTATCTCGGTCTCTGATGCTCAGGCAAAACCCACTCTTCGCTCTGCCGGTGATACCAAGGTTCTCCCCGCTTCCCGTATTCAGGTTGTCGCCTCTCCAAACCGTAAGCTCTTCGGTCGCATTCGTCCTGCCGGTCCTTCCCGTCAAGTTCCCCAAGACGAACAGGATCCACTAGTGCAGTCTGCGCGTAATCCTCATATTGAATTATCTACTCCAGACGCCTCAACTGTCTCAGATAGTGATCTAGAGGATATGCTCTATGATGCCTTTGAAGACTCAACCTCTGATACTCCAGAGAGACTTTCAGCTAAAAGCCGCAATCAGAGTCAAAACTCTGAGCCCATTCAAGATACCTCTGAAAACAATATGAACTATATCCTAGGCGGCCGCTCTCCATTCATTAATACTGACAAAATCATCAAGCGCCCCCTCTCTGAATCTCGTAAAGATAATTCTAAGGTTAGTACCTCTTTTGATGCGGCTTCTATGTTGAAGCAAAATGATGACTTTACCAGCGCCTCAAAGCCACGTAAAAACGTTTACGCTAAACGCGAGAATACTAAGAAAGCGGCCAAAAAAGGCACCATGATCGTTGAAGATCGTCCAAAAGGGGTTGGTATCTCACTTGCCATTGCCATCACTTTCATGATTATTCTCGGTACCGTCGTTGGCGCCCTTGTTTATTTCGCCTTCTTCCAATAAAATTTTCCAATAAAAACACCTAGACTAGTTTATCGTAGCCTAGGTATTTTTTATAATCGTTGTATATACCTATATTTGCTGATTTTATAAATAAGCAAAAAATAAAGAGCCAGCAAGCTCTTTTGTATCTGGTGCGAGTGGAGAGAATCGAACTCTCGTCCCAAGTTTGGAAAACTTGTATACTAACCGTTGTACTACACTCGCATAATCTACAATCTATTTTATTCCAATCGCATTCACTTGTCAAAAGGCAAAAACCAAAGACTGCCTTAAACATGGGCAGACTCTAGTATAAGAATAAAATATGGGGTGGGAAATCGGAATTGAACCGACGACCTTCTGGACCACAATCAGACGCTCTAACCAACTGAGCTATTCCCACCAAATTGTAAAAATCCGCTAAACAAAAGCCTAGCACAGCCATTATATCAGAACTATAACTGCCTTTCAAGCTGATCAGCATCAATTTTTCTTAAAGATCCTAAACTAGTAACTTGATACCCAAACTAGTAACTGAACACCTAAACCAGCAACTAAGCACCTGGATCTGTAACTGCGTTCAGAAATTATTTTCCGCTTGGCCCAAACTTCATTCCAAAATCAGGCTTGAAACTTTTTGCGATACTACTCCCTCCATATCCACTACCCCCCTGTGGCCGGCCAATGCCATATCCGCCACTTCTCGAAGAATCCCCTCCGCCTTCACTATATCCGCCATAACTCCCTCCGTAGCGCCCCCCAGTATTGCTGCCACTCCGTGATTGCTCTTGGCTGAAGCTTTGTTTTGCCGCAGCCGCATAATCCCGATAGTTTGTCGCACCATTACTACTGCCGCCTGCGCTCGCCCCCTCGCGCCCCGCTCCTCCGCGCAGCAGTTCTTGCTTCCTTGCCAAATCATCGTGATAGCGATATCCGCCAGTCTCACTCGCCCCTCTAGGATTCGATTCGGGCATCTGTCCTGCCCCACCGCCTCCGTACTGTCTTCCGCTCAAATCACCAGCCACCCCTTCACTCCCCATGCCGCCAGCATTCGTCCGCTCACGTTCGAACATCCCCCTTGTTCGCTCCCTAGTAATCGCAATCTGTGAATTTAAACTTGCATTCTCATACCCCCTCACAAAGCGTCGATTCTCGTTTAAATCCTGTCGCTCCGCCACTGTTTTTCCAAAAGAAGCTGCCCCAATTTTTCCCGAATTTTGTGCATCAGCATAGCCAGAAGAATGAAAAAACTCTTCCCGCTTATCATCTCTCAGAGAAAAAGAACGCGCAAGCTCCTGATCATTTAATGCAAAGTCATATCCCATGCTTCTATCTTACCATAACCTTAAAGAAAACCATCCAAATCGCACACTTGACTGAGCAGAATTATATGGTTATTAAGCTGTCAGCTACCATTGACAAAACCCAGATAATATAGTATTATATCCATGTCTACTGAATAGTTCAGTAGAGGCTCTTTTATGTAAAAGAGTTTGGAACATTTTTGGGCGCCAAAGCGCCAGAAAGGGGCAATTATGTCCAAGAAAAGAAGATATAGTAGAGAAGAGGAGACTAGCTGGGGTGACATCTTTAGATGTCTTAAAGAGGGAATCTTCGGATCTGAAGAGGATTTCAATGAAGACTCCGAGGATAACTTCGAGGAGGTCGAGGAGGCTCAGGAGTCTAAAGAGACTCAGCAATCTCCGAAGTCAGCCTCAAGACCGGCTCATCAAGAAGCTGACAAGGACTCCGTCCTATGCAGTACTCTGCAGGCTAGCCTGAATACTTTTGTTCAGACTGGCCAGGCGTCTGACTCGCTTCTTCAACTCTTGAAGGAGGGGTTTGATAAGAACCCCGACCTTTTAGAGGAAATTGCGAAGTTTGTCGCAATCAGAAGAAGAGGAGAAGAGAGGATTCATCCGGGCTTCCTCGTTACTTATGAGGGAAAGAATTCAATGCTTCTCTCGAAAGAGAAGGCGTTAGATTTTATTCTCAGCCGCCCTGGGGCCGCAGTTAGTGAGAAAATCTTTGTCTCACTGGTAAAAGATGGCAAAACTATCTCCACCCGCGAAGCTACAGAAGGTGAAAAGAAGCTCTATTTTGAGCAGAAATCCTCTAAAGCTGATGCCTCAGCTCAAGGCCAGTAACTTTTTTTAACTCTTTTATCCCCCCTCTGGGGGGATTTTTTATGCCAAAAATTCTCCCATTATTCCTTGATCTCACCCCTATTAAACACTAATTTCCTCTATCTTCCCACGACCTACTTGCAAGCATAAGCATAATCATTGCATAACCATTGACATTTTATGCAGAATATAGTATAATCACATCAGTCTGAGGTACGGCTTGACCCCCGCTACCAATAATGACGACCATTAAAAACCGAATCATCTCAGGTTCAAATAATGAACCTGTTTATATAGATGTAACTTGACGCCCATCAAGGCGCCTTAACCGTTTTAGGGAGGCGTCGTGGTCCTCCTTAAAATCAATCCGCACAAAGCGGAAGATCCCAAGGAGGGAAACATGAAAATTTTGATATTTTTCATTTACATGTTACTCGGTTTGTTCTCAGCTAATCAGTTGAGAATAGGCCTCGTCAGAAATGCCAGGCAGAGTGGGGCTGATGCAGCTCCGCTCAGAAGCAGGAAGTTCAAAAAGCTCCTAGTAGCGTTGATTTTTCTCTTCACTGGCTTGCCTTATTTGGTTGTTAGGTTTGTGCCTAACAGCCAACTATTTGCGGTATTCGTATACGCGTTTGGTATTTTTACCATAACGTCTATACTCGCCGTATCACCCAGTCAGCCAGAATTAGGCTGGGCGATGTTAGTGTATGCGGTAGCAACTGTTATTAGCGGCTACCATGCTTACCTATTGGCAAGATTCGAGCTTTTTAGCTCAGTCTTGGCGGCGGCCGCAGCCGGTCTTCTTCTCGTTGGAATCTTTCACTTCCTTCGACAGAAGGCCGAAGAAGATGACGAAGAAGAGGAAATTGAAAAAGCAGCTGATAGTGCCATACTTGAAGCCGCAGCAGCAGTCATTACTCCTTCGAGAGTGGTGACTGTAATTTTAATTGTAGCTTGCCTAGTTGCTGGTAAGTTCTTGCTTCAGCAGCTAGGTATCATGTAGGATCCCCCCACAGGGGGAAGGAGAAGAATATGAGAAATACAAATAAAAAGGGCGTCAGCCCGTTGAACAGAATCTTGGCAACCATGATGGTTGTCTTGATGTTAGTAGGAGGTGTTGCTTGGGCAAAGAACACCTACTTTAAAGACAGCAAGGAGGCGATCGCTAGCGATAGCCTCACCGACGAGGAATTGAAGGCAGCTAAGGCCGACCTCACAGTCGACCTTGATGCAGAAATTCTCAACTCCGCCTATCCAGAGGTGAGTAGAGAGCTTTTGTATAGCAGTATGCCTAGCCAAAATGAAGCTAGGGTAGCTGCTGCTGGCTTTAGTTCAGCATTGACCTTTCCATTTTCTGGCGCCAGCCAGAAAGACGGTCAGTCCTATTCGGACGAAACCGTACAGGGTTGGTGGCAACAGGAGTTAACAGAAGAACTGCTTCGCAATCCAGTTTATGGAGTTGCGGTAGCAAGGGCTCTTTCAGAGTCCAAGTTCTCTGATGGCTCAACTCTTCTCGATCTCAACCCTTGGCTGGGTGAATTCGTGCAGAAGTACGATGCAGCCTTCCAGGATGGCGGTCTTGGCAACGGTTACTTCCTTACAAAGGAGGTCGCAGATGGACCTATCCTCGTTACTAACGAGTATAGACGTTATGCGGTGGGAACCAGATGGCTCCTGGACCGTTTCGTTATCAAAGGCGTAAGCAGACTCTATGCTGAGAAGCATTGGGGTCTGCGCCCTGCCAATGACCTGCAACCAAGTAGGATCAAGGCAGAGGCCTTTGAGGAGCCGGAAGACCGTGACGCTCTGGCCGTTTCTTTCTTGACTAAGTCAGGAAAGAACGTTCTTATCATCGGATTCAATGTCCATGACAAGAGACCAGAGATACCTAGAAGTAGGCCAAAGCCGGTTCCTGAGGAGACTCCGAAGGAAACTCCTCAGGAAACTAAGCCTGAGCCAACCAAGCCTGGTAAGGATCCGGAGCCAACAACTCCTGCTCCAACAAAGCCAGGAAGGGATCCTGAGCCGACCAAGCCTCACAGGGATCCAGATCCAAAGCCTACTAAACCAGGCAAGGATCCAGACCCTACGAAGCCGGCTCCAGACCCAACAAAGCCAACTCCAGAACCTACTACTACTCCTGAAACCAAAAAGGAGAGGAGCAAGGACTCCGTGAATAACGGAGGTGGAAGAGTTGGTGGCGGCTCTACTGTGATTGGAACTGACGCTTACGAGCCGAAGGATCCGATTACAGAGACTGGTAAGGGTCACGGAGATCCTGCAAAGGAAACTCCAGCGACTCCTACTCAGGATCAGTCTCATCAGGATGTGAAGGTCGACCATGTTGACCAGAACAAAATGAACTACGAGACTATTCCTGAGACCCAGTCATCCTGGAAAACCGATCAGGGTCAAAACCTGATTACGGGAACCCAGGGAGCCGCTGGCTCTGGCTCTGGTAACTCTGGCAACACAGGCAACTCAGGTAACTCATCAGCTGGAAACAGCACCGCAACAGAAGGCACTCCGCTTTCTGGTTACGGTGAGGAGTTCCATCTTGAAGATTAACTTCAAATGGACTCCAGCTGAAAACGGAAAAACCGTCACAAAACCCAGGCCGTAAGGCTTGGGCGAGTGGCAACATCTATAGCACTTTATCCCGGTGGCCCTCGAAAAGGGCTGCCGGATATCCATGAACTATTTTGAATTTGAGATGATTCGGTTTTGCGTGGTAAGACGAAAATTAAAAATTCGGCTAGTAAACTTTGTGGGAATGTTTATTAAACCAATACCCAGCAAAACCAAACAAAATTAAAGTGAGAAATAATTATAAGAAAGGAGCTTTTATGAAAAAAGCACTCAAAATTATGTCCGTAGCTGCTGTTTCTGTAGCTGCTGGTATCGCCACTGTCTCAACCGTTTACGGTTGGGGCGATAACGCTGGCGGTCGTCCAACTTACACCATCGCTGAGATCAACGCTGGTAAACTTGGCGACAAAATCGTTATGAACTCTATCAAAGATAATGATTCTTCTCTTACTGAAGCTGAGAGAAGAGCTGGTGTTACTACACCACTCACCGACGAACGTTCATTCATCGGTATCCGTGATGCTGCCACCGGCGCTCAAGGTAAAAACAACGTCTGGAACATTGGTAATGTAAACATCGAAGAAGGCAAAACCTATGTCATTCGTATGTACATCCACAACAACAACCCTAAGGGTGTCAATGCTGTTGCTAAAGATGTGACTGCACAGGTCGACCTTCCAAACATGGTTTCTAAAGAAGCTCGTGTTACTGGTTATATCAATGCCAGCAACGCAACTCCATCTCGCTACTGGGATTCTCTAAATCTTAAGAGCGCTGACGGTCGTGCTTTCTACCTCGACTACATCGAAGGTTCTGCTCTCTATGAAAACAACATTTTCAAGAGCGGTACCACTCTTTCTGACAACCTCGTCTCCACTGGTGTCAAACTTGGTTACGACAAGCTTGACGGTAACATGCCAGGTTGTTATGAATATGCTGGTTACGTCACTCTTCAAGTCAAACCAGTTTTCGAAAACACTTCAATCATGAAGCAGGTTCGTAAACAGGGTGAAAAGGACTGGAAAGAATCTGTCGATGCTAAGGTTGGTGATACTGTTGAATATCAGATCCATTACAAGAACCTCAACGCTTCCAAAGTTGAGAATGTGATGATCAAAGACTCTCTTCCAACCAACATGGAATATGTTAAAGGTACTACTAAACTTTACCGTTCAGATCTCCGTGATGGTGCTGTTAACAACGAAGATAGTCTATTGACCAACGGTGTTAATATTGGTAATTACAATCTCCGTGGTGATGGTTACATCCGCTTCCTCGCTAAGGTTATTGATAAGAACCTAGCTTGTGGTAACAACCGTCTTATTAACTGGGCTAAAGCTAGTGCTAACGGTTTCGCCGTTCAAGACAGTGCTGATGTTTATGTGAAAAAGGAATGTGAGCCAACTCCTACCCCAACCCCAACTCCAACTCCTACACCTACACCAACTCCTACCCCAACCCCAACTCCAAAAGAGTTACCAAAGACCGGTCCTGAAACTGTTGCCACTGGTATCATCGGACTTGGTTCTGTAGTCACCACTGCTGGATACTACATTGCTAGCCGCAAACAACTTCGATAATTGACCGCTCCGAAGTATAAAAACTCTCGGACGTCAAACGAAGTCCAAAATTCTAGGCTCAGCCTCAGAATGAAAAAGAACCAGAGTAATCTGGTTCTTTTTTGTTGCTGTAAAATTCTGCTCCCACACTGTTCCTGACTGCTGTTGATTATTAGCCGCCCCAACATATGTTCGTTAAGCTTGTAAAATGTAAAACATATATTATAATAATTTTAACTATTCAATCATAGACTAGAGTACATTATTACGCCAGTCTATTTTTTCTTTGGGGAGGAATACTAATGAAGAGAACAATTATATTGCCACTGATCTGCATCGCATTATTCTTATTTATCGCCTATAGCCATCTAGGTAGAAAGAATAAGAAGGATAGTGAGTCCAGGAAGTCAGGTGAGTCCAATAAGTCAGGTCAATATTTTTCCAACACTGACAAGGATTCTGAGTTATAGATAGACACAGTTATATTAGTAAGGTAATCAATGTAAGTTTTTGTATTAAGAATCTTTTGATAAGGCCAAGAAAAAAATTGCGACCCTCTACGGAGGGTTTTTATTTTTTTCTCTGTTAATTTCTTGATTTTTGTATTACTATTAGGAAAATGATCAAGCAGTTGTTTAAAAGAACGACAGTAATTTCTTTCACTTGCAAAATCACAAAATAATTGTTCTTATGCTTGCAAAATGTAAAATTATGTAGTATAATCACGGTAACTAATCAACCAAGGACTAGAGTACATTAAATACTCTGGTCCACTTTTTTCATAAGGGGGTAAAAACTATGAAGAAAATAATTATATCTATGTTGTTACTCGCGGCGGTATTTACCTCCGCATGTTCAGGCAATCAGGCAGCTGCACAAAGTGCGCAAAGTGCGCAAAACGTTAAGGCTGTGAATGGTAAGAAGGATGCTTTCGCATCAACTTATCTATCAAATATAGATAAAGACGCGGAGATGTATATAGCAGATTTTGACTTCAATCAATACCTGCTAGATAGCGGCGCTATTAGCGTCGAGAGGATGAACGAATGGCTTGACTCAAATACGATAATCGCCGCTCGTTATCCAAATGGAATTATCACCTTATACGAGTTTGAAGGCGATAGAAGTAATCCATCTTCCTATGGATATTTAGAGCAAATTAGCGTCTTTGTCGCTGAGGACGGGTATGATCCTAACATTGACTACGACGGTATAACCTCAGAACAAGAGAATGGTATTGCTTCTGAATGGTTCCACTATTTTAGACTGGGCGGTACAACAGAGTTAACTAATGATCCTAAGTTTGAAGAAGCTTACGATTATGCCCATTGTAAATTCTTCACAGTAAAACCAAATGGGATTTACTATGTAGAAGCCAAGAATGGACAAAAAAGCCTCTTAGTAGTTCCTGACTACTTTGACAAAGGATTTAAAGCCTCAATTCTTCCATATATTAACATGAAGGATCCTTCTTTTAGGAAAGATCCAATGGAAGGGAAGCTTATGGGCCACTCTGACATACGTTAAAAAATTAGGCTCTCATTTGAGGGCCTTTTTCATGTGTTATTTTTTTATCGGCTTTTTCAAAATCCTTATGTTATAATCAAAACAAGATGGGCCCAGAAATAAATAATTCAATCAATAGTGTAAATAGCTATAAATTCTCCGAACAACAGTTAAATGTTCCGACGAATAACCTAGTCTCAAAAAAAAGCAAGAATAAAAAACTTATTTTTATAGTTGTTGCTGCTCTATTTTTTGTATTATTTATAATTCTTATTTTGAAAATCTTTATGTCTCCAAAAAAGGTTGGCTCTGGCGACATTAAAGATTATGTAGCTTTTGTTAAGCTTTATCAATATGGTGACGAGAATGAAAAAAAAGATATTAACGCTAATTTGCCAGCAAATTATACCTATGCTTATAAGATGCTATCAGAATCCGCAACCTCTGAAGAAAAATCGAATTATGCATCAAAGCTAAATGAACGATATTTAAAATATAGTAATCAGGAACCAATCGCTTCTTTTTTGCTGCTTTTTAACAATTATCTTGAAATAGGGGAAAAAGTTACAAAAATAAGAGTAGCCTATGTACAAGATAACCAAGTAGCTAAAAATCTTGCTAATAAGTATGTTTCTCAAATAAAAAATTCAGAAATTTCTTATGCAAAAGAGCGTCTCGATTACTTTATTACCTATTATAGTAAATATATTGACTATCTAGATCAAGTAAAGAACGCTGGGTGTATAAAAGGAGACTCCATAGATGTTAATTGTGAGGTCAACAGTAGAATTAATCCTGACAATGAAGCACTGAATACTCTATATACAGAATTAGATGGCATAGAAAGAATATTTTCCGATAGTTATCTAGATTCAACTTTATATCTGAATAATTCGATAATTGTACTCTATAATACAAAATCAACTACTAAGGAAAACAAGAGATGAAAATATCTATAAATAAGAACAAAAAACTAATTCCTCTATTTATTGTATTTGTATTATTATTCCAATTTATTTTGTCATCGATATCTAGTGTAAAATTCACAGAAGAGGTCCACGCTGCCACGCTATCTCCAAAGGATACACTACTCTTAAAAGTATTAAAATCTAGCTTTAAAAAATGTATAGAAGGAGGTGTCTTAACAAAGAAAGATATTAAAGATTCCAAAATTGATAGAAATATTTTATTTAATGTCACATCTCCTATTTTTGGGAATGATAAGAATGTCCGCCTACCATTTAAGTATGGCTCGGGAAATACGGTTGATGATGGAGACATTTCTTGTGAGCAACTTTTTGAAGGCTTTGGGAGTGGTGATAAAAATATTTTTAGAACTTTCTCAGCACTAGGTGGCAAAGACAGCCCAAGCTACAATGGAACGGTTGCAGAAAAAAATAGTTTAATAGAGGCTCTCGGATATACCACAAGTGATAGAAATGATGCGCAGCTGTACTGTGCAGCTTTAAAATATACCGCTACTGAAGCGGGTGGCGCTGGAAATACACGGACTACAAACTCGATATGTATAAATGTAGTTGATGGAAAAATCACTCCGTCACAAGGCAAGAAAATTACATCAAATGATATAGTCATAAAAAATACAAATAGTGACGAATATATAAAGCTCACAATAGATCCTAGCTATAAAAAAATTGTAGTCAATATGAATCTGTCAAAGCTCACAAAAGATACATCGTCTTGTCAATTTGGTCCTACCGACATTTTCACTAGCGAAAGTCTAGATAAATATATTGGCCAAAGTCCTGAGAGTTTCTTTTCAAAATTCTTTGGCGATATCGAATCAAAACAGATTCTCAATAAAGCAAAGAGCAACGGGTACTACCTAGTTCAAGACTCACCCACTTGTGAAAGTGACCCTTTTCCAAAAGCATTAGGTGTGAGTTCAGTTGTTACAAATAGCACCAGCTCCATAAGCGGTGGCTCTGGTGAAGAAGCGGTCGCTGGTACGGAACTTAATAATTCACTAACAAAAGATTATACGTATGGTGGCTCTCCAAACTACGATAATCTTATGAAATATTATTTGCCTTCCTATCCTGTCCCATCAGCAGGCGCTGCAAGGGGTTCACTTGACTATGAGCTATATGGAGGATCATCGGCTACGGCTCAAACAGGTGGCTTTACGGCAGTGGAAAGAGCCTATAACTGGTATTATGAACTTCACGATATATTTAACGCAATTTCAGTTGATACGTCTATCGGCTGTAGTACCTCACATCCTTCCAATGGTGCTTATCTCCAATATTTCAAGAAATCTGAATCTGATCCTAATAAAACGGAAATTCAGTATTGTCCCATGAATGAATCTGTATTGGGGTTAAAAGCAAACGAAGCGCTAATGAAGCACGAAACAAATGGAAAAGGAGTAGTTAATGCTGCTGATCCTATCAGCGATACAATTAAGCCACAAACTGCTAGAGAAATTTTAAATAATCTAAACTCGATCAACCTTGCTTCCGTATGTGCCGCCGATTCAAGCTTCCCCCTCTGTCAGGCCACTCCAATTGAATGTAAAGAAGATCCGAATAAAGATGGTTGTAAGGATCTAGCTGGCAATAACGCTTCCGAGGAAGAAGATGGTGCTAATGGTGAGATGGCAAACTGTTTTCAAAATGCTGGTGCTCTCGGCTGGATCATCTGTCCTCTTATCTACACGCTCCGTGATGCTGCACAGGGAATTTTCTCTGGTTTTATTGAACCACTACTTCGTGTCCACGATTCTATTATCGGAGAGTTATCCAAAAACGACAATACTTCAACCATGTATCAGGCCTGGTCAACATTCCGCAATATTGGAAATATTCTCTTCGTGATTGCCCTGTTATTCGTAATCTTCTCTCAGGTTACAGGTATCGGAATCGATAATTATGGAATCAAGAGGATTCTTCCGAAGCTCATTGTCACCGCTATTATAGTGAACTTTTCCTATATTATTTGTGGCCTACTCGTTGATCTTTCGAATATTATAGGTAATAGCATAAAAAATATCTTTGAAAGCGTTGAGTTTACAGCAGGCGATAAGCCAAGCGACGGTCTTGGTCCAGTTGGAATCATTACATTCTTAGTCACAGCTATCAGCGCTGGAGCCGCTGCGGGTGCAGGGATTACAGTTGCGGGTAGTATTATTGGTGCCGGTGGTCTCTTAACCATCCTAGTTCCTATACTTACCTTCCTTGCTAGTGCAGTTATTGCCGGATTTTTCGCCATGTTGATGCTTGGAGTTCGTCAAGCGCTTGTGATTATCATGATTGTCATTTCGCCAGTTGCTTTCGTTCTCTATGCGATCCCAAACACAAATCCTATCTTCAAAAAGTGGTTTACCTTGTTCCGCGGTCTACTAATGCTTTATCCAGTCTATTGCTTTATGGTTGGTGCAGGATTTATGGCCTCTAAGCTAATCATTAATGGGTCAAATGAATTCTACCTTCAGCTTGTCGCAGGCTTAATTAGTATTGCTCCATACTTTGCTGTTCCTACCATGACAAAGAACGCTATGAAAGGATTTGATGCTGCAATTGGTGGTATCGCGAAGCTTCAAAGTCGCGCAAGCGGGGGTCTTCAATACGCCAGCAAGATGGCTACAAATTCGGAAGCATATAAAGCTTCTGCGGGAAATGTTGCGTATGATAAGCAGAAAAAGTTTGCCAAGAAGTATGATGGCTACACTCAGGAACAATTAGCGCGAATGAAGCCGAGCGAACGCAGGCGTCTCATGAATGCTCTTGGTGTTCTAGGAAAAGATGCTCAGCAAGCGGCTACGATCGGCGCAGCAATGTCACAGTATAAATTTAATATTAGTAATGAAGGCATGAGACGAACAGGGGACATGGCAATAGCTGCTGAGGACGAAAATCAGGTCAAAGCACATCAGTCCGACCTTATCAACCAAAATATGTCATACGATGAAGCTCTAAAAAAGCTTATAGACTTGCAAAGTGAGGGTTACGGTGAGAATGAGGAAGAAAATCACCAGCGTGATCTACGGATGCGTGCCTATCAGCGCCACATTCTCTCAACAAAAGATGGACAAAAGGCCTATGAACGTTATCTCAAGAAAGGAAGGTATGAAGACGATAGTGGAAATATCATCAAATCTGGTAGTACTAGCGAGAGATCGCGTGCTGTTCTTGCAAGAGATTATATGTCAAATAACTCCAGTTTGAAGGATAAGTATGGCGTAACTTATCAACAAATGCAATCAATGCAGGGATCTGGTTCTGTTAATACTCTAAGGACTTCTGCTGATGGCTCTACAACTATAGAAAATGCTCGCACCAATGCGGTTGATAAGTTTGTTAAAACTATGGATTCTAAGGACGTTCGTGAGATTAGCAAGTACGATGCGAAAGAGGTAGATGACGCCATAACAGGAGGCAAGATTACACAAAAGACAAAGGATGATTTTAAAGTGGTCGTAGAGAATGCAGTTAGGAGTCTAGAAAACGATCCAACTCAGGTCGGCGAACTTAATGATAACGCACAGAATCTTATTACGAATGTTTCTGGCACTAACTTGAATAATCTTGGTAATCGTGTAATGGAGGTTCGCGATAATAATGGCCAACTTATTCAAACTATGAGATGGGCTAAAAATAGTCCAGTCAATGGCAACGGTAACGGCAATGGTAATGGTAGCGGCAACGGTAGCGGTAACGGTAGCGGCAATGGCAACGGAAGTGGTAGTGGTAATGGTAATGGTAATGGAGGTCCAACCCCATAATATTACTTACCTAGGCCCAAAAAATATGAGCGTAACGCTCATATTTTTTATTCCTTTTGTTAGTTCCTTTAAAACAATAAGATCAAAATCAGGTGATTAAATCATTTTTGATGTTGGGACTTTTCAGCTGCCATTAACACATTCTCAAACAGTACCCCGACAGTCAGTGGACCCACACCACCAATCTTTGGTGTGATTGCCGAGATGTCTGTTCTCTCGCGGATCTCATCGGAGATGTCCCCGACCAGTTTTCCTCCCTCACTCGCCGTGCCAGCGTCCACAATCACCGCTCCACTTCGAATCATCTCGTCAGTAATTAAATCAGGTGCACCAGTTGCCGTCACAATCACTTCATAATCATGTAATTTGGAAAAATCTGAACCACGATGGAAAACCTCGACATTAAATCCTGAATTTCTCCACATTGAGGCCAGCGGCCTGCCAACTAATCTCCCCCTGCCAACAATTGCAATCCTTTTTTGTTTTAGGTCAATATTATAACCAGTCAAAAGCCAGTTGATTGCCGTTGCTGTCGCGCTATCAAAGTTACCTTTTCCAGACAGACCGTCCACGTCCTTCTCCGGTGCAATCTCGCTTAATACTTCTTCAGTTATCTCTGAATTCACTAGTGGTAGCTGCACGATAATTCCAGAAACCGTCTCGTCCTCATTGGCTCCACGAATCGCCTGTTTTAAAGCCTCGGCCGTTGGTTCCACCTTCAGGTCAACCACCTCAACTCCAATATCCTCCCCATACTGGCACTTCAGTCCCACATATTTTGCGATCACTGGATTATCCGAATCTCGCACAATCACGAGCTTCGCCCGTTTTTTGTTGCTTCTTAAGATTTGCACAAGATGCGCCTGTCTTTCTTTAATGAAGCCCACCAACTCGCGGCCGTTTAGTTCTTTTACCATATTAACTCCTAGGCCTCAATTTCGTCTGGTTCCTGTTCAATCCTAAAACCAAATTTATCAAATACAATCTTAGCAATTTCTTCTCGTGCCGCCGCAAGGTCTGCATAAGATTCAGCAGATTCATTGATCAAAATCAAAGCCGCCTTGTCGCTTACCTTCATGCCATGGAATACTTTTCCTTTAAGACCAGCTTCTTCGATCAACCAGCCCGAATTTACTAAATTGGTACGTTTTTCGGGAGAATCTGGCCCCACTTCTTTTGCATTTCGCCAAACTTGTATTCCACGTGCTTCAGCTTCGTCAGCTTCTTCGTCGGTCAAATAGACATTCTTAAAGAAACTGCCCGCACTCGCAATCTTGTCAGGATCAGGCAACTTACTATTTCGCACCTCCTTGACCATGCGTGCGATATTTAATGGTGAAAAATCAGTCTCTCCGTGCTCATCAACATAGGCCTGAAGGGAACGATAGAAAGGAGGGTTTAGTTGACCTTTTTCTACACGTATTGTTGTCGAGTAGATGAAGTAGCGTCCTACATTTTCACCAGAGTTGAAAATCGATTTGCGATAGCTCATCTTCATTTCGCTGGCTGGTACGACCACGAACTCTTCCAGTTTAGTGTCATAAGCTTCCACGGAGACGATCACCTGAGTTACTTCTTGACCATAAGCTCCAATGTTTTGTACTGGTGCCGCGCCCGCAGTGCCAGGAATCCCAGCCATCGCCTCAATTCCTGAGTAACCACGCTCCGATACGAAAGTTACAAGATCATCCCACTGCTCGCCGCCATAAGCCTTAAAATATGCCACCCCCTCTTTTTCTTCTTCGCCAGCCGGTGTCTCGATCTGGGAAATTCCCATAATCCGATCAAGAATAATTACCCCCTCAAATCCTTCATCTTTTGAAAAGGTATTCGCACCTCCGCCCAGTACCCAGACTGGCAAATTCCTCTCTTTAGCAAATTTATAAGCCTCCGGAATATCTTCCTTATCAGTTACTGTGATCACAAACTTCGCTGGACCGCCAATACGCATCGTTACTAGGTTTTTGATCATTACATTTTCTTCAATTTTTAACATTTTTTTCCTTTCATAACCATGCTTTACAAGTTGGTATTAATACCTAATTTTAACACATACCTGTTCGCTTGACTATTTCTCATGCTCTCCTATAATTAAGCCATAAACAGGAAATATATATGAAAAATCAAGAATCCTATTTTGATGGCGGGCTTCTGCAGTTAATCGGTTACAATATTCTCGGCACCTTAGTCACAATCTTCACTCTGGGTATTTGCTTGCCTTGGGCCTACTGTATGATCTATCGATGGGAAGCAAAACATACGGTCATTAATGGACGTCGTCTCGAATTTGATGGTACCGCCGTTCAGTTATTTGGCAACTGGTTAAAATGGCTCTGCCTCACAGTTATCACTTTCGGCATCTACGGTTTTTGGGTCAATATTCGCCTCAAGCAGTGGAAAGTTAAACATACCCACTTTATTAATTAAAATATTCCTAATTTACTAATTAGATTACAGGGGCGGCTATATTTTCTAGCTGTCACTCCTAATATCGTCCGAATAACTTTGCTTGACAATACATAAAACAATTATATAATATATAAATATAGCATCTGCTATGCACTTTAAATTTTTTGATTAAATTCTAAGAAAAAACCAAACATTTTATAAGTAAAGACCCCTTGCCACTTTTTACTCTTGGATAGTAGTTAGGCTATTTATGTAGCTTAACTTCTGTCCAAGAATTTTCTTGGCCAATAATTAGAGTATGGGGAAACCCCATCGTAAGCCACGGGCTCTAATTTAACCCAGAAAGGGGAATTATGAAGTTAGAAAAAACTAACATTGAAGGAATTAAATATGTAGTTGACGGCAGACCATCTCCGGTTGCTATCTACATTACGGCCGGCAAGAAGTTTTATTGTGTTGGCGACCGCATCGCGATTCGCTGTCCACAGAAAAAACAAGAGGGAACGCTATGTAACGGACCAAGGCCGTATACTGATGGAGTGATTTCTCGCATCAATCGTTGCGATGATGACAATTTCTTTGTCGTTACCTTGAATAATGGCAGGGAAGTCACTTTAGGTCTCAAGAAGATTAAGAAGGTCACCAGTTGTAGCGAGTGTTTCCGCATTCGCAATCAGCTCTATTTTAAGGTTTCTGAGTGGCAGGTTGAGGTTGATGATTTAAAACGCCAGTATGATGACATTGCCAAGAAAAAGGCTTGGTCAACTTTATTTACTATTGACCAGATCGTTGGATTGTATTACAAGATTCTCAAACTTAAGTGTGTGGATTATGGCCAGTGGGACATTCCTGAGTGTCAGAATATGTATAATGGCGCCTATAATGCTCTCAGCTGGGCGTATCACAATATGACTCACGGAAGAATATGACTCACGGAATTTAATCATCCCGCCCCGGTCCTGAACCGGGGTTTTCTATGGTATAGACTAGTCAGTGTGACGACTTTATGTTAAAATATAACAGATTAAAGAAAGGCTAATATGGCAGTTAAGAAAAAGAAGATTGTGATTTCCAAGCTTAATCGTAACAATAACCATAAGCACAGCGAGAAACGCAAACGCAACAAATAAGTTCCCGATTGGGGGACTTTTTTGTTTGCAATCTTCGGGCCGCGACTATCTTATGAGCTCAATCCGCCGTGTCTAGTCTCCTATATTTTTTACTGTTATTTCTCTGTCGTAACTTTATAAAGGTAAAATGAGGAGTATGTCTTTTCATGCTTCACTCCAGGTACTTCAAAACCATTGGAGATAAAATAGAGATCTTTTTTTAGTCTTTTTGCTTCTGATTTTACTTTTGTGTAGATTTTTTCGATATCTTTTGAATCGCTAAAAGTGTAGACTACGGTTGTCTCTGGCGGAAAAGGGAAATCTAGGTAGTTTTGACAGACTACTTTTGTAGACTGGCCAAGTTTTCGTAGTCTAATCCGAGACAAGAATGAGAGAACTGGGTGCAGTTCGATCCCGATCGCCTTTGCGCCAAATCCGGCCGCCACTTTAAGTACAATTCCATCGCCCGACCCCATGTCAATTAGTAGGTCTTTCTTGGATAATGGATAGAGCTTTTTAAACATTTTTAAAAGTTCGCGAGACAAACTGGGAACGTATGGCGCCCCAAAGAATACCGTTAGTCCAAAAAGATAATCACGATGGTCATGATGATTGTAATGATTGTCTGCGTTAAGCGAAAGAAGTCATTCATAATTCTATTCTATCTTATTTTTGTAAAACTAGGGCAATTCAAAAAAGTCATCCATGGTTCCATGCTGTCTTATTTTTTGTAAAACTAGAGCAAGATGTGGTAAACTTGAATCAGTTGCACCCGTAGCTCAGTGGATTAGAGCATCTGTCTTCGGAACAGAGGGTCGTGGGTTCGAGTCCCTCCGGGTGTACCAGATCGGCGTGAGCCGTTTTTTGTTGTGGTTCCTCAAAAAATACAACTGAGGCGTCGTCCAGAAATTTTATAGACAAATCCACAAAAAAGTGGTAGTATATTAAAGAGTCGGGCCGGTAGCTCAGCAGGTTAGAGCACGAGCCTCTTAAGCTTGGTGTCGTGGGTTCGAGTCCCACCCGGCTCACCAAATATAATTCAGCCAGCATCTGGCTTTGAAATCAGAATTTAAAGTAGTCCTTGCCTAGAGGACCTTTTTGTTTGTTAGTTTTGAGATTCAAGGAGATTATTCGGACCAAAAAATCCATTTAAAGTATACCCGTCGCTCTCATCTGTAAATCCAGGGAATTTAGGGGGTTCAAGAAATTTTCGGCAGTTAGCTTTAATTTGCTTGGATCCATGATTTTCTCGTTAATTTCCGTTAATTCATCGTCCAGTTTTGTCATCTCCAGTTGCCCTACATCGATTTGCTGTTTAATGCGGTCTTTGGCTGGTTTAGGCGCATCCTTACCAAGTTCGGTGTATTGCTCGGCAAGTGCGTCTATTTGGCGTTGTTTATTGTTCTTCATCCGTAGCAGGCCTATCTGGAATCATTTTTAATGTAACCTTTCTTAATAAGGTGTTCTCTTAAGATTCTCTCTAGGGCGGTTGTCATTGTTTGCCCTTTATCTTCCGCATAATTTCGTAATTTTTCAACCAACTTACGTTCTATATAATAGTTTATATAAGCACCGTCTTTTTTCGGGCGTGACATCCTATGACTCCTCCTTAGCTACTACTGATTTTCTTGCTTTCTGTAGTGAAGATAATGAATTGATGACTTTTTCTTGTATCTCTGAAATACCAAATGCTTTAAATACTTCCGTTTCAAAAGCAATCCTTACAGGATCGTTTAACTCGTCTTCAGTCTTCATTATCTTTCTGCCTTTTAGATTTGCGAAAGCAGCTACGATTTTTTTCTTTTGTTCGTCGTTTAATAGTTTGGGGTTTAGCATGCGGCAATGGCTTATTTTCTCCTTATTGATATCGAGTACTCCTAGGCCTCTTCCAAAACCAGATGCTTCAATAAAGAACATCGTTAGGATAGAATTGAGCAAGGCATGATATAAATCATTTTTCGCTGTATTATCTTTGCACCTAAGGCCTATTAGTCGCTGATTAATAAATGTCGCTCGATCAAATTTACCAAAGAATAATCTCGTATCAGGATTCATTGCGGTGAAATAATCGGCCGTTTCATTGTCTTTTAACTCGTACCATTTACAGCCATTTATTGCTAATACGTCTGGCAATAACTTACCCACACCGTTCTTTACTGTTTTAAATCTGTTTATCCATTCTAATGCTCCGGTTTTATTACTTTTTTCTAATTCCATAATTGTTTCGCTGCAGCAAAAAGCATCCGAATCCGCTTTGGCTGAAAGGTAGTCACAATTTTTAGCATTGATTAGTACTGGTTTTAGAAATTCGCTTTCGATGGAATGCTCGTTGGGATTTGGATAAAAAAGTTTGTCCCAACCCCTTCTGCTTCCGCGAATTACATCGAATATATCGTTGATTTCTTTCGTGATATTTTTTACTTTGCTTAGCCAATCTATCTCGTGGAAAAGAGCGTTTCTTGAAATACCGGTTTCGAGTAGTTCGTCAATCACGGATTGCGAGTATTTGGATATAGATACTACATTGGAATTGATTTCTTTATTGAGGATGGATGAATTAATCAAAGTTTTTTCTTTTGCGTTATCAGCGGCTATCTCGTCGAGGGTAGATTTCCACAGCATGAAACTCGTATTCGGGATTGCGTTGTCTTCTAAGTTTCGTTTTTCCAATATTAGAAGAGTGGCAACCACATCAGCATTTTTAAACCATTTTCCATTTCCGCTAATATGCACTTGAAGAATATTATATTTCTCTCGCATGAGTTTAACAAAGGTATCGCCGGAATTTGTGCCAAGCCACGAGTTTGATAATATTACGCCGACACGCCCATTAGTCTTTAATAAATCCGCAATTTTTATTACGATATACCCATATAGGTCAAGGCGGCCATCTAGATCGCTTAAAGTAGTTTTCTTAATTATTGCTTCGTCTTCGTTTGGAATATTATTAAATTGTATGAATGGTAAGTTAGAAACTATAGCTTCGAAACCAGGAACCTGGAGCGACATTATCTTACCATTCCTTGGATCTACTATTTCAATAGTCTCTCCTATTTTCAAATTCAAGGCATTATGCTTGAAGATTCTATTGGCCATTTCTATGGTGTCCGCATTCGCCATACTGATATTGGCGATTTGTAATAAGTAGCTATATTTATCACTCGCCCATACTGTTTCGACGGCCTCTCTAATTGGTAGTTTATCCTTTTTGATATCCAATGTTGCCTTCGCTATGGTGCCTGTTCCGCAGCAACAATCCAGAACATCGCCATGCCAATCTTTTATGGTAATTTCTGATAGTATCTTCGCTAACGCGTATGGGGTTGTAAATTGTCCATTGATCTGCCTCCTTGCTTCGGCGACGGTCCCTTCCATAATGTTCTGTAGAATCTTTTGATCGACATTTTGTAGATTCGATTCTCTTAGAAAATTTGAATAGTCAACTATGTCATGCCATGTCTCGTCTGGAATAACACGATTATAGACAATGGGTGCAAAAATATTATAAAAATCACTCTGTTTAGTTATTTCTTCGAATATTCCATCGGCATCCTTTGGTGTAGTCTTGTTGCGATTGAGGTTATCTATTAAGAAGGCCACCTGTTGAGTTGTCTTTATGATATGAGCAAAGCATATACGATTGGCCCAGTTTAATAAGATAGTCTTTGCGTATGCATTATATTTATTTACTTCATCTTTGCTATATTCGAAGCTTATTTGATTCCACCAGTCGTCGATGTATGCTTCCATAACAGCGTTCTTGATGGATTCCTCTTTGAGCTTATCGGCGACTAAACTCTTATTCCTCTTTATTAGTGTAGTTATGATTGAAGATGAAATAATATCTTGAAACGGGGTATTTCTGAATACGCCTTTTATAAAGTATTCATTAAGTTCAAGTATGATCTGATCAAGCAGGGCGGTCCAATCTTCCTCATAAGTCTTAACGTCATCGCGAGTTTTTATGTAGTCCGTATTGTCCCATTTTTTTATTGCTTCGAATTCTCCCGTGTTTTCATTTTTTATAAACAAAACAGCGTGAGTAAAATTCCAAATTAGACAACTATTTAAATTAAGCGAATTAGCTTTTCTTTGGGCATCTTTTATATTAGTCTCATCTTCGATGGGGACATCTGGCATTTTTATCTCCCATCCCTGCAAAATTAAGCTCTGACTCCTGTCGCCATAAAGGATTAAGTCTGGAAACATTGTGTTAGTGTCTGTAGAGACTGTGTTTTCGCCGCCAGCGCGTTTTATAACTAAATCTTTATCTTTGCAGAAGTTGTTTATGTGGGCAATCATATCGATAGCCCAGCTTCGTTCGTTTTTTCTGATTATTGTTTCTTTCATATAGCTAGCTCTCTTATCACTCCAAGACTTAACTGCTCGTTTTCTTGATTAGCAATTTCTGGCATGATTATTTTGTTAGACAACTCATCCTTATCGGAAAATAAATTGAATCTAGCAATATGTCGTTTAGGCTCTTCTGGCAAGTTTGCCCAAGCATCAATTAACCGTTTTTGACATACTTCAATATAATCTATTGGTTTATTCTTGAATAATGCAACATCCTCATTCTTCTCAATTCCAATAAAGTTTCTGCCTTCTTGAAGCGCAGACACCAAGAATGAGCCGCTCCCGCACGTATTATCCAATATTACGTCTCCAGGATTCGTGTATGTCCTTACGAGATACCGGCCAAGACCTACGGGCTTTTGAGTAGGGTGAACGACTTCTCCTTCGCTTTCCGCGGTTTTAAAGTAAATGATATCGGTAGGATATCTTTCGCCGTCACTCTGAACGAGTGACGGTTTAAAATCCCCATAACTACCACTAAGTTGATTTTTTCTTACACCTTTATTATAGGGAATCCCACTGGTCATCTGCGGGTGATATATAGGCTGTTTCTTATAAAAAATACATACCTCTTCATATTTTCGTAGCGGTTGTTTTTTTGCATTTAAGAAATTTGTAGGTTTGGACTTTTCCCAAATCCATTTATATTTAAATAGTTTCGGTTCACTAAGAATAAGCTTGGCGGTGAAAATACCTTGAGACGTAAGAGCGATCACGCCATTTGGTTTTATTATCCTTTTATATTCTTTCCAGAGCTTTTCTAGAGGTATGCAGCAATCCCAATTATTTTGAGTAGTACCATATGGCAAATCACATAAAATCATATTAATGGACTCGTTTGGGATTTTTTTCATGAACTCAAGACAATCAGCTTGATGCACTTGATTTACGATTTGGTTTAGATAATTGCCTATGTCGCTCATTCTACCTCCAATGATATTCTTTTATTATATGTTATTTATGTTTATTTTTCAACATAAAACCACATCGCTCGCCGCGTTTTTTATGCATATTATGATATAATAAGGGAAATAATCAATTGCGGAGATTTCTTATGGTTCAATCTTTAGGAAAACTATAGAAAGTGGATATTAGGAAAATCTGGAAACACGAGGCACTGTCGTTTACGCCATGGCTCGCAAGCCCAGACAACCTAACTCTATTAGGTGATGCTTTGGGGGTAGAATTTAATACGAAAAATATTAAAACCGAAGTAGGCGTTGGTGACTTTAGCGCTGATATTTTAACTACTGACTACTCTGGTAGGACCATAATTATCGAGAATCAACTAGAACGCACCGACCACGATCATCTCGGTAAGTGTATCACTTATGCGGCTGGTGTAGGCGCAGAGATGATCATATGGATCGCTCGCAATATTCGTGATGAGCATAGGCAAGCTATTGAATGGCTAAACCTTAACTCTTCTGACAAAATTAATTTCTTCCTAGTTGAACTTGAGGCATGTAAGATCGGCGACTCTAAGCCGGCTCCACACTTTGCAGTCATTGAAAGCCCTAATGAATGGACAAAAGTTGTTCGTGGACAAAATAATAGCAACAATAACGTATCTGAAGTTAAACTAAAACAACAGCGGTTCTTTGAAATGGTCCGCGATTATGGTCTTGAACACTCAAAGAAAGTTCCTAGCTGGCAAAAACCACAGCCACAGCATTGGTACACGATCAGCTATGGCACGACAGCTCATTTCAATGTTCTAGCAAATACAAGAGAAGGGTGTATTTATATTGAGCTTTATATTGATGGCGGTAAAGATTCGGAAGCGCAAAATAGAAGAGTCTTCGACAATATCTATAAAGACAAGGATAAAATCGAATCTGAAATCGTCGAGCTTGTCTGGCATGACAAAGAAGATGCACGTATGAAGCTTGTTCGTTATCGTATTGATAAAGATCCAACAGACGAGAAAGAAGCAGAAGAAGCTCCTTCTATTTTTATAGAAAAAACTAGATCAGTTTATTTCAATTTTCCCGAAATATTGGAAGAAGAAATAGTTATTTGTTTTCTACGGTATTCGTAATCGCGTCAAAGCAGAGATGCTGGATCTCCTTATTCCATTTAATACGATCGTATTTCGGCGGAGTGGCACTATTGTCTCCGTCCGCTATTATTCGTTCAAGCAGTTCTTTTAGCTTATCATATGGTACAGCTTTTGATACTTCGGCCATCCAGAATATCAGCTCACCACAAACGATACTTCTGTTAAAGGACTTATCTCTATCTACAGAAGGGCAGTACTCTTCGATAAGATGCCAATATTGTGTAGGCTCGGCTTTTGTATAATCTACTATTAGGCCACGTTTCTTTGCTAGATCTATGTATCCGCTACCAGTTTGTTGATAGCCAGCCTTAATAAGTCGCTCCGTTAGTGGACACGGCGTATCCTTCTTGTCTTTAAAGAATTCTTCGACTTGACAGATATTCATAGGATCATTATATCGCATTGTTAGACCATAGTCTTTTATAAGTTTTAATAGGCTAAAATAACAAAACTTATCAGACTTCCACTTGCGTCGTAGTGGATATAGTAGTATTACTGTACCTTGTAAATATTGACTAATATTATTGATAATTTTGAAACACTTTTATTTTATCGAGCATTGGGTATTCGGTCATAGTATTCAAATTTATCAACATCTACAATTAGTATATTTTTAAATCTTTAATCCTAATTTCTCAAAGAATGTTTTATGTCTAATCTTTGCGTCTTTTAGGAGCTTCTCCCAAGTTATAAACTCAATTCTTAGGTGAATATTATCGCTATTTAGAAACCATCCTTCGCCATCTGGTGTCATCGTCATATTTTTTGCTTCAAGCAACCATTTCTTAACATTACGATCTGCGCTTGCTACTATATAGCCATAAAATGGTGTTGTTTCAGCTACATTGATATTGAGGCCGTCTGGTTGTTTTAAGCATCCATCCCTGAGTTGTATAACGTATCTAACAATTTGTTCGATAGGATCTTCTCTGCTTGATGGGTTGATGAAATCTGTTCTGCCTGGTCTTTTAAATTCAAAAATAGTTATTGGATTGCTTGAATCGTCTCCATCTCTATACGAAACAGGATAATGAAACACAGCAATATCTGGACGGTCATCACTTTTAGTAAATATACTATTATCTGAGCTTAGGTATTCTGTAAAATTTAGCGACTCATTAATAATCCAAAGATTATGCTCATTTTCGGATGTATTTCTCGAGTCTCGTTTAGTTGGAAAAATAATGTCGTGTAGCAATTTTTCTTTTTCATAACCCCCTGATTCATTCCATTGTAACGCTTTTTCCAATAAATCAAGGGCCGCTTTCCTAAAAACCATATACTGGGCTAAATTACTGTAATCAGTTGCGCTCAGCTCCGCTGTTATTTCTGTGATTTTTTGTGCAAGGTTTTTCCCTTTAATATTTGCAGTACTTAGTATACTTTCTACACGGTTTTTTCGTTCCAGATCAGTTTTATATTTAACTCGATGTAATTCTGCTTCTATCTCACTCGTTGAGGGATTGATTTTTATTTTGTCAAAATCAATTTCCGATAAATAATTTTTATACCAAATATTTTTATCTGCATACTGCTTAAACGCTTCTTGTTTTCTTTTGGATCTCGTCGTGACTTCATCCTTCATCTTCTTTTTTGCTTCTTGAGCAATTTTAAATTCAATATCGTACTTGCCTATGGGGAATTCAAGGGTCGGCGAATCGTCAAAATAAAAGTTCGTCCTCTCATTATTGACGTTTCTATCTAAATAATCTCCATAAACATAATATCGTAAGATGAACTTTTGGTTTTTATCGCCGACTTGTTCTTCAAAATCTTCGGCGAATTCTGGGATGTAATCTTCTAACTTTACGTCTGTAACAACTTTATTGTTAGCCGTAAGCATAATCCTACTTACTTGGGTATGAACTCTACGTAACTTATAGACCTTAAATTTGAATGTTTCTGTTTTGTCGTTTCCGTATTCTATATTGATTGCCCCATTGTCTATTAGGCTAATTTCGCATTGTTGATTGTCGCCAATTTGATTGTTTAAGATTATTTTATTTTCACCATCGATTAATGTAATAACTGGACATTCATAATTATCTTTAACAAAATAATTTAATATTTTTTCTAATAGTCTGTGAACAAATGTATCGGTAGAATCATCAAATTTTTTTGTAGGTCCACAGTAATTTGATAATGTTATTTTCGCCCCAGTAGATGTTTTTCCGTCAGCATCTCTTATTGTTTCGTTTTCGACAATGTCGTACATTTTACCAAATTTAAAATACCTTGTTTGGAATGTTTTTTCATAAAATGTACTTTCTATCATTACATCTTCGAAGTATTTTATATAGAACATTCTCCCAAGCCCTTTGCCGCCATTGCTTTGTTTGTGTGGGCTATATAGTGTATTGAATGAATTCCGATTATCCTCTGTGAACCCAATACCATTATCGCTAACCTCGATCTTTTCTATCACAGAGTTCATCTCATTATCAGTATAGAGCGTGGGCTGATTTTTTCTTGTAATACTGATATTTATTTCACCCTTATGATCCTTGTCAATTTTTCGTTTTGCATCAATAGATTCGATAGAGTTAGTTATAGCTTCAACAATAGCATTATAAACAGTTGATTGTTTGCCGAAGTCTTTGAGGTATTTTTCTAGATAAATCTTAGTCGTCTCGTTTGAGCTATTCATGTATTATATTATAACATCGAGTTTTTCTTCATTTATCATGATGCAGATTTAGGACTAAGATATTTAACCTTAGTAAATCCACCATTATAATAAATAATAATCTCAACCAACAAAAAGGTAGGCCCACTCTCTATACCTCATACTCCACGATCTCGCCATTCTCCATATAGAACTCGCGAAAGTCTGTCTCATCATCATACCCGACAATATTATAATGTAGCATCTTCAGCAGCGTCCCATGCCCCACCACCAAAATCTTCGCGTCATCAGAATTTTCCGCCTTCACTCGCTCCAGAAATTTTTTAGCACGCGCCAAAACGTCCCGCACTGGCTCAATTCCAAATTCATTCGTGTTTAACACTCGGCTAAAACCATCAATCTCCCAGTGTGTCGAATCCGTCCCCTCCAGTTCGCCAAACCCTCGCTCTTTTAAATTCTCATCGATCACGATCTCAAACCGACCATCCGTCGCAATTTCCGCCGTCCGCCTCGCCCTCATCAGTGGGGAACAATAACAGATATCAAAAACTTCATTCTTTAACTCTTCCCGCACCTTTTCGGCTTGTCGCACGCCCGTCTCGTTCAAAGGAATATCCGTCTGGCCCTGTACCTTTCGCCCAATATTCCAACTAGTTTCTCCGTGCCGAACAAGATATAATTTCATGATCTAATCATAGCATAAAAGGTCGGCTCATTTTTCACTATAAAATTCAGCCTCTTTAATATATTAAGACCCAAAAAAGTCGCTATTTTTAAAATCGAACCTCACAAAACCGTTTTGGCGTTATAATGACCTTAAATAGAAAAACCATTATAGAAGGTCCATTATGGCAAAAGACTCCGTAGCTAAATCAAAACCCTACCTACCAATCATGGGAGTTGGTCCCGCCTACGTCATCAGTATTGTCTTACTAAGTAGTCTCTCCATCTTTGTTGACGCAACCCTTCTTCATCTCCCGCGCCCCACCTCCGCTCTTTTAGAAATATTTTTATTTATCGTCGGCCTCCTGTTTATCTTATCTGGACTTCTCATTTACTTTCTTGCCATCAAAGCCAAAATCACTAGCTCAATTAAAGAAAACACTCTTGTTACCCATGGCATCTACGCCGTCGTTCGCAATCCCATCTATTCCGCCTGGCTTTTTATCTGCACTGGCACTCTTTTTCTCTATGGAAATCCGTACCTCGCTCTCCTACTTTTCTTTACCTTCTGGTTGTCTCTAACTATCCTCATGAAACACACAGAAGAGAAATGGCTCACCAAACTTTATGGCGAAGCCTACCTTAAATACTGTAAAAAAGTTAATCGCTGCCTCCCCTGGTTCCAACAAAAATAACTCCCCAATATCAAATCTAATATTAATCTCCATCCAGGATTGAATAAGTCCCCTACTTTTTATAATTCCTCGCCTCCTCATTCATCACGCTTATGTTATAATACACTCAATGAACGAGCAACAAATTCAGGAGCAACGTCGGTCAAACGAAGAGCAGGCCGCCTCTTCGCGCGCCATGACCCTCGGCCTCCCCTATCTTGACACCCGCCCCATCGAGGAAACTCTGCCGCTACTTTTTGGCATCATTGATATCCAAAGAATGCATAGCGACTACATCCTTCCTCTCCAAAAAGGTGGCAACGGCCTTCCTTATCAATTTATGGTCACTAGTCAAACTCCCCGCAGTACTATCAAGGAGTTTAGCGAGAAGTTCAATATTAATGGTGATGGTATTGATTTCTTCCTCATTTCAAACAGCGCCTATCAAGTTCTCATGCTCCGCTATGATCCGCCAAGGCAGATTCATTATGACGACATTCGAATTGCTAGCGACGGTGATTCCGAAACTTTAGCTTCGGTCTCTCAAACCCTCAACTCCGTCGGTACCGATAAGGTTTTTGATTTCCTTCTCGATCAGGCAGACAAGCTCGGCGCCTCGGATATTCATATTGAAAATCTTCGTGAATCCATTCGTATTCGTATGCGTGTTGATGGCATCTTGCACCCAGTCGCCAATCTTGAGCGTGATCGCTACCGTGTTTTTATGGGCGAGCTTGGTTCTCGCGCTGGTATTTCTTCCGCCGCCAAGACTCCGCAGTCTGGTCATATGCAAAAAGATATTTTCCGTGACGGCTCCTCTCATCTCTTGAATATCCGTGTCGAAACCGTTCCGACCATGTATGGCCAGGATGCCGTCATGCGTCTCTTCAACTTCGATGAATCGCTCCTCAATCTCAATCTTCTTGGTCTCTCCGAACACGAGCTTTCTGAAATTAACGAAGTGATTTCGCATCCTCGCGGCCTCGTTCTCATGGTCGGTCCTACTGGTTCTGGTAAGTCCACCACTCTCTATTCCATGATTAACGCTCTTAATACCACCGACCGTAAGATCATTACTCTTGAGGATCCAATCGAATATGGCATTTCTGGCATCTCTCAAATTCCAGTCAATACCACAGAGGGTGGCTCTTTTGCCGACGGTCTGCGTTCCATCCTTCGTCTCGACCCTGATGTTGTGATGGTTGGTGAGATTCGTGATGGTGATACTGCAAAGACTGCAATTCAGGCCTCTATTACTGGCCACCTTGTCCTAAGTTCCTTCCACGCCAACTCCACCGCCGCTGCCTTCTCTCGTATGATCGACCTAATTGGCACCAACCCGATTTTCTCCAGTTCCATTCGTATGGTGATGGCCCAGCGTCTTGTGCGTAGTTTATCGGAGAATAAGCGTGAATTTACCCCTGATGAGACTACTCGCCAATTCGTTCTTTCAAAACTTGAAGGTCTTCCTGAAGAGGTGATTTATGACCAGCTCGGGTTTAACCTCGATCCAAACAACTTTACCCTCTTCGAAGCTGTCCCGTCTGGTATTGATGATCCATTTGGCTATAAAGGCCGTAAGGTGATTATGGAACAGCTCACTGTTTCTGAGGAAGTTCAGAAATATATCCGTGGCGACGTTGAAGATATTAATACAGACGCCATCGAGAAAACCGCCAGAAAAGCTGGTCTCATTACGCTTGAACAGAAAGGCATTTTAGCCTGCTTACGTGGTGAAACTACATTAGATGAAATATCAAGGGTGATATAAATAAGAGGTAAAAAAATGGACCAAAACGAACAATATAGTCAAGATCAACAATTCACTCAAACTGAGCCACAAGCTCCAGTTGAGCAATTAAATCCGACCGAATCACAGGACTCAGCTGAATTAGGCCAGATCGAACCACAGACTTCAGCTGAACAGTTCGCCCAGACCGAGTCGGTTGCTCCCGTTAGTTATGTCGATCAGCTCGCCGAAGAATCCGGTTTTGATACTTCTAGTTACGATAATACGAAGGATTTAAAAAAGCCAAGTAACCCCTGGAAAATCATTGGTATCGTCACTTCTGTTCTATCTGTCGTCTTTCTTCTTGTTGCCAGTTTCCTCTATTTTTACAGCAATCAGAAAATCGACGAGGGAACTAATTTAGTCAAACAATACCAAAAAGAATTAACCGAAAGTAAGACCGTCATTGCTGAGTATGAATCAGCAACTAAAACTAAAGTAGTCGACACTAAAGATCAGGACGAGGCAAAAACCGAAGAAAAGACAGAGCAGAAGGTCGAGAAGCAAATTGTCAAATGGAATGATCTAAATATTAATTTTGCGCAGCTCACCACTATTGTTGGCGACGATTATCGTATTACTGGTGGTCGCATCGTCACAAACGAGGATGGTACGAAGGTCATTGCAAAACTCAATGTCTCAAAGATGGAGAAAGTAGTTGATCCTAATGGCTTAGCCATGCCTCGCTATGTTGATCATGGTATGGCCGCCCAGACCAATGTTTATAGTCGAAAACTCCCAAGCGGCGCCTGGCAATTCGTCGGTGTCTATGCTGCTAATGGCATGGGCGTGATCGAATGTAAAAATGTTTCGGAAGAAATGAAGGCCGCTGTTACAGTTCTCAACAAATACGAATCCGATCCTAATATGAAATACTCTTGTAAAACTTTCAAGGATAATAACCCCCAGGCTGGTTTTGATACTACTGTTTTCTAGTTAATCGTCTCACCTCTTCCATTTTCCATAAAACTATGTTAAAATAGGTCAAGTTTTAAGTAATAAAAGGTAAAATATGAGTTTTCTAGTGTTGAAAAAAATTGGTGACGCCCAGAAAAAGAAAGCCATCGTTGATGTTCGCTCTGGTGATACCGTTAAGGTAACTCAGAAAATTAAGGAAGGCGAGAAATTCCGCCTTCAGGTTTTCGAAGGTGTCGTAATCCGTGTAGACCGCAAAGAGTCTCACACTGCACGCATCGTTGTGCGCAAAATTGCTTCTGGTATTGGCGTTGAGAAATCTTTCTTAATGCACAGCCCATTAGTTGAAAAAGTTGAAATTGTTAAGCGTGCCAAGGTTCGCCGTAACAATCTTTCATACCTCCGCAACCGTTCTGGTAAATCTGCCCGCCTCGTTGCTAAGGACTTTGACCGTGTTGCAGTTAACACCCTCAAAGAAGATGTAGCTGTTGAAGCTCCAGCCGAAGCACCTGTTGAAGCTGAAAAGACTGAAGAAGTCGCAGCTGCGTAAGACTAGAAAATTCAAAATAAACCTCAATTGAGGTTTATTTTTTTATCTGTGACTTTTTATTACCCGAGCCCAGTCGGCATTTTGTTTTTATAAGACAATTAATCAATCACCATCCAGTCTTCAACCTGAAAATCCTTACCGCTCACTCCTGCCACCGCAAGCTTGGCTGTAAAATCTTTAAATTCTGGATGCATTGTCAAATAACTTTCCGCCGCAAACCGCACCTGTTCTTGTTTTTTCTGATCGACGAACTCAATAGCCTCCCCAAAATCTGTGGTTTTACGATATTTTACCTCTGTAAAAAATAGGGAATTGTCTAGTTTTGAGATAATGTCGATTTCAAAATATTTTGTTTTAAAATTTCTCGCAATAATCTCATGTCCCTTTGAAGCCAAAAACTCCGCTATCTTTTCCTCGCCAAAATTACCGAGTTCTCTCGATGTTGCGCCTCCATTTTTTGTGCCCGCTTTCCTAACTTTTTGTTGCTCTTCGCCTTCTTCGGTTCCAAGTTGTTTAGACATAATTTCACGTACTGGTCGAAATGAACACCTATGTTCTGGCGTCAAACCAAACTCTTCCATCGCTTTTTGATGCGCTGCTGTTCCATAACCCACATGTTTTTCAAAGCCATATTCAGGATATTTTTCTGCCAATTCCGCCATATATCGGTCCCGCTCCACTTTTGCCAGGATGCTGGCTGCTGAGATTTCTTTAATTAAGAGGTCACCCTTTGGCAAGGTAGAAACATATTTCTCTAGCGGCGTTTCGCTTAAAAAATTTATCGTCCCATCAATAATGATCTCTGAAAAAGGCATCCGGGTCTCTTGTATCTGTTTCACCGCTCTTCGGCAAGCCAACCTTAAACTTTTAGAAAGTCCGATCTCGTCAATCTCATTCGCAGAGACCCAGCCCGTTGCAGTCGCCACAGCCCCTTCCTTGATTTTTGTATACAGAGCTTCACGTTTTTTAGCTGTCAGCTTCTTGGAGTCGGTAAGCTCTGATATCCAATGATATTTTTCGGGTTCCTCTTCAATTTTTTCAGCATCCGGCAAAATACAGGCACCAATTACTAGTGGCCCTGCATATGGTCCCCGTCCAACCTCATCAATGCCTAAAATCATATTTTGATTATAACAGGGAATCGATCACCTTGAAGAGGTTGAGTGTTACTTTGAAACATTAAAGCGGAATTCGACAATGTCCCCGTCTTGCATAATATAGGTTTTGCCCACAGTCGCCAATTTTCCAGCCGCTTTCACCGCCGCTTCACTACCAAGATTCACTAAATCATCGTATTTCATCACCTCTGCTGCAATAAACCCACGCTCAAAATCGGTATGGATTGTGCCTGCCGCTTCTGGCGCGGTCGCTCCTTTCTTGATTGTCCAGGCGCGCACCTCTTTTTTGCCAGCAGTCAAGAAGGATTGTAGCCCCAAGGTATCATAGGCCGCTTTCACGAGTTCGCCAAGCGCATCTTCTTCCACGCCATAACTCTCAAGAAATTCCATTTTTTCTGGCAAACTCATGCCAGTCATTTCTTCTTCAAGTTTTGCATTCACAAAAACCGCACGGGCTGGAGCAACAAGTTCTCTAAGTTCATTTTTTAAAGACTCATTTGTTAGTTCAGTTTCGTCCACATTAAACATATAGATCACTGGCTTCTCTGTCAGATATGGAATTTTTTCTTCAGCTGCATCCTTATTTTTCTTACGTTTAGCCTCAACTTTTTCACGGGTTTCAAAATCAGCAAGTTCGAGCTCAGTTTGAATAATTTCAATATCCGACTTTGGATCGACCGGCGCCGGGGTATTTGCATTAGCAGAAACATGCATAATGTCATCATTTTTAAAGACCCGTACTACGTGACAAATAATCTGACATTCACGAATATGTGCTAAGAATTTATTGCCAAGCCCCTCTCCTTTTGACGCTCCTTCGACTAGTCCCGCAATATCCACAAATTCCACGGTTGCTGGAATCTTTTTCTCAGCTGCATACATTTTTTCTAGAACATCTAATCGTTCGTCTGGCACTGGCACAATTCCAACATTCGGCTCAATTGTTGCAAAGGGGTAGTTTGCGGCCAAAGCATGCGCATTCGTCAATGCGTTAAATAGTGTCGATTTTCCCACATTCG
>CAUUHT010000005.1:0-36643 GCA_963545055.1 Candidatus Nanosyncoccus nanoralicus
CAACGACCTTTTGGTTATGAGCCAAACGAGCTACCAGGCTGCTCTACCCCGCGATAGAACAACTTAATTATAGTGACGTTTAATTAAGTTGTCAACCCTAGATCTCAAAATCTAATTATAATAATTTTCTCGCAGTTACTCTGACGGCCTCAGCTAGACTCATCCCCACATGTGGGGCAGCAGCTACATCAACCACTGTTAATCCGTTCCGCATTGCTAAACTTATCTCTTGTATTAATATCTCTGCATTTGGCGCTACAATTGTTGCTCCAAGAATTTTCTTTTCACGATTGCAAATTATTTTTACAAATCCATCTTCTGCGCTAGGGCTCCAGGTCGCCTCTTTCTGTGTTAATCCAGATATGGCACTTGTATATTTTAAGCCCATCGCCGCGCACTGCTCCTCAGTTATCCCCACACTTGCTACTTTTGGATATGTGTTGGTCATCCGTACAAATCCATTATTTTCGACAATAGTTTTTGATCGACCATTAAACGCTACTGAAGCCGCAATTGCCCCCTCGTAAGCATCTTTCTCGTAAGAGCTGAATGGAAAATCACTAATCTTTTTATTTTCCTTTATTGTAGCCACGCCTCCTGCTGCAAAAATATTTTTATTTGAAGTCTGCATCTGATTAGAGACTAGAATTCCTTCAGGAGTATATTTTACATTGGCATTTTCAAGCCCTAAGTCTAACTCTGGTTTCTGCCCAGCAGCCAACACCACACATTCTACTCGTACAGATTTTTTCTGTCCCCCTCGGAGTAGTGAAGCCTTGATTACTTTAGTCTTCCTACCAGTCGCTAGTGTTTGAATCCCATCATTCTCAACACTTACCACTTTAGTTTCTGTCAAAATCTTAATACTTTTCTTTTGATTGAATTTTGCTTCAATAATCTTCGATGCCTCGAGGTCTTCTTTCGGTAAGATGCGATCATTCATTTCTATCAGAATTACCGAGCTTCCAAGGTTTGCTAGAAACTCACTCGCCTCCACTCCGCTCTGCCCAGCGCCAATTACTAGTGCCACTTTTGGAATACGCGGTAGCCCCAAATATAATTCCGCAGGTGTTACAAAGCCGGTTTCTTCAAGCCCAGCAACCTCTCCGGTGCTGATTGTTGTACCACTTGCAATTAAGAACTTCTTTGCCGTAATAGTTCTTTCACTCGTTGCTACCTCAATAGGTGAAATAAATCTTGCACTGCTTCTAATTACTTCAATCTTTGACTCATTTAGCTCTCTCTGTTTCGCCTCAATAAACTCCTCTGTCTTATTCTGTATCTCGCTGTACATTGAAGGAAGATTTATTTTTAGCTGATCAGAATTTAATCCAACACTTGACCCCTCTCGTGCTTGACATAATAGTTGTGAGATTTTTCCGGCCATTAATTGTGAAAAAGCGCAAAGCGTATTGCCTCCACCTATTAAATCCTTTTCAATGATTGCCACTTTCTTTTTTGCCGATGCTGCCATCATTGCCCCCGCAATACCTGCCGCCCCGCCGCCAATCACCACTAAGTCGTAATCAAATTTTTTCATATAATTTTATTCCTTTCCCCTAAAATAAATGCCAAATCCTTATTGTATTTTCTTACCTCCGCAACAATTTTACGATCGAGATCAGATTGTGTAATCGCTGTTTTGTCTGTCACCCATTGACTTACTTTTTTCGTCACTTCCTTTGCGATTAATTCTGCTGCCCCTTGTTCCAGATTTAAAGCCTTAGCTTCTTTTTTTAAATCTAGCATTAATTGCTTTTCCGAAAATTCTAGCTCCTTTGCCTGACGATTTTTAAGTATTCCCATATTCACTCACCTCTTTATCATTTATTTTTGAATAATTCTAAATGCCAATAGGAAGATTGCTAAGGTGATGAACAATGTCCCAGATAGGGCCTTCAAAAAGTTTTTATTGTTAAGACGCCATTTTTGAATCTCCACCACTGTCTTTCCGTGTCTCACGGCTAATCTCAAAATCACTAATGGTAGTAGGGCAATTACTGTATATAAAATCAACATTGCAATCTGTAATGACATGGAGAGTTTTAATAAACTATCTGCGGTAATTAACATTAATACGATGAAAAATGGTGCTTCAGCGAAGCTTGCGAGCAGTCCCAGTGCAAAGGCCTCAATATTGCTATCCGTCTGTTTTGCTCGTTTCATAATATATTTTGCAACTGGCTTAGGTAACCATAGTTCAGTTGATCTTCCTGTGCGGTAATAAAATAACCAAATACAAAGGGTTAAAGCCACAAGCACCACAGCTAAAACTACTAGACAAATCGTTGATAGATTAGCCCCAAAAAAGAGAAAGACAAAATAAGCTGTTGCTGCCAGACTTGTTAATACCAGAAAAAATACTCCAAAGATATAGTTGGAAACTAAAAACTTTGTTCTTTTCTTTATATGTTTACCCAAGCTTTCGTGGTAGAGCAGAAGTAGTGATCCAAGATTCATCTGCAAAGTGGCATGCGCTAAAGCAGCTAAGACAATCACGCCGATCGCCGAGAATATTGTAAGACCTTCCATATCTAAATTATATCATATCTTGCTTATGCTAGATTATATCTTGCTTGTGCTAATCATAAAAAGTATTTTTTCCTATCTATTACAATTAAAACAATCACGCTAATGCTTGCCAAAAGAAGTTCATAAATATACATTCAGCTCATTAGAAATTAAATGAGGTAATACTATGCAAAAAGCATCACAAACACCACGCCAAAAAGCAAGTTTAGAAGGGAAGAAACGGCAGTCATCCCACCGCAGTTATTCACGTATGTATCAAGGTCAGTCCTCTATTTCTGAGGAAGCGCAACCACGCATTAGAATTCCATATAAACGTGAGCATAAATTCAAGTATTTGATTTATTCGGCTCTCTTATTTTTAAATTTCTGCTCTCTGTTCGTACTGCCAGTATCAACCTTTGCCACCAGTAAACCTTCGGACGCAAATGGAAAAAATGTTGTAAAGGAAGAAAAAATCTGTCCCAGTGGTCAATATCTAAATCCCGAAACTAAGCGCTGCAAGAAATTTCCCCCACAAAAAATGAAAACCTGCCCTGAGGGTTATTTTCTAAACGTAAAAACCAATCGTTGCAACAAGAATTCAGTTCCCAAAAAATCTACGCAAAGTAACCCAAAACCGAAAGAGTCTACCAATCCTTCGTCTAATCATCCTGACTCAAAAGATCAGAACGACCAAACTAAGAAGCCAACAAAAGATTGCCTGCCGGGTTATTTCTTAAATAAAATTACTGGTCGTTGCAATAAGCAACACGAGCAAACCGAAAAGACTTGCCCTGAAGGCACCTTCCGCAATAAAATCACTGGACGCTGTAATAAAATTCAAGCTGAGCCTCAGAAGAAGCCCTGTCATGCTGACCAATATCGTAACCCAAAAACTGGCCGTTGTCATAAAATGGCCACGTCAACCGCACCCAAAACTTGTCCTGTCGGTAAGGTTCTCAATCCTGTGACCAATCGTTGTAAGGGTGAAGAGAAACCTCATGAGGCCAAAGCCTGTAAAGAGGGTTATGAAAGAAACGAACAAACTCACCGCTGTCGCAAGGTCCATCAAAATACGGGCGCCTCAAATCCGGTAGAAGTCCCAAAATTGGGTGACAAGAAAGAAGAACAAAAGAAAGATTTTAACGGCACCACAGCGGTTGCTGGTTCTGCGGCGGTTGGTCTTGGTATTGCTATCTTCCAGTTTAAAAACGAAATCTTTGTCATCATTCGTAAGATTTTCCTTCATAAGTAGCAAAACTTGATATAAAAACTATTGTTTGGACTACATATTACTACTACAAAAAAGACTTAAAAATTTATCCACCTCTGTTAAATTCCATAAAAAACTCAAATTAGCAGTCTTGACATGAGAGTGCTAATGAGCTATACTCATAACAACTTAGCAATTAAAAACGATGAGTGCTAAATAAATATAAAGGAGTAAAAATGAGTAAAATTATTGGAATTGACCTTGGTACGACGAACTCTGCTTTCGCGTACATGGTCGCAGGAAAACCAGAAGTAATTACTAATGCCGAGGGTGACCGTACTACTCCGTCAGTAGTCGCTGTTACTAAAAAGGGCGAACGACTTGTTGGTAAAGTTGCTCAGCGTCAACGCGTCACTAACCCAATAAATACCATTTATGGTATTAAGCGTTTAATCGGCCGTAAATTTGAAGATAAGGAAGTCCAGAGGGATCTCGACATCATGCCATACAAGATTGTGAAAAAAGGTGATGGCGTTGCTGTAGAGATGGATGGTAAGACTTACACTCCAGAAGAAGTTTCTGCTATGATTCTCTCTAAAATTAAAGCAGACGCCGAAGCTTTCTTAGGTGAGAAGGTTACTGAAGCTATCATTACTGTTCCAGCCTACTTTGATGACTCTCAGCGTCAAGCCACTAAAGATGCCGGTAAGATTGCTGGTCTTGAGGTTAAACGTATTATTAATGAACCTACAGCCGCAGCCTTAGCTTATGGTCTTGAAAAGAAAAGCGAAGAGAAAATCGTAGTCTTCGACCTTGGTGGTGGTACCTTCGATGTTTCCATTCTTGAGCTCGGTGACGGTGTCTTTGAGGTAAAGTCCACGAACGGTGATACCCATCTTGGTGGTGAAGATTTCGATAACATTATCGTTAACTTCCTCTGTGATCAGTTCAAAGACGAATCTGGTATCGATATCAAAAATGATGCCGCAGCTATGCAGCGCGTTAAGGACGAAGCTGAAAAAGCTAAGAAGGAACTCTCGTCAGCCAAAGAAACTGAAATCAACCTTCCATTCCTTTCCGCTGACTCTGATGGTCCAAAACACTTTGAATACACTCTAACTCGCTCCAAGATGGAAGAGCTCGTTGCTCCACTTCTTGATCGTCTTGCAGGTCCAGTCGAAAAGGCCCTTAAGGATGCCAAGCTCAAGACTTCCGATATTAATGAAGTTGTTATGGTTGGTGGTATGACCCGTATGCCAGCCGTTGTTGAAAAGGTTAAAGCTCTCTTCGGTAAGGAGCCAATGCAGGGTGTTAACCCAGATGAGGTAGTTGCAGTTGGTGCTGCCATTCAAGGTGGTGTACTTCAAGGTGATGTCAAAGACGTTCTTCTTCTCGATGTTACTCCACTTTCTCTCGGTATCGAGACGATGGGTGGTGTTTCTACCAAGCTAATTGAGCGCAACACTACTATCCCAACTTCAAAGTCTGAAACTTTCTCTACTGCTGCCGATAACCAGCCACAGGTTGAAATCCATGTCTTACAGGGTGAGCGCGAAATGGCCGCTGATAATAAATCTCTTGGTCGTTTCATCCTCGATGGTATCGCTCCAGCCCCACGTGGTGTTCCACAGATTGAAGTTACCTTCAATATCGATGCAAACGGTATTCTCAATGTTACAGCTCGCGATAAGGGAACTGGTAAGGAACAAAGCATCACTATCCAGAACTCTGGCAACATGTCTAAAGAAGATATTGAAAAGGCTCAAAAGGATGCTGAACTTCATGCAGATGAAGATAAGAAGAAACGTGAAGCTATCGACGCTAGAAATAAATTAGAACAGGCCATTTATCACAATGAAAAAATGCCAGATGAGTTCAAAGATAAGATTTCTGACGAAGATAAGGAGACTATTAAGAAAGCTATCGAAGAAGCCAAAGAGGTATTAAAAGATACAGCTGCTGATGCTGCTAAATATGAAGAAGCTGAAAAGGTGCTTTCCAATAAGATTATGCCTATTGGTGCCAAACTCTATCAATCCGCTTCAACCGATTCATCTGCCAATGACGGCAATTCATCTAAAGGCGCTTCCGATGGTGAACCTGTAGAAGGCGAAGTTGTTGATAAATAAGACAGCATAATAGCCTTAGCTAAATATTATTCATTACATGAATATTTCATAAGTACCCCGCAAGGGGTATTTTTGAAATGGTGTAAAAAGCACCCAGTATCTCTATACTTATTACCTCTAATATGATATATTTAATCAGATTAAAAGGAATATATTTTTCATGAAATCACCAATCAAAAAGTTTTTTAATTTTTCATTCTCTCAAAAACTAAACTGGCTTCTAAAAATCGGTATTAGCCTTTCAGGTCTTATTTTTACTTTTTTACACTTTATTGATCCTGCCACCTGGCACAAACTCCCCAGTTATCTAGTTACTATCATTCTTCCATTTGTCCCTGAACTTCTTGCAAAACTAAGTTTCAAAGCCACTACTAGACTACAAATCGCTTTTAATTTCTTCTTAATTATCGCAATGGTCTTAGGTATCGATCTTGATTGGTATAAGTCAATTATTATCATGGGGTATCCAAGCTACGATAAAATCGTCCATAGTCTAAGCGGTGTTTTTACTGCGTTTTGTGGTAAAGAGATTTTGGATCACTTCTATGATGGCAAAGATGCAACCGATCACACTGGTAAGATCACTGAGAAAAAAGCTGGCTCCTCTGGTCAATCCACTATCAAACGCAAAATCTACCACTCAGGTTTCGCCTTCCTCTTCATCATCTGTTTTATTGTCTTCATCGCTGCTATGTGGGAATGTTTTGAATTTACCTATGACCAACTTTGTGGTGGACACATGCAAGAGCTCAATGCTCCTGGGGTTGGCGATACTATGGGTGATATTATCTCTGCTTCTATTGCCGGCTTCCTCACAGCTATCTTCATTAGAAAGAAATAAAAATCTATGTCAAAAAAGCAACCCGCCGCGGTCTCTCAAGTTTCCTCTGCAGAAACAGCTATTCTAATTTCATTACTCCAGCAAGTTCTTGCAAAAAATATTGCAGGAGATGTTGTTGAACTTGGCTGTTATAAGGGTGATACTTCAGTTCTTTTCCAGCGTGAATTACAAAAAACGGATAAAACCCTCTGGTTATACGACTCTTTCGCTGGACTTCCTGAAAAAACTAGGGAAGATAGCTCGGCAGCTGGCGATCAATTTAAATCCGGTGAGCTCTTCGTCACAAAGCGTGAAGTTATCGAAAAGTTCAAACGTCAAAACCTTCCTCTCCCAAAAATCAAAAAGGCCTTCTTTGAAGACCTAGACCCCATCAGTGATCTCCCTGAAAAAATTTGTTTTGCCTTTCTCGACGGTGACCTCTATACTTCAATTAAAACTAGCCTCACGCTAGTTCAAGACAAGATGCAGCCCGGAAGCATTGTTGTTATTCATGACTACAATAATCCAGAACTTCCTGGCTCTGCTCGTGCCGTTGACGAATGGTTAAAAAATCACCGTCAGCAAGTTAAGCAGTTTAAAACACAAGAAACTCTCGCCATTATTTATTTGTAGTTTAAATAAAAAAACGACCACTAAGTGGTCTATTTTTAATATGGTATGTCTTTCGCTTCGCGAAAACCATTCCAATCTGCGTCGATTCAATAAAGAAAAGTAAACTTTTCTTTATTTCTCCTCCTTGATTGGTCGGGGCGACAAGACTCGAACTTGCGACCTCAGCGTCCCAAACGCCGCGCGCTACCAACTGTGCCACGCCCCGCTACTGTTAAATTTACCACACTCCCCCTAAAAATGCAATGTTATGTTAATATATTATTATCTGTTCTTCTTAGTTTAATGGCTTATACCCACAGACTGAGTTAAGATAAAGTAATCTATTTCGAGAAAATTAAGGAGATTAATGAACGCACAAAATTCATCTGGCAACAAACCGAAGGTCAACCTCACCAAGAAAAATAAATCTAACACCTTTAGATCGATTATTTTTACATTACTTTCGATTATTTTTATCGCCTACTGTATTAACTTATATGGCAACCATAGCATCAAGATGAAGGAGGTTCCTCTCTCTGATGTTATCTCTCGTGCTAATGATGAGCATGGCAACATCAAACGCATTACCGTATCTGGCAATGAACTGGAGATTACCCTAAAGGACAAAGATATTCCTACAGAAACCTCTCGTAAGGATCCTTCGGGAACGCTCTATGACCAGGGCCTGATTAATCGCTGTGCCGATAAAGCTGGTGATGATCTAAAAAAATGCCAGGAGAAATATCCAGTCATTAATTATGTCGACCCAATCAATTACACGGAAATTTTCATCAACATCCTCACTATCGCCGTACCTATTATTATCGCCGTCATTTTCTTCGGTCGCCTTCTTGGGCAAGCTCAAAGTATTAATAAGGAAAATATGGGCTTTGGCAAGGCTCGCGCCAAGCTCTATGGCCCAGATAAGAAGCGTGTTCTCTTTACCGATGTTGCTGGTAATGAAGCTGCCAAACAGGACCTCTCTGAAGTAGTTGATTTTCTCAAAAATCCCAAAAAATATGAAAAACTCGGCGCTAAAATCCCTCGTGGTGTACTTCTTGCAGGCGATCCGGGAACTGGTAAGACTTTAATGGCCCGCGCCGTTGCTGGAGAAGCCAACGTTCCTTTCTTTAGTATTTCTGGTTCTGAATTTGCCGAAATGTTTGTTGGTGTCGGTGCTTCTCGTGTTCGTGACCTCTTTAGCAAGGCCAAGAAAAATGCCCCAAGTATCATCTTTATTGATGAAATTGATGCTGTCGCTCACAAGCGTGACGCTCGTGGTGGTGCTGGTCGTGAAGACGAACAGACCCTAAACCAGATCCTCGTTGAGATGGATGGTTTTGATAATGAGTCAGGGGTCATCGTTATTGCCGCCACCAACCGTGTTGATATGCTCGACAAAGCCTTGCTTCGCCCAGGCCGTTTCGATCGCCATGTTGACGTCACTCTTCCCGAGCGCAAAGATCGTCTCGCTATTCTAGAAGTTCACTTTAAAAATAAGCCAACTGCAAAATCTGTCAACCTAGAAGCGCTCGCTGCTAAAACTGCAGGTTCCTCTGGTGCCGATCTCGCAAATATTGCCAATGAGGCTGCAATCACTGCCGCACGCCTCGGCCACAAAGAGATTACTGGTGCCGATCTTACCGAAGCCTTTGAGCGTGTCGCCATTGGTCCAGAGCGCAAGTCGAAAGTCATGAACGAAAAAGAACGCAAAATCACCGCCTATCATGAGGCTGGCCACGCCGTGGTTGGTCACGTTCTCCCAGACTCCGATCCAGTTCATAAGATTACCATTATTCCTCGCGGTCATACTGGCGGTGTGACTTGGTTCCTTCCTCCTGAAGACCGTAGTTATAAGAATATCTATGAATTAAAAGATACTCTTGCTCGTGCTATGGGTGGACGTATTGCTGAGAAAATTATCTTTGGTGAAGATAGTGTTACCACTGGCGCCTCTTCCGATCTCCAGCATGTTGCAGAATTAAGCAAGGAGATGATTATCCGCGAAGGTATGGGTAATAAAACTCGTAACCTTGTCTATCCATCCGAAGCCACCGGTTATTACACTATTAGTACTGGCAAGCCATATTCTGAAAAGACCGCCGAATTGATTGACGAGGAAATTGCTCAATTTGCTAATGAGGCAGCCAAGCGTGCAGAGGCCGTCCTAAAAGCCAACCATAAGGTTTTGGATCGTGTCGCCGAGGCTCTTCTTGAAAAAGAAACTCTTGAAGAAGAAGATCTTAAAAATATTTTTGAAGGATCTACACTTCCAGATTCTGCTAAACTCCACGACTAGTTCGTATCTATGACGGGGAATTGAGTAAATAAAAAATACCTGAATTCCAGGTATTTTTTAATCCATCGATCATTTATAAAATAAAGCGACTATTTTTTAGCAGAGAAACGGTCAGACGTATCTTAATATTCGAAGTGACTTCACTCGCTGCACAAATCTTGTCAGCCATCGTCACAATCCAACTTTCTTTATATTTTGGCATCACAATACTAAGAGGGAACATATGCGCCTGAATAATATTTTTCTCAATGGCATTCAATTTAAATTCCTTCTTAGCGTTATCAAAAGCAATCAGTGGGTGTAAATAAGCGTGCGCCTTAGGCATAGCCGTTTTGTCATGCCAGTCGTACAAGAAAAAATCATGTAGGAGTGCGCCTCGGACTAATGAGACCTTATCCACCTTAACTCGAAAAATCGCAGCAAGAGTTAAACTCATTGTTGCCACACTAATTGAATGATCATAAGTAGAAACATTAGCATGCTGAATAAAACGTTTTTCACGTTTCATATTATCTGAATCTAAAATTTCCTTACCCAGCTTATGTACCAGGACAAGATTATTCGTTTTCACCTTTATATTATAACATGAAAATGCTTAAAAATCTCAAAAACTCCATGCGTCCGCCCCCTCAACATCATGTATAATAAATATAAGATGAAGAAGTTTCAGTTTCGCTCCGTAGTTGCCATGGCAAATAGTAAACTTAGTGTGAAATATGCTGCTATTTTACTCAGTTTTAGCACTCTAATCTCTGCCCTTCTGGGCATCTTCCGTGATCGTCTCTTAAATTCCTATTATCTTGATACCTATCCTACGGGTATTGACGCCTACACTGCTGCTTTTACTATCCCTGATTTCATGTTTTTCGTGCTCACTTCTGGCGCTCTTGCAGTTAGTTTTATCCCTGTTTTCAATCAACGTCTAGTCTCTGGCAATAAAAAATCCGCCTGGGAGCTCAGCTCCTCCATCCTTAACCTCATGGCCATCGTTACTCTGATTTCTAGTATTCTGATCATGGTTTTTGCAGATCCTCTGGTTCGTTTTATTGTGGGTCCAGGCCTCGACGAATCTGGTACTACGCTTGCCATTAATATGATGCGTGTCATTGCCATCAATCCCTTCCTTTTTAGTATTGCCACAGTCTTAAATTCCATCCAGCAGGCCGTCGGTCGCTTTGTCTTCTTTTCTCTCGCCCCTGCTCTCTATAATGTTGGTATCCTTATCGGCATTACGGTCTTCACCAACGGCATTAATCTCTTCGGCTTGCAGCTCTTCGAAGGTGGTATTATGGGGGTTGCTATTGGTGTCGTTTTTGGCGCTATCCTTCAGATTTTCATCAGCCTCATTGGTCTTTTTGGTCTTGGTTTCGATTACCAGTTTAAAATCTATTGGAAAAATCTTGGTTTTAAAACCGTTCTGAAGCTCTTGCCAGCTAGATCTCTCGATCAGGGAATTGATTACGTTTATTCCATCCTTGCCACCAATCTTTCATCTCGTATGGGTAAAGGCGCCCTTCGTTCTTTTCAGCAGGCAAATAGTCTCCACCAGATGCCAGTCAATCTTATCGGTGTCGCTATTTCGACCGCCTTCTTTCCAAAGTTAACCGAAGAAACTAATAACGAAGATACTACAAAGTTTGATGATGTCTTCCGTCGCGCTCTTCGTATGATTATCTGGATTTCTCTTCCAGTCTCTGTCATTGCCTATTTTGCCCGTGGCTATGTTGTTAGTTTCGTAAAAAATGGTGGTCAGCCCATCATCGCCAGCGTCCTAGGCTCACTTGTTCTTGCCATCTTTGCCCAATCCATCTTTCACATCGCCTCTCGTGGCTTTTACGCCAGGCAGGACACCAAGACTCCATTCGTTGTTAGTATTATTGCCGTCGGTTTTACTATGATTCTATCAATTATCTTTAGTATCATCGGTCTTGGCCCTGATGGCTTAGGTTGGGCTCAATCTATTGGTGCCGTTCTTGAAATTCTCATCCTTCTTTTTCTACTCCAGAAAAAATCTCGTCAAAACCTACTTAATAAAGACTTCTGGACTGCTTTTGTTCGTATGCTTATCGCTACCATCGTCACCAGTATTTCTGCCTATATACTTACCAAACTCCTGCCACTTCGTGCCACCGACAATTCGGTCTTTGTCACTATTCCAAAATTCTTCATTATTTCACTCGCCTCGCTTGCCATTTATGGTGCAGCCAGTTTTCTCCTAGATCTCGAAGAGGTCCAGCCATTTTTCGAGAAGCTCAATAAAATCCTCTTTCGAAATCTCCGTCCAAAAGACAAATAAGCCTCAACTCTCATGTTATAATCATTACCATGACAGAGCAAAACAAGAAAGTCGTTTCCGACTATAACGGCTATGATTATAAAAAAATCTTCTGGGAAGATGCCGATCGTAAATATGAAGATATGGCAGATCGTCTCGCAATTAGGCGTCTCCTTCCTCGCAAGATGGATACTTTTGTTGATATTGCTGGTGGCTACGGTCGTCTCGCCAAAGAATATCTTGATCGCGCTAAGACTGCCACTCTTTTTGACTATTCTCAAACTGAGCTTGATCAAGCCAAAGAAGAATTTGGTGACCGTATCAACACCGTTCAGGGCGACATCTATCACACTCCATTCAAGGATAATCAATTCTCTTGTCTCCTCATGGTCCGGGCCACTCATCACTTCGAAGACCTCCCTGCTGTTATTAAAGAACTAAATCGCATTCTTGAACCAGGTGGAGTTGCTGTAATTGAGGTTGCTAATAAACGCACTCTTCCAAAGATGTTCCGTTACTGGTTTAAGAAATCTAAGGTTAATCCATTCGACAAAAAACCTTCCAACCTCAAGAATATTGATAAAGATGGTTTCTATAATTATCATCCAGCCTATGTTGAGGATCTCTTTAGGAAAACTGGTTTTGAAATTGCTGATATTCTTTCCGTTTCTAACTTCAGAAGCCAAACCATGAAGAAGGTCTTCAAGACTAAAACTCTAGTCAATCTGGAAAAGAAATTCCAGAAGCCTCTTGCCAGTATGCGTTTTGCTCCAAGTATTTACTATAAATTAGTTAAAAAATCTACCGATAATCAATAATAATATGCTACCACTCGCGTTAACGGGTGGTATCTAAAACAAAATCTAACTATGAAATTATTCCGCTTGAGTACCTATCGTCTTTTTCGTCCGTCTATTTTTGGTCACCATAAAAAAATGCCAGATCCATTCAAGGTTATGGTTATGTCTGACCTACATTTTAGCTATCAAGTGACGGATCAAAAGCTGGATGCTATCGTGAGACAAGTCAAAAACCTTGCACCAAAGTATATTCTCATGCCAGGTGATCTCGTAGACACCCTTGACATGGTTGACTCTGAAGCCGAGCGTAATCGTTTCCTAAATTTTCTTTCGTCTCTCGGTCAGCTAGCTACGGTCATTATTAGTGTGGGGAATCATGACATGTATCGCAAGCCGAAAGGTGGCCGCCATGGTTGGCAATATGGTGAAACTAATCAATTATTTGATCAAATTCGCCAACTCAAAAATGTTCATTTGCTAGATAACGAGATTTACGAGGATCAATATATTTATTGTCTTGGTTATACCCAGTCTCCGGCTTATTACGAAGCAAAAAAGGGTGTTACTGAAAATCTTCCACAGATGTTAAAGGAACTTCAATCCTTGCCGGAGAATTATTTATATCATCTCCCAGCCAAGAAAATTAAATTTGCGCTCATTCATTCGCCAGTTTTTCTCAACGATTCTGAGGTCAAATACCAGCTTCGTGAATTTGACTATTTTATCTCCGGCCACATGCATAATGGGGTAGTACCACCGGTTTTCGATGAATTAATTAATAACTCTCTTGGTCTTATCTCACCCACCAAAAAGTTCGCCCCCGATAATTCTCGCAATACGTTAAGGACTTACGCAGATAAGTTACTTGTTGTCGGCGCACTGACTACTTTTCACGAATCCATTAAACCTTTTAATAAGATGAACGCCTTTTTCCCATCCTATATGGCACTTATGGAATTTACCACCAAGAAAACTTACGCCAGAAAACCTTATATCAGGCATACTTATAAAAATTGGTAATCATCTCGACTATTATTGCTAATATTTGAATAAACTTTCTCTATCCTAAATATCAAAACAATCAAAAAAGATGATTAGTCTAATCATCTTTTTTACTTAAAACAAAAACAATAATTTGGTAGCGCCAGTAGGGTTCGAACCTACGACCTTGAGCTTAGAAGTCTCCTGCTCTATCCAGCTGAGCTATGGCGCCAAGTATCTCTTTAACTATACCACAAAACATGGCTTTTGGGCTAAAATACTAGTTCTTTCCATCCCGTAATACTAAAGTCTGCAAGATTTCTGATTTGGTCAAGATCGCGTGTATTATGCGCATCTTCAATCGCGATCACTGTCGTTCCAGCCGTCTTGGCAGCCGTAATTCCTAGTAGGCTATCTTCAAATACCAACACTTTTTTAGGAGGAACTGCATAAAAATTGATTAATTGTTGGTAGACTTCTGGATCTGGTTTCGGCATTTTTACATCATCCAAGGTTACAATTCGATCAAAATATTCATTTAGGTTAATTTCTCTGCCGATTAACGAATTATTAGAAGAAAAGAAGTTAATCTCTCGTCGCTCCGAGCTAGTGGCCATCCCTATTTTGCAGTTATATTTTTCCTTCAGCTTTTTTATCGCCTGAACCACTCCCGGTTTTGGCTTAACTTTACTTCGAATCCTTGGAAAAATTTCAGACACTTTCGTATAAATCTCTGATAATGGCCTCTTTCCATCACCGTATTTTCTGTCTAATGCTAAATAATATTCATCATCTGAGTCACTGCGAGATTCGCTTTTAATTTTATCCCTAAACTCAATAATTTCATCTATCTCCTCCCAAACTCCATACAGTTCCTTGATTAGCTGCTGATCAAGTTCTCTATATGACCTCAGAGAGTCAGCTATCGTTCCATCAAAATCAAAAACAATCAGGTCAAAATTTGTCAAAAGAGGCTGATTTTTTGCTCTCATATGTATATCATAACATAATAAAAAAGAGCCATCTGGCTCAATAAAAATGGTGATCTCTGCGGGAGTCGAACCCGCGTTGACGGGATGAAAACCCGTTGTACTAACCGTTATACTAAGAGACCATACAAAGCTGTACTGCTATTATTTTAACAGAAAATATTTATTTTTCAATAACCCTTTTAAGGATTTTTAAAAAATTAATTCTCCTTACAGCTTAAAGCAAAAGTGATCTCATAATCTTTAGCCGAAAAAGGAGCTTTTGGCTTAATTAATGCGTATGAACCATTAGTATCGCAAGCAAATTTATCGTGTGAAAAATATTTCAACATGTCCTTGTTATTTTTTTCGCTATAATCGAGCAATTTTCGCAGCTTCACTGGTGAAAAACCCATCTGCGTATATTTCTCAAAATACTGCCCAAGATTTTCTTCCTGTCCCACTGACACGTGATCACGCGTAAAACGTTGATAAAAATCATTTTCGTAATAATCGCGAGCCAGCTCTTCCATCTTTTGATGCGCCAGTTTAGTGCTTGTCAAATTATTTTTCACAAAAATCGCCGCAATTACGACACCCAAACAAGTTAAGACTATCATTAAGCTTATTATGCGCATCAACTTCAAGCTTCGATTACTACATCTCATACCTGAATTATACCATAAGTATTTTATATTTTAATTCAACCGTTATATAATAAGCCCATGCAGAAATTTGCTAACGAGCAGCAGATGATTGACTTCGGTCAAGACCTCGCCAAGACACTTGAGGCACCCGCCGTGATTGAGCTCATCGGTGACGTTGGGGCTGGTAAAACCACGATCACCAAGGGAATCGCTCGCGGTCTTGGTATTGAGGACGAAATCACCTCTCCTACTTTTACTCTTTCAAAACGCTACTCTTTTCAAAAAGCTGGCAAAGAGTGTTTTCTTGTTCATTATGATTTTTACCGTCTAAACGACCCTGGTATTATGTCCGAAGATCTTTTGGAAAATATCCAAGACGAAAACACGATTACTATTATCGAATGGGGGGATTCCGTTAGTGATCTTCTCCCCGAAAATCATTTGCGTTTTTATATCTCAATTAATGATGATGGCTCAAGGAGTATTAGTGAATGAAACTCTACCTCGACACCTCCACTCCAGAAACTATTTTAAGACTTGATCAAACAGAATATCGTCTTCCATTAGGTAACCAACTCGCCGAACAACTTCTCTCCGTGATCCACCAAAAACTTTCTGAACACCAAGCGACCTGGACTGATCTCACCGAAATTACTTTTATGGCCGGCCCAGGCTCCTTTACTGGCTTACGTATCGGCGCTGCCGTCGTTAATACTCTAGCAGATCAGTTAAATATTCCACTCTATAAGTCAACGGGTGAGCAAGTTCCAATTATTCTCCCAGATTATGGCCGTCCCGCCAATATTACGCCACCCAAAAAATAAGATTCTTTGTTATAATTATTTAAGAATAAGGGCATTACATGGATCAAGAAAAAAATAATTTTACAAACAACAATTCAACGACTATTGGTGGAGTTACTTTTGGCGGTGGTTCTTCTTCTCCGGCGCCCGCTGGTGCGTTTCAATCCACCCCTGAACCGGCAAATAATTCAAGTAATATCTTTACTACTTCCTCAAAGGATCCCTTCGCTGTTAGCTCAAATAGCCCATTTGGTGAAAATGGTTTTTCTCAAGCTGCTTCAGCTGGTACTCCGAATTCTAATAATCACCTCGCTCAGCAGGCTATCGCCAATGCAGCAAATCTTGCTGCACAGCAGACAAAGAATCCTTCAGTTCCACAAAACGACCTAAACACACCTCAATCCACTCTTAATGTCCCAGTTGTTTCTCCTACACATTTTGATTTTCAAACCAGCGTTAATCCCACAGTCGCTCCCATCCCTGAGAATGAATTGCCTCAACCCATTGATCCAAAAACCGATCCTAAAGCTATTGCCTTAAAATCTCTCAAAAAGATGACCACCATGTCTCTCGTTTTTGGTGTTCTTATGGTGATCTTCTTAGTTCTCAGCATTGTTGGGCTTGTCTTTGGTATGTCACAAGGTGACAAAATTACCACACTTGAGCAGACTGTTGTCGCGAAAAATAAAGTCATTAAAGCTGTTGAAGAGACTACCGGTGTTTCTAATATTAATAAACCTGAAGATGTCCCAGTCTATAAAGCAACCACTGGATATATTTATCTCACTGACTGGCGTATTAAAATTAAAATCCCAGACAATCTCACCAGTGTTAGCTATATCTTAAATAGTTACGCCTTCCGTAACTCGATCTGCTTTAATGCTGTTCAAAAAGGTACTCAGTATAAACCGTCCTTTGCTGATCCAGGGAAAAATCTTGGTCGTCAAGGTTGTCTCAGTCGTATTCCAGTTACTGATGGCGATTTTGATGCAACTTCTGGCATTCGTTTTGGTACCAAAGTCTTCACTTATAAAGACTTCAACTACTTCTATGTTGATCCAGTCATCTTTAGTACGGATGGTGCAGAACAGGGATTAGAAAATACTGCTAACCAGTTAATTCGCAACATGCTCACTGACAATATCGAGCCATACGAATAAGAATATGTTACAATAAAATTATTCGGGGGATGATTTTATCAAAAAATGTAATTATTATATATTTTGTTTAAAAAGCTAATATCAGGAAAATATTAGCAAACCAAAAATAACAAAAAGAAAGAGGAGTATGGAGTTTGTCCCGATTATTATCGCCGCTATCGTTGGTCTTGGCGCCGGTGCTGGTGTGGTTTTTGCTTATGATAAAAAGAATGAAAATGGCGGTAAAAATAAGGCTGATGATCTTATCAGAAAAGCGAAGAACGAGGCTTCTGATATTGTCTTGAAGGCTAGAAAAGAGGCGGCTGATCTTGCAGAAAAATCAAAAAATGAAGAGGATTGTAGGCGCAAAGATTGGAAACAAACTGAAAAACGTCTTAGCGAACGTGAAATCTCTCTTGATAATAAATTTGATCAAATTGAAAAACGTTCTGAACGTCTTTCTCGCCAAGAAAAGGAAATTGAGGAACTCAAAAATGAGATTCATTCCATCCGCGACCGACAGCAAGAAAAACTTGAGAAAATTGCCGCTCTCTCCAAAAATGAGGCCAAAGAAAAATTGATCGCCATGACCGAAAAAGACATCAGGGAAGATCTTGCCAATCTTGTCGTCAAGCAACAGCGCGAAATTAAACGTGATATTGATGATACCGCTCAGGCTCTTTTAGTTACCGCCATGGAACGCATGTCTTCTGAGGTAACTGCCGATCGCACGGTCACTGCTCTCAAACTTCCTGATGACGAAATGAAAGGACGTATCATTGGTAAGGAAGGTCGTAATATTCAAGCCCTCCAGCGTGCCACGGGTGTCGATATTATGGTTGATGATACCCCAGGTATGGTTGTTCTTTCTTCTTTTGATCCCATCCGCCGCCAGGTAGCAAGGTATGCGCTCGAGCGTCTCATGAAAGATGGTCGTATTAATCCATCCAGTATTGAGGAAGCAGTAGCTAAAGCTGAACGTGAAATTGAAAAAGAAGTTGTCCGTGCTGGAGAAGATGCCGCTCGTGAAGTCGGTATTATTGGTATCCCACATGAGATGTTACATCTTCTTGGTGAATTAAAATTCCGCACTTCCTACGGTCAGAATGTTCTTCTTCATTCTATTGAGATGGCTCATATGGCTGGGATGATTGCCGAAGAGATTGGTGCAGACATCCGTGTTGCTAAGACTGCCACTCTTCTTCATGATGTTGGTAAAGCTGTTACCCATAAGATTGAGGGTAAGCATGCTGAAATTGGAGCCGAATTAGCTAAGAAATATGGCATGTCTGATCAGGTTGTCCATGCAATTGCTGCTCATCATAATGATATTGAGCCGACCACTCCTGAAGCCATTATTGTCAAAATCGTTGACGCCATTTCCGCCGCCCGCCCAGGCGCACGTAATATTTCTGCAGAGAATTTTGCAGAACGTATGAAGGAGCTTGAAAATATTGCCACTAGCTTCCCAGGTATTGATAAGGCCTACGCTATCTCTGCTGGTCGTGAGATTCGCGTAGTAGTCGAACCAAAACAAATCGATGATCTTACTGCTTTGAAACTCGCACGTGATATTGCGGATAAGATTGAAGCCACTATGAGTTATCCAGGCATTATCAAAGTCAACGTTATTCGAGAAACTAGGGCTGTTGAGTACGCCAAATAAGAAAAAGGCACCGCAAGGTGTCTTTTTTATTAAATCTATGGTAAGCTTTTGCTTCGCAAAACCTTTCCACTCTGCGTCGTTCAAATAGAGAAAATAAATTTTCTCTATTTATCCTCCTTGAGTGGTCGGGGCTACCAGGATCGAACTGGCGTTTACCCCTTGGGACGTTCCGCCAGTTCGTAAGAAAAGCCTAATAATCTCTAAAACTAAAATTAAACGTATGGTCGGGGCTACCAGGATCGAACTGGCGACCTCACGTCCCCCAGACGTACGCGCTACCACTGCGCTAAGCCCCGAAAAATAAATGTATGGTAAGCTTTTGCTTCGCAAAACCTTTCCACTCTGCGTCGTTCAAACAGAGAAAATAAATTTTCTCTGTTTTTCCTCCTTGAGTGGTCTGGGCGACCAGATTTGAACTGGCGACCTCGCAGTCCCGAACCGCGCGCGCTACCAACTGCGCCACGCCCAGATATTTTTATCTTATCACGATTCCTCTCATCTCGTCTGTTTTTAATGACATATTTCCTAAAACACCAATTAATAAACAAACCTCAAAGTGTTAAAATAGATATAATGAAGGAAAACTCGCAACCTAAACCCGCCCAGCCACTATTACTCGCCGGACTTCTCCTTGTTTATTTTTTACTTTGCTCTCAATTTCTTCTCAAGCCAGTCTCAAACACTGAGGCTTCGAACTACCTAAAATTTTTTCAACTCACACCCACTGGTCAATCTGTAGATTATCCTCGTCATAACTTTCTTCCGCTAAATCTTTATTTCGGCCCTCTAAAACTTTGGACGCAGATTTTCGGGTATGGCCTTGCTCCAATTCGTTCCTTTTCTGTATTCTGTGGTGCATTCGTTATCCTCATCTTCTTTTTGATCCTTAAAAACAAATTAAATGTAAGAAATATACTTTCTTTCATCTCTATTCTTACTCTAAATCCACTCTTTATTTATTTCTCCACCAATTTTGACTCCGCAATGGCACTACTTTTAGTCACAACGGTCCTTTATTCTGGAATTATCTTACTTTATCGCCTCAAACTCAAAAGTCTAATTAGCTTTAGGCGTCGTCGACTTATTATTAACTGGCGGTCATTTATCCTTAAGGACGCTCCGCCCTCTCGCACGAAGACAATCTTCTCACTAGCTACTTCGATTCTTGCCATTATTCTCATCGTCGGTACTCTTCTAATTGGCTTAAAACAAGATATCTCTCTTCGTAAACTCTTTATTGCAATGTATCAATCAAAAATCACTACAAACTCTACAAAGAGCAATAGCCAGCCAAATCAGCAAAATGTTCCCGTACTTGTAGATCAGCAATATTCGTCCCACCTTATCGTTGAAAATATTCTGGTTGCAAGGGAACTAGGGAAAGACCCCCTCCCAATCTATTGGAGTATTAGCATCAATTCCATTGAAAAACAATTTAAAGATCAGCGCGGATTTTGGCTGCTTGGTAACCAAAAACAAACCACTTCGACCTTAAGTAATCAAGTACAAACATATCATGAAGCTGAATTTATTGCTTTTGATAACTTCTATGCTAGGTATTTTGTAACTGAAAAATAATAACACTATCAAATATGTTATAATTATCCAAGTTATGAGTAGATTATTTAAACGCACAAAAATCTTGGCCACCATTGGCCCTTCTGTCTTCTCAGAAGAAAAAATTACAGAATTAATTATGGCCGGCGCTAATGGTTGCCGTCTTAACTTCTCTCACGGAAGCTACGAAGAACGTGACGAGCAGATTCGTTGGATCCGCAACGCTGCCGCCAAAAAAGGTCGCTCTGTTGCAATCTTACAAGATCTTCAGGGTCCAAAAATTCGTCTTGGTATTTTGAAAGACGACCGTCTTGATGTTAAAACTGGCGATGAGCTAGTTCTTGACTATGCTATGAAGGAACATGACGGCTCTACTACCCTTCCAGTTCAGTACAACCTAGCTGAGCGTATGAAAGTTGGTGAACCACTTTTCATGTATGATGGTAAAATTCGTTCTCAGGTGATCGAAATTGTTAGTGACACTGCTATTCGTGTTCGTATCGAAAACGACGGCTTCATCATGAGCCGTAAAGGTCTTAACCTCCCTGATACTGACTTCGGTGGTGATGTTATTACCGAAAAAGACATGGCCGATATCGAATTTGGCGCATCTCGTGATTTTGACTTTGTTGCTATGAGTTTTATTCAGAGCGCCGATGACGTTGAAAAGCTTCGTCAAATTCTCCTTTCTCATGGTTCAACCGCACAAATCGTTGCAAAGATTGAAACCAAGAAAGCTATCGAAACTGATGAAAAACTTGAAGCCATCGTCAAGGCAACCGATGCCATTATGGTTGCTCGTGGTGATATGGCAGTTGAGGCTGGTAACGAAGTTGTGCCTATTGTTCAACGTAAACTTGTCAATCTCTGTCGTAAGCACGGTAAGCTCTGTATCGTTGCTACCCAGATGCTCGGTTCCATGGTTGATAATCCAGAGCCATCTCGTGCTGAGGTTTCCGACGTTGCCAATGCTGTCATCCAGGGTGCTGATGTTGTTATGCTTTCAGATGAGACCGCTCAGGGTAAGTACCCAGTTGAAGCTGTCAAACAGATGAAGAAGATTATTCTTTACACTCAGAATCACGTTGGCGTCAATCCACTTGATACTGATCCAAAGGGTGACAATGAGAGCTACAACGCAGTTGCTAGTGCCGCTGTCAAATTAGCAGAAAAAATTAACGCTGACGTCATCGTCTGTGAAACTGCTTCTGGTGCCATCGCTGATTCAATTGCCGCAGAACGCCCAACTCTTCCAATTATCTCTGTCACAAGTAGTGCCCGTGTTGCTGGTCAGCTCGCTCTTACTTACGCCAATGCTAGCTTTGTTCGCCCATACTCTGAGAATTACGGCATTGACCTAATTCAAGAACTCAAAGCTGCTGGCTATGTTGCTCCAAAGGAAGGTTCCGATCAGGTCCTTGCTGTCATTGTTTCTGGTCAACCAAACACTGTCTCTGGTACCGACACTATCCAGATTCGCAATATCTAATTTTTATAAGAAATTAGTTTTCATAAAATAATACCCGCAACTGGGTATTATTTTTTTATACTTGCATAAAAAATCAACATCATAAATAATTGTCTTATGAAACATACAGTTATCTTTACTTTAAATGATTTTGATTCCGCCTATTCTTTTGATACCAAACAAGACGCAATCGATTATATTCATCAATGCTCTAGTCTTCTTGGTGACTCCATTACTGAGCTGAAGCAAGTTAGTGATATTAAATACGAAGCTAAGGTTGTAAAGACTGGTGGCAAGGTTAAATTTGATTTACTAGAATCTCAAGAATCTGATATCGCCTACGAGCTTGTCATTTCTGAGAACGATAAAATCATTGACACTCAACGTTTTGATAATCGCAAGTCCGCTCTCGAATCTGTTGCAGAAAAGCTCGCTGATGAAAAATCTGAGTTAACGCCAGGTTCTGATGAAATGGGTCGATGGTACGTCATGGATGAAGAGAAAAAGATTAAGAAAATATATTCTCTCAATTTTCTATTCCTGGATCCCAATAAAACCTTGAAGAGTGCTCCAAACAAGGCTCCAGAACGCCTTGCCATGATGCGTTTTCCAAATACCGACATGCGTCAATTTATTGAAAAACAGAGGGAGTCTCTTGATTTAACCAAAGATGCGGTAAAACGTGCCAAGGCAGCTTCCGGCTCTGGAAGTATCGTGGGCGGTTTACTAATGATGATTATTGGTGGCGCCCTTACATTCGGCTCATACTCCAGTACCAGACCAGGCGGCCGCTACTTTGTCTTCTCCGGACTCATGATTTACGGCTTCTTCTACTTTATTGCTGGCATCGTTAGTAAGTTAAGGAAAAAATAAGCATAAAGATATATACTATAGCTACTATGTTTGATAAAACTACTATCCGTGATATTGATCCGAAAAACAAAAACATTCTTGTACGTACTGATTTTAATGTACCAATCAAAGATGGTCAGGTCACTAGCGATTTTCGCTTACGAGCCGCCCTCCCTACTATTCAATATCTAATAGACAGACAAGCAAACCATATCATCCTCATCTCTCATCTTGGTCGCCCAAAAGGTCAGGCAGACTCCTCGCTTTCCTTAGCTCCCGTCGCTCAGGAATTATCTCTCCTTCTAGGTCGCCCAGTTACTTTTATCCCACACCTCACGGGTAGCGATGTAAAAAATCAGATAGATTCTCTTCCGCAAGGCTCTGTGATTCTTCTTGAAAACCTCCGCTTCTCCGCAGCAGAGGAAGAGAATAGTCTAGATTTTGCCAGGGAAATTGTCCAATCCACTTCCGCCGATCTCTACGTTCAGGATGGTTTTGCGGTTATTCATCGCGCTCATGCCTCTACGGCGCAAATTCCTCAACTTCTCCCCACTGTCGCAGGTTTTTTACTTGAAAAAGAAATTACTAATTTAAGTCAAGTTCTCGAGCACCCAAAACCACAAGTCACGGTAATCATTGGTGGCGCAAAAATTAGTGACAAACAGCCGTTAATTGATCGTTTTCTGCCAATCGCCGACCATATTCTTGTTGTTGGTAAAATTGCCGCCGATGGCTACGTCTCTTCAGATCCTAAAATCTATGTTGCTGAAGATTTTCGTCAGGATCAAGAGGGAAATAAACTGGACATTGGTGATCTCTCACTATCTAAGATCCTCCCCACGATTAAACACAGCCACACTATTATCTGGAATGGCACTGCCGGCAAGACCGAGGAACCAGGCTTTGATTTGTCTTCAAAGGCCATCGCCGAAGCTATTGGTCAGAAAAATCCAGAGTACAATCAGACGATTATCTTAGGTGGCGATACTTCTGGTTATGTTGAGAAACTTCTTGAAGAGCAGCCTGGCGTGTCACTAAGTCACGTCTCTAGTCCTCTCGAATATAGCTTAATTTCTACTGGTGGTGGTGCTAGTCTAGAATTCCTGCTTGGTCTCCCACTTCCAGGTTTAGATGCAATTAATTAGCACTCTTATCTTGACAGTGCTAATTTTTGCTTTACAATAGAACTATGCAAGATGATTTTACAGAAATTATGAACAATTTGACCGAGAATGCCCGTTTTGCACTCCAAAAATCTGATTATTATGCCAAGCGATATAATAACGGCTACATGAGTACAGAACACCTTCTCCTTGGTATCCTCTCTCAGGATACCAGTACTGGTGCCCGCTTTCTTGCGGACGAGGATATTAATCTCGAGTCAGTAGAAAAAACCATTAACCATACCGCTGTGGAGGTTCCAGGTTCCCAGATGGCCATGATGTCTCTTTCTGAGGCTGCGGTTCTTACTCTCCGTATGGCTGCCAATTTTACTAAAGAACAGGGAATCAAGATTATTGGCACCGAGCATATCCTCTATGCTCTCTTACGCCAACCAAACTCTCGTGCCAGTCTCATTCTCCAGGGCCTCAAAGTAGACTTAAATAGTCTTACTAATGCCATCGAGGAATATACCGAAAAACAGGCTGAAGATGCCAAGGTTGACCAGAAAAAAGCTGGCTTCACTCGTAAGGCTCCATTAAAATGGTTGACCAAATATGGTCAAGACCTCACTGAAATGGCCAAACAGGGAAAACTTGATACCGTCATTGGGCGTGATCAGGAAATTGAACGTACTGTTACCATTCTTTGTCGTCGCACCAAATCAAATCCTGTTCTCATCGGTGAAGCAGGTGTCGGTAAGACCGCCATCGTCGAGGGTCTCGCCACTCGCATTGTTAAAAATGAAGTTCCTGGTAGCCTAATTGGTAAACGTATCTACCAGGTTGATCTCAGTTCTGTTGTGGCTGGTACTAAGTTCCGCGGTGAGTTTGAGGAACGCATTAAGGGTATTATTGATGAAGCTTCCGGTAATAAAGACCTTATCCTCTTTATTGATGAGATTCACCTACTCTCAGGAGCCGGTTCTGGTGAAGGCAGTCTTGATGCTGCCAATATTCTAAAACCCGCCCTAGCACGTGGTCATATTCGCCTAATCGGTGCCTCCACTATGGATGAATATCGCAAAACCATCGAAAAAGATAAGGCACTGTCCCGTCGTTTTCAAACCGTCATCGTCGAGGAACCTACTGATACCGTTGTTCTACGTATCTTAAAAGGCGTCAAATCTCATTATGAAAAACATCATGGTGTAGTTATCCCTGATGAAATCTTAGATACTGCGATCAATATGTCCAAGCGTTATATCAATGATCGCTTTATGCCTGATAAGGTTATTGATGTTATTGATGAAGCCAGTGCTATTGCTAAGGTCGCTGCTGATAAAAAAGGCGGTGGTGAATATAAGAAGCTTAAAATTGAGCGTGAAGATCTTCAGAAGAAAATTGAAGAGACCGCCGAGGCTGAGGATTTTGAAAAAGCAGCACTCTATAAGACTCGTGTAGCCAAAATTGATGAAGAGATTGAAAAACTTGAAAAATCTGGCGTTAATGATCAGGTATCTCCTGTTCTCACCGAGGAAAATCTCGCTACTGCCATTAGCTTAAAAACCGGTATTCCTGTTTCTAAGGTCCACGGTTCTGAGATGAAGATGCTCACCGATCTCGAAAAACACCTAGATAAAGCTGTTATCGGTCAAGAAGAGGCTATCAAGGCTGTCGCCAAGGCTATTCGCCGAGGCCGTTCTGGCATTAGTGATCCAAAACGTCCAATCGGTTCCTTCTTATTTATGGGACCAACTGGTGTCGGTAAGACTGAGCTGGCCCGTGTTATTGCACGTGAGGTCTTTGGCGGTGATAATTCATTAATTAAGATTGACATGTCTGAATTTGGTGAAAAGCACAATGTTTCTCGTCTTGTTGGTGCTCCAGCTGGCTATGTCGGTTACGATGACGGCGGTAAGCTTACTGAGGCTGTGCGTCGTCACCCTTACTCTGTTGTTCTCTTTGACGAGATCGAGAAGGCACATCCTGAAGTCTTCAATATGCTACTCCAGGTCTTAGAGGATGGCGTTCTCACCGACGGACAAGGTAATCATATTAAGTTCAACAATACCATCATTATTCTCACCTCAAACCTCGGTGCTGACGAAATGTATGATGATGCTGAGTTCGGTTTTGGTAATAAAGACAAAAAGAGCGATAAATTTATCGAAGAAGAATATGAGGCCAGTAAGAATGCTGCCATGAAGGCTCTCAAGAAATCTATGCGCCCTGAATTGATTAACCGTCTTGATGCCATTGAGGTCTTCCATGCGCTTACTAAGAAGCAAGTTGAGCAAATTTTTGACAATATGATCTCAGACCTCAAGAAGCGTCTTGCCACTAAATCATTTGGTCTAAAACTCACCAAAAAAGCTTCTGAATTTCTCATCGAAAAAGGCTTCGACCCAAAGAATGGCGCTCGTCCTCTTCGCCGTGCCATCGAGGATCATCTTGAATCCATCATCTCCGACGCCATCATCTCTGAGAAGATTAAAAAAGGTGAGATTGCCGTTGTCGATCTTAAAGATGATAAACTCACGCTAGAAATTGAAAAGAAGGAAAAATAATCTATGAAGCATCGCGCAAGGTTTGGTAGTTTTCTCGTCAGCCTAATGATCATCTCCGTCCTTCTTTGCGCCTATGCTTTTCAAGATGAATTTAAAGCAGGAGATTATGCTCTAACCGGCGATCTCTCTACTATCGCTTCCTCTCTCAATCTAACCAGCCGTGCGCATCTTATTCTTCGTGCCACTCATCCAGAATTGCAGGAAAAGGCTAGTTTCAATCAAAATTGTAATAGCCACAGCCAGGAGATCTATGTTCTTGGTTGCTATCGTGAAGATCAGGATCGCCTCTATGTCTATAATGTAAATTCATCTGAGATCCCTGGTGTTCGCGAGGTGACAACGGCTCATGAAATGTTGCATGCCGCCTATCATCGCCTGCTTTTTTGGGAAAAGTTAGATCTAAAAGATCAGCTACAATCAGTTTATGATCATCTTCCCGCAGACTCTGATCTTCGCACCTCTATGCAAAATTATCATCCTGACGAATTTTATGATGAGCTACATTCTCGCATTGGCACCGAGGTTAAAGATCTTCCCGCGCCACTTGAGCGTTATTACCAGAGATATTTTACCGATCGTCAGCTAATCGTAAAATTTAACGAGCAATATCACAATGTCTTTACCGAGCTTCAGCGCCAGACCGATCGCCTTAAAGAATCTATTGAAGCTAAAAAGCAATCCATAGAAAATAAAACCAAAGAATATCAAACTCAAAAGCAGCAGTTAAATGAAGTAATTTCCGACTTCAATTCACGCGCCGCTCGCGGTGACTTCAGTAGTCAATCTGATTTTAATACTAAACGCCAATCCATTGTTTCTCGTATTGATACGCTTAATCGAGAGTATGATCAACTAAAGCAGGCTATCGAGGAGCTTAACTCAGAGATCGCAAAATATAATCAAAGCATCTATCATAACAATGAACTCATTGATCAGATTAATTCCAATTCCATCCCTAAAGTCGATAAGGGTTTTGTCTAATAGTTAATAAATAAAGGAGTAATATGAAAAATCAACTAAATAAAGCAAACGACTATCTCGTTCCCACTGTTATCGAGACCACTAATCGCGGCGAAAGATCGTACGATATTTATTCGCGCCTCTTAAACGACCGCATCATCTTTATGGGCGAAGATGTGAATTCCCATACCGCTAATCTTGTGATCGCGCAATTACTTTTCCTAGCCCACGAAGATCCTAAAAAAGATATCAAGCTCTACATTAACTCTCCTGGTGGATCAGTTTATGACGGTCTTGCCATTATTGATACCATGAATTATATTGAGCCAGATGTTCAGACTATCGGTATTGGTCTGCAAGCCTCTATGGGCGCCATGCTTCTCAGTTGTGGTGCTAAGGGCAAGCGCTTTGCTTTACCAAATGCTAGGGTTATGATTCATCAGCCAAGCTCTGGTACTGAAGGCAAAATCACCGACCAGGAAATCATGCTTAAAGAAGGTATCTTTTTGAAAAAGCGTCTTGCCGAGATTATGGCTAAGAATACCGGTAGAACCGTTGCTCAGGTCATCAAAGATATGGATCGCGACAATTGGATGTCCGCCGAAGAAGCTAAAGAATACGGCATCATCGACCAAGTCATCGAAAAATAATAAACTTAATTAAAACTTATGAAAACAATTTTTATCGCAACTGGTAACACCTCTAAACTTCAAGATTTTAAGTTATATTTAGGCGATAACTTTAATATAGAATCTCCAAAATCCCTCAATATTAAAATCAATGTCCCGGAGGGCATCAACTCAATTGAAGACAATGCAATAGCAAAAGCGCGAGCTTACGCCTATAAGACTGGGTTAGTTAGTATTGGTGACGACACGGGTTTCTTTATCGAAGAGCTAAACGGAGAACCTGGAGTTGCCCTAAGGCGTTGGGGAGGAGAATTGCCCGAAGAAACCACTGAGGCTGAGTTTTGGAGTTATCTTCAAGAGAAAACCAAAAATCTGAACAATTACAAGTGTTATTTCAAACAATGTGTTGCTATTGTTTCCCCAACAGGAGAAATGAAACTAGTTTATAGTATCAATCACGGAATTCTTAATAAAGAAAAATTAAAATTGCCATACAACGGCACAGACTATCCATTAGCGGCAGCGTTCGAATCAGAAAACCGTAAAAAGACTTGGGATGAAATGACTGATCAGGAAAAGAAGGATTTTGATAAGGTTTTTATTAATGAATTATTAAAAGCAATTGATCAAGTCATCGAAAAGTAAATAAAAATATCCACCAACTCGGTGGATATTTTTTAAATCGCCTAGCTTCTATTTTTCTTGATGTAGGTATCCTCTTTTTCCATCTGCGCCTTTAGGGTGTATTCCTTACATTTCCCGTTCGAACAGTTCGCTGCTTCATAGGAGTATGTACTTCCTTCACGTCCCAAGTTTACCCCACCTGGATCCGTAAACAGACTTGGATCCATCACCGTCAAATTCTCCTCAGAAATTTTCTCAGGGTAGTATCCATTCTTTGCGTGGAAGCCCTCCTCAAGTGCATAATACATGGCATTAATCGCCTCTTTGCGCTGTTCATCGCGGTGCATCGCATCTAAATTCAGCTTCTGTAAGAAGAATAGCACAAGCAACAGGGAAGCAAAAAAAATCACCACCACCAATTCAATAATCGTAAACCCCCTCTTTGTTTTTTGTTCAACCATACCCATATTATACACGATTTTCTGCTAAGAACTTTTTCACCTTCGGGGCAATTGCCGTAAATTGGGGTTGCTTATAGAACTCTTCCAGGTCAACCCACTGAAAACCATCAGATTCATTTGGATCGATTACTATTTCTTGTATCTCATTTATGTCAAACAAATAACCAAAATCGTGATGCAAGTGTGCTGGCTCACCCTTTTTGGGATTTTCTGGAATCTCATGGGTACTAATATGAAATGGCACCAGTGGGTCATCTGGAAGAACTGCGAGATAGTTTATTTTATCTAAATCAAGACATCCTGTCTCTTCTTCAAGCTCTCGTAGTGCTGCCGCAAATGGTGTAGCATCCTCTTTTTCAATATGTCCACCCGGTTGTAACAAAATATCTAAGGACTTATGTTTTAAGAGTAAAATTTTGCCAGAATTAGGGCAGAGAATAAAAGCCGAGGCCGTAAAATGGCCATCCGAGTTTTTTCTATCAAATATCCTTTCTTCATCCATCCCCGCCTTTTCGGCCAGCTTCCTTGCCATCAGCAGATCTTCTGCTTCTTCCGGATAAAGCTCCAAATATTCGTTAATTAACTCTCTTATCATAAATTTATTTTACCACTAAAGCCTGTTATAATTTTAGTATGGGAAAAAACACGAGCCAGTTTGTCTGTCAGAATTGTGGAGCCAAATACTCAAAGTGGGCGGGTCATTGTAATAACTGTGATGCCTGGAATTCCATCATTGAAGATCTTGTGGTTAGTGAAGCTAGTGGAAAAAACGCCATCTCTCAGGCCAAGACTAGTGGTCAACTTTTGAAATTCACCAAGATTAATGAGATTACGGTTACTAGCGACAAGGAACGTCTTAAAACTGAATTTCCCGGCCTCAATGAAGTACTTGGTGGCGGTATTCTACGCGGTTCTGTCACGCTTCTTGCCGGGCAGCCGGGAATCGGTAAGTCCACTATTTTAATGCAAATTTGTGCTGAAGTTGCCAAAAAACACCAGGTGCTCTATGTCTCTGGCGAAGAGTCGGCCAGTCAAGTCAAAATGCGTGCTTCTCGTCTCGGTGCAGATTCTGATAAGTTGGTATTTGCCAGCTCTACCTCTGGTAATGATATTGCCAAGACCATTTGTGAGGGTGATTTTGATCTTGTCATCGTTGACTCAATCCAGACTCTTGCCATCAACGAAATTTCCTCCGCGCCCGGCACCGTCTCTCAAATTACTAATGCCGGCAACCTCATCATCCAGGCCGCCAAGTCCACAGACACCGCTGTGATTATTGTCGGTCATGTCACTAAGGAGGGCACTCTTGCTGGTCCAAAAGTACTTGAGCACCTCGTTGATGTGGTCGTTAATTTTGAGGGCGATCGTTATGGTGGTTTTAAAATCATCCGTGCCGTGAAGAATCGTTTTGGCCCCACCTCCGAAGCTGCGATTTTTGAAATGAATGAAAAAGGCTTAAGTGAAGTTCAAAATCCTTCCGCCGCTCTGCTCGCCGAGCGTCAAAATACTGATGGCTCGATCATTCTCGCCACTCTAGAGGGCACTCGTCCACTTTTGGTTGAGATTCAGGCGCTTTGTACCACCACTAATTTTGGCTACCCTAAACGCGCCGCTTCCGGTTTTGATCTTAACCGTCTCAATCTCCTCATTGCCGTCATCGAACAGCGCACCAAACTAAATCTCAGTGATAAAGATATTTTCTTAAACGTGGTTGGTGGTATCAAAATTAAAGATTCTGCCGCCGACCTTGCAGTCTGTCTTGCCATCGCCTCTGCCGCCGCCGGCCGTAAGCTCTCCGAAGAATATGTGGTCTTTGGCGAGGTTGGACTTGGTGGCGAAATCCGCTCTGCCTTCCGACCTGATCAGCGAATCAATGAAGCGAAGAAGCTCGGGTTCAAGCACGCCATCGCTCCCGCTACCATTCGCGACTCCTTTGTTATTCCTGTCAAGGATCTTCGCACCACATTAATCCAATATGTTAATGAATAAATATATCACTATATGAATATTTTACGTAAAATCTCAAACCTCAAATTCCTCCTCTACTTCTCTTCAAAACAGGGAAATAAACTATGCGCATTCTAGGCATTGACCCTGGTACTGGTATCTGCGGCTTTGGTGTTATTGAGGTAAAGCAGCAAAATGGTCGCACCACCGGGCGTGCTAAGATGATTGATAATGGTGTAATTACTACACCCGCCCACACTCCTCTCCAGGAGCGTCTCCTCGATATCTATGAATCACTTCATGAAATTATTAAACTAGACCAGCCTGACTGCGTTAGTATTGAAAAACTCTTCTTTACCAAAAATATCACCACAGGTATATCTGTTGCCGAGGCTAGAGGTGTCGCCCTGCTTGTTTGTAAGCAGCATAATCTTCCCACCTTTGAATACACACCAAACGAAATTAAGAAAACCATGACTGGTTACGGTAGTGCCGATAAGAAGCAAATGCAGGAAATGGTTAAGCTTCACTTAAATCTCTCCGAAGTGCCAAAACCAGACGATGCCGCCGATGCTCTCGCCGCTGCCATCACCCACTCACTGATGCATCTTGGAGAATAGTAAAACTCTCGCTCGTAACATCATCAGTTTGTTCCGCCTTTAGTTACATCTGCACAAAAATAAGCCCCACACGAGGCTTATTTTTTAATACACTCTTAGTAATTAATTGCACGAATTTCAAAGAAGGCCTGAGGATGGGCACAAACTGGACAAACTTCAGGCGCTTCCTCGCCCACAAAAGTATAACCACAGTTGCGGCACTTCCAGACAGTCACTTTGTCTGACTTGAATACGACGTCATCATCAATATTCTTCATTAGCTTCAAATAACGCTCTTCATGGGTTTTTTCAATCGCCGCCACGCCTTCAAACTTGGTTGCAATCTCGATAAAGCCTTCTTCGCGTGCTATTTTTGCAAACTCGGCATACATCTCTGTCCATTCGTAATCTTCACCAGCTGCTGCCGCCTCAAGATTACTTCTCGTGTCGCCTACTTTTCCGCCGTGAAGGTATTTAAACCACAGCTTTGCATGTTCTTTTTCGTTGTCTGAGGTTTCATTAAAAATCGCAGAGATCTGTTCATAACCTTCTTTTTTGGCCTGAGAAGCGTAAAACTGGTATTTTACTCTAGCCTGCGCCTCGCCGGCAAAAGCGGTTTGTAAATTCAAATAAGTCTTACTATTCTTAAAAGTCTCGGTATCGATATCAGACATATAATCCTCCTTTAGTTAAACATAGATGTTACAATATATTATATAATACAGAACCCTCTAGCGCCAGCAGATAAAAGAGTAACCCGGAAGAAAGGACGACCATGGCAATTGAACGCGTAATTGATAATGTCTCGCATCAAGATGATACTGAAGAACAGGTGATTGAAGTCAGTCTACGTCCGACTAGTTTTCAGGAGTATGTAGGGCAAGAACGCCTCAAGCGCAACCTTAAAATTGCCATCGACGCCGTCAAGAAACGTGCCGACGGAACTTCGCTCGATCATGTTTTGCTATATGGCCCTCCGGGTCTTGGTAAAACCACCATGGCTAACGTCATCGCGCATGAACTTGGCGCCAATCTTCGTGTTACCTCTGGTCCTGCCATTGAGCGCGCTGGTGATCTCGCCTCTATTCTCACCAACCTTCAAGATGGCGACGTTCTTTTTATTGACGAGATCCACCGTCTGCGTCGTGCAGTTGAGGAGATTCTTTATTCAGCCATGGAAGACTACAAGCTCGATATTGTTATTGGTAAAGGTCCAGCCGCCCGCTCGGTTCGTCTCGATCTCCCTCATTTTACCGTCATTGGCGCCACCACCCGTACTGGCTCCCTTGCTGGTCCGCTTCGTGACCGCTTCGGCATCACTCATCGTCTCGAATATTACAAAGTCCCTGAAATCGAACAGATCGTCTCTCGTACCGCTGCCATTTTAAATACTGAAATCAAGCCTGAGGCTACAGCCCTTCTCGCCACCCGCTCTCGTCTCACTCCTCGTATCGCCAATCGTCTTACTAAGCGTGTACGCGATTTTGCTGACGTAAATGGTGACGGCATTATTGATTCTGAAACCGCCACTCGTGCCCTTGCTCTTCTTGAGATTGACGATCTTGGCCTTGACCCTGCCGACCGTAACATGCTTGAACTCATGCTCGAAAACTATGACGATCGACCGGTCGGACTCACCACTATCGCTGCTCTCACCGGCGATGAAACTACAACCATCGAGGATTATTATGAGCCATACCTGATCCAGCTCGGCTTTATTGAAAAAACTCCTCGTGGCCGTCGTGTCACCGAAAAAGCCAAGCGCCACCTCGAGAAAATTAAAACCAGCTAGTCTTCATCAAGCCCCTACGTACTCCGAACCACTTAAATGCTACTCTAACCCCTCAAGTGTAACGCCTCGAGATGTCAATTTAGGTATAAATTTGCAAAAACTCCCTGAAAATGCTATAATAAATACCAATTAATTGGGACCAGATTATGGCAAAAACCTCCAAAAAACAGCTACCAGGCATCGCCTTCGAAAAAGGTGAGCATCTTGTTTTAGTAATTAAACGAACCAAGCTCATTCCTCTCGGTTTTTGGGCGGGTGCTTTTATCTGCTCGATCGTTCTGATCGCCGCAAGTATCCTCATCAATGGTGGTAGTTCATTTATTTTTAACCTTGATCCCACCTCTCGCTCTTTCTTCCTTATGATTATTCTTGTCGTGCTTGGTACTATCTGGATCGCTACTTTAATCTCCACTCATGTTTATTCTGGTAACTGCCTTTATGTTACTAATAAACGCCTTATCCAGAATTCTGTCACTTCTCTTTTCTCAAGCTCCACCAATGTGATTGATCTTGTTGCTGTGGAAGATGTTAGCTTCAAGCAATCTGGGATTTTTGAACATATGTTTAGTGTTGGCACACTTCGTATGTCCACTATCGGTTCTGAAACTACATATACCTTTGAGAATGTTGATACGCCAACTGATGAGCTTGAGATTATTACTCATCTTGTCCATGTTGAAAAAGGTGAAGCTCCAGCTGAAGCTTGCACTGTAAATGGTGCGGCCAATGCTGCATCCACCGTAATTAATTCTAGTGCTCCTACTACTGTTGTTGCCACCCAGCCAGTCACCTTTACAAGCACTAACGACTCGGTCCCTCCAGTCATCGAAGTAATTGCTCCCGACACTCCACCAGCCGAGGGTGTTGATACTAGTAGTACAACTTTTAATCCTCCAGCCAATTAGCCCCCATAAAACAAAAAATACCTGGCAGCACCAGGTATTTTTTATGTATATTTAGCGTTGCTTGAGTGCTAGCCTAATACGCTCTTCAATCGGCAGACTCGCATCAACCTTCGACAGTGCATCTGTCGCCTCCTTCAACGGGAAGCCGAGCGCCATCAAGGCATCCAGTGCCTCATCATTTTCTGGTTGACTTTGTACTGATACAATTTCAGTCGCACCATATCTCGTTGGAAGACCCACTTTATCTTTCAAATCCACGATTACGCGTTCTGCAGATTTCTTACCCACGCCTGCTGCCTTGCTCACAAACGCTGCATCTGCATTGGCGATCGCGTTGCGTACTTCCTCTGGTGTCGCCAAAGAAAGAATTGCCATCGCCGCCTTCGGACCCACTCCGTTCACTGAGATCAGCATTTCAAATATTTTCTTCGCCATTAAACTCGAAAATCCATACAGATCCTCAGAATTCTCCCTTATCGCATGGTATGTATAAAATTTCTTCTTCTCGCCCACGTTAGTTGCTTCAGCGTCAATCTGTGATAATCCAAGCTCATATCCCACTCCATGAACATCAACAATAATTGAATTTAAAAATTTTTCGGAAACTTCTCCCTCAATGTGTGCAATCATATCACTATTTTATCACAGACAGATTTTCTCTCTCAGCCATGGCTTTCTTTGGTATAATAAGCGTAAAGGTTTTAAAATGTCTGAACAACTCAATCAATTCTATTCCGTAGAGAATCAAGACCCCCAGGTCATCAATGGGGAAGTACCACTCTCGAACCCTTATCAGCCCGAGTTGCAACAACAATTTTCTGATCCCGAACTTGATCTCCTTTCAACCCTCTCTTCAAGTCTTCAAAGACAAATTGGCATAAAAATGGATGACTTTAATTTAGCCACCACAGAACAGGATGATAGTTCTGAAGATGAATATGATGATAATGATGATTTTGAGGAAGAAGAGAACTATGAAAATGAATATGACGACGAAGATGAGCGCATCGAATTTCGTGACAGCTACAAGAGAATCAATCAGTATCCTCTCACTCCTGAAATCTATGAGCGGTTCCCATTTCTTCATGAACTCCCACAAGGTGTTGCTGTTATGGGTGGCGTCGCCAGGAGTATTACTAGGCAATTTCTCACTGGTGACATAGAGCCGATTCGCGACATTGATCTCGTCCATATCAATGATCGTGAAGGGGATCAACCAGTTTCTCCTGAAGAGTTAGAACATCTCTCTCAAAAGTTCATGCCGGAAGATTATGCTTTTGGCCATGGTATCCAACCAGAGTCATTCGAACATTACTTCCGTACTCGTGACTTCACCGTTAATGAAAGTCTAATTTTAAATAATCAGCTTTATTTTACCGAGTCTGCCAAGAATGATTTTCTGGAAAACATCATCCGACCTACTTACAAAGAATTACCAAACTATCAAGATGAACTAAGTAGTCGTCTCTTTCTCAAGGCCCTAATGATGCAAAGTGTTATCGCTGAATTCACCGACTCCATTCCGACCCTAGAAGATATTAATTATGTTGACCGTATCCGCACTTTTGATATAGCTCTCATGCTTAATAAATGCATTAGTCGTGGTGCAGAGGTCGCCCAAAGTTTCACAGCCAACCTAGTCGACTGGGATGTTATCTCGGAGGACTTTTTAGGTCGCCCACTTGCCGCTGCCAGGGACCTTCGTCAGGACTTATATAATTTTAACTATTATCCATCCGCCTATAAGCCAAACCAGGATTCATCCTCAAATGAAAAATCTGATCAAGAAATTAAGGAGTATCTCAAATCAATCAACTTTAAGGAATTTGATCTGCCAGATTCCATGTCTAGGTTTCATACCTCAGACCCTAGTATTCGTCTAGCTATCAAAGAATATGAGGATGGTTCGACCGATCAGATTCGTCTACCTATTGATAAAGTTCCAATCAATCCCGATGATTACCCAGAGCGTTTTCATGGCCAATATGAAGACTATGATTTTGACTTTATTAATTCTGAGGACTAAGCTCCTACGCTTTTAAATATCTAATCTTTTATCTTCGAGCAACATAAAACTTCGCCCAATAAAAAATAACGAATCTCTTCGTTATTATCCTGCTATATCTTGGTAGCACCAACTGGGATCGAACCAGTGACCTTAGGCTTATGAGTCCTACGCTCTAACCAGCTGAGCTATGGTGCCACTTGGCGGAAGGGACAGGATTCGAACCTGCGAAGCGTTAACTTGCTGGTTTTCAAGACCAGTGCCATCAACCACTCGGCCACCCTTCCGCTAACTATTTTAACAGATTATTC
>CAUUHT010000006.1:0-26237 GCA_963545055.1 Candidatus Nanosyncoccus nanoralicus
TCGTTGCCATCATCTCACTGTAAAAATTGTCGCGCAGAAAGGTGTAGCGCATATTTGTTTGCCGGATTGCATTTTCGGTAACCGCATGGGTACGCGCCAGCGTGAAGGTGCTGTCCAACGCTGCTTGAGCAAAAGAGAGATAGACAATGTGTTGCACGCCCTCTTCCGAAGCAGCCTGCACCAGAGTCAAATGCTCCTGTTCACGCATCGGACTTTCGGCGGCGGACACCATAAACAGCACGTCCACCCCATTTAAAGCCTGCTTAGCAAGCTCCAAATCGCCATAGGCAAACCGTCGCGCCTCGCAGTTCGTGAGATTGGGCGCTTTGGCAGGGTTGCGCAGCGGCAGAATAAGCGGCAGACCGCGTGTGTTCAGATGACGGGCGACCATACCGCCGATGTTACCGCTGGAGCCAGTGATGGCTAGATTCATGTTGTTTTCCTTATGCGTTTTCTAAAGAGATAGCTTTGCCGTTTACAGGGTTTCTGTAAAACCATGTGCATGCTGCTTTTTGGGTTTCAGGTAGACTGAATAGATTCAAGGGATGGTTTATTAATGGTTATTTTATTGTAGCAGTTTTCCTGCATACGATAAGCAGCGAAAGGCTTACTTGATTATTAAGCTGATATTAATAATTAGGTTAGGATATGTGGTCTTTCCGTTTTCAGGTCCCTTATGGCTTAAAACGGACCTCTTTTACTAGTTTTTAGAATTTAGGTGGCATTTACATTACCAAGTATTTGTACTGCATTTCTCTATTCTCAAAGAATTTAAAGAGCTTGGGATATGTCCCCACGGCCCTATTCCACTACTAAATAATTAAGTGATAGAGTTATAGCATAATTAAACTGACAAATTTCTTAAAACCTATTGATTTGATACTAAAAATTGGAGTACTATGAGCACACTCTCTAGAGTATCATTAATTCTCATTTGACATATAGGAACAAAACAGCGGAATTTGTAGAAGAATAGGGAAAAGGAAATTAATTTATATTATGTTAAATTAAATTGATGGTATTTTAGTCTGATAATTTCTGTTTTCTCTACTTAACATATTCAAAGGAAAATAAAGCAAAGGCCGTCTGAAAAATTTAGACGACCTTCTGTTTCTCTTACGACAAAGTTATACCTCGTGTCTGTGATTGCGCCACTTGTCTTTGTTGCTCATCATATTCAAATTGCCGCGTAGCTTGTTGAATTTGATTCAAACTTTCTACTGCAGGTATAGAGGCAGATTCATTCATATGCATTCCAACACGATTCAGATGGGGATTGAGTTCGCCAATTAGATATTGATCCCCTTTCACACTGAACAGAGTGGCATTAGTCATTCCTTGTGATGTCCCTAAAGCAGTAAGAGCCATTACGGAATTTTGGAATTTTTCTTCATCAATAGGCAAACCGTTTTTCTCATGGTAAGCGGTCATATGCCCTTTGACAGAATCAAAAAGTTTTTGTGCCTCAGGTGGAAGAGATTGTGGGTTAAATGAAGCAACTGTCTGCATGAAATTGTACTGCTCTTCCTTATCATTCCAAGACATCAAGTTCGGATCTCTGTCAGTTTTTTCCCGGATTTTCCGGTACATTTCTTGTGATTCATTCAGACTTTTGTTAGTTTTATAAATACCGCTTCGAATAAAGCTGACATCGCCACGATAATCATTAATCATTTTTTTATTGCGTTCAGCTAACTCTAAAGCTGGCCTATAATTACGCTCCGAAAGTATAGACTTAGGACCTGTAAAATTGCTGATAGAATGAGACCACCGATTGATAAGTGCCGCTGGAATAGCTTGTGATGCAAATGTATTGATACTTGTATTGTAGCCAGCAGCCCACATACCCGTCAGTTCGTGATTCTGGGCTAGAATGACCATTTTGCCGTAATGTGGACCTGCGGCAGATACGACATCTGAGGCCAAGGCATAATTGATTACTTTATCCCCCCCTTTAGGAATCCCATTTAAAGCTGCTGCACCATAGGCGTTAAAGGTAACTCCCTCCTGCTTGAAACGATAAGATTGAATTTGAGCTAGTGTTCCCCCTAAGGAATGGCCAACTTGTGTTATACGAGGTTGACTTTGTTCAGGATGTTTATTATGAAATTTATCTGCTTCTTTTAGTGCCATCATAGTCAGTTTTGCTGCATCTTCTGCCTGGATATTGGCCTTATGGATAACCATTTTCAGATCAACTTTGGCATCCATCATCGATGATGTCCCTCTATGGGTAACGACAATCTCATTGGTACGGACATCTTGATAAACTACACCTTGATAGTCTGTTGTCGGATTTTTGTGGACAGCTAGAACTCTATAATGATTTCCGCCAATAAATAAGGTTTTATTAGAGGGTGTAACCACACGGTTTTCATAGGAATCTTGAGCAAGGTCAGCATACTGTTGTTTACTTAGTCGGTTCATGGTTTAACTTCCTCTAGAGTAACGGTGATACTAAAAAAATCATTGTCATTATGAGGTCCTGCCCCATAGGCGGACAGGCTTTTTTCACCAAAATCCACATCAGGAGAATCTTCGCTTCCATATGGTAAACCGTCTTTATTTTTATAATACGGATACCCTCGCTTCCAATAATATTTAGTCAGTGTCTTTTCTTTTTCAAGATTTTCCATTACATCGCTGATATTGAATTCAGTTTCTTCCTTTTTACCTGTTGCCTTAAATGAAGCTCCAAAATTTTCAGGCTTCCATTGGCAGACACCTTCTCCGAAATAATCTTCATCCAGTACAGCATCAGCATAGAAGATTACTTCGTATTCATCATGTCCGACCAAATTCATTTTGATTGGAATATTTTTTTCAGGAGATGCCGTCGCACCTGCCAACTGACTAATAGTATAAGAACAATTTCTTGCTGCATAACCAATATACATATCGTTTATAGGTTTCATCGGCCCCGGTGCATTATTAATCTTAACCTTGACCCTGTATGGTTGTTTCGGCTCGGGGTTCAATTTGAAACGTGCTTCTGTTTGTTGTTGGACACTCATATTACTCCTCTCCGTACAGGCATTTAGGCTTAAAGTTGACAATAAAGCTGCAGATAGCAGTAGGATAAAAGGTTTCATCAGTAAAATCCTTATTCAATATCATGAGCAAATTAAATATTAATTTAAGATAACTTGATCAGGATACATTCTATTTGATGCTTCAACGCATTTACCACATTACTCTAAATAGTGGTTATTGAATTATATTATAACAGCATCCAGACATCTTAACTAAGATAATGCTGAAAGGTAGATAAATAGTGATTAATGGAAAGAATACTAAATAAATATTAGGATTTAGGCAACTCAAAACTTTACTACGCCCCGTTCTATTAAGTCCCAATCAGTGATAGAGCGAGATAAAGGTACTTGGTCATACTAAGCTTCCTGCTCTTTACCCTATTCTACTACTTAACAATTAAGAAGTAGAATTACAGTAAAATTAAACAGTCTAATTTCTCTTAAAAACTATTGATTATATAATAAGATTTGAAGTACTATGTACATATTCTCAGTATTATTAATTCTCATTTGACAGATAGAAGCAAAAAGCGGAATTAGTAGAAAAACAGGAAAAAGGAAAATAATTTATATTATGTTGAATTTATAATTTATTCAGATGACCTCATCAATCAAGCGATCCTACTGATCGACTCGACTGCTCATGAAATATCCGCGCTATTTTCAATGAAGTGAAATTAGCAAACATAGCTCAAATGGCATAATTGAGGGAAGCAGCTTATAAAAAACCCCCTAAATATTCTCAGTGATAATTTAGGGGGTTCTTATAAAGATTTTAAGTCAGAAAATATATCTTTTTAAACCCTTTATCAAGTTTTGATAGGGTTAAAATCAATACCTGTGATATAACGTTGTCCAGAATGAGCCTTAATATGTACTACAATATCAATGGTTTGCCTGAGTAGATTTTTAATCACTTCAAACTCTAAACCACTTCCTTCCGGTGATGCCTTTACCATTAGTGCCAGTTGATCCCAAGTCTGTTCAGTACTACCAGCATGACAACTTGTAATAGATCCTGGGTGTCCAGATGCACAATTTCGAATAAAATAAAACGATTCGTCTCCTCGTAACTCGGCCAGAATAATTCTATCTGGTTTCATACGTAAACAGGACTCCATACAACTTTTTGCTGTGATATTTGAACTACCTTGCCCACCTTTTGAGTAAAGTAAATGGACTACATTCTCATGTGGAATAAATAGCTCCCTAGCATCTTCAATACTGATTAGTCTCTCGCTTAGAGGAATGTGGTTAACTAACGCTTTCATGAAAGTAGTCTTACCACTACCAGTTGCACCTGAAACAACTATATTTTTTTTATACTCAACGGCTTTTTTAAAAAATTCCTCGTAATTCCGATTATTTTTCAGTTCAACTAATTCCTTATCTTGAGGCGATAATTCTCCATTTAATTCAATAATCTGACTAAAGAAACCATCTTTGCTATACTGGCTTAAGCTCTTAGTATGTTTTGATGGTAGACGGATTGTAATTGAAGCTTTTCCTGCATCACAGGCAGGAGGAATCACAAATTGTGCCCGTTGGCCTGTTGGAAATGTTAATGACACCATTGGCTCTGCTTCTGTAATTCGTTGACCAGTATTACTTTCATTAACAACAGCTGTACAGAACTGACGTGCCCTATCAAAGTTTAGCGTATCTACTTCTACCTTTTTCCAACCTCGAGAAGTCTCAAGAAATACCTCTCCCGGCCTATTAATACAAATTTCTGTAACATCAGGATCTTTCAGGAAAGAGGTAATTCCCAATACTTCGTATTGATAATCTAAGAAATCTGCTGAAATTGTTGAGTTTAATTCATCCATGTTTAAAATAAGTTTATTCAAAAATTTAATTACAATAATATTTGAACCTTAGGTGTATTTTTCATTTTAGCCTAAGAAATACTCAACCCTCTGGCTTGTGTTAACTGCTTTTGTTGTGTTTCTAATTCAAATTGCTGAGTTGTTGCTTGTACTTTGATAATACTCTCCTCTATCGGAGTAACCGCAGCTTTCTGCATATCCACAGAAGCAGTTCTTAATTCAGGAGCCTTATCACCAATAAGAATATGTCCATTTTCTTTGATATTAATAAGAGATGCACCTCTCATCTTGTTTGCGTACCCTTCAGCAGCCAGTGCCATAGCAATATTATCTAAGCTTCTTTCATCGTAGATAATATCTTTTTTATTACAGAATTCAGTAAAAATTTTTTTACTCTGCTGATAGATATTTTGGGCATTTTGTGGGATTGCTTCCAAATTCAAAGGCTGATTAGTGTACATATCATCCCCATTGCTAGGAGCTGGAGCATGAGCCATGTTGGTATTCCGAGGTTGACGCAAAATCTTAATACCATCTATTCCCGTAGCAGAATGTACTCTAATAACATCATTATATTGGCCTGTTTTTTGTTCTTTTAAATGAATTCCTAAATCACCATTTTTGAAATTTTCAATTTTGAGACCATTTACATCTAATGTCCCTGTATTTCTATCCCATTCATATACCATTCTAGAACTGCGATAAACGAAACGGTCTGGCTTAGATAAATCGCGTACACCTCCCTTTAATATATAACCATTTAATGACACTTCACCCTTGCCGTCTGAATCTCGGATAATATCTGAATTGTCAGCACGATATTTATCATATCCTTTACCACCAAACAATTTATCTCTTCCAGAATTACCAGCTAAAATATCATTGCCATTACCACCAATCAACACATCATTACCACTGCCGCCTAATAAAATATCATTTTGATTAGTACCTTTTAGAATATCATCACCGGCATCTCCATACATATATGCACCACTTTTTAAGAAAGTCTTAGATCTGCCTATTAATAAACTATTACGACTATATGATCCATCAGCAACGACTTTATTGTTACCCTTATTTCCAAAAGTGTCATAATTTGCCATATGTTTAACAAATAATTGTTTGAAATTGGAGCTTAAGAATGCTTCTTCAAAGTCTTTGGAAAAATTGGTACGAGTATTCAGGAAATATTCAATATCAGTTTCATAATAAGTCATTCTGATCGATCCAGTTCCATTACTTGGGTACATGCCATACATATTCTGACGAGCAATTAGATCTTTAACCTCTCCAAAACTCTTACCTTTAACGTATGGGTAAAGATCACCACTAATTCCTGTACTATATGCCCTACCGTTATATCTTTCTTCGTAAGCGACCATACGCGCTTCGTTAAAGATCGCCTCGGCCTCTCCATAGCCTCGCGCTTGAGCATAAGCCTTAGCAGTATTATAGTAACTAGCTGATTTGGCTTGATTTTTACCTAATGCATGTCCTATCTCATGAGACATTGTTCTAGCGGTAAGATATCGGAGATCTTGTTCAAAATGGATACTTTTGTTTTTCGGATCATAATATGCTCCTTTATTATTACTTGGAGTAGGCCTGAACTGTCCCCCTTTACTAGTGAAATAGTTAATTTGCCCCACTAATTCTGAGTCTTGCTTAATTCTATCTAGTTCAGACATTTGATTATTGAATCTTATTTTATGAAAACCAAGTGCCATCAATTCTACTTCTGCTCTTTTATTCAATATCACCTTTGACATTCTAAAATTCCTTACAGCATTGGGCTCATTTTAAGATTGCTACAAAATTCTAAAGCTAAAATTGCTCCTCCTCCAGAATTAGTAGCAATTATTTCACGACCTGATTCTCTCCAATAATAATGTAGTCTTTCCTTAATTAAATCATTATCTTTTCTTTTAGATGAATACTCAAAATCCGAGTACACCCCTTCAGGTATTTCATGTGTCATAGGCTTTGGAAAAAATTTAGGGAATGCATTTTCAGGAAATATGCTACCTATTTTATCTAGGTACTCTTTTGTTTGAGTAATATATAAACTAGATTTAATTTCAGTATGCCTAAAAACGACATACATACCTATAGATGAATGAATATCTTGATTATGTTGCATATAATCATATGCTTCTATTACGGGTATTTGCCAAATCTCTTGTAATTCACTTGCGTACATCGTATAAAGGCAGTCATCTTTAAATGCCGTATCATACATCTGCTTAATTAAATCATCCCGATTTTCCACTTTGTGCAACATACTTCGGCAACGATTGCGCACTTGTTCCATAGTTATTTCCTTTTGTATATTTTGCATCTTGGAAGAATCCTTAATATTTTTATTGCTAATCTGCGGAGTACAGGAAGTCATCAAACATACTGTTAATATGGCTGTAATTGCCAATAGCTTCATATAAATTCCTTTTTAGTCATTTTGCAAATTTCATTTTCAGACGGCCTCGAACTTTCATTACTATTACCGTTTTCCTTTTAACGAGGCGACCTTTACTGACCCCATCAGCCGTTTAGTAAATGTTCCATCTTGGTAATAACGGATTTTCCCCACTTGTGCCGGATGTGACATACCCTCGTAAAGAATAATTTCCTTATCTTGGCTCATTGCCTTTAACTCTTGCGGCAACATCAGTGCGCGACGTTCTTCGCTTTCCGAGACACTACGTTCGCGTCCACGGCTGACATTTTTTCTTTTCACTGTGGTATAGCCCAACATTTCGGAGTATTCATTTGCATCCTGCTGTTCTCTAGGTGTATAGATGATTTGCAAAGCATGGTTAGTGATAATAGTACGCGCATATTCTTTGCCATAAACAGCATCCAGCTGGGCAACTGATTGGATAATCGGAAATAGGCGAATGTTGTAACCTGCCATATAGCTGACGGAATGAGCAATAATTTCAACTTTACCAATACTCGTGAACTCATCCATCAATAGCATACATTGATGTTTCAAATCCGGGTTGTCCTGAGGCAGCTCTTTCGTATTCTGGTTGATAAGTTGAGAGAAAAATAGGTTGACAATGACCCTTGATTCAGCAAGTTTATTGGGAAGAATGCCGATATAGATAGTCATTTTCTTTTTACGTACGTCAGTTAACAGAAAATCATCAGCTGAAGTAGCGGAATCAATGACGGGATTAATCCATGGGTTTAAAGGTTCTTTAAATGTCCCCATGATAGAACCGAAAGTTTCTTTTTCTTGAGAAATTAAGCCAGAAAAAGCTGTTTTTGTAGCCTCGCTGAGATATGGTTGTTGCGATAAAGATGTAAAATACTCCTTGAGCTCTGTTCCATTACCTGATGAAAGGCGGTATATTTTTCCCAATGTACAGGCTGGCTCATTTTCTTTGCCCTCCACAGGAAAATCAGCCATTGCTTCATGCTCATCAAAACAATAAAGTGAAAATGCTAAAAATGCATTTCTTGCCTGCGCCACCCAGAACTTATCACGACTATCTCCATCCGGATACAACATTGCAGCTATCGACATCAAGTCTGACACTCGTTGGTCCGGATCGGAAGAAACGTAGGTAAACGGATTCCAACGATGCGTCCTACCATCTTCAGCAAATGGATTAAATAGATATACTTCCTGGCCTAGCACCTCTTTACGGTAGCCACTAGTCAAGTTGAAGTTTTCCTGTTTAATATCCAATACTACTACCGATCCTTTATAGCTTAACAGGTTCGGTATTACGATGCCGACACCTTTACCAGATCGAGTTGGAGCCGCTAATAAGGCGAATTGCTGACCATTGTAATGTAATAATTTACCGTTGTATTTACCAACAACAATTGAAGTATCTGTCTGTTTAAAAAATCCAGCTTTTGACAAATCAGCCATTCCGGCAAATCGTGCCTCTCCATGAAGACTTTGTGAGGCAGTACGCCAAATGGGAATTAAACCAATCAGACCAATCAAAAAGGTTAAACCAAATCCAATAATTCCTGAAGTTTTAATCTGTAACGAGTATTTGGCAACTTGAGGAATATCTAATGTATTATAGTATTTAAACCATGTTGTGAGCAGCAAAGGGGTTTTATCTAAGCCTAACCATTGCAGTAGGATAAAACCTGATAGATAACAACCCAGTAACAAAGAGATTAATAATAGAAATACCGTGATAATAGATTTGTTTTTTAGAGTCATTATAATACCTGCAAGTTAAATAATTGAATTATTTTGAATTTTTATTTGAGATGTAAATTTTCAGATAGTTTTTAGTATCTTACATTTAAGAAAGACTATTCTTAAGACCACCGAGCGAATTCTTATGCTATCTTCTCTATACAAACTCTTAGATTCTCATTTAATCATAGAGAGTTATCGACAGCAGCATGATAAAGATTTTATCCATAATTTCTCCTTATTATAAGGCCTAAAAATTAGGCCGTCTGAAAAAATAGACGGCCTTTTATGATTACTGCATTACCGAGCTGAAATCAATATCCTGGGCAGTATAAATATTAATCAAAGTACCTTGATTTATTGTTACTGTATTAGGACGAGCATTATTTCGTTCAAGCTGATTGATAGCCTGTTGTTTCAATGTATTGGCTGTCTCACTTTCATAAGGGTTAGTAGTAGTTGATGTCATGGTTGAAACCGTTTGTCCTTGTGGACCATATTCAGTAGCAGCATATTTAAAAGCATCTGAAATCATACTAATCAATAAAGCCGATGCCAAACGTGATCCCCAGTGAGACTTAAATTTACCGACATGACCTGCTGCACCAAGATTATCTACTCCAGGAGATTCCAGTGTTACATCGATACCATCGGGTGTTATAACTCGATTCCAAATGACCTCCATCCGTGGGCCAGTAGGGTTACTGGAGCCATATTGCCCCATTACTTTTGAACCTTTCGGCAATAAGAGATATTTTCCACTTGCAGAATATACAGGTTCAGTAATGATACAAGATGTAAATCCTTTTACCTCAGAAATAATTTTAGTTTCTAATACACAACGCAAATAAGTCCCTTGTTGAAGCAACTTATCCCTATTATGCATATAACGGACAGCATTAGCCTGAGCTGTACTTACTCCCGACTCTTTTTGAGCAGCCTCCCCGTCCTGAACAAATGCAGAATTCATATTAGCATACATATCTCCTGCTGGAATAATCGGCTGTATAGGAACATTAGGAGTTGTTGGAGTTGTTGGAGTTGATGGAGTTATAGGTGGCAAGGTCTCCACTACTGGTGGAGTAGTTACTTCTATTGTTTTTGTATTCGATGTATTATCCGTTTCTAATTCGGGCTTTTTGTCTTCTGCTAAATCAATTGAAGGGGGTTCCGTAACTTGAGGATCTGGAGCAGGTAAATCTGGTACAGTAACTACCTGAGGACGTTCTGGAGGGGGAGCTTCATCAGAACCACTAAATTGATGATAGGCAAATGCCCCTAGTCCAGCTAATCCAAAACCTGCAGCTACAATAAACGCAATAGCTTTTTTGTTGACTGTACGGTCAACAGGAGCATTTAGTTGAGGAGCATTCTCCTCAAGTCCCGCCAATTGTTCTTGTTCGTATTGGCTTGAATATAAATTTTGTGATGATTCACTATCTTTGTGATGTTCATTATTTAGCTTATCAGACATTCTTAATTCCTTTTTAATCCAACTACATCATTTCCATGTCTCAAAACTAAGAATGGATAAGTCCCATGGACAATAACTACATTACCTTCAACATTACTGTTTAAAACAAACTCAGCTCCTTTCTCTGATTTTCTGCCATAAACAGCAGGAAAATCACCTGTGAACTTGCCCTTATTCAAGTAGATATAGGTAAATCTGCCATCATCATAGACTTTTAAAGGAACTAGCCAACGAGATTTTTCATTTGCAGCCACATCATAATTAGTATTATAGATTTTAGAAGAATCATATTTCAGGCTATAACCAGCCAAAGTACTAGCACGAAGACTGAAATCCGTAGAATCGGGATATCTGAATTTAACTTGATAATTTACCCCTTTGTCTGAAGCTTCTGACAAATTGCCAACAACATTCTTCAAAACCTTAAGCTCAAAAATATATTGGTGAGCCTGAGTACGAACAATAAGATTAGTATCAACTGCATCAGCCTTTGGACGCAGATAAAATACATTTTCTCTACGTACCAAATCCCATCCACCACTTAGGCCTGCACCAAAATCTTTAACCTTTTCACGAGAATCAAGTTCAATTTGTGTGACTACGCCTTGTGCCGTATGAACGGGATAAGTTGTATTTTCTTGAAACGTATACTCTTGAATAGCTGCAGCATAGACGCTTCCTTGCAACAAACATGATGCTGCTGTTGCTAAAAACATTTTTCTTAACATTATTGATTTCCACTTTCAACAGATATAGGAGAAGCATTAGGAACATCATTATCTACAGATGTAGGAGCTTCTAACTGGGGCTGGGGTACACTTTGTATTTGTTGCTGAGTCTGGTTTTCAGATGGTGTTCCTGCAGAAAGATAATCCGAAGATAAATCTTGAATAGGCGATTCACTAGCATCAGGATCAACACGATAAGATAATACCTGGAATCCTAGAGGATTTTTTAACCTATACTTTTCATCCATCTTCAAATTGCTATTATAAGTATAAGTCAGAGTAGCAACATTGCTATCTATAAATCTTGATATGCCAGTACTCTTATTTAACAAAAATCTTTGGAATCTTACTGTTGCACTGGCATCGCGACCATCAGCCTTTCCACTATTATTAAGGACGATACTCAAAATCTTAACACGAATTGACTGAGCAGATCCATAAAGATTAAATGGGCTATTCGGATTACTTTTATTCATCAGATTGCGGTAGCTGTCAGATACCCCAGCAACCGACATAGAATAAACTGTAGCCCAGTCATTATCATAAATAATCTGACTATCAAAAGATTCTCTAGCAATAATAAAGTGAGAAATATTACTCTTATTTACTGCTTCATTTTTAGTAATATCTAAATTATTCCAATCACCGGCTAGCTTAGCAACAGTAGCTTGTCCCGTATAGACATCAGCCATAACAAGATAAGGTTCTTTTTCTTTCAGCGGCAAAATATAAAATAATCCGCCAAGCAGACACAAAGAAGAGAAGGTAGAAATACCGGCAACAATCCATGCCCTTTTCTCACTTTTTTTGCGGATATCGACCAAGGTCGTTTCAAAATCCAAAGATCTTTTTACAGCCTTTTGGATATTGCCATCAGTAGTATTTTTACTTGATTTGAACATATATTTCCATTTTAATCTTGAGTTTTTACATCAGCTTTTGCTAATCTCTCATGTTTTTTCTTTCCACTGTTTTTCACAGCAACATCCATTTTCTTATGCGCCATAATGACACCATTTTGAACATAGAAAACCATCCCTTTATCTTCATAAAGTTTAGATAATTCACTCAAAGCATTATCAAGTTCGGTATTTCGTATTGTTGATACTTTCTTATACAAAGTAAAATCAAGCGTATGGTCATAAACAACAGGCATCTTTGCCTCTTCTCCCCAACGCTCCAACAAACCTTTTACAGTTGTATCAAGTTGTGTTACTTGATAAACATGAGGTTTGACAAGAGGAATCTCAGTTACCTGATCAGGTAGTTCATTTAATGGCTTCCATGAACTTGGGAAATCTGGAGCAGACTGATTTGCACAACCTGCCATTAGCGCGCCCACACTAGCAGACAGCAACAGCGTTCTTAAAAGAAACATACATAGCACCTTATAAAACAACTTAAGTTACAACCAAAGCGTCTTAATTAAAAATGAAGAAAAGACAATTCATGTTTGGTTATTTTTATTGGTTAAAATCTTGTTAATTATTTTAATCTGTGCTAAATTTCACGTCAATACAAATTCATATTTTCATCTCAACATCATGTTTTTTTCCTGCGCCGACTTAGCTGTTCCGCATGATATTATGCATCATGTCGTGAGAGTTGAATCCTCAGGCAACCCATATGCTATAGGTGTTGTAGGCGGACGCTTACAAAGACAGCCTAAAAATTTGGCTGAAGCAGTCGCCACTGCTAAAATGTTGGAACAAAAGGGATTTAACTTCTCCTTAGGATTAGCTCAAGTTAACCGATACAATTTAAAAAAATATGGATTGCATTCCTACGAGCATGCATTCCAAGTGTGCCCAAACGTCAAGGCAGGCTCGCACATATTGCGAGAATGCTACAATCGTGCAAAAGACTGGGGTAAATCTTTCAGCTGTTATTATTCCGGTAACTTTGTAACCGGTTATAAGCATGGCTATGTGCAAAAAATTTTTTCATCCATGGGGAAAGGGAGAGCAATCCCACAAAATGCCATTCCAGTCATCAGCAATACTGTGAATACCCCTCGCCCTATGGGCCAAATGCCAGCACAACAAGCTAACCGCCCAAATTTGACAGTTACCGCCAATCCACAACCATACTCGGCCACTGTCTCTAAAAACCAACATTCCTTGCAAGATAATAATACTGCACAAGCGAAAAGCAATACTTATAAAGATAGCGCAGCAGTCTTTTAGATAGTTTTTTCCACATCAACCTGTAATAAACATAGGAAATTTCAAATGAAAAACACTCAGATTCAAAAAAAATCCCGCTTTACCGCTGAAAACGTTGCCACAGCAGCATTTGTTGCTGCAGCATTTTTAGCACCTACTGTAGGTATGGCAGCCGATGATTTTACTTCAGCTTCTGGTGGTGCCTGTAAATTCATTAAAAACATCCATACCGTATTGAACTTAATGTCCGTTGCAGTTGTAACCATCGCCATTATCTTTGCCGGTTATCAAATTGCTTTTGCACACAAACGTATTTCTGACGTCGCTCCTATTTTAATTGGTGGCGTACTGATTGGTGCGGCCGGCCAAATCGCAAAAATGCTGGTTGGCAATGCAGACTCTTGCTCTGCCGGTACAACATCAGCAATGTTCCAAGTATTGCAATTTTTTGCCTAATTAACACCATGCAGAAAAACATCGTTTTTCGAGGATGTACGCGTCCGGCAACCTTTCTTGGTGTACCCTATATACCTTTCTTTATAGGAGCCGGCTCAGGATTGTTGATGGGAATGTACTTCAATATGTTTTTTTTATTGACTATTCCCTTCATCATCCTGATTATGAGGCAGATGGCCAAGCGGGATGATATGATTTTTCGTTTTCTCGGTTTACGTCTGAAATTTAGACTTAAAGCCAGAAACCGAGAGGAGTTTCCTGATACATGGTGCTTCTCGCCTAATGAATACCGTAACAATCCTCCCAAACAATGACAACAAAACATCCGACAGATATCTTTGTCTGTCGGACGATTTCAACACAAAAAAACAAATAAAATGTTTACTCCTGACGCATCAATCAGTCAATTCGTATCCCTCTCCACCCATGTTTCCCCAACCATTGTCAAAACCACTGGTGGGGACTATCTGACAACATGGCATCTATCCGGCCTTCCTTTTGTGGGTCGAGAAGAATGGGAGCTCGAACACAAACACAACACATTTAATCGTTTACTCCAATCCTTACGCGCTCCGGACTATGTCAATGTTGCCTTCTGGGTACATGACATTCGCCGCCACCGCGGCATCGATTTGCGCCCAAAATTCCAAGAGTCTTTCAATCAAAGCCTCTCCGACCGCTATTTTTCCCGACTTTCTAAAGAAAAGCTCATGAACAACGAGCTTTACTTGACCATGATTTACCGTCCCGTTGTTGACGGCAAAAAGTTTGTTGATAAATCAGGCAATATCGATCGTCTGAAGGCCGAACAGGAGCAAGCTATCGGTACGCTAAATGAATTAGCAACCAACCTTGAAGCCGTCCTCAAAGACTACCATCCCTACCGACTCGGTATGTACGAAGGCAAAAACGGTACTGTATTCTCAGAAACACTCGAACTTTTCGGTTACATCCTTAACCGTGTTAACGAGCCGGTTCCCGTACTGCCTGCTCCTGTTTACAACTACTTACCCCTTAGCAGACATCTTTTCTCTGCCAAAACCGGCGACTATATCGTCCGTACCCCTGAAGGTAAAAATCACTACGGTGCCATACTCAACCTTAAAGAATACCCTGACGGTACCTATCCCGGCGTGCTTAACGGGCTCAAATATTTGGATGTCGAATACGTTATCACTCATAGTTTCAGCCCCATGAGCCGATACGACGCCATGAAAACCCTTGAGCGTACCCGTGGCATGATGATCTCTTCCGGCGATAAATCCTTTACCCAAATTGCAGAACTTGATCATGCAATGGACCAACTCGCATCCGGCAATTTCGTTCTTGGCGGCTACCACTTCAGTCTTGCTATCTATGCCGACAGCCAAGAGCAGCTTTCCCAAAACATTGCCGCCGCCCGAGCAGAGCTTTCCAATGCAGGTTTTGTAACAACAAAAGAGGACTTGGCCGTCTGCGCCGCATATTATGCCCAGCTTCCGGGTAACTGGAACTACCGCACCCGCATCGCCAATCTCTCATCGTTAAATTTCTTGGGTCTCTGCCCACTACACAATTTTGCCGCCGGTAAACGTGAGGGCAACCCATGGGGGCAATGCGTTACCGTTCTTCAGACGACCAATGGCCAGCCCTACTACTTCAACTTCCATGCAACCCTCGAAGGCGAAGATTCTGAAGGAGAAAAAGCCATTGCCAATACTATGGTTATTGGTAAGTCCGGTACAGGTAAAACAGCCCTTATCAACTTCCTCCTCAGTCAGGTACAAAAATACGATCCCAAACCCACAATCTTTTTCTTCGACAAAGACCGTGGTGCTGAAATTTTTGTTAGAGCCTGCGGCGGTGCCTATATGGCATTGGAAAGCGGCCAACCTACCGGCTTTAACCCTTTCCAATGCGAAAATACAGAGGCAAATGTCCAATTCCTCTGCGGCCTTATGAAACAACTGGGAGGCAAAGCGCACTACTCTGCCGCAGAAGACGACGACGTCCTGCGCGCCGTTCGAGCCATGCTTGATACTCCACCGGCGCTGCGCAGCATTTCCAACTTCCAAAAATCTCTGCCCAATACCGGCGATGACTCCCTCTATGCCAATATCCGCAAATGGACCCGTGGAAACAGCCTTGGCTGGGTTTTTGATAACCCTCAAGACAAAATCGACTTCAGCGGAGCCAATATTATCGGCTTCGACTACACCGATGTGATTGAAAACCCTCAGGTACGCGATCCAGTCATCGGCTACCTTATCCACCGAATGGAAGAGCTTATCGATGGCCGCCGCTTCATCTACATCATGGACGAATTCTGGAAAATCCTTGATGGCGAAGGCGGTTTGAAAGAGTTTGCCAAAAACAAACAAAAAACCATCCGTAAGCAAAACGGTATGGGTATCTTCGCTACCCAGTCACCGGAAGACGCCCTCAAAAGCGATATTTCCGCCGCACTGATTGAGCAGACAGCTACCATGATACTGCTGCCAAATCCGAATGCAGATAAAAAAGACTATATCGACGGCTTGAAACTGACCGACTCAGAGTTTCAAGTAGTCAAAGGCCTGGATGAGCGTAGCCGCTGCTTCTTGGTCAAACAAGGTCATGCGTCAGCTGTTTGCCAGCTTAATCTGCGTGGATTTGACGACGAATTGGCTGTCATCTCCGCCAGTACCGACAACATCGACATCATGGACGGCATTATCAAGAAAACGGCCGAACGTCTTGGTGTCGGCATCGATGCGGTAAGACCGGAGGATTGGTTACAGACCTTCTACGATGAGCGTAAAGGTTCCGGCAAGAAGTCGGCTACTAATATGATGCGTAATGCAGATTAAACCGATTTGACTAAAAATGAGATAGGGTTATCTAAAGACAGTATGTCTTCAGGCAACCCTAAGACTGAAAATTTAAATATTTTAAAATTAACCAATTTGAAGAAAGATTGAATAGTAATGAAAACTAAAATAAAACGGATAATCGCCTCAGTTTTGGTGGGGGCGACAATGCTTACTTCCATGCCGATAGCTAATTCATATGTATTGCCTGTTGTTGATGGGGCCAAAATGATGCAAGATGCTATCAACTGGGCGATGGATGCGGCAGACCGCGCCATGACACTATCTCACTGGGCAGAGCAGCTGCAAAACTGGCGTACCCAGTTGCAACATTGGGTACGCGGTCAAATGGAACAGATTCCAGAATTGAAAGCTCTACTCGATAAAAAAGAAGAAAACGCAATCAAAAAAATGTTCCAAAACCGTAAGGATCGCTGTAATAGAATTGCTAATCAAACATCAAAAAATTTATGTATTGGTACAGTAACTCTTGAAGAGAAAAAATTCTCACTTTTAAGAGAGATGGAAACAAAAATTAATGAGACCTTTTCAGAAATAAATAAGACTTCGATTAAAAAACAAAATTCCAATGCCCAAGGACAAAGTAATACGGCAGCCTCTGCCGAAGCTGAAGTCATTGCGAAATTGCAGCAGTTGGAAATCAAACTAAAAAATTACCAATCAGCAATAAACTCTATCGACCAAATGCTTGATCAATACAAATGGGCAAGGGTAAATCTGACCAAAGACCAGCTCTCAGGCTCGAACAACAGCAACCTGACCAAAGCGTCAGCTTCGTTCGTTTTACAAAGTAAGGTAAAAAAATTCCACGATGAAGCAAAAGCAAAAAGAGCCATCAGCACTGGCTATAAACTCCGCTAATTTTAATGTTATTTTGACCCAAACTATTTAACAGGAAAACATCATCATGATGGATCTTCTCCTTTATTCCAGTATTCGTGACTATATCTATGCACGAATAAGCTTTTTTACTGAACATGTATTGTCTAAAAACCTAACGCTTGTTTTTACCATTATCGTTGCCTTATTGACTTTATGGATAATGATCCAAGGTTATCTGATTGCAACCGGCAGAAGTCAGGAAGGCCTGAAAGGCTTTGTGTACGGTCTCGGCAAGACCTACCTCATTGTAGCCGTTGCACTGGGTGTGGCAGCTGGCGGAGATTTCAGCGTACGGGTTCTGACCGATACCCTTTCAGACGGCATTTCCCAAATCATGACCGGCGACAGCGATGTCGGCAGTAAGTGTCTGACACAAGACAGTAAATCCATCATTGGCTGCCGAATAGACCAAAACCTGACGGCAACTCAAAGCATGATGGGCATACTTGACGGTATCGACACCGCCGACAGCGAATATCTCGAAGGGAAAGTGACACAGGCAAGATGGTTTGTCGGCGTCGGTACCGCAGGGCCTGCCATCGTGGCGGGTACCATGCTGATCATGTTCCGCATCGCCATGGCTCTCTTTATCGGCTTTGCGCCCATCTTTATTTTATGCCTTCTGTTCAAAAAAACAGCACCCCTGTTTCAAAAATGGCTATACTATGGACTGGCAACCATCTTTTCCAGCGTGATGCTTGGCGTCATGGCGGAAATCTCTATGGATCTAGTAGGCAATATCGCCATTACCGATGCAGTATCCAATATTGCTTCGGCACTGATCGGTGGAAACGTCGGCGGTATTATGCAGACAGTTACCCAACAGCTGGGCTTGGGCCTGATGCTCTCTACCCTGCTGATCACCGTACCGCCTATGGCAGGTATGTGGTTTAATGGCATGATGGCTACATACTCTGGATACAATGCAATGCAGGGTTGGGGAACGGGTCAACCTGCTACTCCACCTGGAATGAATAATCAACAACAGGTTAATTATGCAGCACAGAACAGAATTGAAAGCCCTACCAATAATGTGAATAATAGTAATCATAATGTCTCATGGACAACAGGTGGTAGTCAAACAGGAGCTACAACTACTGATACAATGAAACTAACAAACCTGTCTGGTAAAGAAAATACTCCATCCTAGTATTTCTATATTGCACGTTAAAAAAGATTAAAGAAAATATATAAATTGGACTCTTAAGATGAAAAAATTGCTTTTTATATTATTAGGGCTGACAAGCTTAAATATCTATGCTAATGGTTGTGGTGGAGAATACCAACCTGCAACAGGTACTTGTCGGATTATTGACAGTTCAGGTCGGCAGATTTTGTATAATGTTGGGAAACCCCAATCTTCCAATAACAGTTCCGCTCAGACAAAAGTTATTAATATTGATATTCCTTCAAAATATTTGGCATGGGCTATTAATCCAAAAACTGGTGTTTCAGCTGGTGCAATGGATATGGATTCACTTGAAGCAGCCAAAAAACTAGCTATTAAAACCTGTGAACAAGGTGGGAAAAACGCCCCATGTATAGTTGCAAAATGGGTAAGAAATGGCTGTCTTGCAGTTGCACAGGGTAAGTATAAAGGTAAATGGAAAACCTTCTATGGTGTAGATGACCCTGGACGTAGCGAAACTAATGCATTAAATCAATGTAATAAAGCAACTGGCGTGACACAGTGTAGAATTACTACTTCTGAAGGTTGTGCTCTACCTCATTTTTAAGAGATATAATCAATCTAAAATTTCAGATATCTCACCTTCAAATTTCATTTATCATTTATATAGTAGAGTAAATTATGAAATTCATTTCAACAATTATTGCCTTGGTAATGGGCTTTTCTTCAGTTACCTCTATGGCTGACAATCCTCTTAATCCTCCGCAAATGGGTGGAGACGAACGGTTGGCTTGCGAGGCGCTTATGTGCTTGGTCAATCCGGCATCTCAACCATCTGAGTGCCAATCTGCTTTAAGAAAATTCCACTCTATCAAGCATAAACATGGACACGATACGATTACCGCACGACGCAATTTCCTAAAAAAATGCCCTGCTCAGGATCGTTCTGGTTTTGATGATTTTATTGATTCAATCATCAAGTAATTTTTGCTTATTAAAGAAAGGCCGTCTGATATTCAGACGGCCTTTTCTTTTACAAAGAAGTTTTCATCGCATGACTCTCTTTATCGGCTTTGCGCCCTATCTTTATTTTATGCCTTCTGTTCAAAAAACAGCACCCCTGTTTCAAAAATGGCTATACTATGGACTGGCAACCATCTTTTCCACCGTGATGCTTGGCGTTATGGCGGAAATCTCTATGGATCTGGTAGGCAATATCGCCATTACCGATGCCGTATCCAATATTGCCGCGGCACTGACCGGCGGAAACGTCGGCGGTATTATGCAGACCGTGACCCAGCAGCTGGGCTTGGGCCTGATGCTCTCTACCTTGCTGATCACCGTACCGCCTATGGCAGGTGCCTGGTTTAACGGCATGATGGCTGGTTTCAGTGCCTACTCGGTCATCGGCAATGGAAATCGCCAAGAAGTTCCGCCGCATTTGGATGGAGGGGCAAGTCAACGGGTTAATTATGATGTGCAGAATCCCTCTAATAATTCTATTGATAAAATGCCAAATAATGTTCAATATACAAAATGGACAACTGGAGGTTCTCAATCAGGGGGAACAACTACTGATGCCATGAAACACCAAAGTTAACCTAGTAGCGGAAATACACCAATCTGGTATTTCCACATTTAAAAACTAAGATATTTGAACAAATAAGATTGGATGCTTAGATGAAACAGCTACTTTTTATATCATTAGGATTAATCAGCCTGAATATTTGTGTTGCTAACCCCACTTATGATGCGACTAGAGGAGCATTGCAAAATGATCCTAGTTTATGTCAATACGGATACAATCCAAACTGTGGGTCGTCTGGCCGACACCAACAAAGACGATCTACGGAAATTATCAATATTGATGTGCCTTCAAGATACGGTGCATGGGCAACCAACACAAAGACTGGCGTTTCAGGTGGTGCAATTGATATGGAATCGCTTGAAGCGGCTAAAAAACAAGCTATTAAGGCGTGTGAACGAGGAGGAAGTAACGCGCCATGTAAAATAGTAACATGGGTAAGAAATGGTTGTATGGCTGTTGCTAAGGGTAAATCTGGTAAAAAATGGACAGCTTATACCAGCACACTAGGCCTTGGACTTACAGAGAACGATGCCTTAAGGAAATGTCAAGCGGCAGGCAGCTCTCAATGTTCTATTATTGCGAATGAAGGTTGTTCATTGCCTAGATTTTAATAGACAAAGGCCGTCTGAAATCTCAGCCACTTCCCTTTCAAACTCCATTAAATAACAGAGTAAATTATGAAATTCATTTCAACAATTATTGCCTTGGTAATGGGCTTTTCTTCAGTTACCTCTATGGCTGACAATCCTCTTAATCCTCCGCAAATGGGTGGAGACGAACGGTTGGCTTGCGAGGCGCTTATGTGCTTGGTCAATCCGGCATCTCAACCATCTGAGTGCCAATCTGCTTTAAGAAAATTCCACTCTATCAAGCATAAACATGGACACGATACGATTACCGCACGACGCAATTTCCTAAAAAAATGCCCTGCTCAGGATCGTTCTGGTTTTGATGATTTTATTGATTCAATCATCAAGTAATTTTGCTCATTAAATAAAGGCCGTCTGATATTCAGACGGCCTTTTCTCTTACAAAAAGATTTTACAAGTTACCTTCAAACCTACTCCCTATTTTGCTAAATTATTTACATTCAAAACTTACAGGCTTAATCTGATCTTTGTCGATATTAAGGCTTTTATGTAGATATAAAATGCCGTCTGAAACAACTTGGCACCATCTGCAAAGTGGATCGAACAAATACTTTGTTCTGATTTTTCTCTTTTTACCCTACCAAAACCGATGTCATACTGAGTGAGCCTGCAATCAGCTTATCGTTGAAAAACGTAATGTCATCTTGCGGTTCGCGCAATGCCATGATGTACAGCAAGGGCAAGTAATGATCCGGTGTTGGCACGGAAAGCTCGGCTTTTTCGCCTAGTTGCTGATAATGCACCAAGGTTTCATCATCTCGTGTCGCAATCGCTTGATTGACCGTTTCTCGGAATGCAAACGCCCATTCATACCCCGCACCGATTTGATCAATATGTTCCCAGCTTATTGCCCTCAGGTTATGCACAATATTACCACTGCCGATAATCAGCACGCCTTGTTCTCGTAAAGCAGCTAACTTTTTCGCCAAGTTGAAATGCCATTCTGCCGATTGCAAACGGTGAAGGCTAAGTTGTACCAAAGGAATATCGGCATTGGGATAAAGAAATTTCAACACTGCCCAAGTGCCATGATCAAAGCCACGCGTTAGGTTCAGCTCAACCTTTTCCGGCTGTAATAACGACCGCACTTGCGCTGCCAACTCAGGCGAACCGGGCGCGGGATATTGCACTTGGCTGAGTTCATCTGGAAAGCCGTAGAAATCGTAAATCATTTTAGGATGTGCGCCTGACGTTACCTGCAAACGGCTGCTGTACCAATGCGCTGAAATCATCAAAATCGCTTTTGGTTTGGTAAACTTTTGCGTAATTAGGCTGAAATTCTGATTGAACGGGTTTTCTTTATCTAACGCATTCATCGGGCTGCCATGCCCAACAAACAATACAGGCATTTTTTTCATGGTTTACTCCTCGTTATTTGATACAGCGGATTGTACGGATAAATTTTTATTCAAAAAATACCGGTTTACGAACAATATCTTTTCCTCATAGGAAATCATGGCTGATAAGGTCTAGAGATTCTGAGAGAATGTATAGAAGAAAGGTTGATTCAAAAGGCCGTCTGAACATTTTTACTTCATACGCCAAAATTTCTTCATTTCTGTATTGACAGAAATAAAAGATAAAAATAGAATACCATCACTATGAAACTGAATCCGACCACTGAAAAATTTATCCTCCACTGGGGCGAAATGGGTACCAAATGGGGGGTCAACCGTACCGTTGCGCAAATTCACGCCCTGCTCTATATCTTGGGCAGGCCGATGAATGCCGAGGAAATTACCGAAACGCTCGGCGTGGCGCGCTCCAATGTCAGCAACAGTATTAAAGAGTTACAAAACTTGAGATTGGTGCATACCGTGCATATTTTGGGCGACAGGCGCGATCATTTTGAAACTTCGGATGATGTCTGGACTTTGTTCCGCACCATTGCAGAAGTGCGTATGCAGCGTGAAATCGAACCGACGCGGCAATTTTTGCAAAGCCTGATCGACAGCCCAGAATTTAGCCAGGAAAATGAAACCGCCAAGCAGCGAATCCGACAAACCCATGATTTCATCAGTACGCTGACCATATGGGCAAATGAAATGCTGAAGCTATCCACTTCAACCATGGTAAAAATCTTGAAAGTCGGTGCAGGAATACAAAAATTTTTCCGTTGATAGCAATGGGCATCTGCTCAAAAAATACTGTCTATGCTATTTAGAAATATGAAAATATGCTCATGTTAGTTTTACATGGGCATGTATAAATAAAATTTTTTACTCTAAAATTTCTCTTTTGACAGAAATTTTAGAAATTAAAGATTAAACAGGCTTAACTGATGAAATAGGAACTCGGTATGCTCGATAACATTAAACGCCCTCCTTCCACCTACTTGTCTTTCTCAATGGGGCTGCTATGGCTTTGGAGTGGTACCCAGCCTCTTTTTTTCATGCCTGAAATGTCATTGGGTTTACTGCGTTCGGTCGGCATTCCCGATCCGTTGCAATGGCCGACATTAATCGCTGCTTCACTGTTGGACATCGGTTTTGCCTTTTTATGCTTCAGCCGCTTTCGCTTCCGTTCCGCAATATGGCTGCTGCAATTGATAACCGTCGCGGCATACAGCCTGATTATTGCCCTCAGGCTGCCTGAAATGTGGGCGCATCCGTTTGCGCCTTTGGTAAAAAACCTGCCGATTATGGCTACTTTATTTTTCCTGTATCAATCCGTAGGAGATAAAAAATGAACACCTATTTAATCGTTAAAACCCTGCACATCATCTCGGCTACCTTAATGGTCGGCACCGGTTTTGGTACAGCGTTTTACCTCTTTTGGGCAAACCGCAGCGGTTCGGTCGCCGCGCAGTCGGTGGTCTCGCATTGGGTCATCAAAGCAGATTGGTGGTTTACGACACCTGCCGTCATTTTCCAACCCTTGTCCGGTTTATGGATGCTTTACGAACGTGGCTATACCGTTTCCACCATGCTGGAACAAAATTGGGTATGGATGACGCTCGGTTTATACATCCTTGCAGGCATTTGCTGGCTGCCCGTTGTCTGGCTGCAAATCCGTATGGCAAAGATTGCCGAAAAAGCGCATAAAGAAAACGCAGACACCATTCCGGAACCCTATTGGCATTATGCCAGAAGCTGGGAATTGCTCGGCTATCCTGCCTTTTGCGCCACTATCGTGATTTACTTCCTGATGGTGATGAAACCGATTTAAAGGTTTTCAGACGGCCTCAACAATATAAAGAAAAAACCATGAACATCATCATTTTCGGAGGCGGCGGCTTCATCGGCAGCCGTACCGCCCAAATTTTAAAAGAACAAGGTCATCAAGTTTGCACACCCGACCGCCGCGCCTTCGACTTTCTTCATCCCAATGAAACAGCAGCACGCCGTTTATTAGAGGGGCAAGACGTCCTTATCAACTGCATCGGCATCATGAGCCGTCATGCCGAAATACTCGAAACCGTACACCACCACACGCCCAAACAGCTCGCCGCATGGGCGAAAGCAGCAGGCATCAAACGCTGGTTGCAACTATCCGCACTGGGTGCCGACCCATCTCAATCCATCAACTTTGTCGGCAGCAAAGGACGGGGAGATGATGCCGTTGCCCAAAGCGGCATACCGATTGCCATAGCCAGACCATCCGTCGTTTACGGGCGAGGAGGAACCAGCTGCGAACTGTTCATCAAACTAGCCCGCCTCCCTTTGCTCCCCCTGCCGGAAGGCGGCCGCTTTCATTTGCAGCCCGTCCATCTTGCCGATGTTGCCGAAGGCTTGGCAAAACTTACCGCCCAAACCGACACCGACCATAGCATCATCAATATGACCGGCAGCCAAACCCTGACCTTGGCGGAATACCTGACCACCCTCCGCCAAACCCTGCACCACAAACAACCGCAACACATCCTACCCGTTCCCCTGCGCCTGATTAACCCAGCATTGCCGTTGGCAAACCTCCTCAGCAACGGCATCATCAGCCGTGACAGCTTTGCCCTGCTCAAGCAAGGTTCATGCGCCGATTATTCTGATTTTGCAGCTTTATTGGGCAGAAAACCTTTGGCGGCTGAAAACTTTGCCGACTGCCTATAAATCGGCTGATAACTGTTTAACCTTAAAATCAAGAAAGAAAGGCCGTCTGTTGTTCAGACGGCCTATTCAGACGTTGCTATTGACGGGTTCTAGCATCAATAAAGGTATGTTATAAATTTCCATTTAGGAATTTGGCACATCGGCAAAAACACTATGCCGTTTCGTGCAAACTCGCTTGTTTTTAGACACACAGTAAGCATAAACAAAAAATGAAAAAAGGTGGGAAAATGCCTACCTTCCAAACCCATATTTTGCAATTAACCAAATACTTTTTCCAAGTGGGCTTGGTAGTCTGCCAAGTATTGTTCTACTTGTGGATTTTTAATCACATCGTTGCATAAGAATGTCGGCAGACGGGTCAATCCGATGAATTCATTGAGTTTGTGGAAATGCATGTATAACACATCCACGCCTTTTCCTTCGAAGAAATCGCCTTCGCGAGTGAACGCTTCAATCGGCGCATTCCAAGTAAGTGAAAGCATGTGTTTTTTGCCTTGTAACAAACCGCCTGTGCCGTAGCCTTCGGTTGGATTGACACGATGACGACCATCACTGTGGTAAAGCTTGCCGTGTCCAGTGGTGAATACTTCGTCTATGTATTTTTTCACTGTCCAAGGCTCGTGCATCCACCAACCTGGCATCTGCCAAATCACAGCATCCATCCACAAGAATTTTTCGATTTCTGCTTCAACGTCATAGCCGGCATCAATCACGGTTTCTTTAACATTGTGTCCAAGTGCGGTCAAAACTTCTTTCGCTTTTTTATGAAGTGTGTGATTTAACTCACCATGTGAATGTCCGAAATCTTTACCGCCGTCTAGTAATAAAATATTCATTTGACTCTCCTAACCAGGCAATTCTAACAAAGGGGGGCTGCTATTATGCCGTTTTAGCCTTTATTTTGAAAGTATGGCTGTCTGCACATCTTAAACCATGCAACGTAAAATCAGAATATCCTGTGAATTTTTTCGGTCAACTGTCTTACAAGGATTTGTTCGTAGATAATTTGGACTTAGGCAGAATAGTTATTACCTATTAAAAGATATTAAATAATCATCAATTTAGCATATCTCTACCTGAACATTAGTCCCTTTACCTACCCAACTACAAAGGCTGAGCCAAATCATTTTCCGTGTTGTAGCTGATAAAATCCTGCTCATGAGGGAAATGGACAACCCTCGCGCGCTGTTGCTGCAGCCAGCCGCGGATGCTGCGCATTCCTGAATAAAGGTATGGCA
>CAUUHT010000007.1:0-17158 GCA_963545055.1 Candidatus Nanosyncoccus nanoralicus
GTATTGTAGTACAGCTTTTGAAAGTTTGCAAGGGTTTTTTGAAAGATTTTTTAAGTTTTTTCATTTTTTTTATAATTTATTTTTCTGACCCCTGTTAATTACGAATTTTAAATGCGCTGGTTTATTAACTATATATATTACTTTTTCTGCTGATGTAGATTTTTTATAATTGCTGAATTTTCTGATAGATATTTTCTGCTTCACGTTCACGCCACTTAAGTGTGATTTTGATACCATACTCTGCTATTTTAATAGCTCGTGCGACGGCCTTATTGTCTCTTTCCTGATCACAGAACTGGCTGAACTGCTCTGCCTCAGATTGGCTTGAAACACGCGCTCCGACAACTCGAATATAATCATCGATCGATTTATTCTTTGTAATCTCTTTTATATAACCCCAATGAGCGTAAAACCATTCGAGAGCCAGTTGTTTTGACCAATAATTAGAAAGAAGCAAAGACAGGAAGGTGAGATGATCTTGTAGTCTTACCGTCTCTTGATCTTCGAGCAACTCGATGAGCCTATTAATATGTTCCTCCTTACGGCTGTCAGTCAAAGTTTCTAAGATAATTGACTTATAAACTGGATTAGACTCTTGTTGATATCGTTCAAGCAGAGGCTCAAAGAGTTCTTCTTTAGAATAGCGGTATTTAGCATCGATAATTGTATCAAGAAGCTCAGGGGAGACTGCTGAAAAGTCCATGTTTTTCCCTATTTTCTGATCATAAACATCGGATAGCTTTGATAAAATAGCCTGATCCTCCGCGTAGATGGCGAAATTAAGAACAAGTGGTCGGAGCTTTAAATCATCTGCGCTGTCTGCCTTTGGACTGAGGCCGAGACGCTCAATATTATAAGCCACTAGCCTTAAAAGATATTTTTTAAATAGAGGAAAATACTCGGAAGTTGGGGGGAAGAAGATTTTAAGATTAGCTATGATAGTAACAATTATCTGCCAGATCGACTCCTGCTTTTCTTTTTCGAATTTAGGTAGCAAATCAAAAATACTACTAGTATTAATATATGATGTACGCATAAGCATGCTACGATCGATTAATAGCCTGAGCTTTTGTTCAAAGTTGAGATTTTGAAAGTTTTGTATTTTTTGTTCAAAATCGTGATCCGATAGCTTTATCAGATAATGACCGGACATATCATCGGTGATTTTTGGGAGAACCCATTTGGTTTGATCAGTAGAACCATCAGCGAGAAAACGCTGTTGTTTTTCTCCATCAATCAATGGAAACCCAGATTGCAAAATCCAAGAGTCCATCATATTCTTAACGTCAAAGGTGGCAAATTCTTGTAAGCAGGCCCATAAATCGTCGCCAGAAGTATTTTGGTACTGGAATTTTTGGAAATACTTTTTCAAGCCTTTGAAGAATTGTTCTTCGCCCATTAGACGCATAAGCATAAACATCAGATGGGATCCCTTAGCATAAACAATGGCTCCATCAAAGAGACTGTCGATTTCAGCAGGATCCGAAACAGTTTGCTGGACCGACTGTACATTCTCAAGAGAATCTCGACGAAGTGCGTATAGACAGTCTTCCGTAAAGTAGTCTTGCCAAATTTGCCACTCTGGACGAAGGTGGTCGACGGCATAAAATTGCATCATGTTCGCAAAACTTTCATTAAGCCAGAGATTATCCCACCAACGCATTGTGACAAGATTACCAAACCATTGATGCGAAAGTTCATGAGTAACGACGGTTGCAATATATTCCTTGGTGGTTTGTGGTGTGTTTTGATCTGCGAGAAGACAAGATTCACGATAGGTGACTAGACCCCAGTTTTCCATGGCGCCGGCATCAAAGTCAGGAATAGCTACCTGGTCAAGTTTTGGTAATGGATAAGGTATTTCAAAGAGTTGATCATAGAAATCTAATGACTCCATGGCAATTTGATTTGAGAATTCTAGAGACTCAGTTGGTTGATTAAGCGCGCCGTAGGTTGCCACTTCTATGCCGTGCTGGTTAGTGCCGGAAACTTTATTAAATTTACCGATACAAATTGCCAATAAATACGTAGACATTTTGGGGGTAGTTTTGAAGGTGACAATCTTACGAGAAACTTCAGCATTTAGATTGAGGGCGTTTGGGTCTTCTTTAGGATTCAAATCGGCATTTACGGATGTGTAGGTTAAAACTCGTTCTGAAAGAATTGGCATATTGCTGAGAATTGTATCCTCGATATCTGTATCAATAACCTTTAGGTCAAAGGTTGCCTTAGCTTCAGGCTCATCGATGCAAGGAAACATCATTCTAGCATAATGTGACTCAAACTGAGTAGAAACGATACGCTCTTCCCTGCCTTCGTATTTATAGGTCGACAAATACATACCGATCATGCTGTGACTGAGCTTAAAAGTATAACGGATATCAATGATCGTTGACTGGTCTTTTTCTACCTGGCTAATACTTAATAATTGATTATCAGGATCTAAGGTAAACTCTACTGGCTTATTATTAATAAGTATTTTAGAAATTTTTAAGTCTCTGGCATGAAGTTTCAAAATTGAATCTTTTGTTTTACCAGAAATAATTGTATGTCCTTGAACCTCTTCCGTATTTTTATTGACACGAAGTTCAAGTTGATATTTTTGAGGGATAAAATAATTAATTAGTCGTTCCATATGTCTCCACTTTTTGTTTATTATACGACATGGGGACGAAGAACGACTAAAATTAGGTGAACTATTTAATTTTCCAAGACGGCTTTGATACGACGAATGCCGGCAGAAGAAGATTCCTCTTTTTTGATTTTGAATTTGCCAAGCATGCCAGTATGTTCGACGTGAGGTCCACCACATAATTCACGAGAAACTGGATGCTCAAAATCACCGACAGTATAAACCTTGACAGTATCTGGATATTTCTCCCAGAATTGACCATGAGCATGCAGGGTATCTCTAGCGTATGTTTTTTCAAATTCTGCAAAAGTAACAGTGTGATCTTCAAGAATCCATTGATTAACCTGATCTTCGAGAGCCTTAATCTCTTCTGGCGTTAATTTACGATCTAAATTAAAGTCAAAACGAAGACGCTCGGATGTAATGTTTGAACCAGCCTGACCAATCTTTGGGTCTATCAATTTTTGCAAAGCGGCAAGTAGGAGGTGGGTTGCGGTATGATATTTAGTTGACATTTCGCTATGGTCTTCAAGTCCACCTTTAAACATACCTTCAGAGGCAGTTTTGGAACGAGTGCGCTGAGCGGCAAGACATTGATCAAATTCAGCCTGCCAATCTGAACTCAGCTCAATTTGCTGACGTTTAGCTTCTTCAACGGAAAGCTCAAGTGGAAAACCATAAGTATCCTGAAGCATAAATAACTCCTTCCCAGTAAGGCCAGAGGTTTTTAACTTATTGAGTTCCTTGAGCCCGCGACTTAAGGTCTTTCTAAAAGCCTGCTCTTCACGAATTAAAACCGTTAGGGCGTCCTGGCGGGTGTTCAGAATCTCGTCAGAGAGGTCACGATAATTATTCTCGATAAGTGGAATGATCTGAGGAAGAAAATCCTGTTCAATACCGAGATTAAGAGCCTTTAGAATAGCTCGGCGGATGAGACGACGGAGGGCATAGCCTTGCTTACGATTGCTTGGCGTGAGACCTTGGGCGGAAAGTAAATAGGCACCACGTAAGTGATCGGCAATAATACGCATATCAGCAGTATAGTCGATATATTGTTTATGACTAATCTCTTCAATTTTAGTGATTAGTGGTTTTAAGAGTGAAGTTTCAAAAACATCAAAAGAGTCAATTGCGGCGGCAGCAATACGCTCTAAACCGCCTCCGAAGTCAATATTTTTGTGCTTTAATTCAGAAAAGCTTCCATCTTCATTGCGCTTGTATTGCATAAAAACTTGGTTACCGATTTCCATAAAGCGAGCGCCGTCAGAGGCAGGATGTGACTGACCGAAGGTCGCAACATCTTGTTTATCTTCACCAAAGTCATAGAAGACTTCGGAATCAGGACCACAAGGGTCGCCAATAGGAGTGGTCTCTACGCCACCACCACGGCTCCACCAGTTTTCATGATCATCATAGAAGAAAATATGTTCACCTTCTTTAATACCTCTGGCGGCACCATTTTCGGCACTGCCGATTTCAGCGATTTTAGCATCTACGCCAGCATCTTTAAAGACCTGCTGCCAGATTTCAGCGGATTCAGTGTCTTTTGGGATGCCATATTTTTCACTACCAATAAAGCAGGTAACATAGATCTTATGAGGATCTAGACCCACTTCTTCAGTTAAGAATTTAAAGAAAGCAGGAATCTGTTGACTTTTAAAATAGTCACCGAGAGACCAGTTGCCTAACATCTCGAAGACTGTGGTGTGTCTTGGATCACCAACATCCTCAATATCCTGCAGGCGAAGGCATGGCTGAGAGTCGGCTAGACGCTTACCCTCTGGATGTGGCTCTCCAAGAAGAAAAGGCAGAAGAGGCTGCATGCCTGAACCGGTAAAAAGAGTGGTTGGATCGTTTTCAAGAACCAATTTCGCAGGCGCGATAACTTGATGTCCAAGCTTTTGCTGATATTCAAGAAATTTTTGACGGATTTCACTAGCATTCATACTCTATATTATATCACGCTTGAATTTCTGTTTATCGGCCATATAACTTTATTATTTATGGACATTGTGTGGTGGTTGTGCTAAGGTAAGGATAAGCATAATTAGGAAAAAAGATGAGAAAATTAATTGCCTTGTTTATTATCGGAATAATTGGACTGATTGCATTCCTTTCGATTAAAAAAGCTTTGACCGGAGACGGCGCAATCAGCCTGGTATGTAAGACGGCGAATGATACTATTACTGTAAAATTTGACCCAACGAGCGAAAAGGCAATTTCCGCAACCCATAAGGATGGGACGGAGTTTGAAATGAAGGACGTAGATGAAAGAATTAAGAAGATAGGTCTTTTAAGGTATATCGACGAATTCACGCGTGACTTCGAAGAGAAAAAAGGTGGCGCCTGTTTCAAGAAATAGGTTAGGCAATAATACCACCACCGAGACAAACATCATCATGATAAAATACAGCCGATTGGCCAGAGGCGGGACGCTTGAATTCGTGTGTAAATTCGAGAACCGCCTGACTTTTTTCTTGGTCAAGGGTCAGCTTTGCGGACTGCAGAGCGGCACGGTGTCGAATACGGATGTCAAAATTTTGAGGGAGAGGGACAATCTCGCCATTTTTATTATATTCTGGACGCAAGAAGATGTCGTTAAGTATTAATTTATTAGTCCAAAGATTTGGATTATTGAGATTGCGTGAAACATAAATAATATTTCGAGACATGTCTTTATCAACGATGTAGTAAGGCAACCCGCCACTGAGATTTAATCCATGTCGCTGACCAATGGTATAAAAAACAGCACCGTCGTGGACTCCAATCACTTGGTCTGACTCACGATCAATAATCTCACCTGGAGTTACCGGAAAATATTCTTTTAGAAAATCATGCATCCCCACCTCGCCGACAAAACAAACGCCCATGGATTCTTTTTTATAGGCATTATCAAGGCAATTCTCTGCAGCCAACTGCTTCACCTCTGGCTTATTGAGGCGGCCGAGTGGAAAAATAGTTGAAGCAACGGCTTCTTTTGAAATACGGTAAAGAAAATATGTTTGGTCCTTGTTTTGATCAACGGCTTTTAATAAGTTTCTTCCGTCTGAACTAGCGTAATGACCGGTGGCGATCAGGTCGGCACCCTGTTCTTTGGCAACCTCGTAGAATAATTTAAATTTGATTTCTTGATTACACATAATGTCTGGATTTGGAGTATTTCCCTTTTGAAATTCCGACAACATATAATCGACAACTTTTTGATGATATTCTTCCTCAAAGTCAAAAATCCGAAAATCAATATCTAGTTTAGTAGCAACCCGTTTGGCATCAGCTAGATCTTCGGCCCAAGGACATTTCATACCTGGAAGATCCCTTGACCAGTTCTTCATATAGACACCGACCACTTGATAGCCGGCATTTTTTAGAAGCATGGCGGAAACTGAGGAGTCGACGCCGCCAGACATACCAACAAAAACTGTTTTATTGGAGTTTTCTGGGTTATAACTTAAAATCTTTTCTTGCATAAAACTCCCACTATATTAACTTTAAGCGTCTTGCTTCTTGATTTACTACTTCAGCGATCAGATGTGCGGCTTTTTTAACATCTTCGAGCTGATTACCCTGTCCAAACGTCACTCGTAAGGAACCGGCAATCTCTTGATCTGATAGACCAATAGCTGAGAGAACATGAGACTTTTGTCCTTTGGAGGCAGCACAGGCGGCCCCGGTAGAGAGATAAACTCCTAGATCTTCAAGCTTAAAAATCAGACGTTCAGCGTCTAAGCCTTTAAAACAAACTGGAACAAAATTAACCAATTGATGTTTTGGATCGCCAAGCCAAAGCGGAGCGACTCGAGATTCTTGCTCAATAATCTGCTTAAACTGCCTTGTAAAATCTTGGTATTGGCGACGAGAACTAGCCAAATGTTCTTTAGCAAGCTTTGCAGCAGTAGCAAAGCCAATTAAGGCCGGAACGTTTTCCGTACCAGAACGTAAACCCATCTCTTGCCCACCACCAAAAGTTACTGGTGATAATTTTACACCACGCGCAACATAAAGAGCACCAATCCCCTTGGGACCATAGACTTTGGCAGCATTAATGGTGAGAAGATCCACGCCCAATCTGGCAACCGATAAATCAAGGAGACTCATCGCCTGAGAAGCATCGGAGTGAAGATAGAGCGGCGTGAGATTACCTTCTTTTAGTCGAGACTCGCGCACTTCCTGTAAGAGGCGACTAATTTCAGAGAGGGACTGAATAGTTCCTAGTTCATTATTTACAAGTGCGATCGAAATTAGGACAGTATCCTCTTTAATTTTTTGTCGGAGATCAGCTAAATCAACTAGACCAGTAGATGAAACTTTTACTTCATCAAAATTGCCGGCCGAATAAGATCTAGCCGACTCACGCACGGCGGCATGTTCGATACTAGAGATTAGACAGTGCCCAGTGTGCTGCTTTAAAACTGTAAAGGCGAGATTAATTGACTCAGTTGCGCCACCAGTAATAATTAGGTCGGGCGCTTTAGCACCAATAGCATTAGCGAGTAGACCTTTCTGGGTTTCATATTCGCCACGAAGATGTTTGGCTGGCAGGTAGGCGGCAGAGGGGTTGTAAAATTTTTCAGAAAAATATGGCAACATGGCAGTAAGTACCCTTTTATCAACAGGGGTAGCAGCGGCATAATCTAAATAAATATTATTAGAATTCATATTTCCTCTTATTATATACCAAAGAGATCCTCAGTATTTTTAGTGGTTTGGTCGATAATGATTGAGGTGTCTAGTTGAAGCTTTGCGGCCAACCAGGTAGCAATATCTTTGATGCGGCTAGGTTCATTAGTCTCACCACGATATGGCACAGGAGATAAGAATGGAGCATCCGTCTCAAGCAGAATGCGCTCAAGAGGAGGTAGAGGCAAGGTTGAATAAGTAGCAAGACCATTAACGCCGATGTAGAAACCGTGTTCAAGCGAGCGCTTTAAGTTCTTCTTGTTATCTGTAAAAGAATGAACTACACCGCGAAGATTAGCGGTTGAAAAGTTGCCCAGAATAGCAAAAAAATCATCAAAGGTCTCACGGACGTGAAAAATGAGAGGAAGATTCTGATCGATTGCAAGTTGAAGCATCTCTTCTAGAAGCGCGATTTGCTGTTTTTTGTCCGAGGCTCCATAATGATAATCTAAACCCACCTCGCCGATGGCAATTGGCGGATTAGCTTGATTTTTAAAATCAACTGTGGAGCGACTGGCTTGCCACTCTGACGGATGAATTCCGTATGACCAAAATAGATTAGACTCTGGGTGCTCCTGAACAAAACGCTGGGCATTAAGAGAATCTTGGTGATCAGTGCCGATACAAACTATTTTATTTACACGATTTAATGCAGCATTCTTTAAGCCTGATAGTTGGGCGGCTGGCGCAAAAAATTCTTGATCATGCAGATGACAATGTGAATCAATAAGATACGTGCGCTCAGCCATATTATCCTTAATTAATTTTTAGCTTCACGCTTACGTTTGATTGGATCGAGTTGACGTTTGCGAAGACGGAGGCTCTTTGGAGTAACTTCAAGAAGCTCATCATCAAGAAGGAAGTCAAGACACTGTTCAAGGCTGAGGTTGGTGTATGGAGTAAGTTGGATCGCACCATCAGAGGCGTGAGTGCGCATATTGGTTAATTGTTTTTCACGGCAGACGTTGAGGTCGATATCATCCTTCTTATTTGAGAGGCCAACAATCATTCCCTGATAGACTGGGACTTGAGGTGGAATAAAGAGGATACCACGAGCCTGCGCCATATCAAGAGCGTAGGCTGTAGAGGTGCCAGTTTCAAAAGAAATAAGCACACCATTACGTTCTGGTTTATATTTGCCCTCAATTTCTCGGTAACCCTTTGGAATGGAAGACATCAAGACTGTGCCCTTGGTGGCGGTCATTAATTGGTTACGCAGACCGATGAGAGCTGCAGTAGAGATTTCATAAGTAAAACGAGTGGCGCCAGCGGAAGTGAGTTCCTGAGTTTTTAGATCAGCTTTACGAATACCAAGTTCTTGAGATACGGCACCAACATATTCAGGAGCAACCTCAATGGTGAGATCCTCAAAGGGTTCACATTTTTTGCCATCAATTTCTTTATAAACTACTTCAGGACGGCCAGCTTCTAATTCATACCCCTCACGACGCATGGTTTCAATGAGGACCGAGAGATGGAGCTCACCACGACCAGAGACTTTATAGCCAAGACCATCTTGAGCAATCTTTAGAGCAATATTAGTTTCGAGCTCTTTGTGGAGACGATCGGAAATCTGCCTTGAGGTAGTAAATTCACCTTCTTTACCTTTTAATGGGCTAGTATTTGGTCCAATGTAGATACTGAGAGTTGGCGGCTCTAATTCAATAGTAGGCAAGGCCTCAGGTTGATCACCAGAAGCGAGAGTATCACCAATATTGGCATCTGCGATACCAGTTACTGCAACAATATCACCTGCAAAAGCTTCCTGGACTTCCTCTTTACCGAGACCGCGATAAGCAAAAAGACGATCAATTTTAGCATTAGCAGTAGTAATCTGTGGCTCACCATTTTCAAAAGTGGTTTTCATGATTTTAACAGTCTGGCCATGCTTGACCTTACCGCGGAAAATCTTACCAATAGCATATTTACCTAGGTAGTTATCGGCAGCAAGAGAGGCAACCAGGAGCTGCAAACCTTTTTCTTCAGCTTCATCGATTTTTGGAGACGGAATGTCGTTGATAATAGAGTCAAAAATAACATGCAGATCGTTGTCTAGGTCGGTGGTTTTGCCAGCCCTACCGTCGCGGGCGACTGCGAAGTAGATTGGGTAATTAAGCTGAGACTCGTCAGTGGCAAGCTCGAGGAAGAGGTCGGAAATTTCATCTTTGACTTCTTCAATACGGGCGGCTGGTTTATCAATTTTATTAATGATAACAACAGGTTTGAGTTTTAAATCAAGGGCTTTCTTTAAAACGAATTTGGTTTGAGGCATAGGACCTTCTTGGGCATCAACAACAAGAAGCACACCATCAGCCATATTGAGAGTACGTTCAACTTCACCAGAAAAATCGGCGTGGCCAGGGGTATCAATGATGTTGATTTTATAACCATTGTAATAGACGGCGGTCTGCTTGGCGGTAATAGTAATGCCTCGCTCATGCTCCTGATCACCTGAGTCCATAATGAGAGTTTGACTCATTTCCGCTTGATTATCGCGAAAAGTATTAGATTGTTTTAATAAAGCGTCAACCAGAGTGGTCTTGCCGTGGTCAACGTGAGCAATAATTGCTACGTTGCGAATTTGTTCCTTATTCTCCATGAATTTGCCCTTTGATTACCACAAAAAGATTTAGACTAGTTTTTGTGATAAGAATATTAATATTAAACTTGGTTTATCATACCATATTTTATGGTTTTTCGGTAGGATAAGCGGAATGTAGATTTTGTAAAAACAAAAAAAACAGCCTCTTACGAGGGCTGTTTAAAATCAAAATTCTGGTGAGTCGGGAGGGGCTCGAACCCTCGACACCGGGCTTAAAAGGCCCGTGCTCTAACCAACTGAGCTACCGACCCAGAAGTCTTTCTTATTATAACGCCAAAGCGGTTTTTTGGCAATATTTTTATGACACTAGGATTAATTACGGCTTCCTAGTAAAGTAACCAGGGTTGCCAGGGGCGTCAATATGAGCGAAGTTTGAGGTGTAGTTTGGCCAGGCATAGGTGGTACCATTGCCGCCAGTAAGGTAATTATTATCCATGAAGATATTGGAAGGTCGTAAAAATAGCGCATTTGTTACGAAACTCGGAGAAGCGTAGATAGTCTTAACCTTCATATAATTAAACATACCATTCATTTTATTGACTCGGCTAGTATCGAAGCTTGAAATATCAAGCACCTCATTTGGATGTGTGACAAATGTGTAGTAGAACATAGCCTCCATATTAGTAACGTTACGAGTATCAAAAGAACTAACATTAAGATTTTGTAAATTAGCAAGACCGACAAACATACGTTCCATAGTAGTAACTTTACTAGTATTAAAACTAGAAAGATCAAGATTAGTAATAGGTGGATTGGCAGTGGTCATAAAGAACATACGATCCATATACTCAACATTACTAGTATTAAACCCTGACAAATTAATGGTTTGCAGTGACTCCATATCCTGAAACATACCATGCATATTTTTTACTTTACTGGTGTCAAAATGAGATAAGTCAAGGTTCGTTAGAGATTTTGCTCCACTAAACATATTCGCCATTGTAGTAACATTACCAGTATTAAAGTTTGAGATATTTAGACTACTTAAAGAAGACATACCTGCAAATAAATTTGTCATTGATGTGACCGCGCTAGTATTCCAGCTAGATAAATCTAGACTGGTAATACGGCTACTATTCATAAAAACTCCACCCATCCAGTTTAAGCGTGGGGTTTGAAAATGAGAGACATCAAGAGAAGACACGTATTTTAGACCAGAAAACATTGTCGCAAGATTCTGTATGTTTCTCATATCAAAATTAGAGACATCAAGGGTTGGAACATGAGAATTAAAGAACATACCCATCGTTTCTGTTACTTTACTAGTATTAAGCTTCGACAAATCTATTGGATCAATTGCTATTGGATTTGTCACTTCCCCAATTATACTAAACATATGGGACATGTTCTCCACATTTTTCGTATTAATATCTCCGAGATTAAGATGTTTAATCAGATAAGCGTTTGCTGAGAACATGGATGTCATATTTCGTACATATCTCGTATCTATACCAGAAATATCTAGAAGCTGCATATGATTGCCGCTATTATTAAGATTCTTAAACATTTCAGAGGAATCATTGTCTGCATAAACAAAATCAGCATCCGACCACCAAAGCATGGTTTTTGATACTGAATCATACCACGCATAGACAGGCCTTGAGCTAGTTGAGCTTGAAACAATTGCTGCTGTAGATAAATTGGCTGGAGGAGTAGAGGAACGACGAAACACCTCCATATCAGCATTAGTATTTAAAGCTTTGATTTTTGCATTAAATGCCTTACCATTAAGCAGGTTAGCCGTGGTTGGTACGTAATTTGTAACTGCGGAGATAATGATATCTTTCGAATATATACCCGAAGCGAGGTTGGGACTCGCCTTCACGCCAATATAAAATGAGTGGTCAGTCCTAGTGCGGATTGGTTGATTCTTTAAGATAGCGGGGGCACTGTGTTTTGGAATAGGCTGATAGGTTGGACAGGTATCAATGCAATAACCCCAAGTAGCCGGCGAGAATAAGGAGGCTTGTGTGGGAGAACTAATTGACGTAATTCTTTGAGTGTTGGACGGATCAGTCGAAACTAAATCAGTATTCTCGTCAACACTTGAAAACGAGGAGGTTGCACCGGTAGGATTTGTTGTTTTTACGTCCACGGCAATATATTGAGACTTAAAGCTAGAAGCTTGAGCTTCGGTCCCAGTGAAAGATAATGGTTGAGAGAGAACCTGAAGCTGCAAAGTGGAAGGATCACCAACGGTTATCAATGTTGGTGCTGGTGTACCTGGAGCCGCAAAAGTGGACTTTTCGGAAGAGACATAAATAATTGCACCGAAGATAATGGTGGTCATAATAAGCCCAGTCATCGGGATTAGATAAAGAAAACGAGCACTCTTTAAAGTTAGGCTGCTGCCTAAAAATAATTTTTGACGGACAGCTTCAAATATTTGTTTGATTTTTCTCATTTATTTTTAGACCTTATTTACAATCTTATTTTAACATAAGCGAAACAGTAATGCCACTTATTGCAGCCAAGAATATCGAAAACTTTTTTAGAAAAACACTTATTACGGTGTAGCGGTAAAGAAACCGGGGCTACCAACCTCGTCAATCTTAAAGTAATTCAGGTTTGAAGCGTTTGCAGCGCTATAAGTTGTACCATTACCACCAATAAGGTTAACTGCGTCATGGAAGAGATCGGTCGAATCCACCACGTTTGCCGTATTAAGACTGGCTGGAGCATAAACTTTTTTAACCTTTGAATCATCAAACATGTATGATAAGTCCGTAACATTACTGGTATCAAAACTTGAAATATCAATTTCTTCATTATATGTCCCCGAGAACATACTACGCATACTGGTAACCTTACGGGTATCGAAACTTGTAAGATTAAGCGGCTCAGGCAGGTCTGTGACGGTACCAAACGGATCCACAGTAAACATCTCTGACATATCTTCGACATTTGAGGTGTCGAATTCATTTAAAATAATTTCTTTGATCGGCCAACGACCGGCGTAGAACATCCTGGTCATCATTTTGACTCTACTGGTATTGATTCCCCTTGTATCTATCACCTTCAGTGGATTAGCATACTTATTAATGCGACCGAACATATAGGCTGAATTCTGATCAGCATAAACAATATCCGCATCACTCCACCAATAGACAGTCTTATCAGAACTATCATACCAAGCGTATACTGGAACCGTAGAGCTACTAGTCGAAATCTTCGTGGCAGCCGCAAGATTTGCCGGAGGTGTGGCTGAAGGTTTAAAATTCTCAGTATCATGATTAGGATTTAAGTTATAGACAATATTACTAAATTGAAAGCCATTCTGAAGGGTGGCAGTAGTCGGAACAGGGTTGGCAATAGTAGTGAGAACTATCTGTTTTTCAAAAGTCCCCTCAATAAGATCTGGCGAGGATTTGACCCCAAAATCGATATGATATGAGAGATTAACTGCGGTAGTTTCATTATACAAGAGATCTGGATTACTGCGTTTGGGAATAGGATTAAAGTTCCCGTTGATACTAGTCTTTGATTTACGATAGCCCCAAGTTTTTGGCGCAAAGCTAGTCTCTGGTAAAGAAATGGAAATTGACTCAAATTTTTGATGAATATCGGTATCAGAATGATTTAAATGAGTATCTTCGTCAATACTAGAAATATAGGACATAACTCCAGTGGCGTTGGTGGTATTAATATGGTATTGAATAGTTGAGTTTTTAAAGGCAGCGGCACGAAATTCCTGTGCAGAAAAATCAAGATTGACCGTGGAATGAGAAACAGAGGTAGACAAAATAGTGCCGCTTCCTGAGATTAATGGAGCGGCAAAAACAGTAGTCTGATCAAGGAAAAATTGGCAAAGGCTTATAAAAATAAAACCCATGACAATAATAACCGGACCTAGACCACTAAAAAATGGGGGTTTTCGCAGTCCTCTTTTCAAGTAAAACTCCTATTTACTCTATTTTTTGTTTGCTTATAGCCAATAAGCAATTTAATTTTACCATAATAACCATAAAAAGAATATGGAAACCATGATGGAAAAAATAACCAGGAGTAGCTGTTATAATTATGGCTTTCTTGTAAAGTAGCCTGGAGTACCTGGTTCGTCGATACGAGCATAGGTTTTGTTGGTTGGGTTGCTGGCGGAAAAAGCAGTGCCATTGCCACCAATAAGATTATTATCATCATTGAATAAGTCTTGACTGTCATCTATATCAAGGACGAATGAATTAGAAGCAAAGATAGTACGAGAGCGAGTACTACTGAACATATTGTAGGCGGAAGATACCTGCGCGGTATCAAAGCTTGATAAGTCCAGTACACTATTGTCTGCCATACCTTCCTCAAACATTGAAGACATATCCGTCACTTGTGAGGTATCGAATGAGCTGAGATTGAGATGTGAAAGTTGTGGGGTATTTTGGAACATTGCTCCCATACTTACAACTTGGCTTGTATTAAAATGAGAGAGATCAAGGGTGGTCATACTAGTAAGACCATTAAACATAGAATACATCTGTGTAACATTGGAAGTGTCGAAGTTTGGCATTATTAGATTCGTTAGTGATGACATCTCCATAAACATAGAAGACATGTCTGTTGCTTGAGGTGTATGGAAACTGGTGAGATCAAGGGTGGTCATATTATTAACACCACTAAACATACTTGTGAAATTTTCGACATGAGTCGTGTCAAAACCTGATAGGTCAAGATGGGTAAGATTCTTTGAGTCCTGGAACATTGAGGTCATGTCAATTACGGAAGAGGTATTAAGGGGACTTAAATCTATGGTTGACATCCCCATAATTCCATTGAACATATATGACATATTGGTAACACTGGAAGTGTCAAGGCCTGACATATTAAGATTATGAAGATTCGTCATACCACTAAACATTCCAGACATATCCTCTACTACATGTGTATCAAAAGACGTAAGATCCAAATCCGTAATTGCGGCAGAAGAAGAAAACATATACGACATATTAGTTACTGAGGACGTATTGAGGCCAGAGAGGTCTAGATTAGTTATGCTGCCAAGATCTGAGAACATACTTGACATATTTTCTACCCTCGAGGTGTCTAGACTTGAAAGATTTTGAAGATCTGTAACACTATGCATACTTGCAAACATACTTGACATGTCCGTAACATTTGACGTACTCAGCGGAGCGACGTCTAATACAGAGAGGTTGTCCATACTAGAGAACATACCAGCCATATTCGTAGCATTTCTTGTATCAATGCCGTTTAGGTTCAGTGAAGATATTTTTGAACCATTAAACATATAAGAAAAGTCTTTTACGTTTCGAGTATTAATTTTCGTAAAATCTATAGGGAAATTAGATGGGTTAGTGGGTTCTACGTCGCGGAACATTTTACTGACTGTTTCAGCGCTCTCGGTATTAAAATTACCCCATTCTATGGATTTAATCTTATTCTTTGCAAATAAGTTTGAGAGATCCTTTGCCTTGGAAAAATCAAGCCCTGTGAGATCAATAGTAACATTACCAGAACCTGCGTTTTTCATTATGTCATTGAACATACCTTTTGCATCTTCATTAACATAGATGATGTCTTTTTCGCTGTAAAAATAGATGGTATGAGTATCGGTATCGGTCCAGATAATAGTCTCATATGGATCCGTGGAAGTCCCCATGTCTGTATGTGGAAAACACTTATTGATATAGTGACCACAGAAACCTGGATAGGGGATGGAATACCCGCGCTTAATTGTAATGTCGTGACCAGCATTCTGATCGGCTAGCCACTGCAAGCGAGTTATTGTGTTCCAACCATTATCCATATAGCTAACGGTCTTTATTGTGTTTGTAATTGCAGTAAAAACAATCTCCTTCTGGTAGGTGCCTTCATAGAGATCAGGGGCAACCTTTACACCAAAATTAACCGAGGCAGGAGTAGCAGCAGTTGCTGGAAGCTGCGATTCGGCGATTTTATCTGGGTTACTGGCTTTTGGAATAGGTTTAAAGTTAGTGTTATCAAGCGAGTATCCCCATGTTCTTGCGGTAAAAGCAGTCTCGTTCAGGCTGGTTGAAATTGAATTGATATGATCATAGGTACCATTATTTAGTGAAGTATTCTCGTCGTTACTTGATAAATATAAGGTATATCCTTGAGGATTATCCGTAGTGACGACAGGTTGAATAATAGTACTCTTTTTGAAGGCCGAGGATCGCACTTCTGACATCGAGAAATCAATATCGGCAGAAGTTGCAGGGAGGGAGACGCTAATCGTTGGGGCTGCATAAACTGGGCTACCAAAAGCCATGGAGGCGAGTACTGGGAGTACCCACAATAAACCAAAGACCCACCTTGAGCCCCGGGCTAGCATTTCTGGCCACACTCGAAGGCCAGACTGTTTTAGTCCTTTATTTAATTTCACTTTATTTAACTCCACTACATATAAATGTATTGTATTGATTATAGCATAAGGATTTTAAAAATAGCTAGTGTTTAAATGATTTTCAAGACGTCTTATTTTGTTACCCAGATGGAAGTGGGTTTATTTTTTCTTTTTCTCAACGACTTCAGCTTCTTGGACGTCGTCGGTAAGATATTTCTTGGCAGATTTCATTTTTGACGAAAATTCATTAACATGGCTTTTTAGGATAACAATATTAATTAGGTCAGAGACGCCATAGACGATAAGCATAATACCAACTAGCATGACAGCTACGGCTGTTGAGGCGATAGGCTGAAAGATAATAATAATGCCGGAAACTACAGAAATGATGTTCATAAGGATAGAGGCCGTGAAGGCGGAATTTGAGATTTCTTTAAGAGCCAACGTCATACGTAATTTTGTTAAGCTCGAGATTACAATATAGAAACCGATAGCAATCGGAATAATACTGAGGACCTCAGGATTGATAAGAATTATGAGGCCGAGAAGTAAATTAAAGGAACCAAGCACGGTACCGGAAATGATGCCGCCACGCTTTTTACCAGTGAGATCCGCAGTAATCATACTAAGTCCGGCAGAGACTAGGGCAATAATAAAAATCCATCTAGTGATTTCGAGGCTCAAGGTCGGGAAAAGGGCTAGAAAAATTCCGATTGCAATCATCAGAATCGTAGTGTTGATTGCAGCATTTAGGAAGTTATTGATTTTATTTGTGAAGTCTCTCATATTTCCCTTTTGTTTAATTATTCCAATTGTAACATATGAACAAACAAAAAACATCCCAAAAGGATGCTTATGGTGGACGATAGAGGACTCGAACCTCTGACCTCGTCTACGTCAAAGACGCGCTCTAGCCAACTGAGCTAATCGT
>CAUUHT010000008.1:0-14769 GCA_963545055.1 Candidatus Nanosyncoccus nanoralicus
CCTAAACCAGTGATAACACCGAGAGTTGCTACGATTTTTGCATATTTTGACATAAGTTTCCTTTACTTTTATGTTTTTTATTTTGTTTTTGTTAACCTGATTTTGTATGACCTCAAGTTGTTTTAAGTATATTAAACAAAAGCTTTATGGTCAATAGATTTTTGCAATAATATTTATGTTTTATTACTAAGTTTTACACAGTCTCATGCTTTCAGTTTTTTGTCCCCCTGTTAGAGGAGTTTTATATAAATATAGGATTGATTCATGGGTATTTTGTGATATAATTCAGGTATGCACCTGTGGTGAAATTGGTATACACGCTACCTTGAGGTGGTAGTGCCTTCGGGTGTGCTAGTTCGAGTCTAGTCAGGTGCACCATATAAAATTAACTCCTAACGGAGTTCTTTTTTTACGCACCTGGAGCGTCCCAAGGGGCAAACAGGTGCGACACAACAAAAAAGTCTACCAAATAGGTAGACTTTTTATTATGGAGTACGATTTTTAACCGTCTTCTTGGTCGCCCAGTTCTCAATGTCAATGAAGCGATCTGTAGAAGTAACTAGGCGATTTTCTTGAGAGAATGCACGAACGTTGCGATTTACGAAGTATGGTAAGGTGGTTTGATACAAGCCGACAGCTGGCACGTCTTCCACCCAGCGCTCGAGAAACTTCTGATATTTGGCGGCACGGAGATTATTATCCATAGTACTACGAGCGCTAAGTAAGAGATCATTAACTACCTGGTTTTTATAATTACTTAGGTTATGCCCACCTTCTGCTGCCTCAAGACTGTGGTAATAAGCTAGTACATCTGGATCAGCGCCAAGACCAATTTCATAAATTAGAAGATCATATGTGCGAGGTCTAAGAATATTTAAAGTAAAGTCTTTATTTGATTCATGAGTAGTGACCGATGCATGGAGACCAAGCCCTTCTATTTGAGATGCAATACGATTAGCAAACTCCTCCAAGTAACCATTACCCTTAATGGTAACAATATTAATTTTTGCAGAAGCTAGATCTGGGGTTGCAACCTTCAGTCTTTCAATCTCGGCCTTAGCGGTGGTTACATCGGTCTTTGGAATACTTGGAAAAGTGATTGAACCGACCTGCGACTCAAGTAATGGATAATCAAGTGGTAATTCCCCACTGAGTCCGGTGCGTAGATTATTAAAATTTAAACCAAGACGTATAGCCTGCCTTAAACTTTTATCCTTAAGTATGGGACTTTCAGTGTTAAAAAAAGCGAAAACACCATAATTAACTGAATTCTGGTATTCGTTAATATTACCTATGCTTAATTCTTGTGCAAATTTGGAAGGCAAGTCAGCAGTTGCAGTAACGGTACCACTACGAATAGCATTCTTGATGTCATTTAAATTATTAAAGGCGTGAATTGAAAAGCTATCGAGCATAGGCGTGCCCTTATAATATTTCGAGTTGGCTGTGAGGTAGACAATTTTCTCACCTTCGGTGCCGATATTCTGTGTAGCATTAACCGTGAAGGCACCAGAGGTGACTGGGCGATTAGAGAACTTATTCTCAAGTAATAACTCTGGAGAGACATCTGCAAGGAGATGGGAGGGTAAAATTGGGATATCAAGCGAGCCCTCAAAGAAAGCATTGGGCGAGCTAAGCGTAAATATTAGTTCCCCCTGCTCGTTCTCAACAGCAGTAACACCAACAAGTTTGGCGGCAAAACTGGTTTTAATACGAGTACTTTGAATAGTTTTAACGGTATAGAGAACATCGGCGTTAGTAATTGGCTGATCATCAGACCACTTCAATCCTTCACGGAGTTTCACAGTCCAAACGTCGCCCGCATCATTTGCGTGGATAGTTTCAGCAAGACCAAGGCCAGTATGACCAGAATAATCATTGGCGCTTAGGGTGGCGAAGAGTAGGCGGGAGAGAGTTTCCTCAGACGAAGTACTAGCAAAAAGTGGATTAAAGGAATTGATCTTTCCTAGTGTGGCTTCAGTATAAGTACCGCCACTCGTGTAGGTCTCGACGGCAAAGGAATTCAGGTACCAATAGGCCTGAGTAATAGAGAGTAGGATAATAACCGTAACAAGGAGAATCCATTCCAGGATATAGAGACGGACATCTTTAATATGGGAGATGTGATCAATAAGATTCTCTTTAATATGCTCCTGGCCATCACGATGCACCCTTTTGGAAAAAAGAGAAATTTTCTTGAAAATTTTGCGCCCACTCTTTTTGAGATTTTTATTCATAATTTAGGTTATGCGGGGATTAATAATAATCCCAAAATTGAAAATACGAAGACTAGCGTGAAGAAAATTGTAACGTTAAATATAGAGCGATCTAGGCCTCGACGAGTTGTATATAACTCACCAGATGCACCGAAGCCTGCGCCAAGAGAGGCACCGCGTTGTTGTAAGAGGACTAATAAAATACATAAAACAGCAGAGACAAGAGTGACAGTTTCTAAGAAATTTCCAATATTCATACATTAATTATAGGACGGGACTAGAAAATTAACAAGACTGTTTATGACGCTGATTAGTAGCCATGAGAGAATAACTCCGATGGAAGACATATGGACATGTGGAACAATCCAGATAACCAGGGCGATCATTAAGATATTAAGGATCAGTGTAAAAAGCCCCATGGAAAGAATAATTAGGGGGAGACTGAAGAGGGTGGCGATTGGTTTAACGATGGCGTTAACTAGAGACATCACTAAGCCAGCAGCTGGGTAGAGCCAGAAATTATTATAGCCAGCATCGATACTGCCAAAGGCATTAATGCAGATCCACATAATCACCGAGGAGACAAACCAACGAAATAGAAAAATGAGAAATTGTTTTTTTATCATAACCAAATTATAACATAAATTAGCGACCGAGTAACTGCTTGCTACGAAGTTGACGATGGTAGGTTATCGCAAAACGATGTGATTCTTCATCGATACGGGCAATCAATTTAGCGAGGTGGGAATCGTTAGAATAGAGTTGCGATTGATAAATATAAGAGCCGTCGGACTGGCGAACTGGAATAATTACGTTGACATCAGCGTTTCTCGTATGGTCGCCAGATTTATTACGGCCAATCACTGGAATACGCGCCGCTTCAAGCAGATGAATAACGGCACTGAGTTGTGGCACTGCTCCGTCAAGAATAATTAGATCGGGAAAAGACCATTCTGGATGTTTTAGACGACGAAAAATCACTTCATACATACTTGCAGTATCATCGTTCTTGCTGCTTTTAATTTTAAATTTACGGTATGAGCTACGGTCAGAAGCACCATTTTGAAAAACCACCATACTGGCCACAGTATTAGAGCCTGAGATATGGGAGATATCATAGCCCTCAATACGACGCGGTGGGTCTTTGAGATTTAAGAGCTGTTTTAGCTCCAGGAGGGCCTGATCCGAGGATAAATCGAGAAACTCCTTATCAGAAAAAACAATTTTTCGCTTTAACCCTTTGAGTCCAAAATATTCATCACGAAGCCTAGCAGCTTCTTCAAAATCGCCGAGTGAAGCGGCAGCCTTCATTTGTTTTTCAAGGTCAAGAATTAATTTTTCGCGGTCGCCGTTTAAATAGCGAATAAGGAAGCGTAGGTTCTTTTTGTAATCCTTTGGCGTTGTTTTACCAATCTCAATCCCCGGTGTAAGTCCTAAATCAGAGTTGAGAGTCTTTTTCCCGTCATAAGGTTTTTCATAAAATGGAAAGATTTTACGTAGGATTCTAAGAGCTTTAATAATGGTATTTTTCGCATAAAATGGCCCAATATAAGTTGCACCATCATCTAATGGATTTCTAGTAGTCGAGACGTAGGGTACGGGATTATTCATATCAATACGCACATAACTAACCGTCTTATCATCACGAAGAAGAATATTCCACTGAGGCATGTAGCGCTTGATCATCTCCGATTCAAGAAAGAGAGCATCCATCTCAGTCTCAACCACGATCCAGTCTGTATCAAAAATCTCTGCTACTAGTGCTTCGGTTTTGGGATCTTTTTCAGTGTTTTGAAAATACTGCCGTACTCGATTTTTTAGTACGGCAGCTTTCCCAACATAGATCACCTCGCCTTTTTGATTCTTATGGAAATAAACGCCAGGAGCAGAGGGTAGAGTTTTAAGTTTTGCTTTTAGATTTTCTGAAATCACATTGTTATTGTAACATTTTTGTAGGTTTTGCGATCTAGGCTTAGTCTAGACCAACTTCACTAATCTAAATCTGGATGTTCTCGCTCAAATTTTTTTGATCTTAATATCTCTTTTAGTTCTTCTTCAAGATTAGTATTACCGTCTACTACGCCTTGATTTGAGAAGAGACCCTTAATAATATCACCTACAGAAGTGGCATCACGTGGCGCAACTACTGGGGCTGAATTTTGATATTTAAAGTTAACGATGCCCGTAAAATCAACCTTGGATTCTGAGACCTGGAGATAAGCACCTTTTAACTGATGCGTAAGAAAGTCGATACCTAGATACAGATTTTTAAGATGAGAGACGAAGTTTTGGACATCTGCTTTTGTAAGCTCCTGATCTTCCTTATCCCCTGTTTTATCATCTTCGTCAAATACCCCGGAAGACTTTTCGATTTTCTTCAAACATTCGACAATTTTAGTATTCTCTGCTGCTTGCTGATGTTTCTTAGTGAAGTCAAAGAGTTTATCCGCATCTAATGAGACTTGGTAGAGATTGCCGTAGTCTTCGATTTTACCTTTGAGAGAATCCTCTGGGAGTTTATCATAACTTAAAGAGGTAAGATTAATAAATGGATGTTCGAGATAGGTTTTTGCGAGACGGTCAGTCTGGTTAAGTTCTTGTTTCATCTCATTAACAAGACAGGCATAGGCCGAGCTAATATTTTCTTTGTCATTCTTCTCAAGTTTAAAATCGGTCTTATCAAGTGAACTTATGACCTCATTAACGTCAATACGCCACCATTTACCCTCAACATTCTTCAAGGATTTTTCGAGAAGGCTGAGAATCAGGCGAAGTTCGGGATCATTTTGCTGTAAGCCAGCAGCCTTAACTGCTTTTTGATAAGCCTCGGTTAGATTATCGATATTGAGATAGGCTGTACCATTTTCTTCAAGAAAAGTACTGAGCTTAAAATGTAGATAACCATATTCACGTAATCTAATACCAAAATCAAATTCAGCACTACGATTAAAATGATCGACATTAGTCTTAAAATCGAGGCGAAGATTTGAAATATGTTGGTAAAGCTCAGAATCAGTTTGTGGAGAAAGCTCAAAGCTGCCACTAGCTGCGAGCTGCGCATTGCTTTGTTTAATAAAACCAGAAATAGCATCGGCTGCCACTTTTTCAGGCATGTTGTAGTAAAAAGCAAAAGCTGAGCCACCTACAACTAGAGTGGCAAGAGTAGCGCCAATTATAACTAACGGAAGTTTCTTCTTTTTTGATTTTGGGGTTTCTGGTGTAGGCATAGAAATTGAAGTAGTTTCACTAGTGGAATCTTCTGGCACAGACATTGAAGTGATTTCATCAGTGGAATCTTCTGGCGCCGAGACTGAGAGGTCTATACTAGTCTCCTCCTCAGGAATAGTTGACATAGAAGCCGTAGGCTCGACCACCTCCTCGACAACTACCGTTTCGGATACCACGTTGTCTGATTCGGGTTGTTCTGATATTAAAGCTGAGGCAGCTTCTATGGCCTGAGCAAAGTTTGAATCACTACTTAACTCACTATGTTTAGTGGAGTCGATCTTGGTATCAATACGAGTCTCTATCGGATTGACGTCAATGTCGCCATATTTTTCTTCTGGCATTACACACCTTTCGTTTTATAAAGTTTTTTCTTTACTACATCATACCATAAGTGTTTTTAAAAATGCTATAATGCAGATATGGATAACTTAACGATAAAAGAAATCAAAGCAAGACAAATTCTCGATAGTCGTGGCAACCCAACGGTGGAGGCGGATGTATTTCTATCTGACGGTAGTGTGGGTAGAGCAATGGTTCCATCTGGGGCTTCAACCGGATCAGGTGAAGCATTGGAACTTCGCGACGGCGATAAGAATTATTACGGTGGTAAGGGGGTAATGAAAGCCGTACATAATATTAATCATCAGATTCGTGATCACCTAGTGGGAACAACTGCTGAGCAAAATACAGTAGATCAGACAATGATCGAATTAGACGGCACTGAAAACAAGTCTAATCTTGGAGCAAATGCTATTCTTGCCGTTTCAATGGCAACTGCAAAAGCAATGGCAAGAGCAAAGAGGATGCATTTCTATGAATATATTGCCAGCCTCGCTGGAACACAGAATGAAATGTCCTTGCCGATGCCGATGATGAACGTAATGAACGGTGGTGCACACGCAGACTGGAGTACTGATTTTCAAGAATATATGTTAATGCCAGTTGGTGCAACTAATATTTATGACGCCATCAGGATGGGTGCGGAAACTTTTCATGCGCTTAAAAAGGTATTAAAGGAACGTGGCTATACGACGACAGTTGGCGACGAAGGTGGTTATGCCCCACGCGTAAAAGATGGAAATAATGAGCCTCTTGAATGCATTAAGCTGGCGATCGAAGCGGCTGGCTATAAACCTGGTCAAGACATTGCGATTGCTATGGACATCGCATCTTCCGAATTCTATAAGGACGGTCATTATGAAATCAAAACCTCGAATGAGACAAAAACTTCCGAGGAGATGATCGATTGGTATGGCTGGATTTTAGAAAATTATCCAGTAGTATCGATTGAAGACGGCCTTGCCGAGAACGACTGGGAAGGTTGGAAGCTTTTAACCAAGAAACTTGGAGAGCGAGTACAGCTTGTTGGAGATGACCTATTCGTAACGAATACCAAATTACTACGTCGTGGTATTGAGGAGATGGCTGGAAATGCTATTTTAATTAAACCAAATCAGATTGGTTCCCTTTCTGAGACAATCGATGCAGTAATGATGGCCAAAAAGAATGGATTTAATACAGTAATTTCACATCGCTCTGGCGAAACTGAAGATAATTCAATCGCGCATCTTGCAGTAGGCCTTGGTGCTGGTCAAATTAAAACTGGTTCATTATCACGCTCCGAGCGTATTGCCAAATACAACGAATTAATGCGCATTGCAGAAGATAATGAAAGCTTAAGCTTAGTAAATCCTTTCAGCAACTAAGCATGAGTATAAACGAAAAAATCACCTCAAACGGGGTGATTTTTTATGGATGAGTTTTTTGATTATGCGCGAAGAAGTTCGAGAAATTCCGCTTCATGTATGACTGGGATACCCAACTTCTCTGCTTTGACGGTTTTACTGCTGCCCGGTTTTTCACCCACAATCAGAGCAGTAGTGTGTTTAGTTACAGAGCCAGTAACCGTAGCGCCTAGCTCCCGGAGTCTTGCCTCAGCCTCATCACGCCCCATTTTGGAGAGTGTACCTGTAACTACATAGCTTTGACCAGCTAGTGGCTTGGTTGTCTGGTCATCATAGAATGGATTTACACCCAATTCACGCATTTCTTGGAGCTGTTTAAGATTATCCTCATCTGCAAAATAGGCCAGGATAGATTCGGCAACCACCTGCCCAATATCAGGAATAGAGAGAAGATCGTCGGCTGTGGCGTCAATCAAGAGCGAAAGAGATTTGAAGCGATCAGCGAGTGAAATTGCGGTTTGCACTCCCACATGACGAATCCCCAGTGCAGTGATAAATTTTGCGAGGGGTGCAGTCTTTGAATTTTCAATGGCACTAATTAACTTATTTGCCGAAACTTCAGCAAAGCGTTCTAGCTGTGAAACCTTGGCAACATCTAGTCGGTAGAGATCCGAGAGATTTTTAACTAGGCCAGAATCTACTAAGAGGTTAACATTTTTCTCGCCGAGGCCTTCAATATTGAGAGCAGGCTTACTAGCGTAATACTCAACCCCGCGCTTCAAGATAAGACCAGAATCAAGACCTTTAACACGGTAAACCACTTCACCAGCAGGCCTCTCAAACTCTAGCTCTGGATACTGATACTTGAGCGCCTCTTCATAGTCGAAGATTGGTAAGTTATCTGGGCGAAGAGAGGTGAGAACTTCTTTGATTTGAGGTATGATATCACCTGCTTTATAAATAATTACGGTATCACCAATGCGTAAATCAAGGCGACTAATTTCATCGGCATTATGTAGGGTCGCGTGACGAACTACACTGCCAGCGACCTCTACTGGATCAAAGATGGCGACAGGCGTGGCAGCGCCAGTACGGCCGATAGAGATAACGATGTCACGGACTTTGGTGGTTGCCTCCTCGGCAGGATATTTATAGGCTACTGCCCCTCGCGGGGTTTTGCCAATAATACCGAGTGATTGATATATCTTACGGTCATTAATTTTAATGACTACACCATCCGTACCAAAAGGAAGAGATTCGCGGATTTGGCCAAGATGATGGATTTCTTCAAGAACCTGATCGAGCGAATCAAAGGTTTGATCTTGCATGGAAGTCTGAAAGCCATACTCGCGGATCCTCTGATAGGCAAGCTGATGGGTTTCTAGATTTGGAGTGACCAGGTCGTAAGCCATAAAACGAAGCGGCCTTGAACTGGCAATTCGAGGGTCGAGCTGACGAATGGAACCGGCGGCCAGATTGCGCGGATTCGCAAATAATTTTTCCCCTTTCTCCGTCTGGATTTGATTGAGTTTTTCAAAATCTGCCTTAAAGATAACCACCTCACCACGTACCTCAACATACTCAGGAATGTCTTCAGGATCACCGCTAAGCTTAAGAGGGATATTATTGATTGTGCGAACATTCATCGTGACATCTTCACCAACAAGTCCGTCGCCACGGGTAACCGCCTGAGTAAGTATGCCGTTATGATAATGTAGGGACATGGCAAGACCGTCCATCTTAATGTCAGTAAAAAAAGTAAGCTGAGTTTTGGCTGGCACCAGTTTATAATTTCTAGCCACCCATTCCCTAACTTCTGCTTCAGAAAAAACATCAGCGAGGGAAATCATGCGAGTCTGATGCGTAACCTTATTAAATTTATCCAGCGGCCGTCCAGCAACCCTTTGAGTAGGCGAGTCGGGAGTAATAAGCTCTGGGAATTTTTCTTCCAAGAGGGCGAGCTCATGTTTTAAAGAGTCGGCAGCAGATTCCGACATGATAGACTCGTCTAGTACGTGATAATGATAACGGTAATCATTGATTAGCTCACGAAGTTTGAGGATACGAGACTCAGCCTCTGTTTTTGTCATAGAATTAAGCTGGCTCATTTGTTTTCTTTGCCTCCTTTATCTTCTTGGACTTCTTTCTCTTAAAGGTAACAAGTGGATAAAAATCATCTTTATAGTCAAGAAGTTGGCGATAAAACAGGTAGACATAAATGGAGATAAAGATGAAGATAAAGACAGTGACGATAAGAAGGACGAATGGGACAAAAGGAATGCCGAGGTCGTTTAGCCATGGGAAGGCACCTTTAACTAAGATATCAAGCAAGATGGCCGGGAGAACAATGACGATATAAATTAATGCTACCCAGAAAAAGAGGTAAAGGATACGCACAAGAAAACGAATGCGGCGGCCGGCAATTAGATTGCGAGCGGTCTCAATGGCAGTGAGGGGGTAAAGACCTGGCGCAGAGACGGCAATTAGTCCCATTAAGGAGCTAGAGGTGAGATAGACGCTGAGAATGGTCATGAGGCTGGCAAAGATAAAATAAACCAGGGCATAAAATGGAGTTTTTAAGAACTCTGTTGAGACGGCAGCTTGATAAGTGATGACAACGAACATAATGGGAATTAGCTCAATAAAGACGATTAACGCGACAAAGAGCGTGGAGATTAGAGGTGAAAGGGCGTTATAGAGACCATCGCGCATGCGAGGGTGATGACCAGCGAGTAAGTGACGGGCAAGATAGATAGAAACGAGCCAAGTGATCATGAAGAGGAGGATGGAGAAGATTTTCTGTGCGTCGTTCATTGTGGTGAGGCCGCCGGTAGTGACAGTACCAACTAGGGCTAGACCAGCGCGGCCAAGGTTACCAAGACGACCACTCACGAGCTCTTTATTGGTATTATCGATTGATTCTTTGAATTCTTGAAAAGTACTCTCGCTCATTAAACCAACTAAAGAGATATAAAGTAAGGCGATAAGGCCGATGAGCGGAAGAAAAATCTTAAAGTTTTGGCGAATGATTTTGAAGGTAGCAGCAATATGTGAAAGGAGACCAGGCAATTCGGTTTGACGCTCGTAGTCTTCACGATAGGAGCGGCGAAATGAACGGTGCAGCTTGATGCGTCCAGTAGTTTTTTCGTTTTTTTGATTTTTCTTCACGTTGATTCCCTATTTGGTTACATTGATTAATTAAAATTTATCTTTAGCTCGCTCCAGACGTGCGATGCGCTTTTCGATGGGTGGATGGGTGCTGAAAAGATTTATAAATTGCTTCTTTAGGGGAGAATTGATAAACATAGCCTCTGTGGCAGCATTCTGGCGCTGCATGGGCCGGCCGTGTTCCTCAAGTTTTTTAAGAGCAGAAATCATCCCTTCTGGTAAACGTGTTAGCTCAACGGCTGAAATATCAGCAAGATATTCACGCTCACGAGAGATAGCCATTTGCGCAAGGCTAGCAGCAAGTGGAGCTAGGAGTGAGGTGATGATGATAATAAATAAGCCGATTGGACTGTTTTCCTCATCTTTTTTGCGCGTGAAGTAGGTCATGCGTAAACCGATATCAGAAAGAAAACCGATAATACAGACCAATGCAAAAGTAATGGCCGAGACCCGAATATCATAGTTTTTAATATGCGAAAGTTCATGTGCCATGACGGCGGTCAACTCCTTATCATCCATAATGTCAATTAGGCCAGTGGTGGCAGCAACAAGAGCATGATCGGGGTCACGACCGGTGGCAAAAGCATTTGGTGCAGAGTCTTGGATGATATAAACTTCCGGCATTGGTAGCCCAGCGGTGATTGTGAGATTCTCAACAATGTTATATAGCCTACGATGATCACGACGATTGGCTTTTTTCGCACCTGTCATCATGACTGCCAGTTTTGAAGATAGAAAATACTGTACACTTGCATAAATAAGTGCGATAACAATAGTGGTAAGTGCAATAGAAGGGTCGCCATAAACATAAGAGAAGATGCCACCGATTAGAGAAATTAGTAAAATAAAACCAATAAAGATGAGGATGGTATTTCTTTTGTTTTCTGCAATTTGTTTATACATAGCTCTTAAAGAAAAGAGAGGGTGCGCCCCTCTTTTCTAGATTCCTTTCACTTAGAATTCAACGGACGGAGCTTTTTCGATCTTCTCCATCTCTTTTTCGTCCACATTGAAGTAGGTATACTTTTCAAAACGTGAACCGTAGAGGATATTGACTGGGAACTGAATGATTTTAGTATTAAATTCCCTAGCACCAGCGTTATAAAAACGACGGGAAGCCTGAAGTTTTTCTTCAGTGTCTACGAGCTGGCTTTGAAGCTCTTTAAAATTTTCATTAGCCTTTAATTCAGGGTAAGCCTCGGCAAGAGCGAAAATTTTGCCAAGAGCGCCCTGAAGAGTTTGCTCTGCGGCAGCAGTTTCATCAACGCCTTTTGCTGACATAACAGCAGTGCGGGCCTTTGTGACTTCTTCAAAGGTTTCTTTTTCATGTTTGGCATAACCTTTTACGGTATTAACAAGATTTGGAATAAGATCAGCACGAAGCTTAAGAATCACAGTAATACCCGACCAGGCTTCTTTAACGCGTTCATTCAATCTAATAATAGAGTTATAAGTGGAGATGAGATAGACTACAAGCACAAAGACTAGAGCTAAACAGATCAATCCAATAGTTAATAAGTTTGGCATTTTTTCTCCTTTTTAATACTTCTATTATATGGTTCGGTGGGGTTTTTCGCAATACTCTTAAGCAAAAAATTCTCCACTGAAAGGGGGGTTTCAGTGGAGAATTCCTACCGTAATCTTTATAGAAGATTATGATAATGGTGCGAGCTAAGAGACTCTAACTCTCGACCTCTTCCTTGGCAAGGAAGCGCTCTAAACAACTGAGCTAAGCTCGCATCTGTTTAGATTATAGATGAATTTTATTTTAAATTCAAGGGTTTTTTAAATTTTTTATAATCTAAACAGTTCTGAACAATTATTTCTGAGTAAAGTAGCCAGGATTGCCTGGAGCATCAATATGGGCATAATCACTGTAAAAGTTTGACCAAACGTAGCTAGTACCATTTCCACCGACGACGTTACTAGTATGATCAAACATTATCTGAGGAGCAGAACTTAGCCCTGCAACTGTAAAGCTCGGTGAAACTAGAATGGTCTTAACCCCCGATTCGCTAAACATGTCCTTGGCTTCAGTTAGACTGCGAGTATCAAAGCTGGAAATATCCAAAATCCCATTACCTGGATTTCTCATGGATGATGAGAACATCTCTTTCATATTAGTGACCTTTCTTGTATCAAAGGAGGAAATATTCAAGTTAATTAAATTGGCTTGCCCCTGGAACATCGCTTCCATAATTGTGACATTGCTTGTATCAAAATTCGAGAGATCAAGATTTTGAAGAACCGGCACTGCAGACCAATTAGAGAACATATTAGACATATCTACGACATTATGTGTAAGAAAACTAGAGACATCAAGACTATCTAAATTAGTCATCTCTTCAAACATGAACTTCATATTCGATACATTTGAGGTATCAAATTCACGTAGATCAAGGCTTGTTAGAGCATGACAATGTGAGAACATGAACTCCATATTTTGTACATTATTTGTAGTGAATCCTGTATGTTGAAAATTCCTTAGATTAGTAAGACGACCAAACATAAACGCCATGTCGGTGGCGGAATCATTCTGCCAGCCCGAAACATTGAGGTCAGTAATTTCCTCACTGTATAAAAAAGTACTGTCCATATTGGTGACGTTGCGAGTATCCCACCCAGAAAGATCCAACTGTCTTACATTCTTCAGCCTGGCGAAGGTAAAAGATAAGTTAGTGACACGGCCAACATTGAAATGGCGAACATCAATATTAGGAAGATGTGAGCCTTGGAACATTCCTTCCATGTCTCTGACATTACTAGTATTAAAATGTGAAAGATCGATTGGCGATGGACTAACTGAACCAGTATTCGAATCATCACTACCAAACATATAGCGCATATTTTCAACCTGAGAGGTGTTGAGATTTCCTATGATTAAATCTTTAATTAACTTCTTTCCACTATGGAACATGAATCTCATATCTTTAGTCTTGCTAGTATCAATTCCGGTTGTATCGATAACAGACACATCATTATCTCCGTCATTGAGATCACGAAACATGAAACCAGCATCAATGTTTGCGTATGAGACATCTGCGTCACTCCACCAGAGTAAGGTTTTATTTACGGCATCATACCAGAGATATATTGGCCGATCTGAATCAGGAGTAGAGACGATTCTTGCTAAAGCTAGATTAGTAGGCGCAACTGATGAGCGCTTGAACACATTAATATCCTTGGTCGGTGCAATGTCTCGGGCTATATCATTGAAAGTAGGCCCCTCAACAAAAGTGGCAGTGGTTGGAACATAGTTAGAAATCACGGTAAAAACAATTTGTTTTGAATATGTACCAGCAAGAAGACCCGGCCCAGATTTAACTCCAATGTCGAGAAAATGCTTAAGACCAAAACCAGAACTTCTAGTGAACAGAGTATCTGGAGTACTAGCCTTAGGAATTGGATGGTAATTACCGGTTGGAGAGACATCAGCGGCACGATAGCCCCAGGTCTTAGAACTAAACGCAGTGTCCGCTAGAGGAGTGGTAATCGAAGGGATTTTTTGAAGAACTGAGGGGTCGGAGTGATTGAGATTTGTATCCTCATCAATACTAGAGATATAAGCAGTAGCACCAGTAGAATTATTCGTATAAACATCGATTAGGAAGGAACCATGTTTAAAGGTTGAAGAGGTAAGCTCAGTTTGAGTAAAATTAAAGTCCACTGATGGATCACTAGAAACAGTAATGATAGGAGAGGTAGATGGCGCCCCTGGGGCGGCGAAAGTATTATATTGAGAAGTTATCACTAAGGAAGAACCTAGCAGGGTCGTGAATAATGAGAGGATTAAAAATGGAATATAGTGAGCACGACAGTTGAGAATAGACTTTAATGACATAGATTTTTTATTCTGGTATAAAGTAGCACCCCCCCCGATACTATTTTTTTGTTTTTTGATATGAACATATTGACTTAATTTTAGCATAATCAAAATAAAAAGATAATAGAATCTGTGAGGGAGGGGAGATCAAAAAAGTACGTAAAAAATCGCTCAAGGAGCGAAGTTTTAAAAGGCTGGTGCCCGAAATGGGACTTGAACCCATATGGATTTCTCCATTCGATTTTAAGTCGAACGCGTATACCAATTCCGCCATTCGGGCATATCTTTATTATATTACAGGCTGACTGGTTTTTCTAGAATAAAGAATACGATCTTCAGCCTGATTTTGGAGGCACCGACCGGAATTGAACCGGTGTACACGGTTTTGCAGACCGCTGCGTAACCACTCCGCCACAGTGCCATGGTTTTATTTTAGCATAGTTATAAAAAGAAAAATACACCTAAGCGGTGTATTTTTGATTACCTCGTAATTTTGGGTAGAATTTATTCTTTTCTGGAATGCCTGTAAGATACAAGCAATCTAGCCAAATTACTTCACACTCCACCCTTTGAACTTCGGCGTCTCTCAACTTCGCCCAAGTTCTATATATAGTTTAGCATGAGTGGATTATTCGTCAACCTTGTTTTT
>CAUUHT010000009.1:0-14760 GCA_963545055.1 Candidatus Nanosyncoccus nanoralicus
ATATCCACATCTGCACCCGTAGCTCAGCTGGATAGAGCGTTTGCTTGCGGAGCAAAAGGTCGTAGGTTCGAATCCTGTCGGGTGTACCATATTGAAATTATTTGAAAAAGACTCCTCATTTTTAGAGGAGTCTTTTGTTATGTGGTTTTTGATTAACGATTTGATTGATGTAAGTAGATGATTTTGGGGTATTAGTTAGTGCGTATGTTTATCTTTAGGCGTTGGGTGTGATAGAATGAGAAGTGGAAGCGTGGCCGAGTGGTTGAAGGCGCACGACTCGAAATCGTGTGGGCAGCAATGTCTCGGAGGTTCGAATCCTCTCGCTTCCGCCAGGAAGAAAGAATGACCCGAAAGGGTTATTTTTTGTTTTTCGATAGTCCGTGCGAGGGTTATTTTTATGAGAATTTAAGAGGTGTCTATTAAGTTTTACTTTAGAGATTTTTAATACTATTCACTACCCTTGCCAGTGAAGACGGCGGCAAAAGTTTTTAAAAGAATTTTAATATCACCGGTGATGCTCCAATGATCGATATAAAAACAGTCAAGTCGAACAATCTCTTCAAAGTCGGTAATTTCACTGCGCCCAGAGACCTGCCAGAGGCCGGTAATGCCGGGTTTAATGCTGATGCGACGTTTGTGATGGGCAGAATATTGATTGTATTCGTCAACAGTTGGAGGACGAGTGCCGATGAGCGACATGCTGCCTTCAAGGACATTAAAGAACTGTGGAAGTTCATCAATACTGGTTTTTCGGAGGATTTTACCAATCTTTGTGATACGGGGATCATTTTTCATCTTAAACATAAAACCCTGCATTTCATTTTGATCTTTGAGAGTTTGGAGTTTGGCCTCTGCATCTTGGTACATGGAGCGGAATTTATAGATATAGAAGAATTTGCCATTGCGGCCGACGCGTTTTTGCTTAAAGATGATGGGTCCGGGATCTTCAAGAAAAATGAGAGGGGCGACGATGAGTCCAAAAATGAGACAGATGAAGCAGCCAACGAGAGCACCGGCGATATCCATGAGGCGTTTTAAAAGTAATTCCCCATCGGTGAAGAGGCGTGGTGAAAGTCGAATGACATTGGTGGTGCCAAAATCTTCAAGTTTAGTTTCAAGAGTTTCAATAGCGAAGCTGTCTATGGTGATGAGAGAATCGATACCCATTTCGCTAAAGGCTTCGATAAGGTGTTCGATTTTTTTACGAGCAATGTGATTAACACTGAAAATGACAAGGTCGACTTGGTGCCGTTTGGCGTAGTCAAGTATTGAGAGGGAGAGTTCTTTGAGCTCGATGTGTGCGAGAGGATTAGTTTCCTGCTGATGGTTTTCCATAGCTCTTTTTGTGTTGGAATTTTTTTCTAAGGAGTGGATTTTTACTTTATAGAAACGACCCTCTTGTTTATTTGATAGGGATGATACGCCAATAATTTCGCAATCTTCAGAGTTTAATTTTTGAATATTATAAACAGCTTTCTCAAGTGAATTACTATCTGTAATAATGAGAGTTTTCTTAGTGTGATGTTCAAGATACTGGCGTTTTATTAGATGAATGAGAAATAGGCAGGAGAAAGAAATGCTGAAATTGATAGAAAAGAAGGTGCCAAAGAAGAGGCGGGGGATGCTGTCGCTGATATGAGTGGTGTAGACGATGGTAGAAAAAATGATGGCCATGAAGATATTAGTGAGGAAGGCGGCTTTAATATGTCTTAAAATGCCGCGCTTAGCGGTGATGGGATTATAGCGATAAAAGGTAAAGACGATAAGAAAAGAGAGGAGAAGATAGAGAAAAACAGTGGAGTCTTTGAGGTGGCGGAAGGCAACGTCAGAAGGGTCCCAACCAAAACGCGAGAGGTAGGCAATCAAAAAAGAAATGATGATAGAAAAAAGATTTGAAAAGAATAACCCAACACGATGATTTGACATATTGTGATTATTATAGCATAAAATGTAGTTTTTTTAAAGAGAGAGTACGGGTAATTCTCTGTTATAATAATAGAAAGGTGCAATTTAATTTGTACGAGTTAACAAAGGGAGTTTATGGGGAGTATTTTTTCGAAGATTATTGCGGGTGAAATTCCGTGCTATAAAATTTACGAAGATGAAAAAACGCTGGCTTTTTTGGATATTCATCCAGAGACGCCGGGACATACTTTGGTGATTCCAAAGGTTGAGGTTGATAAATTATACGATCTCGAGATGGAAGATTATTTGGCGGTAATGAAGACTGTAAAAATATTGGCGAGTCGGATGGAGAAAGTTCTGGGAAGACGCACGCTGATGAAGGTGATCGGTACTGATGTTCCTCATGCCCACGTACACCTTGTATCGCTTGACCCAGATTATCAGTATGGACAGGTGATCGAGATGACAGAGGAAGAGATGAAGGAAATGCAAAAGAAATTAACGGAAGGAGTGGAATAATGAAATTTTCGCCATCATATAATCCAGCAGATTTTGAAACGGATATTTATGCAGGCTGGGAGGCGGCTTCAAAGTTTTTGCCGGCTAAAACGGATAGGGGTGGAAGAAGCGGACGTGAATCCAAAAGATATTCAATTGTGATGCCACCACCTAACGCAAACGGAAATCTGCATATTGGCCATGGCCTAACGGTAGCGACGGAGGATGCTTTAGTTAGATATTATCGATTAAGAGGTCGTCGTACTTGGTATGTGCCTGGGGCGGACCATGCAGGGTTTGAGACCTGGGTAGTTTTTGAACGTGAATTGGAAAAACATGGTAAGACTCGTTTTATGTACTCTCGAGATGAGCTATATGCGCGAGTCTGGGATTTTGTGCAGGAAAAACGTGGAGCGATGGAACTTCAACTGCGGGCTCTAGGCGCCTCATGTTCTTGGAAGGATCTAACCTTTACTCTAGATGAAAATGTGGTGCGACAAACTTATCGAACATTCGAGAAAATGTGGCAAGATGGATTAGTTTATAGGGGTGAAAAGCTGGTTAATTATTGTACAAAGCACCAGACGGCCTTTGCTGACATTGAGGTGGAGTATAAGGACGAAGAAGGTAAACTATACGAAATTAAGTATCCGATCGCTAATGGCGATGGGTTTGTTGTAGTTTCTACAACACGACCCGAGACATTGTTTGGAGATGTGGCTGTGGCAGTTAACCCAGCAGATGAACGTTATGCTGATATTTTGGGGCAGTTTGTTTCCCTACCGTTGACGAAGCGAGAGATTCCAGTAATTGCGGATAAGCATGCAGATATGGAGTATGGGACTGGAGCTGTAAAAATTACGCCGGCACATGACGTGAATGACTTTGAGGTTGGAGAGAGACATGAATTGCCAAGAATTTCAGTGATTGGTCCGGATGGAAAAATGCTGCCTGTTTGTGGACCGTCCTATGAAGGATTGACTGTTCTTGAATGTCGCAAGAATGTATTAAAAGATCTTTCTGCGGCGGGGCTTTTAGTGTCTGAAAAGAAAATTCAACATTCAGTGGCGCATTGTTATAAATGTGGAACCGTGATTGAACCAATGTTGAAAGAGCAGTGGTTTGTGGATACTTCTAAGTTGGCTAAGATGGCCATCCAGCATTTAAATAATAATGAAATTAAATTTTATCCAGAAAATAAATTAAAAGTTTTGATCAATTATCTTGAGGGGCTGAAGGACTGGAATATTTCAAGGCAAATTCCTTGGGGTATTGCGATTCCAATGTTTAGAAAGGTTGATGCAAATGATGAGGGTCCGGAATGGCGATTTGATGTACGTACTCATTTGTCAGAGATTGAGATTGGTGGCGTAAAATACCAGCGCGATGAGGATACCTTTGATACTTGGTTCTCTTCTTCACACTGGCCAATTGTTTGTACAAACTGGGAAGAAGGGGTGGGGAGTGAGTTTTATCCACTTAACACGATGGAAACCGGTGCGGATATTTTGTTTGCTTGGGTGGCTCGAATGATTATGGTGGGGATTTATGTGACTGGTGAAGTTCCGTTTAAGGAAGTTTACCTACACGGTTTAGTGCTTGATGCACATGGCAAGAAGATGTCGAAGTCTAAGGGTAATGTAATCAATCCAATGGAAATGATTATGCAGTATGGTTCCGATGCTTTTAGATTGGGTATTTTGCGTGGACGTTCGGCTGGGTTAAATCAGGCGTTTTCGGAAAATTCTGTTGTTTCGGGACGTAATCTGTGTAATAAATTGTGGAATATTTCTCGGTTTGTTCAGGGGATTGTGGATGCAGAAGAGGAGGAGAAGGGGTATTCTGAGACAGACGTCTCGGTAGTACTGGGAGCTGATAGAGAATCGGCAGTACACCAAACTGGGAGTGATTCGATTAATCCAGAGGTTTATCAATATACGACAAATAATATGGGGGAGGACTGGATTTGCCGAGAGATTAACAGGGCTAGGGGCGTGCTTGAACAGTGTATGGTGGGATACCGTTTTTCGGAGGCAGTGGAAGCGATTTATGAACTGATCTGGGATAAATATGCGGATTGGTTCCTTGAAAGCCAGAAAATTTATAAGAATATTTCCCTGCTTAAGGTTAGTTTAGAATCAATTTTGACGATGTTGCATCCGTTTGCTCCATTTGTAACAGAGGCGATTTGGCAGAATTTGTCTTGGACGGATGGAATGATTATTGATGCAATGTGGCCATCAGTGATGGGTTACGATGAGATTTCGGCGGAAAACTTTGAACGATTAATAGAGGTGATTTCTGAAATTCGCGGTGCAGAAACGGCGCTGGCTAAGTTTAATAAAGGTAAAAAGTTTGGACTACTTGTCGGTGAGGATATCTTAGTAAATGACAACTTGTTGTTGGTGAAATTCCTGTCGCATGCGCCGTCAATTGCTTCGACTAATGGTTCCCCACGCGGTTTGAGGTTGGCAACGGTAAATCATGAGCTTTATCTTGACGTACCAGAGAAAGTAGTGGTAGATTTTAAAGATGAGTTAGAGGCGAAGATTTTAGCTATTGGCCGTGAATTAGATGCTTTGAATGCCAGAATGATGAATCCAAGATACGTGGAGAAGGCTCCAGCTCAGTTAGTTAGGGAGACGAGAAATAGTATCGAGGAGAAGAAAGAACAGATCGAGCGACTAAAACAGCAACTTTCTATCATTTAAACGGTGAATTCGACTAAAAAATAGGCTTTATGCCTATTTTTTATGTATATTTCCCTGTTTTGTTTTTAGTATCTGTTTTCTTTAATTTTTGTCTGTATCATCGATTGTTTTTAGAGTGGGTTCTTATTTATGGATATTTATGATACTTGGTGTTTAGTTTTAATAAAATGTCTTTACGGTTTTCATTTAGTAAATTAATATGAAACTTGTGAAATTGGCCTCAAAAATGTCATGCTTCCCTGTTAAGCACGTGAAAATACTTGTGTTAATCATGATAATGAAAAATTTATGCTTGACATAGTCAAGTTTTTATTTCATAAAAGTACTATTTTTTTGATATGACCAATTACTTATTTTTTAGATTATTACAAAAAACTAAAAGTTCGAGTAATTGTTATGTTTATAATACTGCTTGTGGGTTGCTAAGTCAATAGGGTGTCAATAATAGAGGTAGGGAATGAATAGGAATGGGGAATTATTAGGCTATGTGGAAATAGAGTGGATTTATTAATGGTGGGGAACTGTGCTAGAATGTAGGTGTGGCTTATATTAGAAAATTTAAAACTGCTTCTGGTGCAACGGGCGTGCAGGTTTGCTATAAGGAACATAGTAAGATTGTGAAAACAGTTCATGTTGGCTCGGCAAATTCACCAGAAGGTTTGAATCGACTTCTAATTAAGGCACAAGAAATAATTGATGAAGGGAAGAGTTCACTTTTTGATTTGAGTGGCTTTTAAACCTTTTATTTTTTTGGGTGCGATTTTAACCTTTGTTTTTGATTGTTTTCTGATTATTTTGTCTTTTTTGTGGTTCTTTTTAACTTATGCAATTTATGCACTAGTTAAAGGGAATTGTCGCAATTCTTAACTAATGCAATTTATGCACTAGTTTGGGGAACCGTAGTAATTAAAAGATTATGGCAAGTATCTTTATTTGAGATCGGATTAAAATTTTTATTTTTAATCAGACGATTTATTCTTAGTGGTTTTAATAAAAAGACTAGTGCATTTTTTGCACTAGTTCGAAATTAACTTAACGCTATATTAGTTTTTTGTGGAAGTGGGATTTTTATTTTTACAAAATTTAGATTTTTTTGAATTTTTGTGTGTAAAATATTGTGCGACTTTAGAGTTGCATGGTCTTGATGATAGGATTTACGTGTTTTTTATAAAATATTGAAGAAGTTCTAGGAAGCGGTAGCTGATGAATGCGCCTTTATAGGAGGGAAAATTGTGTAATTGTTGTTCATTACAGACTGTTTGAAAAATTTGAAGAGCTTCGGGTAGGGAAAGCCATTTTAGAATATAGTCTTCTTCAAGTTCATCTGGCATATAATTTGGGTGTAGAACTTTGTCTGGCTGAGCAGAGAAGAAAAAGGTAGTGGTGACTCGATCGTAGCGTTGTTCGTGGATATTACCGATGGGTTTTGGATTTTTGAGTAAATAACCGGTTTCTTCTAATGTTTCGCGACTCAGGGCTTGAAGAAGAGACTCACCTGGTTCGATTCCGCCACCGGGGATGGCATAGTAATCTCTGGCCCGAGAGTAGAGTAGACAGATTTCCTGTTTTTGATTGATTAGTAGGCAACGTGCGGAATTTCTAATATTGGGATGCTCGGCAATTGGTTTCAAAAAATCAGGATGAGCTGGCTGTGGAGCTTTGGTTAAGAAGTAATCTTGATTTAGATATTGGATAGTATGATTTATAATTTGAATGTCTTGAGTTTTGAGACCAGAATAAAAATTATCTTGCATAATAAATATATTATACTTTATAAGAAATGAATTCTTTTGAACAGTTTTGTTTTATTGGATAATGGAACGAGGCATAATATTAAGAGTGAACGGATTGGTTGGTGGAATTTTTGATACTATTTCGTAATAAGCTGCGGAGGCAACCATGGCGCCATTGTCTCCTGAAAAACGAGGTTCTGGAAAATATAAGTTAATTTTGTTATGCAGCTTAGAATTTTGTTGTTCAATATATAAGTTGAGGTCGTGACGCAGCCTTTGATTGGCCGAGACTCCACCTGCAATAATGAGGCTCTCAGTTTCGGGATTCTGTTTAAGTGCTAGTTTAATTTTTTCGATTAGAATATCAACAGCTGTCTGTTCAAAGGAAGCTGCAAAATCTGCGCGTTGCTGATCGGTGAGAAGTGCGGCCAACTGCGAAGAGGGGAATGAAATAGGCTTCTGGGTTTCTTTTTGAACTTCACGAAGAACAGCGGTCTTAAGTCCTGAAAATGAAAAATCAAGAGTACCAGGCATGGGGTGAGGAAATGAGTAGGCGTTGGGGTTTCCGGTCGCGGCGGCCTTAGTGATTGAAGGGCCACCTGGATAGGGAAGACCTAGGATCTTGGCAATTTTATCAAAGCATTCGCCAACTGCATCATCACGAGTGGTGCCAATAATTTCAAACTGTTGATGCGCGGACATTTTAACGATTTGAGTATGGCCACCTGAGATGATCAGGGCAATGAGGGGAAAATTGGGTTCAGTTTGGTTTTGAAGCCAATTAGCATAGATGTGAGATTTAAGGTGGTGAACTGCATAGAGTGGCTTGTGTTGTAAAATTGCAAGGGTCCGAGCGGTAAGTGTCCCAACGAGAAGAGAACCAAGAAGGCCTGGAGTATGGGTGACGGCGATGGCGTCAATTTTAGACCAATCATCTTGGTTGGAACCAGTTTTTAGATTAGCTTCTTGAAAAGCTTGATGAATGGCGGGAAGAATTGCTTCGAGGTGAGAGCGGGCGGCGATCTCAGGAATGACACCACCATAGGCGGCGAAAATATCTATTTGTGAAACAACCACATTACTTAGAATGGTTTGGCCGTTTTCGACAATAGCAACAGCGGTCTCATCGCACGATGATTCGATTCCCAAAATTCTCATAGACTGATTATAGTATGAGTTTGAGATTTTGTTAACTGCTTGAGAATAATAGGCTAACTTGAGAATTTGAGGGATTCAATAGGTTTTTGTCGGGAAGCTTTAAAAGCAGGGAAGAGGCCGAAAAGAATACCAGTGACAAAGGCAAAGTAGAATGCGACGAGACAAATTTCGAGGTTAATAAATGGTTTGAAGGGGGTGAAGGTGGAGCAGAAAATTGCTACGAGATAGCCGAGAAGGAAGCCGCCAATGCAGCCAAGAAAAACAAGGATGATGCTTTCAAAAAGGAATTGCATAAAGATGTGGGTATTAGTGGCGCCGATGGCTTTTCGAATACCAATTTCGTGAGTGCGTTCTGTGACGGAAACTAGCATGAGATTCATAACGCTGATGCCGCCAATGAAGAGTGAGATTGCTGCAATACTGCCCAGCATAATCGAGATAATAGAGAAGAAGTTGCTGGCGGGGTGGGAAATATGTGAACCATAGTTAACGGTGAAATTACTGGCGGAGCCTTTGAGGTCGGTAAGAACTTTAGTAATTTGATGAGCAGTGGATTCGGTTTTTTGATTATCTTTCACAGTGATATTGATTTGTTGAATTTGGGGATTAAGGCTCTTGATTTGCTCAATATCAACAATAACGGATTGGTCGAAATCTACACCATTAAAATTAATGGGGTTCTCGGTTTTTTGGAGAGTGCCAATAATAATAAATTTGTGACCAGAGAAAGAGAAGGTCTTGCCGATGGGTTCACTGGAACCAAAGAGTTGAAGGGCAAGAGAATGTCCAATAACAGCTGACTTTAGATTATTATCTTGGATAAAATTCCCGGACTTGATTTCTAGGTTTAGGATATCCTTGAGATCGGAATTACTGGCTAAAATAGTAGCTGAATCAACGGTGTTGTCACCAATAGCGGTTTCGTGGAGAACTGCGAGGGGGGCGATGTTTTTGATATTATCGCTGGACTCTTTAATTCTAGCCAAGTCCTCCATGGTGAGATTTGAATTGTTGAAATGGTTTGAGCTTGTTAGTTCGTCAATAATATTTGTAAGATTGTTTTTATTGTTTGCAGGTCGAACAAGAATGAGTTCTTGATTAAGTGCCTTTATCTGAGAGGAAATAAGTTGCGAAATACTGCCTGCAAGACTGAGGATTAAAATAATACTACCTATACCAACTGATATGCCAAGACAGGTGAAGAAACTGCGAAACTTGTGTTTTTTGAGAGAATTTTTGGCGATCTCAAAATTAGTACGAAGAAGTAATGACATTATTTTCGGCGTCCTTTCGCTTGTTTTTTATTAGTTTTTGCAGGCTTGGCTTTGAGTTTAGATTTCTTGTAAGGTTTTTCTAGCTCCTCTATAGAGGTGACTTTCTTTACGATGCGAATTGAACCGTCACTTGATGTGGATGAGACAACAGGGAAGTCAGGTTTTTTTGATGTTGAATCTGTCTTGACTGGGGTTTTTGCTGGTTGTGTAGTTTCATGATCAGTGATAGAGATTTCAGAGGTGGTCGGGTACTTGTAGGAAAGATTAGGAGATTTTGGTTCATTTTTTTCGATTGATATTGTTTCGGTTTGTGCTGTGGCCAAGGATGGATCAGGAGGAACGATTGGTAATCGGTTAGATTCTAATATGGAAGATTGGAAGGCTTCAGGATTTTTAGCGCCAACTTGTTGAATAGGTCGAACTTTAATGGTTTGAGTCTCGGAAATTTCTTCTACCTGAGGGAGATCGTCGATGGTCTCTCTGATGGGTTCTGAAGATTTCTTAAAGAAATTAACCTTAATACGTTCAGGAAGATCTTCATCTGCGACGGTTTTAATATCGGTGGCAATACGACCATCGAGCATATGAATAACCCTGGTGGCATAGGAGGTAAGATTTGGGTTGTGGGTGACCATAATAATAGTGTTACCTTTGGAATGAATGCGGCGAAGCTCCTCCATCACAAGATGGGCGTTATGACTATCAAGGTTGCCGGTTGGTTCGTCGGCAAGAATAATTTCAGGAGCTGAAACAAGGGCGCGAGCAATGGCGACACGTTGTTTTTGGCCGCCAGAGAGTTGATAAGGGTAATAATATTCGCGTTTTTGCATGTTTAGATAGGAAAGCATTTCGGAAGATTTGATGAGGCGTTTCGTTTTGGGGACACCAGCGTAAACAAGAGGAAGGGAGACGTTTTCAAGAATGGTCATTTTAGGAATGAGGTTGAAGTCTTGGAAAATAAAACCAATTTTTTGGGCACGAATATGGGCTTGACGAGATTTAGAGAAAACAGTAGTGCGCTCAGAGTCGAGATAATAGCTTCCGGAAGTAGGGAAGTCTAGTAGGCCAATGATGTTTAATAGGGTGGTCTTACCGCAACCAGAGGGACCCATGATCATAATAAATTCGCCTGGTTTAACTTCCAGATTAAAATCATTAAGTGCGAATGATTCTGCCTCACCATATCCGAAGCTACGAGTGATGTTTTTTAATTCAATTAAAAGTGAATTATCTTTTCTAATATTACCCTTGTGACTCATTGCTTTAATTATAGCATGCAAGAGAAAAACTAGTGGTTTATGTGGTAAAATTGTTAAAGAAAAAGTGGAGGATTGGTCGATGTCAAAAAGAAAAACTAAGCATTCGAAGAAAGCAGCTAGAAAACAGGCGGGAAAGAAGATTGTGGTGTCTGAAAAAGGCATGAAGGAAGATATTTTGGTGCATAAGATAATCGAAGCACCAACTGAGATGCCAACTAAAACGCTAGCTAATATGCCAGTTGAAACGATAGCTGAAACTCCAGCTGAAACGACAGATAAAACGCCAGCTTCTGACACTGAAAAACCTACTACTGGGGAAGAGACTGAAAAAGAAAAGCGCAAGAAAGTTGATGCGATTTTGAAACTTGAAAAAGAGCTGGTGAAAGATCGCAAAAAATTGAAGCGAAAAAATAAGAAGGAAAAAACACATATTCCTCTGTGGACGAAAATTGTAATTGTGGTTTTAAGTTTGATTATCGTAGCGATGATTAGCGTTGCTATTTTTGGATACATGCTGTTATCTCATACTGCAAATGTATTCAAGGGTAATCCAATGGATATCTTGATTGGAACAGAACTGGCACGTGATGAAAATAATCTAACGAATATTTTGATTTTTGGGACCAGTGAAGATGCGGAGGGACATGACGGGGGGTTACTAACGGATTCAATTTTAGTGGCGTCGGTTGATCAGGAAAAGAAAACGTCGAAAATTTTTAGTATACCGAGAGACCTTTGGGTGAACTATACGGTACCTGGTGGGGAAACGATGAACTGCGTGGTCGGTACACAAGGAAAAATCAATGCGACTTATATGTGTGCTTTAAATGAATATAGGAATAATAAGGATCAGGCCTCGAGGTATTTTGCTAAGAAAATATCGGAGATTACGGGCTTGAATCTACAATATTATATTTCCTTAGATTGGAGTGCATTGAGGACGGTGGTGGATGAGCTGGGGGGGATCGATGTGGATGTTTATGCAGATGATGATGCTGGTATCCATGATACTTGTCAACACCTTGATCTTGCTAAGGGGATGAATTATGGACTAAGTGGTAGCATGGCCCTGAAGCTAGCCAGAGCACGCAATGCTGGCTGTGATGAAGGTGGTGATTTTGGCTTATCGCGAAGTAATTTTGATCGTGAGATTAATCAGCAAAGAATTTTTAATGCGATTAAAAATAAGGCTTTTTCGATTGGTGTGTTGGGAAAACCAACAAAGGTAATTCGATTGATTGATTCGCTGGGTAATAATGTGAAGACGAATATTACGATGGCGGAGGTGAGAACTTTGATTGACATTGCGACAAACTTAAACGGGGAAGTGGAATCAATTCCGACGGTTGAACAATTCGGAGTGGGGAGAATCGGGATACAAAGTGTCGTTTTGCCAAAGGGGGCTTCAACTTATATTGAAAGTTCAATGTTTAGCTATGGGGAATTTCAAAGATATTTGAGGAAACAATTAATTAAGGTTGAGTAATAATATTGTTCAGAAAGGGTACCGCTTCAGTGGTATCCTTTCTTCGCTATCGCTCCATGCGAACCTGGGGCTCGAACCCTCGTTTCTTCTTCGAAGAAATAAAAAACACCCTTGCGGGTCTTTTTTCATACCTTCTGGAAGCGAGAGGATGAGGGGATGTCGCTATCGCTCCATGCGAACCTTGGGCTCGAATCCTCTTTTCTTCTTCGAAGAAATAAAAAACACCCTTGCGGGTCTTTTTTACTTCCTGGCGGAAGCGAGAGGATTCGAACCTCCGATACATTGCTGTATACACGCGTTCCAGGCGTGCTCCTTCAACCACTCGGACACGCTTCCGTCTGGATAGATTATAACAGATATCGGTCGTTTTTTTCAAATATGAATTATAGATTTTAGAACTATAGGATTTTAGAACTATAGGATTTAGATCATTGGATTTAAATATTAATGCGTTTCTTTTTAGAAAGAACTAGATTTGCCACAATGAAGATAATGGAAAAGAGAACTAAAACTAGGAGGTTTGGAAGAATGGTTAGAAAGGAGCTGAAGTTAAACTCTGTCAAAGTGGTGATTTTATTATTGGTGTCGATGAACCAGTAGGTAGGGAAAATGTGGGCGATGGTGAGGACGAAGCTTGGAAGAAAATATGTGGGAACAAAGGCGCCAGAAAGAAAGGCCGGAGCGAGGGAGAGGAGATTCACGACGCCGGAGACGGCGTCTCTTGAGAGGTTGAAGGTTGAGACGAGTTCAGCGAGGGTGAGAGCGGCTAATGTATAGAGCAAAATATTGAGTATTTCGAAGATGAAAAATGGAGTAAGAACAATATTACCCAAAACAAAGAAGCTAAGAGTTGTGAGTAGTACAAAAACGGAGAATGCAAAAATAGAATTGGCGAGGAGAAGGCTGAAGTTATATTTTCTCAGGTGGAGACTGGAAGCCATGGTGCGTTTTTTGACAGAAGATTTGTTGAAACTGGCATTTATAAAACAGGTGACATAGAGGATGATGGCCATAATCGTGTAGCTGGCAAAATTGAAAAAGGCTGCGATTTTACTAAGGTTGGTGGCATTTTTACTGGCGAGCCGGACGGTTGGGGACTGGTCGAGTCTTTGATTGAGGCTTGAGATGATTTTTTCGGAATTCTCGGATAGGATATTGGATTGTTCTTTTGAAGAGTTTTTAGATTCAAGGATTTCAGTTCTTTGCAATTCAAAATAGCGCTTGATGAGATTTTTGGAAAGTTCAGCGGTGTAATTTCCGGAGGTGCGATAGTCTAAAGTAATTTTTTGACCAGAGATAATTTTTGATTCAAGATCTTCGGGAAGATAGAGAATCATACTGATTTTTTGGTAGAAGAGGGCATCAGTGGTTTCGGATTCTTTAAGATCAATAATCTTGGTATTTTTCGATAAGTAGTTGAGGAAATTTTTCGTGAATGGCTTAGTGGCAAGATCTGAGGGGTTTTGACTTACGATGGTGATTTCTGGTTTGGTGTCGACGAAATCAGTGACTGGGGCCGTCTTAAGGTTAATGACGGAAAGACTAGTGAGGATGGCAACATAAATAAAGACAATCCACCAATATCGTTTCATTATGCGCCAGAAGGTTTTGAATACTATCATGAGAAATCCTTAAAATTATTAATTATAGAGATTTAAATTTTTGTTTTTTAAGCACCGTAATTGAGAGGGAAATACAGAGAAATGAGAAACAGATTAAGCTGATGATATTAGAATTGTAGCGAGAAAAATCATCGTAGATATTGAGAGAATAGAGACCGTCAACAATCATATTGGCTGGGTTGATTTTATTTAAGAATGGAAGATTGGTGTCGACGAGATATTTGATGGCGGGACCCATCATGCCAGCAAGAAAACAGCTAAAGAGGAAGAAGAAAGTGATTATATTGGTTTTGACTTCTGCAGTAGCTTTAATGAGGGTACCGATACTGGTGCCGAGAGAGATACCGGCGAGGGAACCTAGGGTGGAAATCAGGAGGATACGAGGTAGGTTGTTGCCGTAATCGATTTTGAGGATGTAGATGTTAAAGAGGAAAATGATGAAAAGTAGAACGAGATGGGTGAGGTAGCAACTGAGGAAGCTGCTGAGAATGAGGACTGGTTTTTTGGCGGAAGAGACTGAAAGGCGTTTGCCGCGTTCGCTCATATTGGCGAGCATTGAGGAGATGGTGAACATGGAAATGAAGGCACCGGAGAGACAGGCCATAGCGATGAGGGAATAATATTCGATAACAGTATAATCAAGGACTTTATCGGAAGTGGAGTGAAAATCGATGGTATTTTCACTAAGGTCCTTGAGTTTATGGCTAAGATTTTGACTGATGCTTTGACCGATTTCGGATTGTAGTTCTTTAATGTTTGGCTTTTGGCCGGATTTAATTTTGGATCTTATTGCGGATTCAATATTTGTTTCTAGGTTAGCAAGTTGCTGTTCGTAGATTGGGCGCTTATCGTTGATGGATTCGACAATTTTTTTAAGAATAGTCTCTTTTACTCCTGGGGATTTGAAGGTTAGAACTGGTTTTTGTTGTTCGAGCTGTAGAATACCACTTATAGATTTGTTTTCGAGAAGGGAATTAGCAGATTCTAAATCATTAACATATGTGACATTTAGAATAGGAGATTGGTCTTTTTTGCTATGGGTGTCGGATTTTTCAAGGCTGGAAATGGCATTTGAAAAATAAAGATCGTTTTTATAATTTTCATCATTAATTAT
>CAUUHT010000010.1:0-8538 GCA_963545055.1 Candidatus Nanosyncoccus nanoralicus
ACGGAGGAGATCGCCGGTTCGAATCCGGTCGAGCGCGCCACAGATATTTTCACCCCTCGACAGGGTGTTTTTTTATGAAAAAATATTCCATATTTATTGCATTTATGTGCAATTTATGTTATGATATTGCCAATTGGACTGAAAAGTCTAAGGAGTTTTACAATAAAATACCTGACAATGTCAGAGAAAGGACCCCAAGCGTTATGGTTTATAACCCTAATGAAATCAATAACCCAAGCGGTTCAGAGAAAACATTCCCTAGGAGGTTCATACTAGGAGCAGGCGCATTAGCCACAGCAGCAGCACTTGTAGGTGCTTGCGGCGCAAAAAAAGAACAAACTCCTACCGACGTATCGTCAATAGGAACAGAGCCTAAAAAACCAACAGAATCCCCAACTCCAGAAACTCAAGAAATAAAAATTAATAAAGAAGCAGCCACACAACTCTATGGAGAATTAAATAGTCTAAAGAAAGAGCTTGACGAAGCCTCAGAAGATGAGATACAAGAAAAACACTTACGTAGTGCCATAAGAACTGCTTTCGTAAAAGCAATATATAAGGAAACTGGATATCAGTCAACTTCATTCGATCCTGAAGCTGGCTCTTGGCGCACTAATGAGGAAAACTTTAATAAAACTCAAGACGAAATGATAGGCACTCTTACGGCCGGTTTAGTTTTTCTTGGAAATATCACGGCCATTTGTCATAAGAATAACTCTTTCTTACCAAGAACCAGTGAGAACGATTTAACAGCTAAAGACATGATGGGCATGTACTTAGAAGCGTTTACTGCTGGACATGGTAGAGATCAAATTGAGAGATTCAATGAAACAATTGAAAAATACCCTGGAGCTATAGAAAATTTCGTGTATAAAGGACCTCTCGGCGACGGAGAACTACCAAAAGCTTTACATATTTCATACGGCTTAAGGACGAATACTGACGATCCACTGGCAAATTGTGACAGTGAAAACAATCCTAATCAATGTAAGAATATATTCAATCAAGCGGGCGAAAAATCCCCGATAGACGGTGGTGTTCACAAAACAGTAGAGGCAGTATATCCAGTAAACAATACTGCTAACCTTATCATAGCAGCTGTAAATATGATAAGAGTGGAAGGTACAGATATTAGATGGCTTAATGAAAAGACAAATAAACTCGGTCGACAGTTTTCTGTAGGTGATCCAGAAAAAGGCTCTGATTTCTATATGACTCCCGTAATTGTTTGGTGTGATCTATCAGATAGAGTATCTAATAGTATGCCTATATACGACGGGCGAACTCCAAAGCAGCCTCGCGACATTCCTGAAGTAAAAAAATACATGGATGAAGCATATGATCGCCTAAAACAATCTAAATAAAAACTTTATATAAAAAATCTTGCATAAACACCTTCATATATGATTAAATGAAGGTGTTTATGTTTATTAGTGGGCGTAGTTATGGGAATAATTTAAAATATAAAGCTTTTTATGTGTGCATGAGCTTTATATTAATGGCATTATTTTCTACTATTCTTACAGCCAAACCGGCTTTTGCGACAGATAATCCGCACCGTATACATAGTGGGTCTGTTAAGTGTCCTGAAGGATCTACACCAGAACAAGATGGAAATAGTGGCTGGTGGGGATGTAGCTGGAAGTCATTTTTCCCTAAAGATCCAGTAATCACCTGTGCTAAAGGATGGAGAGCAGATTTTAAAACTGGAACTCGAAAGAACGAACGCGAAGGGATAGTTACAAATTATAAACTAGGTCATTGCGTAGAGGTGGTAAGCCCCCCAAATGCAGTTGAAAAAAATGCCGAAGCACTCGCGGATAAAGCAGGCCAGAATAGTCTAGTAGATCTAATCGCTCCTAAAATTGAGGCCAGTCCATGGTATTCGAAGCTCTCAGATGCAGATATGGTTGCCGCAGGATGTAAACTGGAGCCATTGCTTCCAGGTACATCATCACCAGATAAGGCGTGGTCCTGTAATGAAGCCGCCAAGAAAAAACTCGCGAAAATGTTAATAGGTACGTGTATAGCTAGTGCTGTTAGAACTGTCGCTAAACGTCCAGACGGACAAGATAAAAGTAATGAACAAATAGATAAACTTTTTACCGACTGTATAGCTAGAAATTCTGGACTAGGCAAAGATGAGGTAAATAATAATAAAGCACCTATTGCATGGGATGACGTAAAAAAAGATGTAGACACCTCAGATTCAACAGAGAAGAAAGATGAAGACGGTGAACCGAAAAAATCCTGCAGTGACGGATTGATTGGTCTAGGGTGGCTTATTTGCCCATCCATGTCTTTAGCGGGACTCATGGCTGACGCAGGCTATAATTCCGTATCGATGTTCTTAGATATTTCACCCGACATATTCAAAGATAACCCAGAGCTCGGAGGAGCAAAACAAGCGTGGAATTTCTTTCGTGATATAGCAAACGTCGTATTTGTTCTCCTTTTCTTATGGGTAATTTTCTCGCAAATCAGTAACGTAGGCGTGAGCAATTACGGTATTAAAAAGATTCTTCCCAAACTTATACTGGGTGCTATCCTTATAAACTTATCCTTCTATATATGTCAGTTGGCAGTTGATCTATCCAATATTCTTGGGTATGCATTAAAGGGGGTATTAGAAGGAGCATCACTTAGGGCCGAACCATCAGAAATTGGAATTATTGACGGATTTGTTACCGTAATTGAAAAAGCCATAGTTCTCGTGGGAACAGCTTTATTTGCATTCCTTACTGTTAGCATACCTATGCTAATATGGACACTTGTGTCGATTGGTGTAGCACTTCTTATATTAGTACTTAGACAGGCAGCTGTGATATTATTAATAGCCATCTCTCCGATAGCATTTGCAGCGTGGTTATTACCAAACACAGAAAGTTTGTTTAAAAAATGGGTATCTGCATTTAAAGGATTATTAGTAGTATTTCCTGTAGTGTCCTTAATGTATGGATCTGGAAAATTAGCGGGAGCTGTATTGTCCAACTCATCAGGTGGAATTATGCAGTTTGTAGCCATGTGTGCCCCTATAATACCACTAATTGCTACACCTTTTGTAATTAAGAGTTCTCTGAATTCGTTAGGTAGTCTTGGTGCAAAACTTAGCAATAACGGTCTTATGAATTTTCCGTCAAACAGGCTTAAAGATAACGTGATGAATAAATCCAGGTTTGCTGACGCCAGGAAATCCTTTGATCGTTACTCAGCCAAAAAATTAGCAGAAAGTCGTTCTGGTAATTCCAAGCTTCAAAATCTTAAAAATAGTAATAATAAATTCGCGAGCACTTTCGGTAAAGTGATGAGTTTCGGAACAACCTTAGATAATACAGAACGCTTATGGGGATTCGGAAGAAAACTCGGACTTTCGGACGCCGCAATCAATTATCAAGAAGCTTATGATAAAAATGCTATGGAAAAGGCTGAACGAGCGCTAACATATAAATACGGCGGAGATGCAGCAAAGGCTCTAAATGACAAAAATGCCGACAAGTACATCAGGATTGCAGCCGTTAACCAGCTTAAGAGTCAGGGAACCTACGGTGCGAATAAAATAGCAGAATATCTAAATGCCGGAGGAAAGGTGGACAGTGTAAGTATGGCTAAATCACTCACCGATATGAAAGGATCTCATGCGGGTGTTGCCAAAGCCGGAGCTGAAGCACTCCAAGAGCTTCAGAAAGAAGGTGGACTATCAGAAGTTAATTTCAGCTCGGATCAATTTAAAGATCTTACTGTTTCAGGTGTAGACGAATTATCGAATAAAGATATCGCTGGACAAAGCGCCAACGCCATCGAAAACAGCAATATTACCGCTGATAAAGCTACTGAAATCTTGAGTGACGACATATTATACTCTTCCGCTAATAATGCCGTGATATCTGCCTTGAAGAAAAAAGGAGGAAAGCGAATTATTCCGCAAACTCCTCAAGATAATCAGAATAACCAACAGGGTAATAATTCTCAACAATCATCGCAGAATGGTCAACAGGGCAATAGTAGTTCTCAACAATCATCACAAAATAACCAGCAGAATAATAGCAGCTCTGGGGGATAATTCTTCCTACTACAGAAGATATTAACAAATACGGTAGAGGACATTAATTGAGAAAAATCATACATAGCACCTTCTCTTGACTTTTTCCATCAAAAATGCTAATATAACCATGAATGGAGTGGTTAGTTTCGTACAGGCAACTTCTTAATAAGTGGTTGCAGTGGTTTATGTTGCTGATAGCAGGGATGCTGGTAGGCATTTTTCTTAATACCTTAACACACTCCACCTCTGTTTATGCCGCAGATGCAACATGGGATGGTCATGATTTAACCTATTCTAATAAAAAATATACCAGGCTAACAGATAATAACAAAGTCAAGAAGTTTAATTTACCTGATAATTCGCTTGTTTATATCAATGAAGATAAAAATAAAAAAGAAGTTAAAGTTATTTACTTCCCATCAGGTGAAATATCTTCACTAAGTTCCGCAACCTATGCGGTTTATTCTTTTACACCACCAGATACTTATAACCAAACCGATACTTCAACTATTTCAATTGACCCTCCCTCAGAGAATTCAACCAGCACTTCCTGTGATGTACAGGGAATAGGATGGTTTATCTGTCCAGTTTCTAACTGGCTGGCTGAAAGTATGGATTGGATGTACGGTCAGCTGCAAACATTCCTAAAGGTTCAGCCATTAGAAACAACCAACCAAAACAGTGGAATTTATCTGGCATGGGTCATTATGCGAAACATTAGCAACGTGGCGTTTATTGTGGCGTTTTTGGTGATTATCTACTCACAGTTGACCTCTGTAGGAATTAGTAATTACGGCGTCAAAAAGATGATCCCCAGGTTAGTAATTGCGGCAGTACTAGTCAACTTATCATTTACGATTTGTGCTATATTACTGGATTTATCAAACATAGCCGGCTACGCTTTTCAGGACGCCTTCATGGGAATTAAAAATACCATATCCACTGTAGGAGAAAATATCAGCGCTCCATTAACCTGGCAAGAAGTAACCCTTTCTGTATTATCAAATGGAGCAGTATTGGCAGGAGTGCCAGCTGGAGCGACTGCCCTCGCAGGAATAACGCTTACTGGAGAATTATTGCCGATGCTATTAACCGCCCTAGTTGGACTCGGTCTAATATTATTGTTGGTCCTCTTAATCTTTGCTGCCCGTCAAGCACTTATTATTATATTAATCATAATTTCACCACTAGCATTTGTTTGCTACTTGCTACCCGGAACAGAAAAGTGGTTTAAGAAATGGCGAGACACCTTCGTAACAATGCTATTATTTTTCCCGGCATTTGCTGTAGTGTTTGGTGGAGCTCAATTGGCTGGAATAATAATTATCCAGAATGCGACCGGACCAAACGGAGGAATGATGCAAATTCTGGGTATGATGGTTCAGGTGATGCCTTTGGCTATAACTCCTCTAATTATGAAGTTCAGCGGCGGAGTATTGGGTAAATTTGCTGGAATTGTCAACGACAAAAACAAGGGCTTATACGACAGGACTAAGAACTGGGCGAACGATTGGCGTAATATCAGGAAAAATGAAGGATTGGCAAAAAATATGGGACGAGCTAATCCGAATAGATTACGCCGATACTTTGACCATAAAAATAGAGCAAGGAAGCAGCGCTTAGACACTTCACAGAAAAAATCAGAGAATGCGTACAAATCTACAGGAAGATACAAACGACTGGATATGTCAGCTAGACAAGCCACTAGGCGTGCAGATCTGTTATCCGCACAAGATGACAATCGTTACCTTGAAGCAACCCAAGGTTATATGGCAGATGACATATATGATAAAAGACCAGCTTACGATCGCGCTCTACGAGTTGTGTCAGCTCGATACTCAACTTGGCGAGACGCTAAATCCTACCAGCAACAAGCCCAATTTATGTCAGACATTAAAGACTTAGAAACTGAGATTGCAACAGCAGGTCTGATTAAGAATAATGCTCAACGCCAACAACATAGTGAATTTGCAGAGCAATTGATAAACAACAAGGAACTTCGAGAGAAGGCTGGTGGGCATGTATTTACAGACGAGAATGGCAATTTGATTGGCGCAAATGCCGCTCTAGCTTCAGCCATAGCAACCAGCCGCAGCGAATACGCTAAGTCGGTCGACGAAGCTCGCCAAATCATAAAGCACTACAAGCTAAGTTCAGAACAGAGACAGGGATTAGCTCTGAATAAGGGATCTATACCCCTTTCTGGTGGGGTTAATTTATCTGGAGACAGTATATTTGTACGTGAAGCCGCGATTGAAGAGCAGATTAAATACGGTACCGCAACGGAAGTTGCCGAGCTTCTTAGTGAATTACCACCAGAATTCCGCGCTTCCGCAGCCTCAGCGTTAGCAGAATCTGGCATAAAGAATAGGGCATCCTTTATGGGCGGTAAACTTATCGATGATACGCTAAAGGGTGTTATTAATAACAGGGATGATCTCATGAATTACTTTGCCAATTGGCTAGAGGGTGGTAAATATAAACCAGAAACTTTAGCGACTACGGATGCTGACGCTGTTAAGTTATTGATGGAAGCTGTAAATACTACCTCTGTGATTAGTAATAAGAAACGTCAAGATCTTAAGAAAGTTATCAATACAATTCTTACCGACAGGAGGTTATCAGCTAATGCAACTGACGCAACTAAAGAGCAATTTGAGATTTTCCGCAACATGTTATAATCTCCATATTTTGATATAATATAAGCAGTATGTCGGTGTATAAAGTTCCTCAAGATGTCGAGGCGGAGGACAAACTGCTCGGGCCGTTTAGTTTCCGACAGTTTGTGTTCTTAATTATAGCTGTTATCGGAATCGCTATTGCATACGGTTTGAGTACAATTTTACTACCTTTGGCAATAATTCCTGTGCCGATAATTTTATTCTTTGGAGCGCTGGCTTTACCTCTTAAAAAAGATCAGCCGATGGAAGTTTATTTGGCGGCAGTTATTTCTTTTATGCTAAAACCAAAAAAGCGTCTATGGCAGCCTGATGGAATTGAAAGATTAGTCGAAGTTATCGCGCCAAAAGTCGAGGAAAAGACTTACGGAAATAATTACGATCAGGCCGAAGTCCAGCGAAGATTGTCATATTTGGCGAATTTGGTAGACAGTCAAGGTTGGTCAATTCGTGGCGTCAATAATCCGAATAGTTCAATGCGTGCTGACTTGTTCAACGAAGGGCAGGCAGCTAACGACATATTGGATGAAAATAGCACTACGGCGCAGAATATCAATCACTTAATAAATCAGTCAGATGTTCGTAGGCGACAAGAAGTTATCCAAAAGATGCAAACAGGGCAATCTGCTACGCCGCCTCCTACGCAAACACCTCAATCATCTCAACCATCCCAACCAGATAATCCTGCTCCAGTCACACCACTACAAATGAATCCGTACCCAACAATGCATCAATCCGTATTAAATCCAGTGTCCGGACGGCCTGCCGCGAGCACTCCAGTTCAAACTCGACCGACAACTACGCCGCAAACTAGCGTAAACGAGGTGCCACCTGCTATAATAGAACTGGCAAATAACCGCGACCTCTCGATTGAAACGATTGCGCGTGAGGCAAATCGAATTCAGCAAGAAAATAAATTATCAGATGAGGAAGTGGTGATTTCACTACGTTAGGTGGGGTTTATGCAACCAGAGTTACAAAATCAACAATCTTATCAGCAGGTTCCGCAAACCAATGCGGCTCTTCCTGGTGTCTCTCAGCAGCCATCAGGGGCAATTGGTTCGGGACCAAATCCAACCGCGCCATCTCCAGATAAAACCCCTGACGACAAGAAGCAAAAAGGACCAATTAGCACCCAGAATACGCTGCTTTTCTCTGAGATGCGCGAAAATATGATCATCATGAGCGATGGCAGTTTTCGGGCGGTAGTGGAATGTGAATCGATCAACTTTGACCTGATGAGTTCACGCGAAAGAGAGGGAATTGAGTTCAGTTACCAAAACTTCATCAACTCTCTATATTTTCCGATTCAAGTTCTTATCCGTTCACGCCGCGTGGACATTGGTCCGTACCTGGACAGATTAGCTGAAATTCGCCGCAATCAAGACAATATGCTCCTCAACGTCCTAATGGACGATTATATGGATTTCATTGATATTCTGGCGCAAGAGGCAAACATTATGGATAAGAGTTTTTATGTTGTCGTTCCATATTATCCAGCTGGCGAGGAAAATGCCTTCAAACAACAGACTAAGGGATTGTTCAATAGCTTCTTCAGTGGGAAAAAAGAGGCAACCGTAACAAAAATTGACCAAGTTACTTACACCAAAGCCAAAGATGAAATTAAAAACCGCGTTGATTCGGTTATGAACGGACTATTCCAAATGGGCGTAAAAAGTTGGCAATTGAATACTCGACAATTGGGCGAGTTGTTCTACACTTCATATAATCCCGACACGTCGTCACGTGAATCGCTAGAAGAAATTGACCCAAGCGAACTTACGACCACTTACGTAACTAAGGGAACTGGTCCATCAC
>CAUUHT010000011.1:0-8391 GCA_963545055.1 Candidatus Nanosyncoccus nanoralicus
CCCTACCATAAGATAAGACTATATCAATTAAAGGAGGAAAAATGGCCTACAGTCACACTAACAGTAAAGGCATCACCTATTATCTACATAAATCTGAGGTTACCCTCCGTGGTGGCAAGCCTCAGACTATTTATTTCTTCACTAAAACTGAGAATAATCCAAAGGGTACTCCAGTAGATCTTCCTGAAGATCGCGTTGTCAATGAAAACCCACGCAATGGTTTCCTTACCCTTTCTAAGAAGAAATAATTTCGAGATTAAGGTTAGCTAATTTAGTAATCAAACACTAAAATCTTATAACAAACATGAAAATACCAGGTTCATTCCTGGTATTTTTATCTAGCTATTTCAAGCCATAAAAAAGGACCGGCAAAAGCCAGCCCAAAAGAGAATAGTTGCGACTTGTTTTTTTCTAAATAAATTATCACCCCCTTAATCCTGAACTCTTGTATTTTATTATAACTTAGACAGCATATCTAAGAGTTCATACAGTGTTTGAGAACTGGACCAAGCCCAGCCGTCCCACTCTTCACCAGAGTTAAGCGGTGTGCCATTGTGAGCTAGCCATACTGGGTGGCAGCTATCCAGGAATCCATTGTTATAACGGTACTGGATTTTTAAAGTCCAGTTGTTACGCGAGAATTCCTGCTGCACGACATCGTAATCTCCGCCAGTTGCCTTCCAGGTCTTAGTTACTACCGTAAACCCAGAATTCTTCGCAGAGCTTTCGAGAGCGTCTGCAAGTTGCATCTTATAACCGCTATACTGCTTGCGGTTATCTTCTTTCGCGTGAGCATCGGTTACCCTCTTTGTCTCAGCCATGATGGCCTTTTCTTTTTCGCCAGCAGGCTGGATCTGACCGCTTGCAGCAGAGTCTTTATTAGAGCTCGAATTGCACCCACAAGTGCAGTTACAAGTACAGCTACACTTATTGTTGCAGTTATTTGCCGCCTTGGTATTAGTCGGTATTGAAAAGAAAATTATCAATGCGACTGCTGCGATCGCCTTTATTAAGGTCTTTAACATAGTCATTTTTATCCTCCTTTTAAAAAACTATGTTGTGGCGCCCACACTATTATGGGTCATTAAAGCCACTCTTACATCAAAACTATTATAACATGTTAATGAAAAATGTAAAACATGATCTCACGCCTATCAACGTGCTATATCAAAGAAATTATAGAGGATATTTTATCCCTTATTGTTTCCGAATAGAAATTCCAACCACTGCTCAAAATTTGATAGCTTCCTGGCCTCTATTCTTTCATCAAGGGTTAGTTTCGGGTGTTTATTTTTAGCAATTTCACTATTATTCGGCAAATCAATCATCACCTCTCCTGGCAGCTGTTTTCCCAACAACTTGCGCGCCTCTAATTCTTGGTATTCCTCAGACGCATAATACTGATTTTCTAATTTTGTCTTATTTACATCAAGCTGGAGTAACTCCATCTCTGTCTGCTTGGCGTTCATTTGCTGCTGTAATTCCCAGTTTTTAGCAATTGAGCCAACCGAAGCAATTAAAAGCGCTGAAAAAAGCAAGGGAATCGAGAGCAGCAAAATATTATTAAAATCTAAGACCTCAGTTTTTAACCAAAAACGTAAACGATTAAAACGTATCCTGAATTGTTCCTTTTTCGAGCGCACACCCATATATCTTATTATATCAGTTTGTGATAAAATTAATAACAACCTGGGGGCGTAGCTCAGGGGTTAGAGCAGGCGGCTCATAACCGCTTGGTCGTTGGTTCGAGCCCAACCGCCCCCACCAGATTATAAAACGACTTCTGGTCGTTTTTTTATTTAGTATAAGTAGTTTAATATTATAAAGTGTTACAATATATTCTATAAACGAGAAAAACATGGTACAAAATTTAGAATCTAAAAACTCTATTAACCAAAATCAAAATTCTTCTAACGAATGGGATGTTGTTGCTAAAATGGCGAAAGAGGCTTGGCGACAAGAAACAGAAAAAGCTCCAGATTATGCCGCAGATTTTTATCGAGCCGCTCTTGATGTTACAAGAGACTTTGATCGTCGAAGGCAGGCTCTTGAATCAGAAGATCAAAAAATGAGTAAAACCGAGTTTGAAAAATGGGAAGATGCCTTGTCTGATGAGCTTGAATTTGCAGGTGATGAGCTTGAGAAAACAGACAATACACTTGAAACCATGGCCGAATCTGCGCGAGCTATGATTCTTACAACCGATGAACATAAAACCTATAAAACCATCGAAGCTCAAGCGGGGAATTATTATCATGAAAGATCGGCTGCTCTTAAACAAGCCATCGAGTCTTCTGGGCAGCCAGAGTCCGAGAAGGATCTTAATAGTATCAGGGAATTCTATTTTGCTATTATGGATCATCTTGATTATCGCTATGAAGATCCAGAGAGGGTCTTTTCTATGGGTGTAAAAGAATTTGATAAACAACGTACCATGGCTCATAATAATGTGATCAAGCACCTCAATGAACTTAACGACTTGGCAAGAAAATATCACGTCAGGCCATTTACTCTTCGTAATTTCTGCCCAAGTGACGCTCGTCCAAAAGAAAAACAAACTCCTGCCATTGCAGATTTAATGGCCTATGACCGTTATTCAGTCCAAAGTTATTACACTATTGCTTTTTCATCTGAAGTAAAACGAAGACAAGCTATCCAAGAACGCAACAATCGATATGGCGTTTAATTAATTTTGACAAATGCAGATAAATATGCCATAATATAGTATCTAGACATTCAGGGGGAGGTGATTTATATGTCTAAAGTACTTCAAAGTGGAGTTGAGATTGTTGAGAAAATGTCTCGTGAATTTTTCTATTTACACTTTATTCGAGGTGTATGTAAAACTCGACCTTTTGCGTCGCTAGCCTCGTTTAAGGCAAAGAATCTTTCAGAGAAGGAAAAGACAGAGGTGCGTGCTATTCTGTCCAATAATGGCATACCATTTGAGTTAACCAGCTCAGAACAAGTTCTTGATGATGTTGCCGCTGCCATTTCAGCGCGAGCTGTCGCGCTAAAATAATTATTGCCCCCGCCCGTCGGGGGTTTGTCTTTTCTTGTATTTTCCCTCCACGCAGACTATAATCATAAGTACTATGGATAATTCCAATAATGATCAAGTCTTTCACAGTAGCAATATCGCAAATCAGACACTAGCTGGTTCTGCAGCTGATCCCTTTACTTTGACTGATAAAGAGAAAAAACGTCAAGAAAAACAAGTAGAACTAAATGATAAGCGCATGCAAAGAGCTGCAATGAGGGCCGCTAAAAAAGCTGAACGTACGGCTAAGTTTGCCGCACTCCGTCAACGTCTTAGCCATTGGCGAAAAAGTAACCCCCTTATCTTTATTCTATCTTCGGTGGGTGCCTCAATCCTCATTCTTGCCATCATCGTTGGTGCCAGCTGGCTGATTGTTTCGCAGATAACTCGCGAAAAAGCCACAACCCGCACAGCTAATAACAATATTGATCCTACTGACTATATTTCCGTGAACTGTAGATGCGCCAAAGGTTCAGAGGCTTACAATGATCTTAAGGAGGATTATGAAATGGCTGCGGAGCGTGAAAAGAGAATTATTGACAATTTTGACAATAAAACCGCCACTCCATTCCAAACTATTGAATTTATTAATGCGGTTATTGGTTCAGGTTATTTAGAGGACGCCTATGACTCTGCTGGCAACCTGAATACCGTCAAGGCTTTTGATAATTATAATCAACGAATTCAAACTGCTAATATTACTAACGATGATCAAAAAGCTCTCCTTGAGTTATATTCTCTTAGCATCTATAACACAGCCAAACAATATAATCAGACCTTAGAAAAACTTTTTAATTACATTCCTGAAAATATGTTTGACGGCACCAAATATATCTACTACAGTATTTCCTACGATGCCTATAAGGGGCTTGGCTATACTGAAAAAGCTGATTCTATAGCTAAAATCCTAGAATCAATTCCTTACGGCTCTGGCTCTTTTTAGCCTCCCCTATCCAGCTCCTTTTTCCATTCTTGTCGTAGTCTTCATCTTTAAGTTTATGGTAAAACCTAAAATGCTCATGTATAATAAAACTATGCAAAAGATGCGTCATCGTTTTGGCTTCACCATCATTGAAGTCATGCTGGTTTTAACTATCTCCACTGCTCTTGCAATGGCTATTCTAAGCACTATAACCACCAATATCCATCGACAGCGTTTTTTAGACTCTTATACAGATCTCGCAAATTATCTCCGTAGTGCTTATTCAACTACTATTAATGTGCAAAATCCTAGATTATTTACGGAAGACAGCGGTTTTTCTTGCACCTTGAACTCACTCTGGGATGAAAACGGACGCCTTACGACAAATACCGACACCGATAATTATCCTGGTCGCAGTCGCTGTGCAATTTATGGTAAGCTCATTACTTTTGGCGAGAAAGATCCTGAAACTGGCGCTCCTAGTACAAAAGTTCACATGTACGACATTATCGGACGTGTTTATACCGGTCAAATGAATATTGAAAATTCCACCGGTGACAATGCCATTAATTCACTTAAAGCCGTTGCCGCTAATGTTGTCACTCTGAGAAGTGCTCCAGGCTCCTGTCGAGTACATTTTGCAGGGCAAGAGTCCTCATATACTCCACAATGGCAAGCTAGAATTGAACAAACCGCTAATCAAGAATTATTACGTGGCGCTATCATGATCGTCAGGTCTCCAGTTTCCGGTACTGTTCATACTTATTACTATGATCAGCCAGGCCAAACTTTTGATGTTGGTGATTTACTCGAAAAACTCAATCGTAATGCCCCTAATCAATCCTGCGAGACTGCTAGTCTTGATCAGTACCGTCCCTATGCTAGTAGCGCCCTGCTTTATGGCGCACTCGGTGAAGTTGTTTCTGGCACGTCTAATATTCTAGAGTACGAGCTTAAAGATTCCAGAATGCAAAATAAACAAGATTTTACTCTATGTGTTTCCTCTGATGATATTCCTCTCGCCCCCAAGAGGCGTCGACCAATCCGCATTAAAGCTGACGGTAACAACTCTTCCGCAGTTCAGCTAGTTGATATCGATAGTAATGATAATCCCTGCCAATAGTGGCGTATAATGGTAATGTATATGTTAAACTCTCCTAAAAATTTAAAGGTTACCCAGATTAAGAATCGTCTCTCTAAGGATTCCCCCCTTACTTCTTCTCGACGTGGCGATACTATTGTTGAGATTATTTTCTGTTTTACTATTTTTTCAATCATTACCATTGTATCGATTGGCCTCATGAATCGAAATCTTTCGCTCATTCAAGGTACTCTCGAGATTTCCATGGCCAGAAATGAAATCGAAGCTCAGGCCGAAGCGATTCGTTTTATTCACAACTCTTATCTTTCGGAACGTGAGTTAGTCCGCGACCAGAATATTGATCCCACGAAGTGGCAGGAATATCGTGATCTCTGGCAACGGATTGCTAGCGTACAGAATGGTTTAAATAATAACCCTATTAAGATTTCTAAATATAGTGAACAGAATTGTCGTCAGTATTACGATACAACCAATGTTGCCGGTGAGGTTCATAATATTTTTACCGATAAGGCCTTTATTGTTAATACTAGAAAATTAGACCCCAAAAATCCTGATAGTACAATCGTTTCGGCAAGGGAACATCAGTCACTCTTTCAGGAGGCTTCTTTGTATCCTCGTCTAGTTTTTTCAAATTCTTCACAGGTCGGGGCTTCTAATGGGGCGGACAGTTCCGCTAATCTCAATGAGTCAAATTCTGGTAGTAACTTATATCTCACCCCTGCCTTCGTCACCCCTTATCGTATAGAGGGTCTTTGGGTTATTGGTACCCGTGATGTCACGGGTGTCAGCAATCCTGATGCTATAGATGACTCCGGTCTTGACCAGCAAGCTCCAGAATTCTACGATTTTCATATTCGTTCTTGTTGGTATGGCCCAAATCGCAATATTCCTTCAATCATCAGTACTATTATTCGTCTTTATAATCCGGAGTTTATTAAAAAAGATTAGTATGCGAAGAATAATTCAAAAACCTACCAGCAAAAACCACTCCAAAAAAGGCTTTACTATTATGGAGCTCTCTCTCGGCCTTGCTTTTATCTCCTCTCTTCTGGTTATGGTCTCCATTATCTCTATTCATATCTCTACGACCTATCATAAGGGGCTAGTTATCCGTGCGGTTAATTCCACCGGTCGTCTCTTAGTAGATGATCTTTCACGTACAATTGCTGCTGCACCTGCAAGGGCGCTTACTGATATCTGTCGTGCCGAGTATGCTTCAGATAAAGCGGAAATGCAAAAGTGTCTAAGCGATAATGCGCGCATGTATGTTTATCAGCAAAACTACGGAACGGTTAGGTTGCGGTCAAATGGCTCCCTGTTGCAGAATGTCCCAACCAACGGTGTATTTTGCACCGGTCGTCATAGTTATCTATGGAACACTGGTTATGTTTTAAACAGTGAAGATTATGAACTTGTATCCGGAGCTGCCGCCACTTTTAACGATGGTCAGAATGCTGAAAAGAAAGATTTCAAATTGCTTAAAATTGAAGACAGCAATCGTGATCTCTGTTACCAGCACACACTAATGCACACCACCTCAACGGCTCAATATGATTTTGATCATACAAGAAATGATTTTCATCTCAAAGGCTCTATCTCTACCGAGCTCCTCGAGCAATCCGATGATCGTCTTGTGCTCTATGATTTTGTAATCTTCCCAGTCACTCAGCATTCTGTTACACTTCATTCTTTCTATTCTGGCACCTTTATTTTGGCTACCGAACGGGGCAGTATTGATATTACTGGTGTTGGCGAATTCTGCAAGACCCCTCCAACTGACGGCTTCTCGACTGATTTTACCTACTGTGCAATCAATAAATTTAACTTTGCGGCGAGATCGACTGGCCAAAATAGAAAGGGAGAATAATGAAACTGTTTTTCAAAAAATATCGCTTAGCTCAAGGAGTTAGTACAAAAAAAGGTGCAACTTCCATGATTGTTACCGTTTTTACCATCATTCTCTTTAGTATTATTACCCTTGCTTTTACAAGACTTATTCTTTCTGAGGTTAACCAGACCACTAACTCTAACCTATCTAAATCTGCTTATGATTCTGCTCTTGCTGGTGTAGAAGATGCTAAGGTCGCCCTACTAAAATATCACGACTGCTTAAACAAGGGTCATACTGTAAACTCCGGGAATCCTTGCAGTAAAATCATTGCCGCCATGCAAGATGGTGTTCGCCGACAAGATTGCAGTACTGTCTCTAATGTACTTGGTCGTACCATCGATGAGCAACATGGTGTCACTATTCAAGAAGTCAAAGACTCAAGTCAGGATGGTGGCTCTGCTGCCTCAAAGTTACAGGCCTATACCTGCGTTACTATCCAAGAGGATCTCGCAGACTACCGTTCCACCCTCAGCTCTGACACTCGCACTCGTATCGTCCCTCTTCGTACCGATCAAATCCAAAATCTCAGATACATTAATATTAAATGGTTCTCAGACACTAATTACACCACGCAGCAACGTAGTGGTAGTGCTATCAGTTGGGACCAAAATGACGGCCTTCTCCCTAGCGGACAGCACTCGATGTCACCTCCATTAATTTCTGCTGCCTTCTTCCAATCCGATCGTAATTTTAATCTCGGTGAGTTTAATATTGCTAGCAGTGAGAATAGTACAAACCGCGCGATGCTCTTTTTGAAACCTACCAACGATAGTAAGGGTCGTAACGACTTCTCTGCTACTGAGGTCTCTGAAACTTTCGATAAGAATGGTAATCACTTATTTACCGTTAACTGCCAAGAGGGAAGCTTCTTCTGTTCCGCTACCTTTGAAGTCCCCAATACTTATCGAGGTAGTACTGACCGTAATCCTGCTACCACTTTTCTCCTCCTCACTCTCCCATATGGCGCTCCTGAAACCGACTTCTCTGTTTCTCTCTATGATTCCAAGCGACAATCAATCAACTTCACTGGCGTTCAAGCTCGCGTTGACTCCACTGGTCGCGCCAATGATCTTTATCGACGGGTCGAAAGTCGCGTTGAGCTTGTTGATACCTATTTCCCATATCCGGAATTTGCTATTCAGCTTAATGACGACAAGAATAGCAAAACCCGAAAAACTTTCTATACCACCGTCAACTGCTGGACCGCTGTTGATGGTACTATGGACCAATGTGAGAATTATAACGAAAGCACAAGCTATAGTCGGTTCTAACTATAAAAAAGTAGCAGTCTTATACCTGCTATTTTTTATGTAAAATGCCAAAAAAGAGCATTGCTGCTCTCCTATAATCTTTAATTTGGTGGCGGGGGTTGGATTTGAACCAACGACCTTTTGGTTATGAGCCAAACGAGCTACCAGGCTGCTCTACCCCGCGAT
>CAUUHT010000012.1:0-4574 GCA_963545055.1 Candidatus Nanosyncoccus nanoralicus
CCTCTGACCTCGTCTACGTCAAAGACGCGCTCTAGCCAACTGAGCTAATCGTCCAACAGCTTTATTTTACCAGATAATATAAAAAAGCTCAATATTTTTCAAGAAAATAAAAAATATAGACCCTTTTTGGATCTATATTTTTAGACTTTATTAAGACTTAGCGTCTTTGACTTTTGCGATTACGCTTTAAGACCATAATCGCGAAGAAAGTAGCGACAAAGAAGATTGCGAGTGAGGTTGAGATAAAATCTGCACTTGTGAAGTTCGTACCAGCGAAGACTGAGCCACCAGTTTCAGGAACGGAAGGAGTCTTCTTCGATGTATACTGAACCCAATATTTAGTATTTCTATCGAGAATATTACCGCCATTATCATAAGCTGTGGTAACAATCTGATATTTTCCATCTTTGAGATTTAGGCCATCAAGTGGAACTGTCCATGGCGTTGTACCACCGTGACCACCTGTAGTATCTGGGGTTGGAATGGTAATTGGGTTTGGAAGTACTGGATTACCGTTCTCATCGTAAATTTGAACTGTAATATGATCGACGCGTGGACCATGTTCAATATTTACTTTTGGATTATTGGTCGATGGATCGGTACCGTTATCAGTGATTTTGACTGCACGGTAAGAGAAATTAATCACATCTTCGGTTGACGGGAGCCCATTAACAGTCGTAATGATTTTATAGTCTCCATAGCGTCCACCAGTAATTGCGGTAATATCAAGTTCACTTTCTGAAGTGCCATTGGTTGGATTACCGTGAGGATCAGCAACGTTTTCTACTGGAACGTTATAAGTGGTAGTAATACCATTTTCATCAGTATAGATAATCTTGGTTTCAAGGGTTGTGGCTGACGTGTAGTCTTTCTTGATTGTTATTTTATCTGTAGCAAAGGTATCACCATCTGATGGGAAACGAATAACCACAGACTCACCCGAAGGTAGCACTGTTAATTTGACCGTAACATTGGTTGAAGAAGTAGTTGCGGCAAATGTAGGTGTTGACGGAAGAAGCGCTAAGCCAGCTAGAGCTAAGGTAGCAACGCTAAGAACTCCAATTATTCCTTTTCTTTTCATTTTCACACTCGCTTTGTTTTATTATTTTTATTTTGAACGCTTTTGCGGATAACCGCTTGCCTTAGTCTAAGTATTCATCCTCGCGACTAGATGATAAGCTTTGACTTTTGGGCCTGTCGCTTTCTGAATAGGATTATAAACCAGGCAATTGTGATTGTCAATAGCATAAGCAGAATTACGATCATGAAGACTGGGATAATTAGAACTATCTTTGTAGTACTTCTTGACTGATCCAGAGCATTTAGGGTTGAGGTAATACGATAGATGCCAAAGGCTGGAGTTTCTTCCCAAGTAAGCTCAATATTACGAGTAGTATCTGGTAGGACGTCATAACCTTTACTATCCTCATAAACGACACCACCAAAGATCTTTTCTACCTTAAACTTGAAGATCGCATTAAAGTCGGCGTTTCCTGAGTTTTTGACTGTGCCGTTAGTTTTAATCTTCCCTGACATATAGAAGCTGTCCATATTATGATTTAGGATCTCGGCAGATTCTTTAGTCTCACCGTTAGTACGCCCGAAGACACGTAAGCCTAATCGGGAGACGGTACGGATGCCACCGCTATTATCGTCTTTAGGGATAGCCTCAACGAAGACAATGGCATACTGACCGCCGCCAGGAATATCTGATGGTACGGTAATTTTATAAGTTACCTCTTTACGCTGGCCCGCCTCTACAGAGTAGGTTGCCTCCGTATTATATTCACCGGCGTCATTCTTAAAAGTAATCCAACGACTAACCTGCGTATGTGCGTTTTGATTTGAAAAACTTGGACTATACTGTTCGTTTAAAACAGAATATGGATTTGCATAGACTTTAAAGCTGTAACCTTCAGAACCAGTGTTGTCAACATTAAACGTATACTCATTAGTTTCATTAGCATTAAGAGTGACACGATTTTCAACAGGAGAGATCTGAATTCGCATAGCTGGCTTCTCAGCCTCTTCAGCATGAACAGTTGGAGTCTTGGGATAAAATACGGTACCAGTAACGACCCCGACAGTAAGAAGAAGTGCGGATACAGCTTTAATTAAGAAATTAGCGTGATTCTTTTGAGCTGAAGCAATTTTAGATTTGAGTGACATATTTTATCCCGGATTTCCTATTAATATTAAGCACGTGAATTGGTTTTACGCTCGCGATTTCTTGCAACAAGCCAGAAGATGACTGAGAGAATGAAGAGAACGATAAGAACAATGAGCCAGACTGGACAAACAATGACGAGTTTGCGCTCAGTTTTGGTTTCCGAACCATATTTGATGACTTGTTCAACATTGAAGATACCAATGGCCGGAGAATTGGTCCAGAGTTCTTTATGGTAGCGCTTTGTAGCCGGAAGGGTGTTTAGAGTAGTTGGTTTTTCTTCATTAGTATAGATCTCTTCGTTTGAGAAAAATGGAAAAATCTTGATATTAACAGTAAGCTCGGCATCAACGTTACCACAGTTCTCAACACGGGTTTCGCCAAAGATTGGAGGATTAAAGAGGAATGACGGAAGCTTATTCTCTAGAATTCTGGTACAACGATTGATTTCGCCATTAACATGTGAATAGATTACCATTCCGACGCGTGAGATAGCCTGGATATTTGACTTATCGTCGTTTTCTTTTACAGTTTCAACCATAATAGCGCCATACTGACCGCCACCTGGAGTATTTTTTGGAACACGGATTGTATAATTAATGGTCACCTCAGTGTCCGATTCGAGATGGCCAGTATCCTGACTAAAAGTAAACCAGTTAGCGATTTTGAGTCCATCTTTAGAGCCATCGAAGACTGGATCGTAGTTCTCACCTTTAACCTCATAGGAAGAAGCATAAACTTTAAAATCAAAAGCACCGGTTCCGATATTTTGAACCTTGAAGCTCCCTTCCCTTACCTCGCCTGGCTCTAGACCGCCGAGCTGCTGCTTTGATGGAGAGACCTGCAAGAATGTCTTCTGGCGCTCAACTGCAAAAGTTTGGTTCGAGGAAAGCAGAAGCGCACAAACTGAGAATAGCGCACACGCAAAAATCCCTATTAAAATATTATGTTTTTTAGTCATTAACCTCCTTTTTATCTTTGTAATATTATACACAAGCAAAATCAAAATGACAAGCAAAAACCGCCCTGATTCGGACGGCTTTTAACTTCTAATCCGAGGTCACAAATTAGAGAGTGGTTGCGGTATAGACGATCGTATCCATATAGGTACCTTGAGCCTGTGCGGTACCAGTTGCGACGCCGTAGGTCATCTGGATATCTTCCTGAATACCAGTGTGTGCAGTATTTGGGTTGGTCTTAACCACCTGGTCGGTTGTGGCGATTGCGACTTTGGTAAGATCTCCACCAGTGAGGTTCCATCCTGCAGTGCCAGCAACGAGATTACCCGCCTGAGCTGGGATAGTTTCGGTAGTATCACCAGAAGTCATCGCAGTAGTAGTATCGGCATCCTTAACAGTGAGTTTGTAACCGTTTTTACTGTTGGTAGCGACGGTTAATTTGGTTTTTAGAGTAGTAGTGTCGAGGGCGCTTGGAGTCATAGTGACTTCAGTTGAAAGATTGTCAGCTGAAAGTGCAATGACAGAACTAACATTTACCTTAACGGCAACACTTTGGCTACTGGTTGCAGCGAAAGTTGCTACTGGAAGCGAAGCGATACCGAGGGCGGTGGTTAAACCTAATCCTAGTACGACACTCTTAATCTTGGACATAAGTCTCCTTTTTTATTTTATTGATATAACCTTTTGTGCTTATATTATAGCTTAAGCATGATATATATGTCAATCATTTTAATAATGATTATGGTTAATTTTTAATAATCCTTGAGTATATATTTTAGACTTTTGATTCCCTGATCTGAAGTCCAGTAACAGAAAAAATAGCCGCTTTTTTGCGGCTATTTTAGGTTTGTCTATTCTTATGCTTAATTATTTAGCGACAACAGTGTAGACGATAGTGTCTTGGTAGGTACCAGGAAGCTGAGCACCACCAGTTGCGATGTTGTAAGTCATATTAAGAGAAGTATTAACAGGACCAGTAGTTTCGGCAACTTTGAGAGCGGTTTCACTCTGCTTTACCATAGCGGTATCTGCAGTAAGAAGTCCACCCTTAACGCTCCAAGTACCTGAACCAGCAGTTGCACCAGTAGTACCAGCAGCGATGACGTGAGTACCAGTGGTAGTGCCAGCGTGGCCAGCAGTCATGTTGGTGTCTTCGTCGACATCCTTAACGTTAACAATCATACCGTTAGCAGCGTTGGTTGCGTAGGAAATGCTTGAAGTAGCGTTCTTTGCCTGATTTGGAGCTGCGTTACCACCATTTGCGGTACCGTTGTCAGCTGAAACAGCAATAGCGTCACCAACAGTTAGCTGAACTACAACGTTCTGGGTTGCTGGGACTGAACCATCAAGAGCGATTGGGGCAGCGAAGGTTGCGACTGGGAGAGAAGCAATGCCTAAACCAGTGATAACACCGAGAGTTGCTACGATTTTTGCATATTTTGACATAA
>CAUUHT010000013.1:0-4520 GCA_963545055.1 Candidatus Nanosyncoccus nanoralicus
TCAATTGTTTATAAACACCGTCTGGCAAATATTCTCGCAAGCCAGAATCTTCCGCAATATCCAGCTTACGATTACCCAAAACTCCCTCCAAACTCAGAGGCTTGCCGAGCTTGCTGAATAATCGCTCACAATGAACTTCAATCTTATCTTCCAAATTCCATTTCTTCGCCAAGCTCTGCGCTGCCGCTAGAGACAACGGATCTTGGTCTAGCAGGATAACCGTTGGCGCTCCGCCCGTTTCATCCTTAAGTTTTTTCAGCATCTTCAAAGTCGCCAGTCCCGTTCCGCAACCAAAACTCATCACCAGCATATCGTCAATTGAACGATTCTCTTTTTCTGCCGCTTTCTTCAAATGATCAATCGATAGACCATTCACTGTTTCCACTCGCTCACGAATACCAAGCGAATCCGCACAATGCCGAATGACGTTAGAAAACTTCTCCGTCACCGGCGCCTGGATAAACTCTCGGACTTCACTAATTCTCTTCTCTACTTCTTCAATTGCCGTCGCTCTATCCACGCCGTTGTTGATTTTATCTTGAATCATAACCTCTGTCAGCGGTAAGCCATTAATCTTCTCATCAAATACTGACTCATCCAGCAGCGGACCACTCATGGTTGGATATTCACCTTCTGATAATATTTCACTATTTTCACCAGAAACTCTTAATCTATAAGCTTCAGAAATTGTTAAAAACGTCAGTGCGGAACCTCGCTGATTGTGCCACGGCTTCGAATTAGTCTGATTTTTACCGTACAATAACTTATCACGAAAAATCTCCAGATATGAATCTATTTTTTCACCCCACTTGCCCGTCTTCACAAAAGGAGTTTTATCTAAAACATTCGCAATTGCTGCGGTGGCCAAATTTTTATGAATAAAATATTTACGAACCTCTTTTAATTTTGCATCGCCTCGCTTCAAATAATTGTATACGCTCCAAATTTTATCGGGATTATTGTATGCAGGATCGGTCTTTTCTCCAATTTTAACCCTGCATTCCTCACTTCTAAGATCCGCAATTTCCTTGTTTAATTTTTCATTGGCTTCATGATCAACTCCATTAAGAAAATCACCCGCTTCTGCAATACACCGTTCGTTACTAAAGTTTTCCATGCCAAAAATTATAACATAGTTTATATGATATACTTAGAGCATGATAAAAATCGCTATCATTGAAGACGACCCAACCATCAGCCAGATGTACCGAATGAAGTTCGAGTCGGACGGATTTGACGTTCGCTTGGCCGCCAACGGACAAATTGGCATAGAAGTAGTCGAAAAGTTTCAGCCAGATATTATTTTGCTAGATTTACAAATGCCGGAAATGGACGGCGCGGAAGCTTTAAAGCGAATTAGATCTAAAGATTGGGGAAAAACCATCCCTGTTATCGTCCTCACTAACCTCGGCGAAGAAGAAGCTCCGCACGATTTGAAGAAATTAGGAATTCATAGCTATATCGTAAAAGCGAACCTCACGCCACGCCAAGTTGTCGAGCAGGTCAAAGCCGCCATAAAAGCTGCTTAACTTTTTGATTGATTCGCAATTTTTAGACAAGCCGTAATTACATTATCAAACAGCGCAGAAACCGTTAATGGACCAACTCCGCCCTTTTTTGGTGTAATAATTACATCATTACGCTGACGCACTTCTTCAGATACGTCGCCAACAATTTTTCCATTTTCCGAAGCAGTTCCCGCATCGATAACCACAGCCTTAGGTTTAATCATTTGGCTTTTAATCAGCCCCGGAACTCCAGTTGCCGACACGATAATATCGTAATTTATCAATTGAGATAAATCGTCACCTTTTTCAAAAACCGTCACATCGACGTCAGACTTTAGCCACATCCTCTCAAGAGGCGCACCAACCAAACGACCTCGCCCAACAATTGCAACTTTTTTATTTTTCAAATCAACGCCATATCCAGCCAGCAGCCAACTAATAGCCGTTGGCGTAGCCGCCTGAAAAATCGCCCTCTTGCGCAGACCGTCAACGTCTTTATCTTCTCGAATACTCTCGAGTAATTCATCAGTCTGATCAGGATTGCTAATCGGCAATTGCAGAATTATTCCTTGAACGTCGTCTCGATTGTTCAATTCTTGAATCACTTCCAAAGCGCCGCCCGCAGGGACTCGATGAATTTCCACGTCAATCAAAATATCAGCGCCATATCTCTGTTTCAAACGCATGTACGTTTCAATAACTGGATTTTCGACATCAGTAACAATCGCCAAACGAGGATTAATATGCCAAGCCTGCCTTAAAGCTCGCACCTGTTTCGCCTGGCGCTCCTTGATAAATCCAGCTAATTCTGAGCCATTTAATTCTCTCATTGTCATTAAGTATAGCAATTTTACCATCTTGAGTACAGATATAGTGTGTGCTATAATTTGAGAAGCTTGGATCATGGCGGATGTAGCTCAGTTTGGTTAGAGCGCTGGATTGTGGCTCCGGAGGCCGTGGGTTCGAACCCCATCATTCGCCCCAAGTTTTACGACAATTTGTTCACACCAATAAATTATTTTCAATAAAACGGTAGACATTTTTATTAATTGTTGTATAATGAAATCGTGGGCCAGTAGCTCAGCTGGTTAGAGCACCTGCCTCTTAAGCAGGGTGTCGAGGGTTCGAGCCCCTCCTGGCCCTCCAAGAAAATAACCTCACATTGAAGTGAGGTTATTTTCTTATCCAAACGGATTATACCCGCGAGAAGGTGGTTCACGAAAAGTAGTTCGATTAGCATTGAAAGATTGACGAGAATTGTTCACGTCTGACGGGACATTATTATTTTGTAAACCATTGACTCGTCGATTGCCGCCAGACAAACCAGCATCAACATGATCATTAGCACTCCTCAATCGAGGCATCGCACCAATCTCTGTACCAATTTGCCTTACTCCACCAACTACTGCCGAGGATTGGTATTTTTTAATATATTGACGTTCCGAATTCACTTTACGATTAGCTTTCAGAGATCTACCAGTCATTCCATACGCCTTAAAACCATCAATTGATCTTCTTAAGGAGCCAGATAATCTAATCATCATTTCCCGCGTCATTTGCGGTTTTTTGTTCGCATCCATATATCCCCCATTAGTTATATGAAATGGCGCCCCGAGTAGGATTCGAACCTACGACCTTAGGCTTAGAAGTCCTCTGCTCTATCCAACTGAGCTATCAGGGCGTATTCACATTATAGCATCTTTCTGCTACAATAGTAAAAGCTTGCGGGTGTAGTACAGCGGTTAGTATGCAAGTTTTCCAAACTTGAGATGGGAGTTCGATTCTCCCCACCCGCACCAAGTTAGACAATTTCAATCCATAAAGGGCATCGATGGATCCATATATTTATACAGAAAAGCCAAAATACCAACCGCATGACATTGAAGATGCGTCCGAATTTTATGATGTAATTGAACGAAGCAGCTTGACGCACCAATTGTCTGAAAACCGACCATATGTCTATTGGACAATGGAAATTTATGATAAGTCCAATGGCATTAAAGGTGGCGGAGGACTTGGAGTTTTGGCAGCGGACACGCGGCGTGTGGCCGAAAAATTGGAAGTCCCGTTTGTAGTAGTAACGCCGTTTTATCGTAGCGAATCACACCAGAAAATCACCGACCTCGCACAAGAAGAGTTTTCAGAGTCCGTTTCACCTCAAGATTACGGATTTGAATATATTGACGAAGTTTTTGTAAGTTCGAACGGTTTTCCAGACGCAAGCTTAAGCATTTTTAAGAAGACGCTCGGTTCAACGCAATTTGTTACAATTTCAGAACCGAATTTTGGACAATTGTACGAAGGCGACGGATCTGGCGATCATAGACTATACCAAGAAGTAGCGCTGGGATTTGGCGGCTATAAAGCATTAAAACTCCTCGGTATTAAGCCGGCTGTTATTCAACTTAATGAGACCGCAACGATTTTTGCCGCATTGGCACGACTAGACGAGCTGTGCGCTAACGGAATGAATTTATACGAAGCCATCGTTTACGTTAGAAAACACACACTTTACACGAACCACACGCTTCTTCAAGCGGCCGAACCGGAATTTCATCGTTCGCAATTTGAAAAATTAGTTCTGCCAAATATAAAGAGCAATGCCGTGCGCTGCTGGCTAATGGAGCAATTCCGTAATGACAGGCTGAGGCCGAATCTTTTGGCAATTGAGCTTACCGAAGCGAAGAATGGCGTGAGTAAGTTACACGCCCGCGTAGCAAATTTCCGCGACCGCAACAACGACAAAGTTAAATTTCAAGCCATTACTAATGGAATAGATCTTGAAACGTGGGTGCTACCTGAAACGTTGCAAACATATCGCGATCACGGTGTTATCGATAAATTTGGGCTGCCCACAAATGATTTTTCTGAAAAATTAAACTCGCTGAGTAGCGCGGATTTGAGGTATTTGAAAAAACTCGGTCGAAAGGAATTGAATCGAGTCCTATTGAGTCGCCAAGATCAGTACGGAAAATCCATACAAATCCCAGAAAATGCAATATTATTCGACTT
>CAUUHT010000014.1:0-4006 GCA_963545055.1 Candidatus Nanosyncoccus nanoralicus
TTGTTTGTAAATTAGTTAAATTTAACATATCTATTTTCCTATAATATCAATACGCGCTTGTTTCCCATCCGGATGTCTAATATTTATATGCGGGTACTTTCCATTCCTTGTGGATCATCATGTCCTTTACAACATTTAGTTGCTTTATCCATAACATAATCTTTTCCTGATTCACAAACCGACCCACATCAAGAAAAGTTAATTATTCCACAGTTTCAGCAGCTTCTTTTAACCAAATTTGGATTGATTCGATAGGATTTAATTTTTTCGCACGAATAGTATTTGTATAATCGGGTGGTAATACTTCAACATTAATCATTATTTCTGAACGAGGTTGATTTAAGGAGAATATTCCCTTCATATCACACCGATGAAGTGCTTCCTCCATCACATTAATCCGGAAATTGAATTCTTTTTCATATTCCACTTCTGTTTTTAATGAGTGAATATCAATACGATCTAAGAAAGCTTGGTTTACTTGATGGAAATATTGTGAACCAAACTCTAAGTAAGGACTATCTATCGAAGACCATTTAAAATCTGCAATATCGTAAGCATCCCAATTTTGAGCAATGCTTTGTTTTTTTAGTGCTTCATATGACCAAGCACTCACAAAAGGAGCCAGTGCCTCACCTGTGGTACTTAACACAAAGAAGTAAAAAGTTTCATTTGTCGAATTGAACAAATCTATAGCCGCCTGACTTGTTGCCTCTTCGATTGTAGCAACTAACTTTTCAAATATGTCATCAGAATAATTCATCCTGCTACCTCCTTAAGTATTACATTTTTTACCAATCTGTCTTAAAGTACGTCTCGAAGCACGTCTAATTGCTTTTTTCCACGTCTCTATTCTTCATAGTTTCTACTACATTTTTTAATCTATCTCGTACCTTTTCATGAAATTTTCTATTATGCATTTCATTATGAAGGCGAGGATGACCAACAACGATCCCATTAGTAGGATCATTAATATCAATATTATAATCTGACAAGATTCTATATCAGGTTCCCACCAATTTACTTTACCACCAGATGCTACTATGTGACCTGCAGCCTGGCCTGACATAACTGACGACCTTCCAATGCCATATTTCTACCAAGCTATTGTGAGTTTGCTCTAGTACTACCGAGATTACAATCGCCTAAAGGACCTTTTTTAGCAAGTCTCAAAACATCCACCCAAGCCTACACATTAGGCGCAAATTGGTACAAATTCTCTCCACCCAACAACCCAATCGGATCCTGATTCACAAACCGCCCAATCTCAGGCTCGTAATACCTGAAGAAGTTGTAATGCAGCCCTGTTTCTTCATCGCAATACTGGTTCTGTAAACGGAAGGGTTGCTATGCGTTATCCGTTACCTTGGTTTCCTATTTCAGACGACCTTACTGGAACATTGGGTCTCAACTCATCCTAGGACGACTATTTGAATTTCTGTTTAATTAGAATTAATTAATATTCAAGGCCTAATTAAATTTATTGATCAAATGCGGTTGGATCAAAAACAGAGATATATTTTATATTCATTTTGATAGCTTCTTCGAACGGAGGGTCATCTTCAGAAACTTCCAGTGCAATTCCTTCAATAATTTTTGAAAAAAAAGCTTCTTCACATTCATCGTAATAAAAACCTAAATTAGAATTTAAGATATCATTAATAGGCATTCCTATTTTAATAGTTCTGAATTTGCCTTGATATCCTTCTAATGCAGAAATTTTATAAATTTCTCCTGAAGTAATATCTACGTTAATTTCAATTGGAATATCAGTAAATATATATCTGCATGAATAAATATTAGTTTGAAAAAATTCTAATTTTCCATTTAAATTATATTTATTAATGATACTGGAGTAATTTTTAATATTGTCCTTTAATCTGATTCCCCCTAAACTCTTCGCGGGGATAATTTCATCATAAATATTCATTATCAACCTTCTAAGTTTGTTACGGATCGCGAAGTCCCTTTTTATATTTATTTAGCATTTGCATATGAGTATTTAAAGTTAGCGAAATTTATTATCAAATCAATATCATTATCAAAGCAAATAATATGCTGATACCTTTTTGTTTGCTGATTCCATTTTAATTCATGAACCAACAGGTCATTTTGTGAATACTGATTGTTAAAAATTTCAAAAGGTATTTTCTCAAAAAAGGCATCATAATAATTTAAAATTAAAATACTTTTCCAATTAGCCAATAAAAAGCTTAATTCGATGCTACTATTCATATTTTCTTCAGTTTTCAGGTCTCGGGAAATTTTAAAATCCTGAAGCCAAGAATCATGAAGAGTTTCTTTTCCTCGAAGTTGATATTTTTTTCATCCGAAAAAAATTGTAAATATAAGGATTTATTTCATCTCTTATATCGTCTAAATAACGAAAATACCTATCAAATTTAGTAATACCAAGGTCGTTTTGATATATTAGCTTTGTCATGTTTTTACCACTCAGTTTGTAAAATTAAATATATTTAGTTAATCTGGCATTAATAGTTGCATGAATTTCTTAAGTTTATTGCCTTTTATGTTAGCTGTCCCTTTTGGAGGAACCGCACCTATTCTTCGTCCAGTATCAACAGTAATACCTCTACAAGAATTTTCTACAGAATCAGGGATTCCCTCCGGTTTTCCTTTTTTGCCATGTTTATTAAACCATTCATCTGGGCCATATATACCCACTTCTTTTCCTTTAGGGTCATATACATGTATTTCAAAACTTGATTTTTTTCACTATCAAATATATCTAGGGCACCCGTATAACCTTTTCCTAAATTGAAAGTTTTACGATTTGCTAACCCCAACAGATCAACCCAGTCTTGAATATTCGGCGCAAACTGATAAACGTTAAAGCCGCCTTCCAACCCAATCGGGTCCTGATTCACAAACCGACCGATCTCAGAAGCTCGTAATACCTGAAGAAGTTGTAATGCAGCCCCGTTTCACGGTCGCAATACTGGTTTTGCAGGCGGAAGGGTTGGTAAGCGCTATCCGCAACCTTGGTTTCCTCTTTCAGACAACCCCAGCCGGTATAGTTGCCGAACCACAGCAAATTGCCGTCCTTATCGGTCATCTCTCTTGAGATATCGATTTGGTCGCAGTGGAAGTAGTGGGTTTGTTGGCGGTTTTCGCCGTCTTCGTTGATGTGGTTTTGATAGGCGAAACTGCGTGCGTACGTACCTCACATATCCTACGTCAGGACTGAAGGTTTTGTGCGGGCTACGACTTACTTTACATCGTAATTGGAAGTTTCATTGGCTACAGTTCGATTACACCTCGATAAAACATTCAAAAAAATCAAAGTGATTTTTATCGAATGAAATTAATAACTTGCCTTCAGGAATTTTTTTCCCTGTCATACCTCCTATGCAAATTCCGAGGTTCTTAAAAAGAATATATTTTTTTCCTTCAATAAATTCTGAATCGATGGCTTTAAGGTCTTCGATTGAATTTTTAAATATATCAATATCTCCTAATATGGGATTAGAATCTTTTAAGCAATATCCATAAACCAGTTTATCGTTTTCATAAACTAACTCACAAGCATTTCTATATTCCACCTTATTATTCATAATATTATCTTCAACCATTCTTACTGGTCTTCCATATTTTTCTTGTACTTCCTTAAGAGAAGTACCAAATACAAAATCACCAATTGATTCATATGGCTTAATCAAGTAGTTCATATTAACCCTTTCCAATATATTTACATTAATAAAATTAGGAACATTTACCAATAATTCTACAAAATCTTGTTGCCTGTTTCCTAGAAATTAATCCCTGCCGTTTGGTTTCCGAAATCATCCTTCCTACATGATTTTATATACGCCTTTTTATTCTATTTCAAAGGCAGCAGTATGATATGAAAACCCTTTCGTGCGCACATTTTTGACGAAATAAGATGAAGGTCGCCTGAAAGGCAGAACCCGTGTGTGTGCATACCGCACACCTTACGTCGGGATTGGAGGTTTCATATGGGGTACGGCTTGCTGTTTGCTTTCGCATT
>CAUUHT010000015.1:0-3850 GCA_963545055.1 Candidatus Nanosyncoccus nanoralicus
CACCCGAGTATCATCGCGGAGAAATAAAAAAAGGCGAAAATGCAAAAATAATATATATGAATCAGTCGCAGTCATTGCCGCTTAAAGACAACTCACCTTTGGACAATTTGCGGTATTTATCGCCAAAACTTGAATTACACGACGCGATCAATATATTAATTCGTTTTGGTCTGGATAAACGAACAATCTCTTCGACAAAAGCAATAGATCTCAGCGGTGGCGAACGGGCTAAAGTTTTGCTTACTGCTATGTCAACGAACTCTCCTGATCTTATCATCCTGGACGAACCGACGAATAACCTTGATATTCCTACTATTGAAGCTTTGGAACTGGCATTAGGTCAGTATAAAGGAGGCGTTGTGATAGTGTCTCATGATCAAGACTTTATCGAAAATATAGGGATAACAGAGAAAATTAAAATATAAAAAAGACTTGATGGAGTGGCTAAGAAAAGCTGCCAATCTTTCACAAGAACAGCTTGCTGGAAAATGGGAGTAACAAGACAAACAATAAGTAACTGGGAGAAGGAGGTGCTAAATGATTGAACAAAAAACATTCGGCCAGAAAGTAATAGAATTTAATAAAAAATTATCTAAAATATCAATGGAGTTGCCGGATGGTTTTAAAATTATAAATCCGTTTAATGGAAGTCAAAAAGAAATAGTAAATGAGATTTCAACAACGTTCTACAAAAGGTTTTACAATGATTGTAATAAACGTCGTATAATATTAGGAAGTTCACCAGCACGTCGAGGAACAGCTGTTACAGGAGTGCCATTTGAGGATGCGGAACATCTTCAAAAAGAAACTGGTATTTTGATTGATAAGTTTTATATTAACAAATCATCTTCAGGTTTTTTATATGATGTAATTGAAAAATATGGTGGATGCAAAAAGTTTTATTCTGATTTTTATATGAATTTTGTCTGTCCTGTTGGTATAGTTAGAACAAATTCAAAGGGAAATGAGGTTAACTGCAATTATTATGATAGTAAAAAATTGCAAGAAACATTGTATTCTTTGATTGTTAGTTCAATACAGGCACAAATTGATTTTGGAATCGATACTTCTGCGTGTTATTGCATAGGAAGTGGAGATAATTATACATTTTTATCTAAAATAAACAAAAAATATAATTTTTTTGATGAAATCATACCTTTGGAACATCCGAGATTTATAATGCAGTATAACTCTAAACATAAATATGAATATTTTGAAAAGTATTTGACAGCTTTAAAGCAAAATCATAACAAAGAAACGGCGATATCATGGATACCATAAGAAAAACTATCAAAGCACGCACCTGGAAGGATGGTAAAGAAATTCACCCAGAAGATCAGGTTCTTCCAGTAAATCAGGTATATGCTTGGCTTTTTACTCACGATAATAAAATAGCCATCGTCTCTAAGGATGGTCGAAAGTGGCAGCTACCCGGTGGAAAACCAAATAAGCACGAGACTTACTTGCAGACCATCGTACGTGAAGTAGTAGAAGAGACGGGAATTAATACAGATAGCGTGTCTAGTCAGTATAAGTTCTTTGGCTATTACGATATCTTGGAAACAGATAGCTTAAAAAATGATGACGAGTACTTACAACTTCGGGTTAGCCTGAAACTTAATAAGAACGCCGATGAGTATATCTTACACCAACAGAACGAGGATGAAGAGCAAATACAGGAAGAGCAGATACGGTATGCTAAATTTGTAACAGTTGATGAACTCACCCAACACATTCCATGGGCAAGTGAGAGTGCAGAGTTGCAGGCCGCTATACAGAGTCAAATAAATTTTCCTGTATCACACTAGCACATTTTTCGACCGCAACTTCATGCCCGAGTGAATATCCATTGCGCTTCAACTTCGGCAGTTCGCGCACTTCGTGAAACATCATATTAAGCTCGGGTACGAAAAATAATTCCCGAAATGGCATTCCTTTGAGTCGAGATTCCTCGCGTGACTCAGTTAAGATAACACCAGAATTTTCTCCAAAAATTGCCTCCTCACGACCATCAGGGAAGTTTACTACAAGACACGTCGTGTATTGCGCTCGTCTATTTGCCTTATTCTCAAGCTTTTTCAGGCAATAATCTACGATTTCTTGATCACTCATTTCATGACCATTCCAACGTCTTGTAAATACGCCAGGCTCGCCGTTTAGGGCTTCAATTTCCATGCCGGAATCATCGGCGATAATTATCAGGTTTTTGTCATTTCCATGTAAATAATTCCTTGCGTGTCGTGCCTTCAATAGGGCGTTTTGTTCAAATGTTGTGCCTGTTTCTATGCAGTCAGGAATTTGATAGTCCAAATCTGCCAACGAAATAATTGACGTCTGCGGAGAGAATTTATGAAACGCGGCAACGAATTCTGCGTGCTTGCCTGGGTTTCTGGTGGCGAAAAGTATAGTTGCTGTCATTGAGTATGATTATACCAACTATCATAAATATCGAAAAATTGCTAATCCGATATACATGTGCTATTATTGAATAAGTTGCGGAGGTACCGTGACTATCTGAGAGAGAAAGGGGGCGATTCGCTTGGCAAAGGCGAAGCCCAACTTCACTCCCCGCGCCAGCAAGAGTGCGCAGTCCCGTGAGCAGAGTGCGGCCCGAAAGGCTGCACAGCAGGCTCGCGGCAGCTCCAAGTTCGGTAGCAGCAATCCCCATAACGGGGCGCCCATCAGCCAGAGCGGGAGCAAATCGAGGGGTCAGGGATAGTCCCTAGAATCCTAGGAGCATGTTGTTGTCACAACTTGTTCCCCCTCCCAGTCATGTAAATGTCTGGGAGGGTATTTCCTAGATAGCAAAGAGACTAATAGAATGATAATCTCATCCTTATATAAAACAGTTGAAAATAACGGTTTGCTAGCTCATATTTACGAGCATTTGCTTGCCCAATACGTTATGAAAGCTCTTCAGGGAAGAGGATTTTTTATTTCAAGCGATATTATCTTAACGGCAAAAACGTATGGCGATACTTGTTTTATGGATGTTGAATTCTACAGCCCAGAGGTGCAAGATGCTTACAATGAAGCACTGCGGCTGTTCGACAAATGGAACATTCCGAGAAGTGCTGCTCTGCGGGCGGCTACCGAATGTGGGATAGAGATGAATCGCTTGGTGGCAGAATTAGCACAAGATGAATTGCTACATGAATTAAGTGCAGTGCAGTCTTCTCCGTGGCGTCAACAAAGTGATATGACATATCGCAAAGCTGATAGTAAAAGCTCTGTAAATACGCTCTTTCATGCTCCATATATAAAATATGGGTTAGAATCCAAAAATCTTTTTCCTGAATACGTTTTAGAATATTCGGTTGATGAAAAATATATCCAATCTCCAGTTGATCAAGCGCTGGCGGCGGTTGTCATGCAGGCTGTGGCGCTTAACTTTTTAGTGATGATTCGTAAAAAACATACAGTGTATGATCGTGGCGATCAGTGGTCGGAGGCGTCAAAGTCGGTCGGCTATCGAACGTTCCTTGGGATATCCAAGAAAGACGGCAGTATAGTCCATCAATTAAAGAACGAATTCATGGAATATGTGCAATTTTTATCAGCGTCGCCATTTTGTGGTAATTTGCAAGTAGCGTTGGTCAGATGTTCGCATAACTACGAGCAAGTGTTGTTAGGTAGAGATACGTTGAACTCAATTCTTGGCGGCTGTGTTGTTGGTGGTAGGGGTTGGCTGGAGATGGCAGACGACACGCGAATACGGAAAATGATAGATTTAATTGAGATTGACATATATGAGATTGATTATTAGCTAGAAAATGTTGCATTTTACCCCTAGTATGTGTTAAAATACTGAAGTTAATATCAAATCACACGAAAGGTGAGTAATGAGTCT